>NZ_JAKVCW010000009.1 GCF_022448905.1 Shimia sp. | reverse complement strand
TTGGTCCAAATGACCAATGGCTTTAACGCCTCACAGCTTCAGACTCATAACATGACGGACACAGCGGGGATTGAAGCTTGTGGGTCGTACAACATATTGCCTAAAAAGGCTCTTGGGCCTCAGTGTCTAAAGGAAAGCTGCAAACCTTCAGCGAAACTCCACATCTCGGTTCTTGCCCTCACTTTGCTACATGAAAGCGTTGCCGCACAGACGCCGCATAAACAAGAATGTGCATTTATCGAGAGGTTCAACACGATTAATGACACGTGGATTGTCGAGAATTTCCTCTTTAGGACACACAATGCAAAGGCTTGTGTAGGCGGCTAAACTGTTACAGCCCCATTAGAAAACGTATTTTGTTTGTCTATCTTACGGTCGGTGAATTCGTGCCGGGGATCGATCCCGCAATTCTAGGCGCTGTGATGCGAGGTCTCGGTACTCGTCAAATCTGGTCATCCGGCATAACCGGACTTGAAGTCGCCTCAGTGAAAACACTGTTCGTATGCAAGATATCGGCTTCATGCGGGTCGAAGTCGTCGTTGCCAACAAGGCTCGAAGAATCCTGAAACCCAAAACCCAGACAGCGAAAGCCGACTATAAAAAATTCATTCGGAAGGACGAAATTAAGTGTCTGGCTTTGAAGGAGGATTGGGAAAATGCGGGTCTTGACTACTCTGAGGCATGGGGCAAAGCCCACCAAAATCTAAAAGATTGCTCCCAATGTGTGACGTAGGAAGTTTTCTATACTCTTGGGTCAAAGCCGGCCCGATTGGCTTGGGCACGCTCTACTCAGACCCGCGGTATTTGCGGGCGCAATCCGGGGAGCCGTACTTTGTTCTACCAACTGAAAGGGACCTCATCATAATGAAGTTACTATATGACGACCTTCTAAAGGCCAGCGACAAGCTTGAAACAACTCGGGAAACGGCCGTAGAGATCCTGAAGCGGGACTGCGGGGTTGCCGATTGAGTGGCAGTATGCACCGCCAAAACGAGACACCTTGCGAAGCAAAAGTCCCGCACCATAGTTTTCGGCGTTTCGTGCTCCGCGGAAAGTCAGACATCCAAAATTCCCTTAGCCCACGCCACGCATTGTCGCAAATAGTACACGCTGAGACGCAGTCCCTTGTTGACCGGTCCGCCCGTGGTCTGGCACACACGCGTCATGTTCGGTTCCGGGGGAATCCTCTGGAAGCAATAGGGAATGCAGTGCGGCCAATTCTGCCAATTCTGCAACTGCCCCCGCAACTGTAGGCGGTGAGCACAGCTGATCATGCCACTGGGATCACCCCGGGAAGGCCAGCTTCGTGTTTTGACCCGCAAGTCAGGAGACCTGCCGAACACGTGCCCTTGGGAAGGGGGCTCATCAACGGCGACGGGGTGTGCGCTGGATCTGTGTGTCGCGCGCGATATCCGGTTCCAAGCCATTCCAAGTCACAAGGACCAATGCGCCGGGGAAGGCGCGACGTGATAAGGACTAATTTTGTGAAAAAACTGCTTTTGGCGGCCACCGCTGCACTGGCCCTGCCAGTTATGGCACAAGCGCATTTCCTGCTTGAGTACACCGAAGACACAATGATCGAGCGTCCCGGCGATGTGCCGGTGAAGCTGATCTTCTGGCACCCACATGACGCCGGTCACGTGATGACTCTTGAAAAGCCGGAAGAATTCTATGTGATCCACAATGGCGAAAAGACCGACCTGTTGGACACGTTGGAAGAGACCACCTTTGATGGTCCTGACAACAGCGCCAAAGCCTTCATGGGCTCGGTGCCCGTGAAACGCTCCGGTGATTACGTGCTCGTGACCGTGCCAGCGCCGTATTACGAAGAGTCCGAGGACATCTACATCCAGCAGATCACCAAGGCCTATCTGAACCGCAACGAGCTGCCCACCGATTGGGATCGGCCACAGGGTCTGGCCACCGAGATCCTGCCGCTGAACAAACCCTACAACGTGATCGCAGGCGGCACTTTCACCGGCCGCGTGCTGAGCGAAGGCAAGCCGGTTGCCGGTGCGGAGATCGAGATCGAATACATGGCGGCAGAGCCTGACCTGTCGGGCACCGGCGCGAAGGCCACCACCGTGTCTCCACTGCCTGGTGGTGCGATTGTCGCGATTTCTGACGACAATGGCTACTTCACCTTTGGTGTGCCAAAGGCTGGCTACTGGGGCTTTGCCGCACTGGGGTCTGGCCCAGCCACAGAGCATGAAGGCAAAGAGCTTAGCCAAGACGCGGTTATCTGGATCCGCGCCTGGGATCTGGAGTAACCCCATATGCACATCGTTGACGGAGCCTTGTCCAACCCTGTTGTGATCGGTGGCGCAGTTGCCGCCGCAGGCGGGATCGCCATGGGCCTCAAGTCGCTGGACATCGACCGCATCCCAACCGCTGGGGTGTTGTCGGCCAGCTTCTTTGTCGCCTCGCTGATCCATGTGCCGATTGGCCCGTCTTCTGTGCATTTGATTCTGAACGGTCTGGCCGGGCTTCTGCTCGGCTGGGCCGCCTTTCCGGCGCTGTTTGTCGGATTGCTTCTGCAAGCGGTGTTCTTCGGCTTCGGTGGACTGACCGTGCTGGGCGTGAACACCTTCAACATTGCCATGCCCGCAGTTCTGGCCTGGATGATCTTTGGTCGTTTGATTGGCCGCGGTTCTCCTGTGCAGGGGGCGATCTGGGGCGGCCTTGGCGGGGCCTTTGCCATTGCCGCCACAACCCTCTTTGTGGCCGTGTCCCTTGCGTTGACTGGCGATGAGTTTTTGCCTGCTGCCAAGCTGGTGTTCTTTGCCCATATTCCGGTCATGGTGATTGAAGCTGTGCTCACTGGCTTTGCTGTGCTTTTGGCGCGTAAGGTCAAACCGGAGTTGTTTTTGAAAGGATCCTCCGCGTGAAACAGCTGATCCTGATTGTCAGCCTGATCTGCGCGCCGCTTCCCGTGCTGGCGCATAAGGTCATTGCCGGCGTGTTCCCGGCAGGTGACGCCATCGAGGGAGAGCTTGGCTTCTCCAATGGAGACATGGCTGTCGGGCAGGAGGTCATTGTGTTTGGCCCCGATGGCTCCGAGCTGGGCCGCACCGTGACCGATGAAGACGGGTTTTTTCTTTACACCCCCACTAGCCCCGTGGCGCATACCTTCACCGCCGACATGGGCGCGGGGCATGTGGCCAAAGTTGTCATGCTTGCCGAAGAGGTGGCCGACATCATGGGCGTGGCCGCAGAGATCGTAGATACGCCGGTGGCCGCTTCTGACGGACCAGTCGAAGGTGCAAATGTTGTCACCGTTGCTTCTCTGTCTGATGAGGAGCGTCAGGTTATCGCCAAGGCGGTGCGCGATGAAATCCGCCCACTCCGCCGCGAGATTGCCGCCTATCGTGAGAAAAACGACATGCAGAGCATCCTGGGGGGGATCGGTTATATCGTGGGCCTGTTTGGATTTGGCTTCTACCTCGCCGCCCGTCGGAAGATGGCCGCCTGATGGCGCACGCGCTGGAACCCAAGGCCAAAACCCTGGCCGAGGCGGGCAGCGATGCGCCCTATGGGGTGATCGGCGATCTCGACCCGCGTGTGCGTGTCGTTCTGGCCTGTGTCTTTGCCATCACCACCGTCGCGCTGACCACGATCCCAGCGCTGATTGCCGCGCTCGCCACCGCCATTTCGCTGTTGATGATGTCGCGCCTGCCCATCCGTCGCACGCTCAAACGTATGGCGATGATGGACAGCTTCATCATCTTTATGCTGGTGCTTTTGCCCTTCACCATGCCGGGCGACCCGATGTTCTCCGTCTTTGGCTTCCCCGCCAGTTGGCAAGGGCTGTGGAAGGCCATCGAGATCGGCCTGACCGCCAATGCGGTGATCCTCACGCTCATGGTGCTGGTCGGCACCATGGAGCCGGTCACATTGGGTCACGCCTTGCACAAGCTGCGCTGCCCCGAAGTGCTGGTGCATCTGTTGATGTTCACCATCCGCTACATCGAAGTGCTGCGCGAAGAATACCTCCGCCTGCGTGGGGCCATGAAAATCCGCGGCTTCCGGCCGGGCACCAATTGGCACACCTACCGCAGCTTCGGTTATCTTGTGGGCATGATGCTTGTGCGCGCGATCGAACGTTCCGAGCGCATTCTGGGCGCGATGAAATGCCGGGGCTTTTCAGGTCAGCTAATCTTGCTACAAGAGTTTCGCATGATCCGCCGTGATCACTTGTTCGCAACCCTTCTTGGTGGGGTCTGTGTCGGCTTGCTGTTTCTGGACTTTCTATGACGATCCTCGCACTGGAAAACATCCACTTTGCCTACCCTGGGCAGCCTCCGGTGCTGGATGGGGCGTCGGTACAGCTCACGGCGGGGCAGCGTCTGTCGATTGCAGGTCCTAATGGCGCAGGCAAGTCGACCCTGTTGCGCATTGCGCTGGGTCTACAGCTCCCTACCGCTGGCACCGTTACCATCTTTGGCACAGAGCGCCGGGTGGAGGCGGATTTCCACGAGGTCCGCCGCCGAATTGGCCTGGTGTTTCAGGACCCGGACGATCAGCTGTTTTGCCCCACCGTGGCGGAGGACATCGCTTTTGGCCCGCTCAATTTGGGCCGCACCAAAGGTGAGGCCTTGGCGATTGTCGACAAGGTGCTCACCGACCTGAACCTGATGCACCTGCGCGACCGCATCACCCATAAGCTCTCAGGCGGCGAAAAGCGTCTCGTGACCCTCGCCACTGTACTCGCCATGGAGCCCGAAGCGCTCCTTCTGGATGAGCCAACCAACGCGCTCGACACCAAAAACGAAGCGCGCCTGCTGGAAATCCTGCAAGGCCTGCCGCAAGCCATTCTCTTGGTCAGCCACAACCCCGCGTTCCGCGCCGCGCTGGCGCCGGAAATGCTGGAGTTGCAGGAGGGAAAGCTGGTCTGACCAACCGCTATCCAACGGCGTCACAGGGCGCCGTAGGTTGTTGGTATGTCCTCCTGAATAAGACCGATCACAGACTTTGCCACTAACGCCGCATTTTCGGCAGAATTAAAGCCTTCGATCTTGTCAAAGAACAAACCGTCGATTGCACCTTCATGTGACCGATCCACCAAGGCGCCGTATGCGCGTTCAAGCGCTGCATGGTCTACTCCAGCAGCGGCGATTTTTTCAAAATCTAAACCCTCTTCATAGAGCGTCACGCCAGGCAGGGATTTATACCACGCGCCGCCAAACACCACGGCCGGAATACCTGAGAGCAGCCCTTCCCAACCAGCCGTGCCGGCCACGGTACCGACCACTTGTGCGTTGGCCACCAATGCAGCTGAATCAGCAAAAGAGGGCAGCATTTTCACATTGGGGATGCGAGATAGGCGGTGAAAGAAAAAAGGTCCTCGAGCAAAAACACCCTGACGTGGATTCTCTTTGACATATACTTGCCAATCTTCCGGGATGGAGCGGGCAATGGCTTCTATCATCAACAGCTGATCGCGATACCGCCCGCCCAAAGTTGAAGCGGACATTTCAGGCTGGTTGTGCAGTGGCACGTATACGTATTTTTGGTTGTAATCGACCGTGCCGCGATCAAACTCGGCTAGATGCTCATAGTACGCCAGCGCATTTTTGTGGAAGTAATTTGCAAACGGATCCCGCCAATCGGGTAAACTCCCATAAACGTCCGAAACGCGCTTTAGCAGTTTATAGAGGTGAAGGGGCTTCAAAATAAGGCTGGGTTCACGCCTTAGGACATATTTCAAGAAACTCGCAAAGGCTCTTAGGTTTATTTTGCCAGTTTCACCAGGTTTCTGCCAGGTGCCATCCATATAAAACAAATCCAGCAATTTTCCTTGTTCCAATGGGATTGCTGGGGCGTCGCTATCAGTTGGATCAAAATTGCCATAGTCGTCGATGGAGCCAGAGGAGAAGAAACGGTTATTAAATAAGGACTGTTGGTTCATCACCAGCGTCTTGATGCCCAAGCTCTTTGCGACTTGGTATAGCACAGTGTCGTAACCCAGGTGCGGCGTCATAAAAAACACAACGTGGGTGATCTCTTCTTCAATCATCCGCTGGGAAATGACGTCAGTAAGAATGTAATAGTAGTCGAGGTAATCTTGAACGCTATCTAGATTGTGAGAGTTGTAGTTGTAGTTCTTGCTGACACGCTGAAAATGGTCGATCGCCATGGTCGCCATGTCGTGGAACTCATTGGAGGACAGCAAATCCAAATTGGCGCTCTGATGCACCGTATCTTGCATGTGATGTTTGCGCAGTCGTTCATGCCGCCAGTCCCGTTTCATCGTATTGATCGGGCGCGAGAACAAATCAGCACCACGGTCCCCGACAACAAGCGATACTTCTATTTCGCCACCTGACTGCTCCTCAATCTCTCGTAGGAACTCTAGGCGGTACTTTCCGCGAACATCACAGAGAAGTTTGGCCATTGGTTTCGGTCTCCCAAAGAAATTGAAGTGGCTTCTGGTGCCCCGGCGTTTCCATCGAAGCTCAGAAGCAGAATTGTCTCTTTCGTCTATAGTGCGCGGATCGGCTCATTTTAAGGCCAAATTCGCCTATCGGGCGACTTTTGAGGGAGGGTTCAGACAGTATGTGGACGACTGAGTTTTAAAGCGATCGGAAATCCATAAGTTTTTACTCGGGCAGGAAATTGTCGAACAAATCCTGAGACTTGGCGACCTGTTCCACCTTGTCGCGTGCCTTGTTGCCAAGCTCTGTCACCACATCCTGAAACATCAGGTTCAGACCAAAATGGATGCCGGTCGGGAATGGCAGGAACATATGGCCTTCGTTGGGGTAGGGCAGCATCACGTCGCTCAGGCTTGAGCCCCAATCACAGAACTCGTCGCAAAACAGGATCACCTTGAAGCCGCGCTCCCGCGCTGCCTTGGCCAGGATTGGCCCGTGATTGCCGTACCGGAACGTATCAATCAGGATCAGCGCCTTGGTCTCGGAGTCATCGCCAAAGACCTCGGCATAGACCCCGTCGGTGCCATCCAGAAAAATCACATTGGAGCGCAGGTATTTGAGCCGCATGGCAAAGCCATTCGCCAGATACTGCATCACCTGAAAACCCACCGCCATGACGCTGTCAGAGTGGGCGACATATTGCACCGCATCCTGCCAGCGTTCGGTTTCGCGCAAATCCAGCGCGGTGCGAATGGCGGCATTGGCGATGGCATGATCCTGCGTCGCGTCGCGGGTCTGGCTGGCCTGTTTGAAGCTTTTGAAGCGGCTGCCGATTCGTGCGGAGGTTGGACCATAGAGATCGCGCCGCGCATCTGCCCGCAGCTCGTTCAAATTGGTAAACCCCAGCTTCTTGAAAAACCGGCTCACCGTCATTGGGCTGACTTGTAGTTTTTCAGCAATTTCGGCGCTGGTTTCCAAGGCCACCGCCTCGGGCCGGCTGCTCAGATAGGTGGCAACCCGTTTTTCCAGCTTGGTAAACGACTGGTTTGCACTGGCAATTGCCTCCGAAATATTCACGCCCATCCTCAGACCCTTCTGCCCGACGCTGTCCCCAATGGGAGGACAGCGAAGATGAAAAATTCACAGTGGTTCCAGGTAGTTGGCGCAGCAGCCATCTCCTTTGGCATGGTGGCGAATGCCCCAATTGCCATCGCAGATAGCGATGCTGATCTCCTGGTGGTGGCTAAGGCGGCTGACCCGCAAACGCTCGATCCAGCACAAACCATGAATAACAATGATTGGACCGTAACATATTCGCTGTTCCAACGGTTGGTGCGCTATGACGTGTCTGAGGACGGCAAAGGTCTCACCTCCGTGGTGGGCGAATTGGCCAGCAGCTGGTCGGCGTCCGACGATGGCACGGTCTGGACCTTTGATCTGGCCTCCGCAACGCGTTTCACGACGGCGCAGCCGTGGATGCCGCCGCCGTGGAATACTCCTTCAACCGCCTGATGGATCTGGGCCGCGGCCCGTCTGAAGCCTTCCCGGGTGGTATGAAAGTCGAAGCCACCGGCGATATGCAGGTGACCTTCACGCTGGAGCAGCCTTTTGCACCGTTCCTCTACACTTTGGCCAACAACGGCGCAGGCATTGTAAACCCAGCGGTTGAAGGCAAAGGTGGCGACCGCGGCACCGAATGGCTCTCCGCCAATTCCGCTGGTTCCGGCGCCTACATGCTGACCGGTTGGGAGCGTGGCCAAAACCTCGTGCTGGAGCCAAACCCGAACTACGGTGGTACCACGCCTGAGATCGAGAAAATCCGCGTCGACATCATCGCAGAAGCCTCGGCCCGTCGTCTGAAGCTTGAAGCCGGTGACGTACACATCGCCGAAAGCCTGCCGGTGGATCAGCTGGACGCCTTGGGCAGCACCGATGGGGTTGAGGTACAGAACTACCCAAGCCTGAAGGTGACCTATCTCTACCTGAACAACAAAGTGGCCCCGCTGGACAATGTTGACGTGCGCCGTGCGATTTCCGCAGCTGTGGACTATCAGGGTATCATCGACGGCATTCTGGACGGCAACGGCGTACAAATGCACGGTCCGATCCCAGAAGGCATGTGGGGTCAGAACAAAAACGCGACCCAGTATTCTTATGATCTGGCCTCTGCGAAGAAAGCCCTCGACGTGGCCGGTGGCGCAAGCGAAGAAATCACCTTCCTCTATTCCGACCGTGACCCCCTGTGGGAGTCAATCGCCATCGCAACCCAGGCGTATCTGTCCCAACTGGGCCTGAACGTGAAGCTGGAGAAGCTGGCCAACGCCACCATGCGTGAGCGCTTTGACACTGGCGAATTTGGCATCGCAACCGGCAACTGGAGCCCGGATTTTGCGGACCCTTACATGTTCACCAATTACTGGTTTGACAGCAAACGCCATGGTCTGGCGGGCAACCGCAGCTGGTACTCCAACGACAAGGTTGACGGTCTGCTGCAACAGGCTGTGGTCAGCTCCGATCAGGCAGAACGCTCCGCGCTATACGGTGAGCTTCAGGAGATCGTGACCGACGAGGCCGCCTACGTCTATCTGTTCCAGAAAGATTACCGCATTGCCGTGCGTGATGATGTAGCCGGCTTTGTCTTCAACCCAATGCTCGAAGACATCTTCAACTTCGGTGACATGTCGCTCTCCGACTAAGCCTTAAGCAATCGGCCCCAGATCATCCCGGTGGTCTGGGGCCTTCAGCCACTAAAGAAACGCGCCGATGTCTTTCCTCAATGTCATCCGCCGCCGCTTGATGTTCCTGATCTTGGTTCTCTTCGGTGTGACGGTCATCACCTTCACCATCTCCAATCTCATTCCCGGCGACCCGGCCCGCATGATTGCGGGTGACCGCGCGACGCCCGAGATTGTGCAGAACATCCGCGAGGCCCTCGGCCTCGATAAACCGCTACCGGTCCAGTACGTCCGCTACCTCGAAGGCGTGGTCCAGGGCGACTTTGGCACCTCGATCCGCACCCGTCGTCCGGTGCTCGAGGACCTGCGTATCTTCTTCCCGGCCACATTGGAGCTGGCGCTGACCGCGCTGCTGTTCGCCACCGCATTGGGCATCCCGCTGGGCGTGGCCTCCGCCGTGTGGAAAGACAAACCAATTGACCACTTTGTGCGTGTGATCGCCGTGACCGGCATCTCCACCCCCGCCTTCTGGCTGGGCCTGCTGGTGATCCTGTTGTTTTATGGCAACCTTGGTTGGCTCCCCAGCGGTGGGCGCATTGATCCCTCGCTTGAGATGCCCACCCGCGTCACTGGCTTCCTGATGATCGACAGCCTTTTGGCCGGCGATTTGCAAGCCTTCGGCTCCGCCCTCAAACACATCCTTCTGCCCGCTTTCACCCTTGGCTTTGTCCACCTCGGTGTGGTGGCCCGCCAGGTGCGCGGCCATGCTGGAAGAGCTGCAGCAAGACTATATCCGCACCGCCAAGGCCAATGGCCTCAGCCGCTTCAAGATTGTCTTCACCGAGGCACTGCCCAACGCCATGATCCCTTCGATCACTGTGCTGGGTCTCGCGCTGGGCGACCTGCTTTACGGGACGGTGTTGACAGAAACCGTCTTCGCTTGGCCTGGCATGGGCGCTTATGTGGTGAACTCTATTCAGGCGTTGGATTTCCCAGCGGTCATGGGCTTCACCGTGGTGGTCTCGCTGGCCTATGTGCTGATCAACTTGGCGGTTGATCTGATCTATATGGCGGTTGACCCGCGCATCCGGGAGGTCTCGTGATGAGCGACGCAACCGTTTCTACAAACCCCGTGAAACGCGCCTTGTCGCGGGTGGATTGGGGCTATCTCTGGTATCAAGTCAAGAAAAGCCCGCTCACGCTTGGCGGCGGGGCCGTGGTGCTGATCGTGCTGTTTCTGGTGATCTTTGCACCTGTCTTTGCCACGCACGATCCCAATGCCATCGACCTGCGCGCCCGTCTGGCCGCGCCCAGTTGGGACAACTTCTTTGGCACCGACGAAGTTGGGCGCGATCTCTACTCCCGCATTCTTTATGGCGGGCGGCAATCTGTGGCCGTGGGTTTCTTTGTTGTGGTTGTCGCCGGCTCCATCGGCACTTTCATTGGCGTCTTTGCCGGCCTGATCGGCGGACGTGTGGACGTGGTGATTATGCGCATGATGGATGTGGTGCTCTCGGTGCCCTCACTGGTGCTGATCATGGCGCTCGCCGCAGCGTTGGGCCCAAGCCTGATCAACGCGGCCATCGCCATCGCGCTGGTGCGCATCCCGGTCTATGTGCGCATTTCGCGCGGTCAAACCCTGCTGATCCGGGAAATGTCCTTTGTGACCGCCGCCGAAACCTTCAAGGCGTCCAAGCTGCACATCCTACGCTGGCACATCCTGCCCAACATCCTGTCACCGGTCATGGTGCAAGCCACACTGGACCTCGGCAGCACCATCCTTCTGGCCTCCGCGCTCAGCTTCATTGGCCTTGGCGCACAACAGCCCACCGCCGAGTGGGGCGCCATGGTCGCGACGGGACGCAACTACATCCTGGACCAGTGGTGGTACTCGGCCTTTCCAGGCTTCGCCATCCTGATCACCGCCACCGCCTTCAACCTTTTGGGTGACGGCATCCGCGACATCCTTGATCCCAAACAGAAGGCACGCTGACATGGCGGACCCAGTATTGAAAATTGACGGACTGGAAGTTCTGTTTCCGGGCTTCGCAGGTGATGTGCATGCGGTGAACGGTGTGGATCTGGAAGTCCAGCCGGGCGAGATTGTTGGCCTTGTCGGCGAAAGTGGTTCGGCCAAATCCGTGACAGCGATGACCGCCCTGCGGCTCCTGCCGGACGGCGCGTTCCGGCAGGACGGCGGCAAGATCAGCCTGCTTGGCCGCGATGTGCAATCCATGTCCGAGCGCGAGATGAACCGCCTGCGCGGCGGTGATGTGGCGATGATCTTTCAGGAGCCACAAACGGCTCTGAACCCAACCAAGACCATTGGCAAACAGATGCTGCGGGTGATCGAGTTGCATTCCAATCTGCGTGGCATGGCGGCCCGGGATCGGGCCATCGAACTGCTTAAGGATATGCGCATCAATGATGCCGAAGAAATATTGGGGCGCTATCCCTTTGAGCTCTCCGGCGGTATGCGGCAGCGTATCCTGATCGGCATGGCCTTTGCCTGCTCTCCCAAGCTGCTGGTGGCGGATGAACCCACCACCGCTTTGGACGTGACCGTACAACGGCAGGTGCTGCAACTGCTGCACGCCAAAGCCCGCCAAACCGGCGCCTCGGTATTGTTCATCTCGCATGACCTCGCGGTGATCAGCCAGTTTTGCGACCGTATCTATGTGATGTACGCAGGCCGCGTGGTGGAAACCGGACCGGCCCAAAAGGTGCTCGGCAACCCGCAGCACCCCTATACGGCCGCTTTGATCGAAGCCTTGCCAGAAGACGCGGACCCGGGCGCACCGCTGGCCTCTATCCCCGGTACCGTGCCCAATCTGGTCAATCCCCCCAAGGGCTGCGCCTTTCAGGCCCGCTGCTGCCACGCGCGGGACGCCTGCAACTCGCGCCCATCACTCACGGATGTGGGTAAGAAACACCAAGCCGCCTGCTGGCTCTGTGAGGAGGTCACCGCATGAACACCAATAGCGTGATGACGCTCACCAACATCCACATGCGCTTTCCCTTTGGCGAAGACTGGCGCGGCCGTCCACGTGGCTTTGTGCACGCACTTAATGGCATTGATCTGGATATTCCTCGCGGGAAAACGCTGGGCATTGTGGGAGAGTCCGGCTGTGGCAAGTCTACTTTGGCGCAGGTGCTCATGGGCATCCGCAAACCTTCTGAAGGGGAGGTCACCCGTTACTTTGGCGCAGACCACGATGTGCAGATTGTGTTTCAGGATCCGCAAAGCTCGCTTAACGCGCGTATGCCGGTTTGGCGCGTGATCACGGAACCGGTCTTTGCGGTCTCCAAAACCCCAAAGGCCGAGTTGCGTGCGCTGGCCGCAGAGCTTGCCGCCAAAGTGGGGCTGCGTCCCGAAGTGCTGGACCGCTATCCACATGAATTCTCCGGTGGCCAGCGTCAGCGGATCGCCATTGCCCGCGCGCTGTCCTCCGACCCGGATGTGATTGTGCTCGACGAACCCACCTCGGCGCTCGACATCTCCATTCAGGCGCAAATCCTCAACCTGCTCAAAGAGCTGCAGGCGGCACGTGACCTGACCTACATTTTCATTTCCCACGACATCTCCGTGGTGCGTTATCTCTGTGATGAGGTGGCGGTGATGTATCTGGGGCAGGTGGTGGAGCACGGCGCGTCGGAAGTTGTCCTTGCTGCGCCCAGACATCCTTACACCCGTCTCCTGTTGGACTCGATCCCCACCATGCGCGCCACCGGCGGGCTGGGCGAGGCTCTCAGCAACACCGATCTCCCGTCCAACCGTAATCTGCCCGCAGGCTGCTTCTTCAAGGACCGCTGCGAGCTGGCGGGCGTGGGCTGTGACGTACGACAAAACATGGTGCCGACCGAGCAGGCCCAGGTGCGCTGTTGCCAAACAACAGCAGCCATCCCTCAGAAGGTGCCTGCATGACATTGGTCGCGATCCAACATGCAGCCATCGACGTGCAGCTGGCCTATGCGACCACCCAAAACTTTGCCGGTGAGGTGCTTTACACCACGCCGGAGGATCAACAGGCGCGCCTGCACAGACACGCCGCCGATGCCCTCTTTCATGCCGCTGATCGCGCCGCCGCCCTCGGACTGCGCTTTCTGCTGCTGGATGCCTATCGCCCCCAAGCGGTGCAACGCCGCTTGTGGGAGGTACGGCCCGACCCCGAATTTGTTGCAGACCCCGAGATTGGGTCAGACCACAGCCGCGGCACCGCCGTGGACCTGACGCTGACCCGCGCAGACGGCACTGTGCTCGATATGGGCACAGACTTTGACGCCGCCCTGCAATAATCGCATCACTCCAGGATCGACATCCACCGTGAGGCCCAGCAAAATCGTTTGATTCTGTTGGGTCTCATGGTGGGTGCCGGTTTTGAGATCAACCCCTATGAATGGTGGCACTACGCCTTGGAGAACTCGGAAAACTATCCGCTTCTCTGAGGTGATTAGGACAGGGCGCTTTACCGCGCCCGCCGCCGCAACAACCAGACAAAGAACATACCGCCCACCAAGCCGGTGACGATGCCAATCGGCATGTCTTCCGGTGCCATAATTGTGCGTGCGATGATGTCGGACCACAAAAGGTAGATTGCACCAAACAGGGCAGAGGCCGGGATCACGCGGGCATAATCCCCGCCCACCAGCATCCGCACAATATGCGGCACCATCAGGCCAACAAAACCAATCATGCCGGAAAAGGCGACCATCACCCCGGTGATCATGGCGCCGACAACAAAGATCATCAGACGAAACCGCGCCACCGGAATGCCCAGGGTGGAGGCGGTCTCATCCCCCACCGTCATCGCATTCAATTTCCGCGCATTGATCCAGATGTAGGTGCCGCAGAGGGCGAGCACCGCCAGCGGGAAAATCAAATGACTCCACTGCGCCAAGCCCAGACCACCCAGCATCCAGAACACCACCGTATGTGTCGCCCGTGGGTCGCCAAGGAAAATCAGCACATTGGCCAGCGACATCACAATGAACGACACGGCCACCCCCGCCAGGATCAACCGATCCGCGCTGGTGGCCGAGGCAAACTGCGACACGGCCAGCACCAGTAAGGTGGCCGCCAAGGCCCCGCCAAAGGCAAACAACGGCACGGTGATGAGTCCCCAAAACATGCCGGTGTGCATTAGGACCATGATCGCCCCAAAGGCCGCGCCGGAAGAAATCCCCAGCAAATGTGGATCGGCCAGCGGATTGCGCGTCACGGCCTGCAAGCTGCCGCCCACAACTGCCAATCCGGCGCCCACCAGACAGGCCAGCAAAGCGCGAGGAAACCGAATGTCCCAGACAATCGCTTCCCGTCCTTTGGACCAGTCCTGCTCAATTGTGCCCGGCGCGACCTGATTGATCAGGATGCTCCAGACGGTTTGCAGGGGCACAGAGACCGCCCCCACACTGATTGCGACCGATATCGAGAAAAGCAACAGGAGCACCCCTGCGCCGATCACATAAGGAAACCTGCTCTTTGGCTGTCCTGCTGCTCTTCCTGTCATTTATTTCGCCCGGAACGCTTCTGCGAGGGTTTTCACCGCAGCGATGTTGCGCGGACCTGGCGTCGCTTCAATGTATTCCAGGGTCACAAACCGGTCGTTCTTCACCGCGTCCATCTCGGCAAAGGCCGGATTGTTCATCATGAAGGCGCGCTTTTCTTCTGCGGTCACATTGCCGTAGTTCACGATCACGATGACCTCCGGGTTGCGCTCCACAACCGGTTCCCAGCCAACCTTGGCCCAGCTTTTTTCCAGATCGTTCATGATGTTGGTACCACCGGCCGCTTCAATCAACGCGTTTGGCATCGCATAGCGCCCTGCGGTGAACGGCGTGTCTTCGCCGCTGTCATAAACAAACACACGTGGGGCCGTTTCCAGAGGCGCCAAACCATCCGTGAAGGCGGCGAGGTCTGCTTTGTAGCCATCGACAAGCGCATCCGCCTTGTCTTTCACGTCAAAGATCGCGCCGAGGTTTTGGATGTCGTTGTACATATCATCCATGCTGGCGGCGTCTTTCTCGCCAATGTGGATGCAGCTCTCGGTCAGCTCATAAACCTTGATGTCAAACGGCGCGAGCGTCTCTGGTGTGACTTCGCCGCCCACTTTCATGCCGTAGTTCCAACCGGCAAAGAAGAAGTCCGCATCCGCGCCGATCAGCACCTCTTTACTTGGGTATTTTGCGGACAGCTCTGGCAGTTCTTCCACACCCGCGCGCATCTCTTCGTCCAGCGTCTTCCAGCCAGAGATACCGGTGTAGCCGACCATGCGATCCGCCAAACCCAGCACGAGCATCATTTCGGTCAGGTTCACGTCGTTGGAAATGGCCGCTTTGGGCGGTGCGTCAAACGTCACTTGGCGGTTGCAGCTGTCCACGGTGGTTTCCGCCAGCGCAGCGGTGGTGGACAGAGCCAGAAGAGCGCTGACCGCGACGGTTGTCAGTTGGGTTTTCATGGAGAAGGTCCTTTAGTTAGGTAGATGAAAAGTGAGGTGTTGATTTTGGCTGACGCTCAGCACTTGGCGCTGGGCGGTGACTGAAAACGTGTCAGAGACAAGCTGTTCGCTCAGCACGTGATTGGCGCTGCCAAAGCCTTGGCTGTGTCCGTCTTTCAACAGCAGGATGGCGTCACACACGTCTGCGGCCATGTTCAGATCGTGCAACGAGACCACGATGGTCAGCCCAAGCGACCGGATCAGCGATAGGATTTCGAGTTGATGGCGTATGTCGAGGTGGTTGGTGGGCTCATCCATCACCAGAACCTGCGGCTGCTGCGCCAAAGCCCGCGCGACCATCACCCGTTGCCGCTCGCCCCCTGAGAGGGTGTCGAAATCGCGGGCAACCAATGCTTCTAGCTGCATCCGGGAGATGGCCGCATCAATGATCTCCGCATCTCTTGCGCCTTCCGACGACAGTCCACTGCGGTGAGGCGTGCGCCCCAGAGCCACAATATCGCGCACCGAAAGGCCAAAGGCCCCTGGTTGTTCCTGCAACACAGCGGCCACCTTGCGGGCGGCGACTTTGGCGGACATCCCCCAAAGGTCCTGTCCATCCACCAAAATCTGCCCGGATGTGGGCTTCTGATAGTGATACACCATCCGCAACAGCGTCGACTTGCCTGCACCATTGGGGCCAACCACGCCAAGCACGCGGCCTGGATAGACCTCAAAACTCACAGGATTCAGCAGGAAGGGCTGGTTTCTGCCGGGGCGCCAGCACACATTCTTTGCCACCAGATGCCCTGCGATCATGATAGGCGCTCCGCGCTGTCTTCAATCGCCAGCATCATTGACGGTACCCGTGCCAAGGTGTTTTTGCGCAGCTTGCCGGGGCGATCCACCGACGAACACCAGCCGTCCCCAAGCACCGCATATTGCTGGGCAAAGGACACCAAATCCTCAATGTCCTGTTCCGGCGTGATGTCGCCAAAAAGATAGGTCGCCTTGCGTGTGCTGTGATAGGCCACGGTGCAGGGTCGCTTGCAGCTCGCCATGCAGGCCACACCGGAAATCTCGAACTCTTCCGTGATTGCATCACCCGCCATATCAATGGCGGCGCGCAAGCGCTTGATCAACTCATAACCGGGACGACAGCTTTCGCCGACATGTTTGCAGGATGTGCAAATCGAAATTCTGTGGGTGGGGTTGGCCATCTCGCCCTCCGCGATAGCGCGGGGCAAGCACAGTCAGTTTTTCACACGGATCAATCCGTAAAGCCATCTTGGCCTCCTGTCCGGACGCCCCGCCCGGGTTGAAGTTATCGTCGTGATGGCAGGTCTCCTGACTTGCGGGTTGTCGCGTTCCCGAACCTTCCCAAACGCATCGCGCTCAGTGGTGTTCTCGGGAGGCTCGCCGCTTACAGTTGCGGGGGCAGTTACGGAGTTGGTCTTTGAAGGCCGCACCGTATTCCCTTTTCATCCCGTTCTGACAAAGGTCGTCGCGGGAACCATCTCCGTCACCAAGTCAGGCAAAATCTCGATTGTGTCAATTCATTTTTGAACGGACGCTTTGTTCTGCGGCATCATGTGTCATGACGTTTTCCGAGTCGGAACTTAGGTCGCAACCTCTGGATGTAGGCTTCTTCTCGGATCCATATGCCGTCGGTTTTGTCTGTTTTGGTACGGCGTTGTGGTCTGGAAAACGAGCCAGTAGACACTTACAATAGTCGTCATACGCCGCTCTGCGACATCACGTTTGAGTAAGCCAAGACAATTGTTCCGAAGGGCAACTTGCGTCTTTTTCAAGCTTGGTATACATCGGCATACAATACCTGCCCTGTGAATCGCCTCCGGGTCAAAAACAGGGTGTTCATGCTTAAGCCAACCTCAAATCGCTAGGATCATCATGAGCTTGTATACAGATTATCTGAATGAGATTGAGACCCGCAAAACCGAAGGTCTGAATCCAAAGCCAATTGATAGCGGCGCGCTGGTCAGCGAACTGATCGAACAGATCAAAGACACCGGCAACGCCCACCGCGAAGACTCCCTGAAGTTCTTCATTTACAACACCTTGCCAGGCACCACGAGCGCCGCAGGTGTGAAAGCCGAATTCCTCAAAGAGATCATTCTCGGCGCGGCTGACGTGGCTGAAATCACCCCGGAGTTTGCCTTCGAACTGCTGTCCCACATGAAGGGTGGCCCATCGGTCCGCGTACTGCTTGACCTGGCGCTGGGCGACGATGCCGCGATTGCTGCGCAAGCCGCAGCCGTGCTGAAGACTCAGGTCTTCCTCTATGAGGCCGACACTGATCGCCTTGAAGAAGCCTTCAAGGCCGGCAACGCCATCGCCAAAGATCTGCTGGAAAGCTACGCCAAGGCGGAATTCTTCACCAAGCTCCCAGAAGTCGAAGAAGAAATCAAAGTTGTGACATACATCGCCGGTATCGGAGATATCTCGACCGACCTTCTGTCGCCCGGTGCCGAAGCACACTCCCGTGCCGACCGTGAATTGCACGGCAAATGCATGTGCTCGCCGGAAGACCAGGTGGCCATTCAGGAACTGCAGAAACAGCACCCTGAGGCACGTGTGATGCTGATTGCGGAAAAAGGCACCATGGGTGTGGGCTCGTCCCGTATGTCTGGTGTGAACAATGTGGCGCTGTGGACCGGTAAGAAGGCATCGCCTTACGTACCGTTCATCAACATCGCACCTGTCGTCGCGGGCACGAACGGCATCTCTCCGATCTTTCTGACCACCGTGGGCGTGACCGGCGGTATCGGCATTGATCTGGACAACTGGGTCAAAAAGACCGATGCGGACGGCAATGTTGTTGTGGATGAAGACGGCGAAGCCGTGCTGGAAGAAGCCTACTCCGTGGCCACTGGCACCGTGCTGACCATCAACACCAAAGACAAAACGCTGCGCGATGCGGACGGCAACGTGCTGAAAGACGTCTCTGCGGCCTTCACCCCGCAAAAAGTGGAGTTCATGAAGGCGGGTGGCTCCTACGCTGTGGTCTTTGGTAAGAAACTGCAGACATTTGCTGCAGGCGCTCTCGGTCAGGAACTGAAATCTGCCTACGCACCATCCAAAGAGCTGTCTGTGGAAGGCCAAGGCCTGACCGCAGTTGAAAAAATCTTCAACCGCAATGCGTTGGGCACCACACCGGGTGCAACGCTGCACGCGGGCTCTGACGTGCGCGTCAAAGTGAATGTTGTTGGCTCACAGGACACCACTGGTCCGATGACCGCGCAGGAACTTGAGGCGATGGCGGCGACTGTGATCTCCCCTTCCGTGGACGTGGGCTATCAGTCCGGCTGTCACACCGCGTCGGTTTGGGACAAGAAGGCGCAAGCCAACATTCCGAAGCTGATGAAGTTCATGAACGACTTCGGCCTGATCACCGCGCGTGACCCGAAGGACGAGTATCACGCGATGACCGACGTGATCCACAAAGTGCTGAACGACATCACCGTGGATGACTGGGACGTGATCGTTGGCGGCGATAGCCACACCCGTATGTCCAAAGGCGTCGCCTTTGGCGCGGACTCCGGTACTGTTGCTTTGGCGCTGGCGACCGGCGAAGCCTCTATGCCGATCCCTGAGTCCGTGAAGGTGACCTTTAAGGGCAAGATGGCTGACCACATGGACTTCCGCGACGTGGTGCACGCCACCCAGGCGCAGATGTTGCAGCAGCACGGCGACAACGTCTTCCAGGGCCGCGTGATCGAGGTTCACATCGGTACATTGCTGGCCGACCAGGCCTTCACCTTCACCGATTGGACCGCAGAGATGAAGGCGAAAGCCTCTGTTTGTATCTCCAACGATGACACGCTGATCGGGTCCCTGGAGCTGGCGAAAAGCCGCATCCAGATCATGATCGACAAAGGTATGGAAAACCGCACCAACACGCTGCAAGGCCTGCTGGACAAAGCGGACGCACGTATCGCGGACATCCGTTCCGGTGCGAACGGCGCTCTGAAGCCGGATGACAGTGCCAAGTACTTTGCCGAGGTTGTGGTTGATCTGGACCAGATCGTTGAACCCATGATCGCCGACCCAGACGTGAACAACGAAGACGTGTCCAAGCGGTACACACACGACACCATTCGCCCTGTGTCTTACTACAATGCAGAGAAGGTGATTGATCTGGGCTTTGTCGGCTCCTGCATGGTGCACAAAGGCGACATCAAGATTGTGGCGCAGATGCTGAAGAACCTCGAAGCTGCCAACGGCAAAGTCGAGTTCAAGGCACCGCTGGTTGTTGCTGCCCCAACCTACAACATCATTGATGAGTTGAAGGCAGAGGGCGACTGGGAGATCCTGGAGCGCTACTCCGGCTTTACCTTTGACGATCTGTTCCCAAAACAGCAGGCCCGCACCGAGTATGAGAACATTCTCTACCTCGAGCGCCCAGGCTGTAACCTCTGCATGGGTAACCAGGAAAAGGCGGAGAAGGGTGACACCGTTCTGGCAACCTCAACCCGCCTGTTCCAGGGCCGCGTTGTGGGCGACCTTCCGGAGAAGAAAGGTGAATCGCTGCTGGCATCGACACCACTGGTTGTGTTGTCCGCAATCCTTGGCCGCACACCAACTCTGGAAGAGTACAAAACCGCTGTGGAAGGCATCGACCTGACCAAGTTTGCACCTCCTCTGGAAGTTCCGGCCAACACCAAGTCGGCGCACTTCTAAAGCCAGACGGCGCTTCGGCGCAGTTTAGCAAAACGAAACCCCGGCGCAGCGATGCGCCGGGGTTTTGCGTTGCGTGGGCGCTTTGTTCAGATTCGAGGTTTCATATTTTTCAAAGCCCTCAGGATTCCGTTGCGATTGCTCAAGAAGAAGGAGAGCCCAACCGCGATCAAAGACACAAACAGCGCCGAGAAGATCACGTCAGATAGGAAATGACCGCCAAACACCACACGCAGTAAGGCGCCTGCGACGGCTAGGCTTAGCGCCGAGCCAAATAGGGTGCGGCGGAGTGCCGACGACCTGACAAATCGGGTCAGCACATAGGCGGCGATGGCAAAGGCGGTCGCGCCAGCGGCCTCGCCGGAAACAAAGGAGCAGTTGGCGACACATTGCGCCGCAATTTCAAAAGGCGGCGTGAACAGCAGGTCTCCGCCAAATTCCGTGGTCGCGACAGGCCGCGCGCGTCCCCAATGCGCCTTCAGGATGGAGTGCACCAACAGGCCCGGTCCAAAGAGATAAACCCCAACCAGGAAAAGCCAAACGCTCCCGGGGATGGTGAGCAGTTTGATATGTTTGAGCGCCAGCAAAGCACCAATCAGCGCCAGAACAGCCATCGCCGTATAGGCATGATAGCCGATGGCCCGCAGTTGTTTCAGGCTGTCGGCCTGCGCTAGATAAAACCCCTCTTCCGTGCTCCAAAACAGAGACGACACCCAGAGGTCAAGCGAGGGCAGAGAGGCAAACAGCGCCTGAAATGCGGCTGTCATCACAAGCAGCCAAAGCAAGGCCCGAAGGCGGGTTTGCCGCGTTTTGAGCTGCCATCTGCGCCGGGCGCTGTCGGAAAAACGGTCGCTTTGAGCGAGCTGTGTCGATGTCATCAAGTCCATCCTGTTCTGGCTCTTAGCGGACATGTGGCGCGCAAGAGCTATAGCCGTGCGTTGGTCCTGCCGCCGCTGCACCCGAGGTCTTGGGCGCAAAGCAATTCGCGGTGCGGGAGCGCAGCGAGGCAGTGGACTGAGGACTGGCGCAAAGGCGGCTTACCGATCCAGCGCAGATGCTTGAGTGGGCGGCGATCTGCGTGTGTGGTCACGCGGATTTCGCGAACGGTCGTTTCTGGACCGGTCGCGAAGCGGGTGGTAACGAGGGAGCATGATTTCGCAGAAGATTGCCCTCACCCCTCAAACACTAAAAACCACATTTGCTGCTTCGGTGGCTGGTGCAGTGGTGGTGTTGGTTCTGCAGCCGGAACACACCTCAAGCCTACCGATTCTGGTGGCTTATAGGCTTTGGGCGACACATCTGTTTTTTGGATTTTTGCTGTTTCTGTCCGGTGTGGCCTTGCTCCAACGGCTGGGCTGGCGCAATCCCTGGCCCACCATCGTGTCGGCCTTGATGTTGCCGATTCTGTTTGGCTGCGTCTCTCTGGCGCTGGACTATGGTTTTGGCAATCCGGAAGAGGGCGAACCAACTGCTACGACGTTTCTGGGTTTGCTGCTCGAAGAGATTGTCGCCGTCACGCCGGCCAGCTTTGTCATTGCCGGTGCTTTGATCTACCTGCTGCGCCGCGAAGCGCCGCCCGTTGAGCCCGCCGAGCCCGACGAGCCCACGCCCGTGTCGTTAAGAGGCCTGATCGCGTCCGTGCCGCTTGATCTTGGAAACGACATCATCCGCATGCATGCACAAGACCACTACGTCGAGGTGGTCACTACTCAGGGCCGTAGTCTGTTG
Source organism: Shimia sp. (assembly GCF_022448905.1). Taxonomy (GTDB): domain Bacteria; phylum Pseudomonadota; class Alphaproteobacteria; order Rhodobacterales; family Rhodobacteraceae; genus Shimia. The sequence goes on along the minus strand of NZ_JAKVCW010000009.1, from coordinate 190,603 downwards.
TCCGAGCAGTTTGGCGAGTGCGTCGAGAAGCTCGCGGACCTTGACGGCATACACTGCCATCGCTCCCATTGGGTGCGTTTGGCCCATGTCGTGGACATCAAGAAAAAGGGCAGCGCCTATGCTTGCCTCTTGAGCAATGGGGACGAGGTCCCGATCAGTCGGCGCAAATACAGCGAATTCAAGTCCCGCCTCCACGACACAGCCACCAGGACCTGACGGTTTTTCAGGCGGATTGGGTTGTTTTTTGCGAAAGCGATGGGCGCGAAACAGCGGACACAACCCGAGTATGGAGCCGGTCTGACTTGACTGTCCGGAGGTTGGTTTGGTGGAGCCTAGGAGGATCGAACTCCTGACCTCTACAATGCCATTGTAGCGCTCTCCCAGCTGAGCTAAGGCCCCAAACCTGGTAGGCATCTCTGCCTGTGCGCGCCTAATTAGGCGCATCCCGGGGCGGGTTCAAGCGAAAAATTCCGCCCCAGGGAAACTTTTTTGACGATTAGTTTTCTTCGTCGTCAGAGGCCACGTCCGCGATTTCATCCAGCGAAACGTTGTCGTCCTCATCATCGTCATCCAGGACATCATCTTCGAGGTCCAGATCAACGGTGTCATCATCATCCAACACGTCATCCGCGTTGTCTGCATCAGACGCTTTGGCTTTCAGTGTTGCCGCATCCGCTTCGTCTGCCGCAATCATCCGGCTCTTGCCGGCGTCTACTTCCACGACATCGCCCGTGTAAGGGCTGATGACTGGGTTTTTGTTCAGGTCATAGAATCGTTTGCCGGTGGTTGGGCAAACGCGCTTGACGCCCCATTCTTCCTTGGGCATGGGTTGTCCCCTTCAATCGGTTGAGTCTCTCTCGACGATTTGGGGGAGGTGCCATAACAATGGCCCCGTGTCAAAGGGTAACATCGCATTGTCGATATAGGAGCGCGCATGGCGCAACATATCATCCCCGGAACGCCTCCTGTAGCGGTGGCTTTGCGCCGATCCAGCCGCGCGCGGCGCATCAGCCTGCGGGTGTCGCGGCTTGATGGGAAGGTGACACTGACGATTCCCTCCAGCGTTTCAGAGCGCGAGGCCATGGCCTTTGCTTTTGAGAAACAGGACTGGCTGCGCAAGCAGGTCGCACAACAGCCCGAAACTGTGGCGGTCGCACATGGCGCATCGGTGCCAGTCGCCGGGCGTCCACGATTGATAGTTGCCGGTGAGGGCCGATCCGTGCGCCTGGGAAGCGATGAGCTTTCCGTGCCCGGCAAGCCCGAGCAGGTCGCGCGCAAGGTGCAGGGCTTTTTGAAGGAACTCGCGCGCCACCGACTCGCCGAAGCGGTGGATCATTACGGCGCGCGCTTGGGGCGTCAGCCGACCAAACTCACTCTGCGTGACACCCGTTCCCGTTGGGGGTCTTGCTCCTCCACTGGGGCGCTGATGTTCTCTTGGCGTCTGGTGATGGCCGCGCCAGATGTGTTGGATTACGTGGCGGCCCATGAGGTGGCGCATCTCAAGGAGATGAACCACTCCCAAGCCTTCTGGAACGAAGTCTCCATCATTCACGGCCCTTACGAGGCCCCACGCCGCTGGCTGCGCGACCACGGACAGGAATTGCACCGCTACCAATTTGCCGCGTAACCCCGCCGCATTGACCTTTCTGACGTTTGTGATCACAAAGACGGCATGATCCCATCCAGCCGTCAACCGCAAGACCAATCCGCCGCCGCTCATGACCGCGTCTACCGCGCGCTGCGCACCAGTATCATGTATGGTGAACTTGCACCCGGCGAGGCGCTCACCCTGCGCGGCATCGGCAAACAGTTCGAGGTTTCCATGACCCCGGCCCGCGAGGCCGTGCGCCGCCTGGTGGCCGAAGGCGCGCTGACGTTGTCCAACTCCGGACGGGTCGCCACGCCGGAACTCAGCAGCGAACGGCTCGAAGAACTTGCCGCCCTGCGGGCCCTGATCGAAGTCGAGCTTGCCAGCCGCGCCTTGCCGCGGGCCCATATGGCCCTGATTGACCGTCTTGTCGCGATCAACGGCACCGTGGCTGATGCCGTCAGCCGCCGCGACTCCGTGGGCTATATTCGCGCCAATCTCGAATTCCACCGCACGCTCTACTTGCGCGCCCAGGCCCCGGCGATGCTGGCCATGGCCGAAACCGTCTGGCTGCAATTGGGCCCCACCATGCGCGCGCTCTATGGCCGTTTGCGCCAAACAGAGCCGCCGCATTACCACCGCTTGATCATTGCGGCGCTCAAAGCCGGTGACGAACCCGGCCTGCGCCTCGCGGTGCGCTCTGACGTGACCCAAGGCCTGCGCCTGCTGGCGCGCTAACCCCACTTACCCTTGAGTGGGCCAAACCTGGTGCTCATCATCAATCACAAAGGCATGCGCATGTGTGCCATGGCCATGCGCCTTTAGATGAGGGTGATCTGCCGGCAAGTCTGGGTGGTCATGCGCCACTTCTTTTGGTGACGGCGTCCAGAGGGCATACCCAAGCACCGCGCTGGCAAGCCCCACCGCTCCAAGAACAAGTAGGGACACCGCCTGCGATCCTGCCGTGGCGCTCCAGCCAGCCAAAGGATAGGCCAACAGCCAGCATGCATGGCTCAGCGCAAACTGTGCGGTAAACACGGCGGTTCTGTCCTCCTCATTGGCAGAGCGCCGCAGCAGTCGCCCGGACGGGGTGAGAATTGCCGAATACAACATGCCGGTCAGCAGCCAAACGCCAAGGAGCAGTGGCCAGCTCAATGTGCCCATGGTCTGCATCACCAGTCCGTGGCCAACCGTCAAACCGGCCAACAAAACCGCACTGTTGCCTATGAGCATTCGGTCTGACAGCTGAGATAGCAATCTTGGCAAAACCAAAGCGGTGATCATGCTGCCTGTGCCAAAGGCCCCCATGGCAATGGCCAATCCGGTTTCGCCCATGCCGTAGCCATCCCGCACCAACACCACCGTGTTGACCAGCACATAGGCCACACAGGCTGAGGCGGTCATGTTAAACGCCAACAGGCCACGCAGACGTGGCGTGGCCAGATAGATCCAGCTGCCACGGGTAAGGCGCTCCCGGAACGGGCGCTCTTTGGACATTGGACGTTTGGGCAAACGCGTAGACAGAATCAACAGAGTGGAAATCAAAAAGCCTGCCGCCGTGCCAACAAACAGTCCGTGATAACTCATCACCAAAAGTAGGATGCCAGCCAAGGCAGGGGAGAGCAGGTTTTCGAGGTCATAGGCCAGACGGGACAAGGACAGCGCGCGGGTGTAATCTTCCTCGTCTTTTAGGATATCGGGGATGACGGCCTGAAACGTCGGCGTAAACACGGCCGAGGCGCTTTGAATCACAAAGATCAGCACATAAATCTGCGCCACTGTCTCCACAAAGGGCAAACATAGCGCCACGCCAAAACGAACCAAGTCCGCCCCAATCAGCACCGCACGGCGGGGGAATTTACTGACCGCAGCCGCAAGTACGGGTGCCAAGCCCACATAGGCCACCATCTTGATTGCATAGGCCGTGCCCAGCACAGCCCCTGCCGCAGGACCGGCCAATTCAAACGCCAAAAGTCCAAGTGCGATGGTCAGCAGCCCTGTTCCGGCCAATGCCACAATTTGGGCGGCAAACAACTTGGCAAAGGCGGGATGTGAAAGAATCTTTAGCATGCCTTCACACTATCCCCGATCCCTCAGATCGCAAGAGACCCAGTCGCCGCGTCAGCGCGACAAAAGTGCCTGTTCCCCTATGCCTAGCCTCTGTTAGACAGAAGGCACATCACAGGGAGACCACCATGACACAGACCATGACTGCCGTTGAAATTTCAAAACCCGGTGCTGCGGATGTGCTCAAAACGGTGCAACGCCCGATCCCGACCCCCGGTCCCGGCGAGGTTCTGATCAAGGTGGCCTACTCCGGTGTGAACCGCCCGGACGTGCTGCAACGGGCCGGTCTCTATAATCCGCCGCCAAACGCGTCCGATCTGCCCGGTCTCGAAGCTTCTGGCTCCATTGCCGCTGTCGGAGCGGGGGTAAGTGAGTGGGCCGAAGGCGACGAAGTCTGCGCTCTGCTGCCCGGCGGCGGCTACGCCGAATATGTGCTGACACCGGCTGCGCATTGCCTGCCCGTGCCCAAAGGCATGGGATTGAAAGAGGCGGCCTGTCTGCCAGAGACCTTCTTCACCGTCTATTCCAACGTCTTCCAGCGTGGCGGTCTCAAAGCGGGTGAACGCTTTTTGGTGCACGGTGGCTCTTCTGGCATTGGCACAACCGCCATCCAGCTCGCCAATGCCTTTGGCGCGCGCGTCTTCACCACCGCAGGCTCTGACGAGAAATGCGAAGCCTGCCTAAAGCTTGGCGCAGAAAAGGCCATCAACTACCGCTCGGAGGACTTTGTCGATGTGCTGCGGGCTGAAGGCGGGGCCAACCTGATCCTCGATATGGTCGGCGGCGATTACCTGCCACGCAATGTGAAGGCCCTCGCCGATGACGGACGTCTGGTACAGATCGCCTTCCTGCAAGGCCCGCAAATCCAGCTCAACTTTGCCCATGTCATGATGCGCCGTCTGACCATCACCGGCTCCACTTTGCGCCCGCAAAGTGACCTTGCCAAAGCCAAAATCGCCGAAGCTCTTTTGGCGGATGTCTGGCCACTTCTGGAAAGCGGTCGTGTTGCCCCTGTGATGGACAGCGAATTTGCCCTCGCGGATGCCGTGGCGGCGCACCAACGCATGGAAAGCAGCGGCCACATCGGCAAAATCGTGATGAAAGTTGGGTAGTTAGCGAAGTCTGAATTGGCAAAGCAACCAATGGTTGACTTGAGAGGGAATCTCGGCGACCATTGGTTTACTCATTTAATTCATGCTGATTGCCACCACTCACCTAGCTTACAATCAGCATGCCATGCCCCGCTCACGGGACGCTTCGCGCTTTTGCTGTGATCTGCGCAGCCAAAAGACCACAAAAAAGGCCGGAGTGTTGCCACTCCAGCCCTTCCCATTTACTCGCGATCAGGCCGATCCTCAGATCGCCGCCTTCTTGCTCTCGTCCAGATAGATCTCACGCAGACGGGTCGCAATTGGCCCTGGTGTGCCATCTCCCAGCGCCACGCCGTCGATCTCCACGACCGGCATCACAAAGGCACTCGCCGAAGTGGTAAACGCCTCATCCGCGCACTGCGCTTCCTCAACGGTGAACAGACGCTCTTCGATTTTCAGCTGCGCTTCAGCCGCCATCCGCAAAACCGCCTTACGGGTGATGCCATGCAGGATGTCGTTGCTCAGCGGACGGGTGACAATCACACCATCCTTCACAAAATACGCGTTGTTGGAGGTTCCCTCAGTCACATAGCCGTCTTCCACCAGCCAAGCGTCATCCGCACCCGCCTTTTTGGCCATCATCTTACCCATCGACGGATACAAGAGCTGCACGGTTTTGATGTCGCGACGGCCCCAGCGGATGTCCTCAATCGAGATGATCTTCGCGCCCTTCTTGGCCGCGGGGCTGTCCGCCAGGCCCGGTTTGTTCTGGGTAAACAGCACGATGGACGGGGGCGTGTCTTCAGACGGGAAGACAAAATCGCGGTCACCATCGCTGCCACGGCTGACCTGCAGATACACCAGACCTTCCACAATGCCGTTGTCCTCGACCAGCTTGCGGTGGATCGCCAGCAACTCGTCTTTGCTGCAAGGCTCTGCCATCTCCAACTCATCCAGCGAGCGCTTCAGACGTACAGCGTGGCCTTCAAAGTCGATCAGCTTGCCGTCCAGCACGGAGGTCACCTCATAGACCGCGTCCGCCATCAGGAAGCCCCGGTCGAAAATCGAAATCTTGGCGTCTTCTTCCGGCAGGTATTCGCCATTGACGTAAACAGTGCGGCTCATCGTGTGTCTCTCCTAGCAATCTGCTGCTTTGTCGGGTGCGCTGCACCACAGGTCAAGCGTGTTTCGAAATCTCAGGTCTCAAACCATCCGGTTTTCAACGGATGCGCCCAGTCTGAGCGGTTGTGCGCCTGCGCAAGCGTCACCATCCGGTTGGCGTCATAGGCCACCCGGTGCAGGGAGATGTTCCACCCATGGGGTCCGCGCTCCAACACCGCAAACTGCGCCGCTGGGTCACCACTTTGCACCACATGTGGCACCGGCGTGACGTCGTCATAGGCGGGCAGGCCAACGCTGCCGGGATTGAGCACCACTGCACCAGTCGCCAGTTGCACAATGCGCGGCAAATGCGTGTGACCACATAACAGTACCTGTGCCTCAACAGGCGCAGGGGTTGCCAATGCCGCCACCGCACACGCGCTGCGATCCACCAAATCCCCGTGCGACGTCACATCATGCAGCCAATAGGTCTCGTCACTGTCCGGCGTGCCATGGCAAAGGAAGACATCCTCCACCAAGGCTGTTGGCGGCAGCGCTGCAAGCCATTCCTTGTGGGCGTTCGTCAACTGTGCTGCCGCCACCGCATCCGACGGGCCCAGCGTCTCCGGGGGAGCCAAAAGATAGCGGTCATGGTTGCCGCGCACAGAAATCATATCATCCCACGCCATAAGCACATCCAGCGTTTCCGCTGCCGCCAAAGGCCCACTGGCGTGATCGCCAAGGTTCAGGATGCGGGAGCAACCCAGCCGGTCAATCTCGGCCAGCACCGCTCGCAATGCGTCCACGTTGCCATGGACGTCGGAAATCACCGCCCACCGGTCCGTCATGGCTTAGCCCCAAAGCGCCGCGCTGGGCGGATGCACGCCGTCTGCGTCAAAGGTTAGCGGCGTGTCGCGATCTTCGGCCAACAACAGCGGCCCGTCCAGATCGGTCACCATGGCGCCCTGAGCCACCAGTGTTGCCGGGGCCATCGCCAGCGAACTGCCGACCATGCAGCCGACCATCACCTTGTAGCCTTCCGCCAAGGCCGCTTCACGCAAGCGCAGCGCCTCGGTTAGACCGCCGGTTTTGTCGAGTTTGATGTTCACCACATCATATTTGCCCTTGAGCTTGGACAGGGTTGAGCAGTCATGCGCGCTCTCATCGGCACAGACAGGCACCGGGCGCTCCATGCCCAACAGGGCGTCATCGTCCCCAGCGGGTAGCGGTTGCTCCACAAGCGCCACACCCAGCCGCACCAGATGCGGCGCCAGATCGGCATAGACCTCGGCAGACCAGCCTTCATTGGCATCCACAATGATGGTGGATTTTGGCGCACCGGCGCGCACCGCTTCCAGACGCGCCATGTCATCCGGCGTGCCCAGTTTGATTTTCAACAAAGGCCGATGGGCATTCTTGGCCGCTTGGGCCTGCATCTCTGCCGGTTCTGCCAAAGATAGCGTGTAGGCGGTGATCTCCGGTCCCGGCTTCGGCAAGCCAGCCAACTCCCAAGCGCGCTTTCCGGCCTTCTTGCACTCCAGATCCCAGAGCGCACAGTCCAGCGCATTGCGGGCCGCGCCCGCAGGCAAAGTATACAGCCCTTCACGGGTCACCGGGCCTTTTACGCTTTCGATCAGCTGCGTGACATTCTCCAATGTCTCGCCATAGCGCGCATAGGGCACACATTCACCCCAACCTAAAAATCCGTCTTCCTCGACCTTCACGGTCAGAACTTTGGCTTCAGTGCGTGAGCCACGGGAAATGGTGAACACCTGCGCCAGTTTGAACACATCAGGGGTGACGGAAATTTGCATGGACAGCCTTTCAGGTCGCGCTTTTGCCATTTGACAGGCGTTCAGACGCGCCTGCCCATTTTCTTCTTGCCGGAAATATCCCGGGGGGCCGGGGGCCGCGCCCCCGGCTCGTTGTCGCAACGTTAAAGCGCTGAGAGTGCATCCACCAGCTTGCCCGCGCCAAAACGGAACGGGTCTGTGGCGGGCAGGCCCATATCGGCTTCAACCCGCGCCAGATAGGCTTTTGCCTCATCTTCCGCCATGTGCTGGGTGTTCACCGACACGCCCACAACCTGACAGGCCGGGTTGGCCACTTTGGCCAGCGGCAGCGCCAGATCGCGCAGCTCTTGCAGGCTGGGCTGCTGATACTCCGGCAGGCCACGCATGTGGTCGCGGGTTGGTTCGTGCGCCAGGATCAGTGCGTCCGGCTGGCCGCCGTGGATCAACGCCATGGTCACACCGGAGTAAGACACGTGGAACAGGCTGCCCTGACCTTCGATGTGGTCCCAGTGGTCCTCGTCATTGTCCGGCGTCAGCCACTCCACGGAGCCTGCCATAAAGTCGGCAATCACCGCGTCCAGCGGTACGCCGTCGCCGGTCACCAGAATGCCGGTCTGACCGGTGGCGCGGAAGGTGGATTTCATGCCCCGCTTGCGCATTTCCGCATCCATGCAGAGGGCGGTGTACATCTTGCCAACGGAACAATCAGTGCCCACAGCCAGCACGCGTTTGCCGCTGCGCTTCTTACCGTTGGCGATTGGATACTCGACTTCTGGAACCCGTACATCGTGCAGCTTCTGGCCGGTCGCCTCAGCCACCGCCACCAGATCCGGCTCGTCGCGCAGCAGGTTGTGCAGGCCGGAGGCCAGATCAAAACCCTCTTCCAGCGCCATCACTAGCACTTTTTTCCATTCGGGGGAAATCACGCCGCCACGATTGGCCACGCCAATCACCAGCGTTTTAGCACCCGCTTCGCGGGCTTCCACCAGACTCATGTCGGTCAGCCCCATATCGGCTTTGCAGCCTTCCATGCGGAATTGCCCTACGGCATTCTCTGGACGCCAGTCTTTGATGCCCTGCGCCACTTTGGCGGCCAGTTGGTCCGGTGCATCACCCAAGAACAGAAGGTATGGAGTTTCGATCATCGCGCGTCCTTTTCGTATCATCCCCAGTTAACGGACAAAGTTTATGCGCTGGGCGCCGGGTCAGGTTCTCAAATATTGCGTCTGTACATCATAGCATTGCAAATTTCTTCGAAAGGGACTTGGATTAACGAAAGAAATTTGCTGCATCCGCGAAAAATTCGCACCTCCGTGATACAGCTGCGATACCGACACAATACCGACGTGCCAAACCACGCATTTGCGCCGCAACGCAGCGAAATTAATGCCGCGTACGCACAATTCACTTGCGGTTAATCACGCAACTTCCTAACAATCGGCGTCAGAAAAACGTAATATCCTTACTTAGAGAGTGACGTCATGAGCTTCCGACTTCAGCCTGCCGCCCCCGCCCGTCCCAACCGCTGCCAGCTGTTTGGCCCAGCGTCCAACACCAAGCTGTTTGCCAAAATGGCGGCGTCTGCGGCGGATGTGATCAACATCGATCTGGAAGATTCTGTGGCGCCATCGGACAAAGACATGGCGCGTGCGAATGCAATTGAGGCAATCAATTCAATTGATTGGGGCAAAAAGACCCTGTCGGTGCGCATCAACGGTCTGGACACGCCATACTGGTACCGCGACGTTGTTGATCTGTTGGAGCAGGCCGGTGAGCGTCTTGATCAGATCATGATCCCCAAGGTCGGTTGCGCCGAAGACATCTACGCCGTGGATGCATTGGTGACCGCGATTGAAGCCGCCAAAGGCCGCAAAAAGCGCATCGCGTTCGAAGTCATCATCGAATCGGCCGCCGGCATCGCCCACGTAGAAGCCATCGCCGCTGCTTCTCCAAGACTCGAAGCCATGTCCCTCGGCGCCGCCGACTTTGCCGCGTCCATGGGGATGCAGACCACAGGTATTGGTGGCACGCAGGAAAACTACTACATGTTGCATGAAGGCCAGAAACACTGGTCTGACCCATGGCACTGGGCGCAGGCCGCAATTGTGGCTGCCTGCCGCACCCACGGCGTGTTGCCGGTGGACGGTCCGTTTGGCGACTTCTCCGACGATGAAGGCTACATCGCGCAGGCCAAACGTTCTGCCACTTTGGGCATGGTTGGCAAATGGGCAATCCACCCAAAACAGATCGCGCTGGCCAACGAGGTGTTCACCCCATCTGACGAAGCGGTCAATGAAGCGCGTGAGATCCTTGCTGCGATGGAACAGGCCAAAGCCAACGGCGAAGGCGCCACTGTCTATAAAGGCCGCTTGGTCGATATTGCGTCCATCAAACAAGCCGAAGTGATCGTGGCACAAGCGGAATTGATCGCGGCAGGCTAACTGTAAGGCCCTGATAAGAATATAGAAGCGCCCGTGACTTATGAATTCGCGGGCGTTTTTATTTGGCAAAATCGCTTAGGCGCGCTCGTCTTTTGGCGAACCCATCACCACATAGCTGGTAATCGAATGTACCTGTTCGACCGTGCCCAGAACCTCGGTATGGAAGCGCTTATAAGACGGCAAATCTGCCGCCTCTACCCGAAGCAGATACTCCACCTGCCCAGTGATGTTGTGACACTCCCGCACCTCCGGGGCTAGCGCCATCGCCCGCTCAAACGCCAATTGTGAGTCCTTGGTGTGTTTGTTTAAGCCCACAGTGATGTAGGCCACAAACCCTGTCCCCAAGGCCGCCCTGTCCAGAACCGCGCGATAGCCAGTGATAATCCCGGTCTTCTCTAGCGCGGCAACGCGCCGCAAACAGGCAGAGGGGGACAGCCCCACTTTCTCTGCCAAAGCCAGGTTGCTCATACGCCCGTCCTTGGAGAGTTCACGCAATATGTGTTCGTCAATTTGATCAAGCGCCGTCATAAGTTGTGAATTTATCTGTCTTGCGCACAAAAACGCAACTCAAATGCGCGAGCTTTGCGTCACGCTTGGTCCATGACTTACGATATCCTGACCGCTCTTCTCCTGTTTGCCTTTGTGTCCTCGATCACTCCGGGACCAAACAATCTTATGCTCATGGCCTCTGGTGCCAACTTCGGCTTTGCACGCACGATCCCACATATGCTTGGCGTCGGCATTGGCTTTGTGGTCATGGTGGCTTTGGTCGGCGTAGGGTTGATGCAGGTGTTTGACAGTTATCCCATTGCGCACACAGTTTTGGCGGTCGCGTCAGTGACTTACCTGCTGTGGCTGGCTTGGAAAGTCGCCAATGCGGGGGCGCCCGAGGAGGGCGAAGGCACGGGTGGCACACCGATGACCTTCTTGCAGGCGGCGGCCTTCCAATGGGTCAACCCAAAGGCCTGGACTATGGCGCTCACCGCAGTCACGCTCTACGCTCCAGATCGCTCACTGACGGCGGTACTTCTGGTCGCTGCTGCCTTTGGTGCGGTGAACTTGCCCTGTGTCTCCAGCTGGACCGTCTTGGGGCAGCAAATGCGGCGGCTCCTGACCTCTCCCGCGCGTTTAACTGCCTTCAACTGGACCATGGCAGGCTTGCTTGTCCTGTCGCTCTATCCCGTTGTGGCGCCCATGGTTTCGGCAGGCTAACGCCGCGCTTTGATGTCTAATGTGGCGCGGCTTTGTGCGCTTCCCGTTGCAATTACCCAAAGTCACCGTCATATAGCCTTGTCAAGAAACCAGTGTGTGGAGTGCACAATGACCAACTATCTCGACTTCGAAAAACCGCTCGCAGAGATTGAGGGCAAAGCCGAAGAACTGCGGGCGCTTGCGCAGCAGAACGAAGAGATGGATGTCAAAGACGAAGCCGCCGCGCTGGACCGCAAAGCAGCGGAGTTGCTTGAAGAGCTTTACAAAGACTTGACCCCTTGGCGCAAATGCCAGGTCGCGCGCCACCCGGACCGTCCGCACTGCCGCGACTATATCAACGAGCTGTTCACCGATTATACCCCTCTGGCGGGGGACCGGAACTTTGCCGATGACCTCGCCGTCATGGGCGGCCTTGCGCGTTTCAACGATCAGCCGGTTGTGGTGATTGGTCAGGAAAAAGGCCATGACACCAAGTCGCGGATTTCCCACAACTTTGGCATGGCCCGTCCGGAAGGCTACCGCAAGGCAGTGCGCCTGATGGAAATGGCCAACAAATTTGGCCTGCCAGTTGTAACGCTGGTGGACACTGCTGGTGCTTACCCGGGTAAGGGTGCTGAGGAACGCGGCCAATCTGAGGCCATCGCGCGTTCAACAGAGATGTGTCTGCAAATTGGCGTGCCGTTGATTTCCGTGATCATCGGTGAAGGTGGCTCCGGTGGCGCCGTGGCCTTTGCCACCGCCAACCGCGTCGCGATGTTGGAGCACTCGGTGTACTCCGTGATCAGCCCTGAAGGCTGTGCGTCGATCCTGTGGAAAGACAGCACCAAGATGCGCGAAGCGGCTGAAGCGTTGCGAGTGACTGCGCAGGATCTGGAGCAGCTGGGCGTTGCCGACCGTGTGATCGCAGAACCCATGGGTGGCGCGCATCGTGATCGTCAGGCCACCATGAAGAGTGTGGCTTCGGCGATTGAGACCATGCTGGGCGAGTTGAAAGACATGTCCAAAGAAGATCTTGTGGCCAACCGCCGCAAGAAGTTCCTCAACATCGGTTCCAAAGGTCTGGCTGCCTAGGGTCACGCGAGACCAAGAAATACTCGCTGGAATTCAGAGGGGGCTTTGGCCCCCTTTTCTTTTTTAAAGCACAGGTAGCTTAGCTGCCTTTCTGTCCCCAATGACCCGGCATGTTGCCCGGAATCGTGGGCGCGCGCAGCTTGGAGAGCGCGCCAAGCGGTCCGGACATCATTTTGCCAACCGGGCTGTTGTTGAACTGCGCTTTGGTTTTTTCAAACTGCATCACATTCTCGATGCGCCGATCCAAAAACGCCCAGGTGGCGGTATGGCCGTCGCTGTCATCGCCAAGCCAATAAAGCACCGTTGCGGAGTAAACCGCGGACAAGGTTGCGCGCTTAGAGTACCAATTGAAGTCTTGTGACGTGTCGCCAATTGCCGTCCAAATCGCATCGGCTGTGCCCCAGATCAGCTGCGCGCCGGTCGCCGCATATTGGGGCAGGGCAAACAACGTGCTACCCCGACGCACAATTTCCCGATCCGGGCAGAGTTCTAATCGCGTGCGGACGGCAAAGGTGATCTTTTCCCGAATTTTCATCTCGGCAAGCGTCGCATCCGTCAGGGCCGCCACCATCTGAGAATCACCGCGTTTGTGGTAAGCGACAGCCAAGTCCACGGCGCCCCGCGGGCAAAGCGCTTTGGCCACGGCCGGGTCGACGCCGCTGTCGGCGATGGCGGCCTGAAAGCTTGCATCAGACCAGCCATCAAACGGCACATGCATCTCTGCGGCCTCAAGAAGTTGGCTTTTGATATCGGTGTGGGCGGTGTCTGACATGGAAGCTCTCCGGCGCTGTGAAACAAGCTCTGTTGCACTGACTACGATACTAGACAAACTTTGGACCCTTTGCTATACGGCGGCCTCCTGCAATTTCATTGCAACTCAAACTTAGAAAGGTGGTGAAAACCACATGCAGGTTAGTGTTCGTGACAACAATGTCGATCAGGCGCTTCGTGCCCTGAAGAAAAAGCTGCAGCGTGAAGGCGTCTTCCGCGAAATGAAGCTCAAGCAACATTTCGAAAAGCCGTCCGAGAAAAAAGCGCGCGAGAAGGCTGAAGCGATCCGCCGTGCCCGTAAACTGGCACGTAAGAAAGCACAGCGTGAAGGTTTGCTCTAAGCACACCTTTCCAGCTTTGGACACAAGAATTGACGACCCCCGAGGCCTGGCTTCGGGGGTTTCTCTTTTGTTGTAGCGACGGAATTTGTGCTTACATGCGTTGAGGTCGCATAGACGGCACTCCAAAACGGGACGGGAAGTAAGATGAGGCGCACCTTTGGGTCGTTTGTGTTTGTGCTGGTGGCGGGTGCCATCATTGGCGCGCTCTATGGCCTCATGATGAATGAGATCCTCGACCGCAATTGGGGGTTAAAAGCGCCTATACGCGGGGCTGTGCGAGGCATGGTGGTGGCCTCTGTGGCCGTAGTGCTGGAGGTCTGGATCAGCAACAGCGCCATTGGCCGTTGGCAGCGCAGCCTGAAGTTCCGTCGGGGCGTGGCGCTGCGTGTCATTATCACCTGCCTTATCATCTACGTCGCGCTGGCAAGCTCTCACCTGGTTCTGATTGGCGACCGGGAAATCTACCTTCAGTGGTTTCAGAACGGCTTTGCACCAGATTTCCTGTTTGCGCTGGGCGCCGGTGTGGTCATTCAGGTGATGCTGCAGGCGCGTCGCCTGATTGGTGGCCGGACACTGACCTACTTCCTGTTGGGGCGCTATGCGCGCCCTACAGAGGAACGGCGGATCTTTGTGTTGGCTGACCTGAAAGACTCCACGGCCATCACCGAAAAACTCGGAGATCAGAAGGCGCTGGAGCTCATCACGGGTGTTTTTCTGGATATTGATGCGGCGATCAAACGCAACCGCGGTGTGATCCACAACTACGTTGGTGATGAGATCATCATGAGTTGGCGGGACCGTGGTCCAGACGGTAATATGCCGTTGCTGCAATGTATTGATGAAATTTTTCAGACCCTCTCCGTGCGACAAGCGCATTACCTCAAGAAATACGGCGTGGCACCAACATTGCGGCTCGGGATCGCGGGCGGCCCGGTGGCGGTTGGCGAATGTGGTTGGGAAAAGCGCCAGGTGGTCTACATCGGCGATACGATCAACAAAGCCAAACGCATGCAGGAAGCCTGCAAACGCCATGATCTGTCTGTGATTTTGGATGCGGAAACCGCGCGCGGGATCACCATGCCAATGGGGATCGGCATTGCGGCGGTCGAAGAGGCCACGCTACGCGGCCGTGCCGAGGCGACCAAGATGCTGACGTTGACGGGACCTGACGGAAACGCGCTGGAGGCGCTTCCGTCACTGCCTGTGCCTGCTTAAGGCCTATTTGCCCGACTTGCCTTTGGCCGCTGCTTTAGCAGCAGCTGCACGGGCTTTGTTTTTCTTGCTGTTCGCTTTGCCTTTTGGCGGTGGTGGGCCTTTAGGCTTGCGGCTTGGCTTTGCCTCGCTCAAGGCACCATCCGCCATGGCGCGACGACGTGGGGCTGCATCCCCACCAGACTCACCGCCGCGTGGCTTGCCGTTTTTTGGTGCAGCCTTGGGCTTTTTCTTGCGTGGGGCCGGGTCATCGTTCCACTCAACGGGTGGCGTGGATTTGGCGGATTTTTTGCCCTTGGTCGGCGCATAGTCCGATTTTTCATCGAATTTTTTGCTTTTCGGCTTGTCAAAAGACGGCTTGTCGTCGGCAAATTTGTCGCCCCGAGGCCGCTCAAACTTGTCTTTTTCGAACTTGCCTTTGCCGCGATGCGGTTTGCGGTCATCCCGACGCGGGCCTTTTCCTTTGTTAAAAGGTTTCTTGCCGCTGTCGCCGCGTGGACCGCGCTCCAGAACAGGCTCTTTGTCCATCTGGGCCAGCTTTGCGCCCTCTTCGAGGGTCATCTTTGGCCCAATTGCGTTCAGGAACCCAGCTACGCTGGTTTCCAGGACCTGCACGTAGCTTTCGTCCTGATTGATGCGGATTGCGCCAATGTCGTCTTTGGTTAGATCGCCCATTTTGCACAGCATGGGCAGCAGGCGACGTGGCTCCGCACCCGCCTTACGGCCACCGGAAATGGAGAACCAAACGGACGGTCCAAAATCTTTACGCGGCGCCGGTTTTGCATCAGATGCAGCAATCTCTTCTGGTGCAGAATGTTTGGAATTGTAAAGGCGCAGGTAAGCAGTGGCGACTTGCTCCGCGCTAAATGTGCCAAGCAAAGATTCAATAAGAGGCTTTTCGTTAACTGTTGGCGCCTCAGCCCAATCCGGATCGGCAAACATCCGTCCCTGATCCTGCGCGGAGACTTCTTCGGCAGATGGCGCGCCGGACCACTCCGCTTCAAGCTTGGCCCACCGCAACAAACGCTCTGCTTTCTTGCGCGACTTGCGGGTCACGATCAGGGCGGACACGCCTTTGCGACCAGCGCGACCCGTCCGGCCAGAGCGGTGCAACAAAGTCTCGTGGTTGTTGGGCAGTTCTGCGTGCACCACCAGATCAAGGTTTGGCAAATCGATGCCACGTGCGGCCACATCGGTGGCCACACAAACCCGCGCGCGGCCATCACGCATGGCTTGCAGCGCGTGGGTGCGCTCAGATTGGCTCAATTCACCGGACAAGGACACCACCTGAAAGCCGCGGTTGGACAGACGGGTGGTGATCCGGGCCACCATGGCGCGGGTGTTGGCAAAGACAATCGCATTGGGCGCTTCGTAAAAGCGCAGCGTGTTGATCACAGCGTTTTCCGCATCCCGATCCATAACGGTCATCGCGCGATATGTAATGTCGGCGTGCTGTTTCTGCTCGGATTTGGTTTCCACGCGAATTGCGTCGCGCTGATAGTTCTTTGCCAGCTGCGCGATCATTTTTGGTACAGTGGCGGAGAACAAAAGCGTCTGGCGCTCTTCTGGCACCTGCTCAAGAATGAACTCCAGCTCTTCGCGGAAGCCGAGGTCCAGCATTTCGTCCGCTTCATCGAGCACAACCGCGCGCACGTCCAGCAGGTCGATCGATCCACGATCGATGTGATCGCGCAGACGGCCCGGCGTAGCAACAACGATATGTGCGCCGCGAGCCAAAGCACGGCGTTCGTCACGCATGTCCATCCCCCCCACACAGGAGGCGACCCGCGCGCCCGCTTCGGCGTACAGCCAAGTCAACTCGCGTTTGACCTGCAACGCCAGCTCACGTGTTGGTGCGATGATCAGGGCCAGCGGGGCCGCTGCTTCATCAAAGGCTTCGGCGTCGCCAAGCAGGGTGGTCGAGATGGCGAGACCAAAGCCTATGGTCTTGCCGGAACCGGTTTGCGCGGAGACCAACAGGTCTTTGCCGGTCAACTCAGGGTTCATGACCGCTTCTTGAACTTGCGTCAGCTTGTCATAGCCCTTGGCGTCCAGGGCTGTTTGGATGGCTTGTTTCACAGTGATGTCTACTTTTGTCAGAGAAGTGCCAGCGTGACGGCGTCGGCGGGCTCCCTCAAACTCTGAACCGCTCTCAACATCATATGTGGCAAGAAGCGCTGCGTTTAGCTTAGTTTTGCGCACATGTATAGACCTGTACCCAAAAGCGTTAACAGGGATGTGAGCAGAAACTTTCTAACAATCTGCGCCACACGGTTTGAAACCGCGCCAAAAGTCTTAAGTTAACGCAAACGCAATTCACACACAGGGCTTGAAACGATGACCGAGAGCTACACTCCCCCCAAAGTCTGGACATGGGATTCCGAAAGCGGCGGCAAATTTGCCAGCATCAACCGCCCCATCGCCGGGCCAACCCACGACAAAGATCTGCCGCGCGGTGAGCATCCCTTCCAACTCTATTCCTTGGCGACGCCCAACGGTGTGAAAGTTACGGTGATGTTTGAGGAGCTTCTGGAAGCCGGTCACAAAGGCGCCGAGTATGACGCCTATCTGATCAACATTGGCGACGGTGATCAATTCTCCTCCGGTTTTGTCGATGTGAACCCCAACTCCAAAATCCCGGCGTTGATGGATCTCAGCGGCGATAAGGAAGTGCGCGTGTTTGAGAGCGGCGCGATCCTGCTGCACCTGGCCGAGAAGTTTGACGTGTTCCTGGGCCCGAAAGAAAACCGCGCCGAGATGATCAGCTGGCTGTTCTGGCAGATGGGCAGCGCGCCCTATTTGGGTGGCGGCTTTGGCC
Organism: Shimia sp.; assembly: GCF_022448905.1. Lineage (GTDB taxonomy): Bacteria > Pseudomonadota > Alphaproteobacteria > Rhodobacterales > Rhodobacteraceae > Shimia. The sequence goes on along the minus strand of NZ_JAKVCW010000009.1, from coordinate 173,097 downwards.
ATTTTTACGCGTACGCGCCGGAGAAATGGCAGTACCCGATTGATCGCTTTGCCATGGAAACCAAGCGCCAGTTGGATGTGTTGGACCGTCAATTGGCCGACAACACCTACATCTCCGGCGAAGCGTATACCGTGGCTGATATCGCGATCTGGTCCTGGTATGGGCAACTGGTACTTGGACGGCTTTATGAGGCGGCAGAGTTCCTCGATGTGGCCAGCTACAAAAACGTGGTGCGTTGGGCGGAAGCGATCGATGCGCGCCCCGCGGTGAAACGTGGCCGCATGGTCAACCGCGCTTGGGGTGAGCTTTCTGAGCAATTGCGCGAGCGCCACGCGGCGGAGGACTTCGACACCCGCACGCAAGACAAGCTCGAGCCGGAAGCCGCAGAGTAGTTGGCGCTGCCCCCGTCACATCGATGATGTGACTCCCCCGAGATATTTGGGGAATGAGAAAGCAGAACGCCGCCCGTTTGGCGCGGCGTTTTTTGTTTTGGGTACAATGCTTGTGTTGAGCGGGCCGCGGTTTGGCGTCAGGTTTCTGACAACGTCGCAGGAGAGCCCGATGAGCATCACCGAAATTCTGACCTTTGCATTTGTGGCAAGTTTGCTGGTGATGTCGCCAGGTCCCAATGGGGTTCTGATTGCCAAGACTGTGCCAACTTCGGGCCGGGCGGCGGGATTTGCCAATGTTGCTGGATTTGTGGCGGCGTTTTATGGCCACGGCGCCTTGTCTGTGTTGGGGATTTCGGTCCTGTTGGTGCAGTCGGCGGTGGCGTTTTCCATCGTGAAGTTTTTGGGCGCGGCTTACCTGTGTTGGATCGGGGTTAAGGCGCTTTGGGCGGCTTGGCGCAGTGTCGAAACAGCGGCGGGCGTGGCGCCTTCGCAAAACAAACGCACGCTTTGGAAAGCTTTTGGCGAGGGTGTTCTCACCAATGGGCTTAATCCGAAGGTGTCGATGTTTTATCTGGCTGCATTTCCTCAGTTCCTAACGGTCGGCGATGCCTCGGCCTCTGCCGCTTTTACTTTGGTTACGGTGCACGCGGCCATCAATGCGCTGTGGTTCACGGCTATGGTCCTGTTGTTTGCGCAGCTCACGCAGGCCGCGCGTAGTGGGCAGTTTCAGCGGTGGCTAAAAGGCGTGACGGGCGCGGTGTTTGTTGGCTTTGGTGTAAAGCTAGCGACGCTGCGCGCCAGATTCTGAGGGGCTTCCTATCGCGCCGCCAGCATCATTTCGGCGGCTTTTTCACCGATCATAATGCACGGCGAGTTGGTGTTGCCGCTGGTGATCTTTGGCATCGCTGAGGCATCGACCACACGAAGTCCGCTCAGACCACGTAAGCGCAAATCTGCATCCAATGGTGCGCTGGGCTCACTGCCCATCCGCACGGTGCCTACGGGGTGAAATATCGTTGTGCCGATGTCGCCCGCCGCCTGTGCCAACTCTGCGTCGTCTTGCGCGGCGAGGCCGGGCTTCATTTCCTCTGGCGCATATTTGGTCATGGGCCCTTGCGCCATGATGCTGCGGGCCTGACGGATCGCTGCCACCGCGGTTGCGCGATCTCCTTCCGTGGAAAGATAGTTGGGCGCAATCTTGGGTGCCACAGCGGCGTCCGGTGAGGTAATTTCCACCGTGCCACGACTCTCGGGGCGCAAATTGCACACGCTGGCGGTCATGGCTGGGAAGTCATGCAGAGGTTGGCCAAAGGCTTCCAACGACAGCGGTTGCACGTGATATTCAAGGTCCGCTGTTGCCACATCCGGGCGGGATTTGGTGAAAGCGCCCAGCTGGCTTGGCGCCATTGACATGGGACCGCTGCGCTTTAACAGGTATTCCATGCCAATCTTGGCTTTGCCAAACAGCGAGTTCGCCATGGTATTGAGAGTTTTTGCGCCGGTGAGTTTCCATGCGCAGCGCAGTTGCAAATGGTCTTGCAGATTGCGGCCAATCTCCGGCTGATCCAGCTGCACATCGATTCCATGTTTTTGCAGCAGGGCCCCCGGTCCGATGCCGGAAAGCTGCAGGATTTGAGGTGAGTTCACCGCACCCGCAGAGAGCACAACTTCGCCGCCACACTTGGCTTGCTGCAGGGTGCCGTTCTGTCGGTACTCCACGCCCACAACTTTGCCATCTTCGATCAGCAGACGTGTTGTATGCGCGTGGGTTTCGACCTTCAGCTGGCCATCTTTCTGCGGGCGCAGAAAGGCCTTGGCGGTGTTCCAGCGAAACCCACGATGTTGATTGACTTTAAAGTAGCCCACGCCTTCGTTGTCGCCGCCGTTGAAATCATCCGTGCGCGGCACACCCGCCGCTTCCGCCGCAGCCATCCAATCGTCTAACACATCCCAGCGCAGGCGCTGATTGTTCACATGCCAGGGGCCGCCTGCACCATGCAGATCAGACTCGCCCTCCATGTAGTCTTCAGATTTTTTGAACAGCGGCAGCACATCTTCCCAGGACCATCCCGGCAAGCCCATCTGGCGCCAGCCATCATAATCGGCGGCCTGTCCGCGCAGGTACAACATGCCGTTTATGGACGAACAGCCGCCCAAAACCTTGCCGCGCGGGTAAAGCAATTGCCGTCCGTTCAAACCTGCATCCGGTGCGGTTTTGTACATCCAGTCAGTGCGCGGATTGTCGATACAGTAGAGGTAGCCCATCGGGATGTGAATCCAGTGATAGCTGTCTTTGCCTCCGGCCTCCAAAAGCAGAACGCGCCGCCCAGCCTCTGCCAGTCGTGCCGCAACAACACAGCCTGCGCTTCCTGCGCCCACCACGATGTGATCCCAGTCCATTTGTGCTCTCTCCTCGCTCCAGCATCGAGAAAAGAGCGAAGCTGAGACCATGTCAAACACATTTGTCTGACATTTAAGCGTTGGACGGAAGTACGCGTAATTTTTCAGGGTTGCGCATCACGTAAATCCAATGGGTTGCGCCGGTTTTGTCGGGCAGGACCAGCGTCAATGTGTCCAGAACACCGTCCACGTATCGCGCCACGGCGGGTTGCCGGTTCGCCGTGACTTGTGCAAACCGTACGTTTGACAGCTCTTTGGATTTTTCCATGACAGCTTGCGTGACCGTCATAATATCGGCTGGTCCAAATAGGACGCGGAAGGCCGCCGAGGCTTTTCCGCCGCCATCGGTGATCGCTATGGCGTCTTCCGACAGGACTTTGATGGCTTGGGCGTGGTCCTGTGCCGCGGCAAAGAAAAACCGCTCAGCCGCTTTGGCCGCGTCCTCGGCGCTGACATCAAACCTCGGCCCGCTGGTTTGCAACCGCTTGTGTGCTCGGCTGACCATTTGGCGGCACGCAGCCTCGGATTTGCCCAGAGTTTTGGCAATCTCGGCGTAGTCTGCGTCAAACGCCTCGCGTAACACAAACGCGGCGCGCTCTGTGGGTGCCAGTCGCTCCATTGCCCAAAGCAAGGCCAACTCACACTCTTGTGCCAATTGAAATTGGCTTTCCGTGGAGGGGCCATGCTCCGAGATGATCGGTTCCGGCAGCCACGGACCAACATAGCTTTCCCGTCGGACGCGTGCAGATTTCAATGTGTCCAGCGCAATGTTGGTCGCCACGCGGCGCAGCCAGGCGCTTGGGTTCTCGATTGCGGGTACGTCTGAGGCGGCAAACCGCAGCCAGGCTTCCTGCACCACATCTTCAGCGGCGCTGACTTCGCCCAACATACGATACGAGATCGACAGGAGCGCAGGGCGCTCCCGTTCAAAGACTGCTGTGTTGGGATCCATCTAGACCGCCACCTTTCCGACCCGTCCGTTTACCACAAGCTGCTGACAGGCATGTCCGTCCCCCAGCCCGCGTTTGAAGACCGGATAAAACCGTCCGGACCCAGCTGCGAAACTGGCGGCAATGACAGCTTGGTCGCCAAATCGCTGCCGAATGCGGTCGCCAAATGTGTTAGGCTCATAAGAGCCGGAAATGGCATGATGGGCAAATTGAAACCCCAAACCAACGTCACCGGCCTCATCAAACCGGCCCTCCATGGCGGCAAGCAGCTGATCCCCATCCACGCCCTCTTCGAGCGCAAAAGAGACCACTAGTTGACCACATGGCCCGCAGTCTCCGTCCAAGGTAGAGGCCAGCAGCGCCCCGGCCCAGACGGCACGAGCTTCCTCCGGTCCTTTGTACTGCGTGACCATCGGCAGAAAGGTCAGTGCCAATCCGGCCTTTGTCGAGGCGTCGATCACCTCGTGCATATAGGTAACATCATAGTCGTATTTCTTGCCAAAGCTGCGGGTGCCAGAATGGAGTAGCGTGCGGATCATGCCTGTGCTCCCTCTTGTTTGAGTTTAGACGCTGCAAAAAGGGCCATCCACGCCGGAACTTGAATTCCAAGTAAGTTTGTCAAGGCAATCACGTCCACCGCAGTGTTGCGATGCGCGATCCAAATCCAGATGTGGAAGACGGCATGCAAGCAGGGCCATGCAGCACCAAACATTGCCAATCGGTGGTCATTTAGTCTGGCCGCAGCCACTAGAGCCAAAGATGAGACCAAAAAAGCTAGGGCAACATCTTTGATGAAGTGGCTATTGAAGGGGCCGGTTTGGGCAACTCCTGGAACGGTGTCATACCAAGCAATAGGGGCAGTCCACATAAATTCCGCGTTGATTAGGAAGTATGCTGACAGCCCTAAAAGTAAGGGGTGGTTCATTACTGGTCTCCTAGATGTTTCTAAGGAGACGACACAGCCCGTCGATTTGTGACAGCTTGCTTGGATTAAACCGGCAGGGCCGTTGTTTTGAACACGGTCCGCAGCGCAAAACTGGATTGCATCTGCGCCACACCCGGCAGGCGGGCCAGATGTTGGCGATGGATGCGAGCAAAGTCCTCGGTGTTTTCTGCCACTACCTTCAGGATGTAGTCGGCTGTGCCCGCCATAAGATGGCATTCCAACACATCCGGAATGCGTGACACGGCTTTCTCAAACGCGTCGAGCACTTCATCGGCTTGACCCGAGAGTGTGATCTCGACAAACACCGTGGTGGGCACATCCAGCTTGCGAGGGTCCAGCAGCGCCACATAGTCTTTGATGTAACCGTCTTTCTCCAACCGGTGCACGCGGCGGTGACAGGCGGATTGGGACAGATTCACGCGCTCTGCCAGTTCCGCATTGGAGATGCGTCCCTGCTTTTGTAAGACGGTGAGAATCCGACGATCTGTTTGATCAAGTGACATATGGCGAAAGCTCCTTGCGCGCCTGAATACAGTATTCGAAGGTTCTTGCAATCGCGAGTTTTTAAACTGCCTAAATTCTAAGCAAATTCGGGGCGAGGCTTCCTAAGCTGAGGACAGTTCAATTTGGAGACGGCGCATGAAAATCGGTTGCCCCACAGAAATCAAACCCCAGGAATTCCGCGTCGGTATGACGCCTGACGCGGCGCGTGAAGCGGTCAATCATGGCCACGAGGTGCTGATCCAGTCCGGCGCTGGTGTAGGTGCTGGTTTCACGGATGAGGACTATGTCGCCGCCGGTGCCAAGATGATCGGCACCGCAGAGGATGTCTTTGCCGAAGCCGACATGATCGTGAAGGTGAAAGAACCTCAGGCGGTAGAGCGCAAGATGCTGCGGGAAGGCCAGCTGTTGTTCACCTACTTGCATTTGGCTCCGGACCCTAAGCAAACCGTAGACCTGCTCGAAAGCGGTTGTACGGCCATTGCCTATGAAACGGTAACCGACGATCGTGGCGGTTTGCCGCTGCTGGCCCCGATGTCTGAGGTGGCCGGACGTCTTGCACCGCAGGTTGGTGCTTGGACGCTGCAAAAGGCCAATGGCGGTCGTGGCGTGTTGATGGGCGGTGTTCCCGGCGTGGCGCCTGCCAAGGTGGTTGTGATTGGCGGCGGTGTTGTTGGCACCCATGCGGCCAAAATCGCCGCTGGCATGGGCGCAGACGTGACCGTTCTGGATCGCTCTCTGACACGCCTGCGCTATCTGGACGATGTCTTTGGCGGCACCTTTAAGAACCAATACTCCACCGCTGGCGCAACCGCCGATCTGGTGCGCGAAGCCGACATGGTGATCGGGGCGGTGCTCATTCCTGGCGCGGCCGCGCCGAAACTGGTGTCGCGTGCACAGCTTTCGGAGATGAAGCCGGGCGCAGCGCTGGTGGATGTAGCGATTGACCAAGGTGGGTGCTTTGAAACATCCCGAGCCACCACCCACGCGGATCCGATTTATGAGGTGGATGGCATCATGCACTATTGCGTGGCCAACATGCCAGGCGCCGTGGCGCGGACCTCGACACAGGCGCTGGGCAACGCAACCCTGCCGTTCCTGCTGAACCTGGCCAACAAAGGTTGGAAGCAGGCCTGTGAGGATGATCCGCACCTGCTGAATGGCCTGAATGTGCATGCCGGTCAATTGACCTACTATGCGGTGGGCAAGGCGCTGGGCATCGATGTGATTTCGCCGTCTCTGGCGCTGAAATCCTAAGGGGTCATCCCTTCAAACAACGGCTGCAGCGCTTTCAATCGCGCTGCGGCGAATTCAGTGAAAGCCCGCACGCGTGGCACCCGGCGCAGGTCCGCGTGGGTCAAGATCCACAAGGGTGCTTGCGTGAACATCGGCAGTCCTGGCACGCGGGCCAGCTGCGGATCTGTGTCCCCTAAAAAACAGGCCATACGCGTAGCGCCGATACCTGCTCGCGCCGCACCGATAGCCGCGCTCATGTCATCCACTGTCAATCGCGTGTTCAGGTTGGGCCGCGCCTCTTTGATCTCCGCAGGAGGGCCAGGCCAATGGGCAAACCGCACCCAATCCAGCGGAGCCGCACCTCCCTTGTCTCGGGCCAACAGGTCAGGAGTGGCGTAAACGGCACCTTTCAAATCAAACAGCCGACGTCCAACCAAAGTGTCCGGCGGTGTTTTGGCAAACCGGATCGCCACATCCGCTTCCCGCCGCGCCAAGTTTAGCGTGTCATTTGTGGCGACTAGTGACAGTTTTATGTCCGGATATTCGGTCACAAAATCGGCCACAATCTGCGCCAAAACCCGCTCGATGATCAGCTCGGAGGCTGTCACCTTCAATGGCCCGCTCACCGTGGTGTCCCGTGCTGCGATCTGACGGTCCAGCCCGCGCTCCAGGTCGGACATGGCTTCCGCCGTGCGCACCGCTTCCAACCCAGCCTCTGTGGGCACATAGCCGCTTGCCAACCTGTCAAACAGGCGTGCCCCAAGCGCTTCTTCTGCCGAGGTGATCCGCCGCGCCACGGTGGCGTGGTTGACACCTAACGCCCGTGCCGCGCCATTCGTGCCGCCTTGCCGTGCGGTTTCCAGCACAAATCTCAGATCATCCCAATTCAACATGACCTGACAATATTTGCACAGGCATTGATCATCAATGATCGTTTTCTATCGTCTCGGATGTCTTAGCTATGGCTGGTAATCACAAGGAGACCACAATGACCGCCTATGCTTATGTCAACCTGACCATCACCAATCCTGATAGATTTGCGGCCTACCGCGAACGGGCAGGAGACGCGCTCAAAAAACATGGAGGCGCGCCATTGGAAGTGTCCAAGCAGTCTGAGGTGATCGAAGGGACCGCAACCGCCCCTACCGTCGCCGTGATCCTAACCTTCCCTGATCGCGGTGCCGCCAAAGCCTGGATCAATGATCCGGAATTGGCGGAGGTTCATGCCCTGCGTGAGGGATCTGGCACATCCACCATCACGCTGCTGTAGGACACAAAAAAGGCGGCCATTTGGCCGCCTTTCCATCCGCTGGCGCGTTTATGCTTCGCGTTTGATTTCCACAGTGTGGGGGTAAGGGATCGAGATGCCATCTTTGTCGAAGGCTTCTTTGATCGCTTGCGTGAGGCCAAACTTCAGCTCCCAATAGTCGTCCGCGGCACACCAAACGCGCATGGTGATGTCTACCGAACTGTCGCCCAGGTTGGTCACGCGCGCCCAGGCTTCCGGGTCCTTCAGCACGCGCTCATCAGCGTTGGCGGTGTCGAGAATGATCTGCTTGGCTTTGTCTGCGTCATCGCCGTAGTCGATGCCAAACACCACATCCACGCGGCGAGTTTCATGTGCGGAGAAGTTAGTGATGACAGATCCCCAGGCCTGGCCGTTTGGAATGATGATTTGAACGTTATCCGGCGTGACCAACTCGGTCACAAACAGGTTCAGGTCCACAACCGTACCAGCAGTGCCGCCCACATCCACATATTGCCCAATTTTGTAGGGGCGGAAGAGGATGAGCATAAAGCCCGCTGCAAGATCGGCCAATGTGCCCTGCAAAGCCAGACCAATGGCCAGTGTCGCGGCGCCCATCATTGCTACAAGCGATGTGGCTTCAATTCCGAAGATGCCCAGAATGGCAACCAGCACCATGAGCAAGATGACCCAGCGTACAATGCTGGCGGCAAAGTTTCCGAGCGTCGCATCAATTTCTGGTGTTTTATTCACGCGGTTGCGCACCATGCGGCTGATCGCACCAGCGACCATCCAACCGATGATGAGCACAACCAGCGCTTTGACGGCAGTGATCAGCAGTGGGCCAAAACCCTGCGCCTGTTCTACAATGGATTCCAACGGACTTCCCCCGATTTTATGCCCATTTTGGGCGGCTTTTTAACATGTTGGCTCTGCGCTGATGCACAGTAACATGCTCCCTATAGCACGCATAGAGCGCTGGCGGGATGGGAAAAAGCGCTTATCTATCCCCTAGGACCGCAACAGGAGAGCCACAATGACCACTGTCACCGATCACCCAATCAACAGCCGCTGGGCCGCTCAAGATCCAAGCGTTCTGCAGCTCTATGCCTTCCCCACACCAAACGGGGTGAAGGTTTCGATCATGCTAGAAGAAATTGGCCAGCCTTACGAAGCGCATCTCGTGACGCTGAGCGATGCAGATGTCAAAAGCCCGGAGTTTTTGGCGTTAAACCCCAACAACAAAATTCCGGCCATCATTGATCCAAACGGTCCAGATGGTCAGCCGCTGAGCCTGTTTGAGAGCGGCGCCATCCTGATTTACCTGGCGGAGAAGACCGGCAAGCTGATCGGTAACACGCCGTCCGAGAAGTACGAAGCCATCCAGTGGGTCATGTTCCAGATGGCAGGTGTTGGCCCGATGTTTGGCCAGCTTGGCTTCTTCACCAAATTTGCCGGAGCCGAAATCGAAGACCCGCGTCCACGCGAACGCTATCAGAATGAGGCCAAACGGTTGCTGTCCGTGCTGGAAAAACAGCTGGAAGGCCGCGACTGGATCACTGGCAGCTACTCGATTGCGGACATCGCAACCGCACCATGGCTGCGCGCCTTGGATTACTACGGTGCAAAGGAGGCGGTTGGCTGGGACAATTACCCCAACGTGAACGCCTATCTGGAGCGGTTCCTCGCACGTCCAGCCGTACAAGTTGGTCTGAAAACACCAGCCGTGCCTGCCTAAATCAATTTGGGGGAGCCTCGGCTCCCCCTTCTTAGTGGCCGGATCGTATGGCGTCGGCGATCTTTTCGCCGATCATGATCGTGGGCGCGTTGGTATTGCCGCCTATCAGCCGTGGCATGACTGAGGCATCCACCACCCGCAGTCCTTCGACGCCATAGACGCGGCATTGGTTGTCCACCACCGCCTTGTCATCCGTGCCCATTTTACAGGTGCCGACCGGATGGTAAATCGTGTCGGCCCGCGCACGAATGTCTGCTTCCCAAGCTGCGTCCGAGCCGTCGTGTTTGTAGTAGCGCGCCCCACGCCAAGCTTCGAGCGCACTGTCTTCCATGATGCTGTCCAGCGTCTTGATCGCTTTTTTCATCACCTGAAAATCGCGCTCATCCTCCAGGAACTTCGGGTCAATCTTCGGCGGCTTGGCCGGATCGGCTGAGCGTAGGGTGACGGTTCCGCGACTGTGCGGGCGCAACACGCAGACATGGCAGCTATAGCCATAGGGCATGTGCATCTTGCGATTGTGATCATCCACAATCCCCACGACAAAATGCAGTTGGATGTCCGGGCGGTCCAACGCGGGATCGGTTTTGAAAAACGCGCCGCTCTCGGCAAAGGGCGAGGCAAACAGACCGGTCCCCGTCTTGCGCCATCGCAGCGCTGCCTTGGTCATCTTCGCCAAACCCGAAGGTGTCAGGCCCACGGTGTCTTTCTTCTTGTTGCGGTAGCTTAATATGTGATCAAGGTGGTCCTGAAGGTTTTGCCCAACACCCGGCAGGTCATGCACAAGTTCGATACCGTGCTTTTCCACTTCTTCACGCGGGCCGATACCGGACAGCAACAAGAGTTGTGGCGAGCCAAAGGCCCCAGAGGACAGGATCACTTCTTTGCGCGCCTGGAGCGTCTCAACAGTGCCATTGCGCCTTATCTCAAGGCCCGTGGCGCGCCCTTTGGTCATCACAACCCGCCGCGCTTGGGTCTTTGTGTAGACGGTCAAGTTGGGCCGATGCAGGTTTTCCCGCAAATATGCTGCCGCAGCGGAGCAGCGTTCGCCTTTGTGGTCGCCGTCAAAAAACTGCGTCACCTGATAGTGCCCGGCGCCTTCCTGTTCGGGGCCATTGAAATCTTCATTGCTCCGGATCTGGTGCGCATTGCAGGCCGCGATAAAGGCGTCATTGATGGCGCGCGGCTCAGCCTGATCGCCCACTTGCAACGGACCACCGTCGCCATGCAGGCCATCCGCACCACGCTGATTGCCTTCGGATTTCTTGAAATAGGGAAGCACGCTCTCCCAGTCCCAACCTTCACAACCAAGCTGCGCCCATTCGTCATAGTCAGCTTTGTGCCCGCGCACATAGAGCATGGCGTTGATTGCGGAACTGCCGCCCAGGGCCTTGCCGCGAGGCTGAAACCCTCGCCGGTTGTTCAGTTGCTTTTGGGGTACAGTTTTGAGCGCCCAATTGTTGATCTTGGGGCGCCCGGAAATCATCGCGGCAATCAAGGCTGGGGCGCGGATGAAAATATCCTCGCCTTTGCCGCCGGCCTCCACCAAACATACTTTGGTGTGCGGATCTTCACTGAGGCGCGCGGCCAAAACGCATCCGGCGGACCCTCCGCCGACGATGATATAGTCAAATTCCATGCCGCCCTCCTGTGCTGACTCTTAGCCTAGGAGGGGGCAATTTCACCAAGCAAGTCTAACGCGACGTAAGCGCGCAGCGCAGGTCAGCTGTTTGGCAACTGGCTTGTGAGCACGTAGCGCAGAATTTGCACCACTTGCGCTGGCTCCTCCGCCACGGCCAGGGCTGCCGCATGTACTTCCTTAAGCGCGTGCTGCTGATCCGGCATCGAAAGGACAATGATCGATTTGCCAAGCGCTGCCGCATACCCCGCGTCAAAGGCGGCGTTCCATTGGCGGTACTTCTCGCCAAAACGCACCACAACCACATCCGCATCTTCAATGCCTTTGCGGGTGCGAATGGCGTTCACCATCGCGCCTTTGTGGTCATGCCAATACTTGTTGTCTTCCGCGCCCAGAATAGCCACGCCACAATCATCAGAAGCTGCGTGATCGGTCACAGGGCTGTTAAAGGTCACATCCAGATCGGCGGCGCCTGCGATGATCTGCTCGCGCCAATCGGTGTGAATTTCGCCGGACAGGTAGACGTTTAGGCTCATGGGGTATCCTCTCTTGCTTGCGCAAGGTCATAACCTGTCCGGCGCCGTGCTCCAATCCCTCACGACTTGAAGCAGTTTCAAATCCCGCGCGTCAAAGCTTGCGCGCCACAAGGTAGCGGCTTGGCGGATCTGCCGGAAAGTTGCCGCTTTCAATGATGCGAAAGCCAGCGTCGGTGACAGAGCGTTCCAGCTCGGCAATCGAGAAGAACCGCACAAACGGCGCCTTGCCAAAAAACTGCATCAGCGGGATCGCGGTTTTGAGCATCCGGAATTTGATCGACCGCATGTTCTCGCTCAGGCAGGGCGTCTTTGAAATGAACAGCCCGCCCGGTTTGACCCGCTTGGCGACTTCGGCCATGGCGATGTCGCCGTCTTCCAAAAGGTGGATCAGGTTGTGCGCCATCACCACGTCAAACGGACCTTCCGGCGCGCTTTCCGGCGTGGCCTGCACCAACCGGATATTCTTGGCGCCCGCTTCGCTGACCCGTTCGCGGCCTACTTCCAACATGCCCCCGGACACATCCGTGGCCACCATCTCCGCCACCGCATCGGCCAGCTTGATGGCGGTGGAAGCTGTGCCACAGCCCAACTCCATCACCACGTCACTTTCCTTGAGGTATGACCGTGTCCGGCCCAGCGTATACTCATACGCCTGCATATCACTGATGGCGGATTTGGCGTATTTCTGCGCCACACCATCCCAAAACTTCGCTGCTGCTTGCATGGTCTTTCTCCTTTCGAGGATGAGCTTACCCATGCGTGAATGCGATATAAATTGCCGAAATTCGCAGTGTTGTTATACGTATTTGCATGATTGATCCAAATGGCACCTTTGACTGGAACCACATCCGCGCCTTTTTGACGACGGCAGAAGAGGGCTCGCTGTCTGCGGCTGCGCGCAAGCTGAACCTCACGCAGCCCACTTTAGGCCGACAAGTGGCTGCCTTGGAAGAAGATCTTGGCATCATGCTGTTTGAGCGGGTGGGGCGGTCGTTAGAACTTACTGTCGCTGGGGGCGAGTTGCTGGAACATGTGCGTGCAATGCGCGCAGCTGCGGATCGTGTGGCACTTGTGGCTTCAGGTCAGAATCAGGACATCGAAGGCCGCGTCGCGATCACCGCGTCTGATGTCTACTCAGTGCATCTGCTACCCCCGATTCTAAAAGACCTGCGCGCCAAAGCCCCGAAGTTGGTCATTGAGGTGGTCGCCTCGGATGATGTGCAAGACCTCATGCGGCGTGAGGCAGATATAGCCATTCGCCACGTGCGTCCGGAACAGCCGGATTTGATTGCGCGATTGGTGCGCGAAGCCAAAGGCTATTTCTATGCTTCCAAAGACTACCTCGACTTTCGCGGGCGCCCGCAAACTGTTGACGAGCTGGCCCAGCATGATTTTGTTGGGTCCGGTGATGTGCCGCGCATGCTTGAATATCTCAAGCCAATGGGCTTCCCGATAGACATCGACAACTTCCGCACAGGCTCTGACAGTGGTCTTGTGGCTTGGGAATTGTGCAGGCAGGGATTCGGCATTTCCCCAATGGCCGACGATGTCGCCGAAGCCACCCCGGGCATCGAGCGTGTCCTTCCGGACCTCGCCCCAATTGTGTTCCCGATCTGGCTCACCACGCATCGTGAACTACACACCAGCCGGCGCATTCGATTGGTTTTTGACGCCCTGGCCGAGCATCTCACCGAAGCTTAAGGCAGCGGCCGCACCATCATCACGCGGGTCGCGTCCCGCTCGGTCTCCCGCCAACCAAGGTGGGTATAGAGCGCGACGTTGTCGGGCATGTCTACGTGGGTCGCTAAAGCAATCTCCGTGCAGCCTGCCGCTTGGGCCAACTCAAGCGCCCATCGGATCAATTGGCCGCCAATCCCACGTCCACGCGCATCGGGCGATACCGCAACATTCATCAGATGCGCTGTTGGTGTTACTGTTGTGAGCATTAGCACGCCTGACAGGTCGTCCATGACCCAGACCTGTCCGGCGGCAATGGAATCAGAAACGCCGCCGGACACATCCGGCAGCGTTATTCCTTGATCACGATAGGGGTGATACGCTGCATCAATCAGCCGCGCGATGGCAGGGGCCTCCTCGGCCCGTGCCAGTCGCGGCAGAGCGGCGTCAGCCACGCAGGGTACCGCCGGTGGCCTTGCTGACTTTCTCAACAATCTTGGTTGCCACTGCCTCGATATCCGCTTCCTTGAGCGTCTTCTCTGTGGGCTGCAGGCGTACTGTGATCGCAAGGGATTTCTTGCCCTCACCCAGAGCGCCGCCAATGAACTCGTCAAAGATGCGCACATCTGCGATCAGGTTTTTGTCCGCACCTGCGGCTGCGTTGACCACGTTCACGGCCTCGACATCCGCGTCCACCACAAAGGCTAAGTCACGCTCCACCGCCTGCAGGTCCGCCATGGTCACAGCGCCTTTGGACGCAGATTTCTTGCGTGGCATCGGGATCTCTGCGGTGTGGATTGCGAACGCCACCACAGGACCTTTCACGTTCAACGCATCAAGCACTTTCGGGTGGATTTCGCCGAAGGCGCCGAGGATTTTCTTCGGACCCAGACCCACTTTTGCGCTGCGGCCCGGATGCCACCAACCGTTGACACCGCGGTTGTAGGGCAGCTTAGCGGGCGCACCGAGCGCGCTCATTACCGCTTCCATGTCCGCCTTGGCGTCATAAATGTCGACGCCACGGCTCTCGCCATGGATGTCCTTGCCCACGGTGCGGCCCACCAGAATGCCGGTCAGCAGGTTTTCTTGCTCACCTGGCTCACCGCCGTGGAACACTGCACCACATTCAAACAGCGCCATGTCCATGAAGCCACGCGCTTGGTTACGGGCTGCCGCTTGCAGGAGGCCCGGCAGCAGGGATGGACGCATGTGGCTCATCTCGCTGGAGATCGGGTTTTCCAACATGGTTGCATCCGATCCACCGCCAAACAGCTCAGCCGCCGCCTTGTCGATGAAGCTGTAGGTCACACATTCGTTGTAGCCCAGTGCCGCCGTTGTGCGGCGCGCAATCTGCTCGCGTTTCTGCATCGGAGACAGGATTTGCTCCGGCACACCAGCAGAGGTGCGTGGCAGCGGCTTGCCTTCAAGCTTGGTCAGTGACGCCACACGCGCAACTTCTTCCACCAGATCGGCAGAGCCACGCACATCAGGGCGCCAGCTTGGTACATGGGCCATGTCACCTTCGATGGTAAAACCCAGCGCTTCCAATGTGGCAACCTGCGTTTCAGCAGGGATTTCCATGCCCACAAGCGACTGAACACGGTCGGTGTCGAGCTTATAGGCACGCGCCACATCCGGTACGGCACCAGCGGTCACGAGGTTGGACGGCTCGCCGCCGCAAAGATCGATGATCATCTGTGTCGCGTCATCCATCGCCTGCATGTTGTAGGCCGGATCAATGCCGCGTTCATTACGGTAGCGCGCGTCGGAATTGATCTTCAAACCACGGCCCGTGTAGGCGATCTGAATGTGGTCCCACACAGCGGCCTCAAGGAAGACATTGGTGGTTTCTTCGGTACAGCCGGTGGCCAGGCCACCCATGATGCCGCCGATGGATTCCACACCTTCGTCGTCGGAGATGACAACCATCCCTTCGTTGAAAGTGTATTCTTTCTCGTCCAGACCCACGAGGGTCTCTCCGCCTTTGGCGCGATGAACCACAAGGTCGCCTTTGACTTTGTCCGCATCAAACACGTGCAGCGGGCGGTTGCGGTCAAAGGTGAAGAAGTTGGTGATGTCCACCAGCGCAGAAATCGGACGCAGGCCAATGGCCTTCAGACGGTCCTGCAGCCACTGCGGGGACGGGACGTTTTTCACACCTTTGATCAACCGGCCAGCGAAGACCTCACAGCCATCGGTGGCCGCAGATTCATCAATGCTCACGGTGATCGGGCTCTCATAGCCACCTTCGATGGTGGCGGTCTTGGCAGGCTTCATTTTGCCCAGCCCACGCGCCGCCAGATCAAGCGCAATGCCACGCACACCCAGCGCATCTGGACGGTTCGGCGTGATCGCAATCTCGATCATTGTGTCGACCTTGGACGGATCGTTTTGCGCCAGCCAGTCGACAAACTTGTCGCCGACCTCGCCGGATGGCAGCTCGATGATGCCGTCATGCTCATCAGACAGCTCCAGCTCACGCTCAGACGCCATCATGCCAAAGCTTTCCACGCCGCGGATCTTGCCCACGGAAATGGTAATATCCAGTCCGGGAATATACATGCCTGGCTTACACACCACGACGGTGATGCCTTCGCGCGCATTGGGCGCGCCACAGATGATTTGCAGCTCCCCTTCGTCGGTCGCCACGGTGCAAACTCGCAGTTTGTCGGCATCCGGGTGCTGTTCGGCGTGCACCACTTTTCCCAGGGTAAAGTCGGCCAGCCGCTGTGCCGGGTTGGAAACATCCTCAACCTCAAGGCCAAGGTCGGTCAGCGCCTCGACAATCTCGTCAACGCTTGCGTCGGTCTCAAGGTGGTCTTTCAACCAGGAAAGAGTGAATTTCATAGCGAATTCCTTTTCGCTTGTTCTAAAGCGTCATTGGGCATCTAGGCGCTTCCGGTGAAGCCGAGATGCCCAGAAAATTATCGGTTCAGGCCGCCGTGCAGGGTCGGCTGGTCCAGTGAGGCAAAGCCATAGTGGCGCAGCCAGCGCAGGTCGCTGTCAAAGAAGGCACGTAGGTCCGGGATGCCATATTTCAGCATCGCCAGACGGTCGATGCCCATGCCGAAGGCAAAGCCCTGATACTCATCGGGGTCGATCCCGCCCGCCTTGAGCACGTTCGGGTGCACCATGCCGGAGCCCAGCACTTCGAGCCAATCGTCGCCTTCGCCAACTTTCACAGTGCCACCTTCCCAGCTGCACTGGATGTCCACTTCGGCGGAGGGCTCTGTGAACGGGAAGTGCGACGCGCGGAAGCGGGTTTTGACGTCGGTGCCAAAGAAGGCGGAGAAAAACTCTTCAAGCACCCACTTGAGGTTTGCCATGGAGATGTCCTTGCCCAAAGCAAGACCTTCGACCTGGTGGAACATCGGCGTGTGGGTCTGGTCATAGTCCGCGCGGTATACGCGACCTGGACAGATGATGCGGATCGGCGCGCCGGTTTTTTCCATCGACCGGATTTGCACCGGGCTGGTGTGCGTACGCAGCACATGCGGCGGGCGCTCGTCACCTTCGGCACGGTGGGTGTAAAACGTGTCCATCTCCGCGCGCGCTGGGTGGTGGCCCGGAATGTTGAGTGCGTCAAAGTTATACCAATCGGTCTCGATCTGCGGACCTTCGGCCACGGCAAAGCCCATATCGGCAAAGATCGCTGTGACCTCTTCGGTCACTTGGCTGATCGGGTGGATGGTGCCGACACGACGGTTGCGCGCTGGCAACGTTACGTCCAGCCATTCCGTGGCCAGGCGCGCGTCCAGCGCTGCATCCGCAAGCGCCACTTTTTTGGCGGCCAAAGCAGAGTTGATTTCGTTTTTGAGCGCGTTGAGCGCTGGGCCTGCAACCTGGCGTTCTTCCGGGGTCATCTTGCCCAGCTCGCGCATTTTCAGGCTGACTTCGCCTTTCTTGCCCACTGCCTGCACGCGCAGCTCTTCAAGCGCGGCTTCGTCTGCCGCAGCGGCAATGGCGTCTAGATATTTGGTGCGCAGTTCGTCCATGACAGGGCCGTCCCCAGATGAGAAATTACCGCAGACCTCCTATCATACGGCCCCTTGATTGCAAGCGCGCAGAGGGGCGCGCCTTGCAAACGCCCCTCTGTTGGATCAATTGCGCATCAACAGGGGGCCAAGGCTTGCGGGTGCCACCGGCCGCGCGGTTTGGGTTTGCACCAGAACCCCAGTGGCCAGTTCGGGAAACAGGGCAAACATCTCCCGTTGGGTGCCGCAATCGACGGCTTTCATCGCCTCGTTGCCCGGGAAGAAGCTCTCGCTCAATACACCGTCCCCGCTGATGATCTGATGGTCGTCAAACAACAGGTGGTAATAGGTGACCCGATCACACTCACAAATCCGCACGTCGCAGTCGTCCACCAGCGCTTTTGCCGGCACCAGAATTTCGTCCTCACCAAACAGCAGCTGCGCCCGCCAGGCGGTGATCAGCATGCGGTGGTTTTGGGAGACCTGATGCGGCTTGATCGCGCCAAAGGTCTCCGGCGCAATTTGAACCGGCGCATATTTCCCGCTGCCCGGCACCGTGCGCCGCCCGATCCAGCGCACCGGCTGCAACCCATTGTCACGTGTCCAGATCAAATCACCTTCGCTCAATGTGTCGATGAGCTGATAGCCAACCTCGGTGCGGATGCGGGTGCCTTCGACAAAACATGCCACCCCGGTATCACCGGCGCCAACGGCAGCATCGCTGCGCTGGTCCGGAGTTGGTTGGTTGAACTGGATGCTGGTTGTGGTGCTGTTGGGCGACGCCAGCACTGATAGGTTTTCGGACGTGGCGCCCGCGGCCGCGCCGTCAATAGCGAGGATGTTCTGTGTGCCACCGCCAATGTCGTAGAAGTCTACCACCTCGCCTGTACCGCTGTTGGTCAACGCATAGGCTTCGTAGTTACCCGCGCCGCGCCCGTCCGGATCGGTCAGCAGGATGGGAACATGCGAGGCAGAAATCACCAGGACCTGCTCGTTTGTGTCCGGATCAATGGAGGCCAACACATCCGGGTGGGTCAGGGGGATCTCAATGCCAACTGTGCCGTCCGCCTGATAAAAGGATACCACAAAATCGCCAGGGTCTTCGTCAAACGCCAAGGCGACTTCCAAAAACTCCTCAACTCCGGAACGCTGCGCATAGTCATTGGAATAATGCAGCTCGCTGATACGGGCCATTCTAACCTCCAAATCACTGGTAACATCTCGCGGCAAACACACGCCGTGGTGGCATCATGGGGGTGGAGTGGTAAATAAAACGTAACCTGTTTTTCCTTTGTTCTCATTTTGTGCGCTCTAAGGCCGCTTGACGTTCTCTCTTTGGCCTGGGCGCAAAAGAAAAAGCCCGCGCCAAAGGCACGGGCTTCTCTCATCTTTGAAACGACGTGGCTTAGGCTGCCAGCGCCGCTTTCGCCTGATCCACAATCGCGTTGAACGCGGCTGGCTCATGTACGGCCAGGTCAGCCAGAACCTTACGGTCCACTTCAATGCCGGCCAGGTTCAGGCCGTTGATGAAGCGGGAGTAGGTCAGGGCTTCGTCGTGGGCGCGCACGGCAGCGTTGATACGCTGGATCCAGAGCGCACGGAAATTACGCTTCCGATTCTTACGGTCACGTGTTGCATACTGGTTCGCCTTATCAACTGCCTGACGCGCGACCTTGAAGGTGTTCTTGCGGCGGCCGTAGTAGCCTTTTGCGGCCTTGACGACTTTTTTGTGACGGGCGTGGGTTACGGTACCACCTTTAACGCGGGACATATCTCAATCTCCTCTTAGCGGTCGTAGGGCATGAAGCCCTTGACGATCTTCGCGTCCGGTGCGGACAGCGTGGTGGTGCCGCGTGCGTCACGCAGGAATTTGTTGGTGCGTTTGATCATGCCGTGGCGCTTACCGGCTTGGCCGGCTTTCACTTTGCCAGAGGCAGTGACCTTGAAGCGCTTTTTGGCGCTCGACTTGGTCTTCATCTTAGGCATTTCCGTCTCCTTTGTATTCGGTCGGTGACAAACGCGACTCGGCATGCCATCCAGCCGGTCGCGCGAATAGAGGCGCCGTATAGAGCGCATAGATCAGGCACGCAAGGCCTAATCGACTCATTTTTGTGGGGTTTCTAGTGGATGATGTCCGCAATTACTCGGATCACCACATTTGGCAAATCCGCCACGCTGTAGCGTGCCGGATTTAGGATGATGGCGATGGCAATCACCGCCGCCGACAGGATAAACGCCCCCATGGCATTGCGTGGAAAGCGGTTGTCAGCATAGGCGGCGAGCATGGCGGGTATGGAGAACAACCCCACAATCAATCCAACTGTGATCAGATAGTCTGTTGCCATGCCTGCCCTTGGCCCTTCTTGAGGGATGCCCTTTCGGCCGACGCTACTCCGACTCGAGGTTGAAAATCAAACGCTCGTCACAGGGAGAGACTCGCAGAATGTTGGTGGTGCCGGGCACGTTGAACGGCAGACCGGCAGTCACAACAATCTGATCCTGCTCCTCGGCGTAGCCAAGATCGCGCGCCGCGCGTGCCGAGGCCACAACCGCCATTTTAAAGCGGCTGACATTGGATGAGATCACACAATTGGTGCCCCAGCTCAGCGCCAGGCGGCGCGCAGTGCCACGTAGGCTGGTCATTGCGATGATTGGCACACGAGGGCGTTCGCGGGCGATCAGCAGTGCTGTTGTGCCGGATTGGCTAAAGCAGCAGATAGCTGCAACCTGTGTGGTTTCGGCAATCTCGCGCGCGGCTACAACGATCGCGTCTGCCACACCGGAGCGCGGAGCGCTACGGCTGGCTTCAATGATCTCGCGATAGGTCGGGTCGCTTTCCACTTCGATGGCCACATTGTTCATCGTGGTCACGGCTTCAATCGGGAAGCTGCCTGCCGCTGATTCCGCCGACAGCATGATGGCGTCAGAGCCTTCATAGATTGCCGTCGCCACGTCGCTCACTTCGGCGCGGGTGGGCATTGGGCTTTCAATCATGCTTTCCAGCATCTGGGTCGCCACAATCACCGGCTTGGCGACATTGCGACACTTGCGCACCAGGCGCTTCTGGATTGGGGGCACGGCACTGACCGGCAGCTCCACACCCAGATCGCCACGGGCCACCATAATACCATCGGACGCGGCAAGGATTTCGTCAAAGGCTTCTACGGCTGCAGGTTTTTCGATCTTGGACAGAATCGCTGCGCGGCCTTGTGATAGTTCGCGGGCTTCTTGGACGTCTTCGGCACGCTGCACAAAGGAGAGCGCCAGCCAGTCCACACCCAGACCACAGACAAACTCCAGATCGTCGCGGTCTTTTTCGGACAGGGCCGCCAGCGGCAAAACAACGTCTGGCACGTTTACGCCCTTGCGGTTGGAGATGGTGCCGCCGGTGGTCACCACACAGTTGGCGAAGTCGTCGCCACAGCTTTCAACTCTCAGGCGGATCTTGCCATCGTTGACCAGCAGGTTGGCGCCGTCTTTCAGTGCGGCAAAAATCTCAGGGTGCGGCAGACATACGCGGTTTACGTCGCCTTCTGCAGGATCAAGGTCGAGGCGGAACTTCGCGCCGTCCACCAGCTCTTCTTCGCCGTTGGCAAACACACCCACCCGCAGTTTTGGTCCCTGAAGGTCGGCCAGAATTGCGATCGGGCTCTGCAGATCTTTCTCGACCTGACGGATGATGCGGTGTTTTTCGCGGATCTCGTCATGGCTGCCGTGGCTCATGTTCAGACGGAACACATCTGCCCCGGCTTCATGCAGGCTGCGGATCATGTCGTAGGTTTCGGAAGCTGGGCCCAATGTGGCCACGATTTTCACGTTTCTCAGTCGTCTCATGATCCGTCTTTCTTTGCCTTTGCTCGTCTGGCTATTCAGGAAATGACCTGAAGGCACCTTGCGTGTCACCTGCTACATGTTAACGCTAACAAATACAAGGTGAACCTGTACCCAATTCACTTTGCGCCACAACTGACCTAAGTCTGAGCAGAAAGCAATGACACGCACATGACATATACACCGTTTTCCATATATGGCGCAGAGCGCCGCTCGCGTTGGCTGATCACCGTGGACCATGCCGCCAATTTTGTGCCAGAGGACATCAACGGCGGGGACCTGGGTCTTGATCCCACCGACATGTCCCGACACATCGCTTATGATGTGGGCGCACGCGGCACGTCTTTGCGCCTCGGCGAGCTGTTGGATGCGCCAGTGATTTGCGCCAACTGGTCCCGCCTATGTATCGACCCAAACCGCGGGGCAGATGACCCGACGCTGGTCATGCGGCTTTATGACGGCACGATCATTCCCGGAAATCGCGACGTAGATGATGCGGAAATCGAGCGCCGCAGAGCCACGCATTATCAGCCTTACCATAACGCACTCGAAAGTCTGGCCGCAGAGCGCGAAGATGTGGTGATCATCGCCATGCACAGCTTCTCTCCCAAGCTCAACGGCCGCGCACCGCGCCCTTGGGAAATTGGTGTGTTGCATGCTCCGAAAGAAGATAGGTTTGGCAAGGCGCTGATAGCCGAGCTGGAGCAGGAGAGTGATCTGACAGTGGGTGACAACGAGCCCTACAACGGCTGGCTGCCCGGCGACAGCATCGATCAACACGCGCTCCAGCCAGGTCGTTTGAATGCTTTGATCGAGCTGCGTCACGACGAAATCGACACACCAGAGGGCCAGAACGCCTGGGCAGAACGGCTCGCGCCCATTCTGCAAAGCACGTTGGCAAATTCTGGCTTATAAATAATTTGCTTTGGCTCGAAATCCCATACACGAGCTCTGGCGAAAGGGGGCGGCGGTCCCCATATATGGAGTGGGAAAAACAACAGCTGAAAGGAGGCTGACATGACCCAAGCAACCCTAACTGCCTTCTTTGGATGGATGGCCGTCATTCACATCGGTGTCCTGCTTTTTGCCACCGTCATGATCTATGGCCTGCGCGGCTGGGTCGCGGACGTGCATGCGCGGATCACTGGGGTTGAGAAAGACACGCTGGCGCCGCTCTATTTCCAGTGGCTCGGCACCTACAAGCTGTTGATTTTTGTCTTCGCTCTGGTGCCTTGGCTCGCTCTCACGATCATGTGACGCGCTTGCCCAACGCCCCTCCGGTTGCTACCCATTGCGCAACGCAATTGCCTCCGGAGGACAGCCATGGATAAGCAAACTCAGATCGAACTCGAAGCGGCCGCTTTCCGCACTCTGCGTGAGCACCTGATGGAGAAACGCACCGACGTTCAGAACATCGATATGATGAACCTCGCGGGATTTTGCCGCAATTGCCTGTCGCGCTGGTATCAGGAAGCCGCCAATGAGCGTGGCATCGACATGGACAAGACCGAAGCCCGCGAAATCTTCTATGGCATGACCATGGACGAGTGGAAGGCCAACTACCAAACCGACGCGAGCCCCGAAAAGCAAAAGGAGTTCGAGAAAGCTTTTGCGGAGAGTGTCGGAACAGACAAAGCCTGATCGGAAGATATTACGTGTAGAAAGGTCGCTTCGGCGGCCTTTTTTTGTTGCGCTGGCGCGGACCAGAAAGCAGCACACGCCTGCCTCAATCCGGTCAAACTTGGTTAATAGCCTCTTACCAAAGCCGTTAGAGTTTTGTGTGAGGACAAGAGCAATGTTGGCCCTTTTGGCATTAACCGCGATCTTTGGCGTTGGCATGGTCGCCGATGTTTTGACTGGCTTTGAAGAGCCGGACCTGGACGCCATAAACCAGCCGGATGACGCGGAAACTGAAACCGACGATAGCGACGACAGCCCGGAGCAAGTGCTTGATGTGTCAGAGGCTGTGCTCCTTTCCGATGGCGATGACACCTTTGAAGGCGAGGACGGCAGCGACACCGTCACCGGTGGCGCTGGAGACGACGACTTGCGCGGTAATAATGGCGAAGATTGGCTCCATGGCGGCGCTGGCGATGACACCTTACACGGTGGGGCAAGTGGCGACGGCATCAGCGGCGGAGACGGGGTAGACTCCATTCTCGGGGGCGCAGGCGCCGACACGATCTCGGGCGGTATTGGTGACGACACACTTGCCATGGGCAGTGGAAACGACATCTATGACGCGACACTTGTCGAAGAACTGGGTTTGGACGGCCTAGGCTTTGAGAACGGTGGCGACGATCTCGTGCGTGGCGGTTCCGGCAATGATGTGCTGCGCGACTTTGAGGGCGCCGACACGTTGCTTGGCGGCACCGGCAACGACACGGTGAATGGCACGCACCCAACCCTTGCTGACAGCGCGGCCGACATGCTTGGCGGCGGTTTTGGCGATGATGTGCTGGTGGGCGACAATGGCGATACACTTGAAGGGGGCGATGGAGCGGATGCGTTCACCGTCGCTTTTGAGTTTGACGATAACCGTGAAGAAGTGGTGATTTCTGATCTCGACGCAGCCACCGAGACCGTCACATTTGCCGCCAGCGATTTTGGCAATGACGCGGTCATGGAGTGGGAAGCCAGCTATGATGCTGACACCGAAACCATCACCATCCTGCTGTCCGGGTCCCACACGGTGGATGGCTCGATGGTGACGCTGGATCAGGAACCGGCCGTGATCTTAGAAAACATGACCGCCGAAGACGTGGATCTGCTCAACGTGCAGCTGGATTACGCAGCCTGAAGTTTGAGCCGCGCTTAGCGGCTCAATTCATGCTCATAGCGCTGTTTGGCAATCGCTTCGTTCTGCGTGGACTTTTTGAAGTTGGTCAGCGCGGTTTCCACGTAATCCAGATGTTCAATCACCGCTTTGCGAGAGGCTTCGGCATCGCGCGCCTGCAACGCGGTATTGATCGCCCGGTGCTGCTCCAATAGCTCTCCCCGGGTGGTACGCTGCTTGAACATAATCATTCGGTTGTAAAACACGCCTTCGCGCAGCAATTGATACATCGACCGCATCATATGCAGCATGATCACATTGTGGCTTGCTTCAATGATGGCGAGGTGAAAATCCGCATCCAACTGCGCCTCATCAGACGGATTGCGCTTCGGGTGCGCGGCTTCCATCTTGTCAAACACCGCTTGGATCACTTGCAAATCCGTGTCGCTGGCCAAGGTCGCCGCGCGTTCTGCTGCCAGACCTTCCATGTCGCGCCGGAAGGCAATGTAGTCAAACACCGCCTCATCATGGGCCGAAAACAACTGCACCAAAGCTTCGGAAAAAGCGCTGCCGAGCACATCGGCTACAAAAATCCCAGCGCCGGCTTTGGAGGTCAACAGGCCCTTGTCCTGCAAAGTAGCAATTGCTTCGCGCAGACTTGGCCGGGACACGCCGAGCCGATCACTCAGCTCGCGTTCCGCAGGCAGTCTCTCGCCGGGCCGCAAAATACCGCGCAAAATCAACAGCTCAATCTGGCGTACCACCGAGGTGGAAAGTTTTTCCGGCTGAACTTTTTGAAATGGCATAGAAAATGGCCCCGCGTAACTGGTCACATAATTTGACCACGCAGTGCGCCAACGTGCAAGCCCTAGCGATAAGAGCGATCAGGCCAGTGTTTTGGTCATGAACAGCGACGCCGGGCTCTCTTCGTACTCCCCAAACGGACCACAATCCTTGTAGCCATGCGCCCGGTACAGGCTGTGCGCCTGATGCAACGTGTCGCCGGTTTCCAGCTTCACCTCGGCAAGTCCCTGTGCCCGCGCCTCGACTTCAATCGCCTGCATCAACTCATGCGCAATGCCTTTGCCGCGCGCCTTTGGATCGACAAACATTGATTTGATCTCGGCGTAGTCGCCCTTGTTGGCCAAGGCCACGCAGCCCAGAGATGTGTCGCCCTCCTTGGCCACGAAAAAACTCACGGACGGCACGCACAACTCGTCAATCGACAGGAAGTGATTGTCTTCTGCGCTGAACAGATCCTGCATCAAGGCGTGGCTTGCCTGCAAAAGCGCCGTGGCCTGCGCATCGCGCGGATTGCCTGGAACAACTTTAATATCGCTCATGACGTCTTCCCGTTGATCGTTTGGTCAAAGATGTGTCAGCGCGGCTAGACGCTGTCCAGCCGTCGCGTCCTGAAAGGCCGTTTAAGGCGGCATCGTTTTCCGAATTTGATTAAAAAATAGGCATTACATCTGAGGCAGCGCAGAGCTCTGTTTACATCTCCATGTCACTCAAGATCGATCCGTAAGCAAAGCGACCTCCCCAATCTGGCAATATCTTGTGGATAACTTGGGGGTTAAATCCATATCCTGTGGTTTGCCGTTGACTCACCACAAGAGCCCTTTGCAGACTTCCTTAACCAAAAAGGAATCACAGGACCCGCCGCAATTTGCGCTTTTCCAAACTCAGACTGACAGGCTTCAAAAGCTTCGTGGACCCCACCGACCTGATCATCGCCGATGGTTTGACCGGCGTTGTGGGGCCAAACGGCTGTGGCAAGTCCAACCTGCTGGAAGCATTGCGCTGGGTCATGGGGGAGAACCGCCCCAAGGCGATGCGGGGCGGCGGCATGGAAGATGTGATCTTCGCCGGCGCCTCCACCCGCCCGGCGCGCAACTTTGCCGAAGTGTCTCTGCAAATTGACAACTCTGAACGCCTCGCGCCCGCAGGCTTTAACGATGACGACGCGCTCGAAATTGTACGCCGCATCACGCGGGACGTCGGCAGCGCCTATAAGGTGAACGCCAAAGACGTCCGTGCCCGTGATGTGCAGATGTTGTTTGCCGATGCCTCTACCGGGGCGCATTCCCCCGCGCTTGTGCGCCAGGGCCAGATTGCCGAGCTGATCAACGCCAAACCCAAAGCGCGCCGTCGTATTCTCGAAGAGGCGGCGGGTATCTCCGGTCTGTATCAACGCCGCCACGAAGCCGAGTTGAAACTCAAAGGCGCCGAGACCAACCTTGCCCGCGTGGACGATGTGATCGAGCAATTGGCCAGCCAGTTGGCGCAACTGTCGCGCCAAGCCCGTCAAGCGGTCCGCTACCGCGCCATTGGCGATGAACTGCGTCAGGCCGAAGGCATGTTGCTTTACCGCCGTTGGCGCGAAGCCGATGACGCCCGCGCCGCGGCTGACGAGGAACTCAAAACGCGCACCACGCAGACCGCGCAGGCGGAAGTTCTGGCGCGTGCCGCCGCGAAGACCCGCCAAGAACGCGACGAAGTCCTGCCCGGCAAGCGCGAAGAAGAGGCCATCGCCTCCGCGGTGCTACAACGTCTGCAAGTGCAACGCGACAGCCTCAACGATCAGGAATCCCATGCGCTGCAAATCATCGAGACGCTTAAAAATCGCATCCTGCAACTGGGTCGCGACATGGAGCGCGAGGCTGGTCTAAACCGCGACGCGGAAGACACCATCGAACGGCTTGAGTGGGAACAGCGCGAGCTTGCCAAAGCCGGTGAAGGCCAAGAAGAGAAGCTTGAAGCGGCGTCTGATGAAAGCCGTGAGGCTGCCAGCGTGCTGCAGGAACGTGAAGCGGAGCTGTCGCAGCTGACGGAAGATGTGGCTCGTCTTGCCGCCCGCCACCAATCAGCACAGCGCCTTTTGGATGATAGCCAAAAGACGCAGGACAAAAGCGAAGCTGAGGCCGAGAAAGCCCGCGCAGCGGTGGCGGAGTCCAAAGAAGCTTTGGAGCGCGCCGCCGAAGAGTTGGAGCTGTCGCGCGAATCAGAGGCGGAGGCGATAGAGGCCGCCCAAGATGCCGAAGAACGCCTTGCCGAGGTCGAAGAAGAGCGCGCCGAAACCCAATCGCGTGAGGCGGACGCTCGCGCCGAGCGTTCCGAAGCGGAAGGCGAGTTGAACGCTCTGCGGGCGGAAACCACCGCGCTGGCCAAGCTGGTGGAGCGCGATACGGCTGAAGGCGGGCAAATCCTGGATCGTCTGCAAGTGCAGCAAGGTTTTGAGAAAGCGCTGGGCGCAGCCCTAGCCGATGATCTGCGCGCGCCAGAGGTGGAAGAAGACGGCCCCTCCGGCTGGTACGTGCTGCCGCAATATGGTGACGTGCAACCGCTGCCCGAGGGGGTGACCTCTCTGGTGCAACACGTGTCCGTGCCCGAGGTGCTCGAACGCCGCATGAGCCAGATTGGTTTGGTTGCCAATGAAGACGCGCTGTCTCTGCAACCGCTCCTGAAACCGGGTCAGCGGCTGGTTTCTCTAGAAGGCGACCTCTGGCGCTGGGATGGCTACCGCGCTTGGGCCGAAGACGCGCCAAGCGCGGCCGCCCTGCGCCTGCAACAGCTCAACCGTTTGGAAGAGCTTAAGCAAGCCATGGCGCGTGCCACTGCCCGTGCAGACGGCGCGGTTGATGCGCATGAGGCCTTGCAAACCCGTCTGCGCGAACTTGCCAATGTCGACCAATCTGCCCGCGAAGCCCGCCGCGCCGCCGATCGCGCTGTGGCTGATGCCAACCGCGCGCTGTCCCGCGCCGAGGCGGACCGCAATCTCGCAGAAGGGCGTTTGGAAAGCCTTGGCTTGGCGGTGACCCGCCACGAAGAAGAGGCCATGGCCGCGCGTCAGCAGCTGCAGGAAGCAGAGCGTGCGCTGTCGGACCTTGGTGATCTTGATGCCGCCCGCCAGGAAGTTGAGGATATCAAGATGACCGTCGAAGGCGCGCGCATCATGATGATGTCCCGCCGCTCTGCCCATGACGAATTGCGCCGCGAAGGCGAAGCCCGCCTTAAGCGCACGCAAGAGGTCATGAAAGAAATCAGCGGCTGGCGTCACCGCCTTGAAACCGCTGAAAAACGCATGAATGAGCTGGCCGAGCGCAAAGACGCCTCGGAAGAAGAGCTGATCGAAGCCGGCGCGGCACCCGAAGAAATCGCCGCCAAACGCGAAGAGCTGACCGAAGCCATCGAGGCTGCCGAAGAGCGTCGCAAGGCCGCAGCGGATGTGCTGGCCGAGGCCGAGGCGGCGCTACGCGAAGCAGAGCATAATGAGCGCGACGCGGAACGCTTGGCCAGCGAAGCCCGCGAAGCGCGCGCCCGCTCTGAGGCCCGCGCCGATGCGGCCCGCGAAACCGTGACCTATGCGGCTGAGCGCATCATGGAAGAGCAGGAGGTCAATCCGGCGCAGCTTTTGGAGCGGTTGGATGTGGATCCGGACAAAATGCCGGATTCCGAAACGGTCGAAAACGACGTGAACCGCCTGAAGCGCCAGCGCGACAGCCTTGGCGCAGTAAACCTGCGCGCCGAAGAAGACATCAAAGAAGTACAGGAAGAGCACGACGCGCTGGTCAGCGAAAAGGCGGATCTTGAAGAGGCCATTCGCACCCTGCGCAGCGGTATTGCCAGCCTGAACAAAGAAGGGCGCGAACGCCTCCTGACGGCTTTTGAACAGGTGAACTCGAACTTCTCGCTGTTGTTCCGCCACCTCTTTGGCGGGGGGGAAGCCAATCTGGTGCTGGTGGAAAGTGATGATCCACTGGAAGCAGGCTTGGAAATCATGTGTCAGCCGCCTGGCAAGAAACTCAGCACGCTGTCATTGCTTTCCGGTGGCGAACAGACCCTGACCGCCATGGCGCTGATTTTTGCGGTGTTCCTGGCCAACCCGGCGCCAATCTGTGTGCTCGACGAGGTCGACGCGCCGTTGGATGATGCCAACGTGACGCGGTTTTGTGACCTTCTGGACGAGATGTGCCGTCGCACCAACACACGTTTTTTGATCATCACCCACCACGCGGTGACCATGGCGCGCATGGACCGATTGTTTGGGGTGACCATGGTCGAGCAGGGTGTGAGCCAGTTGGTCTCTGTGGACCTCAAAGCGGCGGAAACTTTGGTGGCCTAAGGCAGAGGGGCCAGCCCCTCCGGCCCACGGTGTGGGCCTCCTCCCCGGGATATTTCTGGAAGGAGAAGCAGTCACTGCATTGTGACGCGCAGGTGAGCGTGCCGCCGCCTAGGGTGGGGCAGGAGGTGCGTGATGCGGATAGGGATGATTTTGGGGCTGCTGTTTACGGCGACCAGCAGTGTGGCGCAAGATTGGAAAGGGCAAAGCGGCGATAGGCCGTTTGATGTGGCAGGGCTTTCTGCGCAGTTGTCTGGCCAGACTTTGGTGTTCTATGACGACGGCCGTTCGGTGTTTGAGCGCAATGGGCAGTATCAATACACCTATGGCGAAGGGGGGACTTGGTATGGCCATTGGAAAGTTACCGATGACAGTGTGGTTTGTGTGACCTTTGTCACCGGCGTGGAGCGCTGTGACCGGATTGTGGAGAACGGCGGACGCCTGGTGATGCAGACCGCAGATGGCCTGCGGTTTCCCGTACGCGCGATCGAAGCTCATTCATAAGGCAGATCATCAGGCGACACGTCGATGAAATCTGGCGGTGGCGTCAGGGGGAGTTGCCGCGCCGTTATGCTGGCGTGCCCCGCCACATAGGCCTTCACCACCCGGTGCATGCCATCCATCACGCGGCGGTCTGCGCAGAGTAAGATCGGGTAAGCCAGGTCTGCTGCCTGCACCAGTTTTATATGGTCGCCTATGGCGCGGCAGGTTGCGGGTTGCTTGGTGGCGTCAAACCAATAGCTTTCTTCCAGCTCCTGGATGTCGCTCAGCGCGATGTCAATAACGGGCAGGGTGACAGCCCGCTGCAGCAGCTTGCGTACGTCCCAGATGTGCATACGCCCGCCAACCTCTCGAAAGTGGTACTGCGGGCGCAGGTTTTCCAAACTCACAGCGCGTTCAACAACTGTGGCGTAGGCCAGGCGTCCGCTGGCAGGCCGAGGCGCACTTGCTCTGCCTGAACCGCGCGGCGGGTCAGTTTGCCCAGGATGCCGTCCACCTTGCCAACATCATGCCCGCGTGCTTTTAGCTTTTTCTGCAGTTGTTTCATCTGGTTGCCGGACAGGCCCGTGTCCGGGTTGCCCGCATTGTAGCGCGCCTTGCCTTCCAGACGGTTGGCAAAATAGGCCGCCGTAGTCACGTAGACGAAGCTTTTGTTCCACTCAAAATACACGCTGTAGTTTGGATAGGCCAAAAACGCCGGACCCTTGCGCCCCTGTGGCAGCAGCAGCGAGGCGGGCAAGTTGGCAAGTTTGCCCTCGCGTGGTTTCACACCCATTTTTGCCCATTGATTGGCGAGCAGGGTGGTGTCGAGACCGGACTTAGACCAGTCCAGATTACTAGGCACCACAACCTCCTGCAGCCAGGGCTCGTTCTTGCGCCAGCCGAGATGAGACAGCATTTTGCCGCCGGACATCAGCGCATCCTGCGGAGAGGTTTTGAGGCTAACTTTGCCGTCGCCATCGCCATCCACACCGTTTTCAATGATGTCCGCCGGCAGCATCTGCACCATGCCAATTTCCCCGGCCCAGGCGCCGGTGGTCTTGGTCGGGCTGAAGTTGCCGCGCTTGTAGAGCTCCAGCGCCGCAAATACCTGCGGACGGAAAAGCTCGGGACGGCGGCAATCATGCGCCAAGGTTACCAAAGAGTTCAACGTGTTGAAATCGCCTTGGAACGCGCCGTAGTCGGTTTCAAACGCCCAAAACGCCAAAAGCACGCCGCGCGACACGCCGTATTGACGCTCGATGCGGTCAAAGGTCGACGCATATTGCTTGGCCTTTTTGCGGCCCACATCAATCCGGTTCTGGCTGATCAGCCGCTGGGAAAAATCCAGAAACGGCATCTGGAACACGCCTTGGGAGCGGTCTGCCTTGATGGTTTTCGGGTCCTGTCGCGCGCTGGCAAAGAACTTGTCCACCGTGCCTTTGGAATAGCCTTTGGACAGGGCTTCTTTCTTCAAGCCGTTGACAAAGCTGTTAAAAGATCCGCCGCATTGCGCGGCAGCGGTGGTGGCTGTGCTGACGGTCAGGAACGCCGCGGTCAGCGCTGGCAAAAGACGCATTCAAATACCCTCGTGGACAAAATGATTGCTCCAGACATAGCCAGAGCCTGACGTGCGAGCAAGCGCCTAGAGGATCGCGAGAACCACAACCACCGCCAATCCTGCGGCCCATGTCAGCCACAGCGCCCGACAACAGGCATCCACATCAACGGGCGCGAGTGCCTTGCGTCCCTGCGGGTTCACATAAGGAAAGTCCTGCATCACGCCATCATAGGAGCGTGGCCCAGCCACAGCCACACCCAGCGCCCGCGCCATGGCGGATTCCGGCCAGCCCGCGTTGGGCGAGCGGTGCAGTTTGGCATCGGCCTTGATGGCCTGCCATTGTCCCAATCCGGCATGTGTCGCCGCAATCAGCATGGCGGTGAGCCGGGCAGGCACCCAGTTGAGCACATCATCCAGCCGCGCTGCCGCCCAGCCAAAGTCTTTGTGGCGTTCGGTTTTGTAGCCGATCATACTGTCGGCGGTATTCACAATCTTGTAGATCAGCAACCCCGGCAGGCCTCCAATCAGGAACCAAAACGCGGGCGCGATCACCCCGTCACTCAGGTTCTCGGCACCGCTCTCAATTGCGGAGCGAGCCACAGCGCTTTGATCCATCGCCTTTGTGTCTCGGCTGACAATGCGACCGACCATCATGCGCCCATCCCCCAACGATTGCCGCAAGGCATCCCCAACCGCCTGCACATGCTGCACCAACGAGCGCTGCGCCAACAGCACGGCGGCCAAGAGCATCTGCGGCAGCCAGCCAAATAGGGTGAGGACACCACCCAGCACCCAAGCCGCCAGAACCAGCGCGATCACAACAATCACACCTTTGGCCTTGCGGTTGATCCCATTGTTGTAGTCGCGATCCGAGCGGCCAATAAGCTTGCCCATGAGCACCGCAGGATGTGGCACCCGCTGCCACAGCCAGCGTGGCTCGCCAAATACGGCGTCGAGCAATAGCGCGCCTACCAGAATGCCTGCTGTGCTCATAGCGCGGCCTCCAATTGGGCCCATCGGTCCGGAGCGGGCAATCCAAGGCGCAGGTAGGTCTTGGAGTAAGGGAAAATGCGGGACCACACATGGGACTGCGCGAGTTTGCCTTGCCACACAGCAGCATCGTCTACGTCATACAAACGGAACAAGTCCGTACCGCCCGCAACCTCGGCCCCATTGGACCTCAGCAACGCATCCAATCGTTTCGCATCCTCTGCCAAACGCGCTCGAGTTTCGGTCGCCCATGCCTCGTCTCGCAACGCTTGCGTGCCAAGGCTCAACGCTGGACCGGACACGGCCCAAGGCCCGATAAAATCCGCCAATTTGGCAATCAACGCAGGATCGCCAATGGCAAAGCCAAGCCGCGCCCCGGCCAATCCCCAGAATTTGCCAAAGCTCTTGAGCACAAGGCGTCCGGGGTGGCGCGCCTTTGCGATCAAGCTTGCCTCGGGGCATATGTCACAGAAGCTCTCGTCAATCACCATCAAAGGCGCCGTCAAATCCGCAGCCGACCAAAGTCGCCCGGTCGGGTTGTTGGGATGCACCAGCACCCGTGCATCTGGCGTGTCTGACGTGATATCCCACCCTTGGGCTTCAAAGGCGGCGGCATGTTCATTGTAGGTTGGGGTCGGAATATCCACGCGGCCAGTTGCGGCCAAAGCTGGAATACAGGCAATCAATGCCGAGGCGCCGGGCGCGGCCAAAATCGCCAGTTCCTCGGGCACCTTCCAAAACGCCCGCGCGGCTGAAATCAACGCCACCTGCGCGCCTTTGTCGGGCAAAGCCGTCCAAGCGTCCGCTGGGAAATCGCCAACCGGGTAGGGCACCGGATTGATGCCTGTCGACAGGTCCAGCCAGCTGTCGCGAGTGCCGCCCCATTGGGCGATGGCCGCATCGATCCCACCGCCGTGGTCGCGTGGAGTTTGCGTCACCGAGGATATCTTTGAATTGGTCATGGCGGCACCTGTTTTCGCTTAAGGCGCGCGTACCGCACTTGATGTTCTCTGCGCAAGCCTTCTTGCCTGCGCAGGGGGGATTTGCTCAATCAGCCGCGCCCGTGTGGCGCGTCATAGTCAATCACCGGATTGATCGGCACAATCTGATGAGGATTGATGCTGGTGTGGCTGCGCAGATAGTGGTCCACGATGTGTTTGAAGTTCACCGTCTCCGCCACGCCGGGCACCTGATAGAGCTCACGTGAGTAGGCCCAGAGGTTAGGGTAATCCACAATCCGCTTCCGGTTACATTTGAAATGCAGGTGATAGACCGGATCAAAGCGGATCAACGTGGTGAACAACCGCCAGTCCGCCTCGGTGATCTGATCCCCCATCAGATAACGGTTCTGCGACAGCCGGTCTTCCAGCCACTCCAAAGTGTCAAACAACGGATAGATAGCGGCGTCATAAGCCTCCTGCGTGGTGGCAAACCCACTTTTGTAGACCCCATTGTTGAGCGTGTCGTAGATTCGCTCATTGACCTCTTCGATGTCCGCGCGTTGGCCTTCAGGCCAAAAGTCCAACTTGTTGCCGGTGAGCTCGTCAAAGGCGTTGTTGAACATGCGGATGATCTCGGAGCTTTCGTTGCTCACGATGGTTTTCTGCTGCTTATCCCATAGGATCGGCACGGTCACACGGCCGGAATAGGTCGGGTCCGCCTTGGTGTAGACGTTGTGGGCAAACGCTAGACCATAGAGCGTGTCGCCGGTTGCACCATGATCGTCCGTCTCAAAGGTCCAGCCCTCGCTGAACATATCGGGATGTACTGCGGACACGGTGATGTGCTCTTCCAGACCTTTCAGTTTGCGAAAGATCAGCGTGCGATGCGCCCAGGGGCAGGCGTAGGACACATAGAGGTGATACCGTCCGCTCTCTGCTTTAAATCCACCTTTGCCACTTGGCCCGGCACTGCCATCAGCGGTGATCCAATTGCGGAACTGTGCCGCCGAGCGCACAAACTTGCCCCCATGTGATTTGGTGTCATACCACTGGTCGGTCCATGTGCCGTCTACAAGCAAACCCATCGCGCATTCCTTTGTGTCTAAGTTGACTTCAACCTAAGTCAGCGTGTCTTCTCAAAAAACCAACACACACGCGCGAGTGTTGCGCGTATTTGCACATCCCGCTCGCCGATGACGAACTTGGCGGGGCCGCTAAGGAACCAGACTGTTTACGAAATCTTCGCTTGACCGGTGCACCATGGTGAGATGCAGTAAGACGAACGATGGAGAATCCCATGAGCACGTATTTTTCTGCCGAAGTGCAGGCCGGCTTTGATGCCGCGCGTAAAAAAGCGCTGAAACAGCGTCACCGCCTGCGGGTTGAGGCGGATGGTATGAGTGTCCGGGTTGTGCGTTTTCTGGACGATGGTTTTACGCTGGATGCCGAAACTGCGCCACGTCTGCGCGGGTTGGTCAACCTCTATGACGGCTCCAAACATATTTCGCAGTGCCTTGTTGTGGCGACCGACGAGGAAGATGGCGAAATGCACTATGAATTCAAACGCGCCACGGCTGTCGCAGATCAGGCACCGGTGGACTACTACCAGAGCGAACCGACCCCGGCCGGGTTGCTGGGTCGCCCCAACTAAAGCGCGATA
The DNA here is from genome assembly GCF_022448905.1 of Shimia sp. Lineage (GTDB taxonomy): Bacteria > Pseudomonadota > Alphaproteobacteria > Rhodobacterales > Rhodobacteraceae > Shimia. The sequence goes on along the minus strand of NZ_JAKVCW010000009.1, from coordinate 138,504 downwards.
TTGGCAAAACAAAAGGGCGGGGAATTCCCCGCCCTTGTTGGTTTATTGAAGGTCTGCAAACGCCTCGGCCAATCGGGAGGCGGCTTCTTGCACGCGCGCCCGCGGGGTGGCGATGTTGAACCGCAGGAAGCTGTCGCCGCCTTTGCCGAAAGTGGGGCCGTGGTTCACACACACCCGCGCGCCTTTTTCCACCCGCTTGGTGAACTCTTCCCGCGCCATGCCCGTGCCGGAGAAATCCACCCAGCTCAGATAGGTCGCTTCCAATGACATCGAGGACAGTCCCGGTATGTCTGCAATCGCGTTGTCCAAAATCTTGCGGTTGCCGTCGAGGTATTCGATTAGCCCGTCAACCCAGGCCGCGCCCTCTGGCGAATAAGCGGCTTCGGCCATAAACAAACCAAAGCTGTTGGGGGACAGGCCAAGGGCTGCCTGACGCGCTGCAAATTTTGCGCGCAGCTTTTCATCCGGGATGATCACGTTCCCGGTCAGACCACCGGCGATGTTGAAAGTCTTGGTGGTGGCGGTCATCATCACCAACCGGTCCAGAATGCTTGGATCGACATTCACCATCGGGATATGGGTCTGACCTGGGTACACCAGATCGTGGTGGATCTCGTCGCTCACGAGAATGAGGCCATGGCGCTTACAGAAGTCAGCCACGCCTTGCAGCTCTTCACCGGACCATACGCGGCCACCTGGATTGTGCGGGGAGCAGAGGATGAACATGGTCTCATGTCCCTTCATCTGAGCATCCCAGGCGTCAAAGTCCATTTCATAGCGACCGTCGTTGTTCACGAGCTCGCATTCCACAACTTCGCGGCCCGCCGCCTTAATCACTCGTGCAAATGCGTGATACACCGGCGTGGTCAGCACAACACCATCGCCTACAGAACTAAACGCGTCCACACAAAGACCGGTGCCATTCACCAACCCGTGCGTGGTGAAAATCTCGTCACGCTCCACCGACCAGTTGTGGCGCTCTTTCATCCACCACCGGATCGCGTCGCGATAGGCGACATCATCGCCGTAATAACCAAACACCCCGGTGTCGATCATGCCTTTGACCGCATTGGTCACGCAGGCCGGTGGACGGAAATCCATGTCGGCCACCCACATCGCGATCCCGTCGTCCGCCGGCACACCATAGATTTTCTCCATCATGTCCCATTTCACGGAATGGGAGCCAAAGCGGTCGATGATCTCGTCAAAATTCATGGTGGGTGTCCTTTGCTTAACAACGCAACTGCACGCTACCGATTTGCGGCTCGCGTGCAACCCCGCAAGCTACCCCGTTGCGCAGAAGGCGCGACTGTCCTAGATGGGGGCCATGATCAAACCAATTCTCATTCACCCCGATCCGCGCCTGAAAAAGGTCTGTGCGCCTGTTGCCGATCTCTCCGATGATCTGCGCGCACTGGCCGAAGACATGCTGCAAACCATGTATGACGCGCCGGGCATCGGCCTGGCCGCGCCGCAGGTTGGCGTGTTGGACCGTCTGATCGTGATGGATTGCGTTAAGGATGGTGAGCCGGAACCAGTGGTGATGTTCAATCCCGAAGTGCTGTCGAGCTCAGAGGACCTCAATGTCTACGAGGAAGGCTGCCTGTCGATCCCGGAACAGTTTGCCGAGGTCACCCGCCCGGCTGAAGTGCGTGTGGGCTGGATCGATATGGACGGCAACCCGCAGGAAAAAGACTTCGACGGCCTTTGGGCGACCTGCGTGCAGCACGAGATTGATCACCTCAATGGCAAGCTCTTCATCGACTACCTTGGCCCAATGAAGCGTCAAATGATGATTCGCAAGTCTCAGAAAATGAAACGCGAGTTGGCGCGCGGATGAGTGTGCTGCCGCTGGTGTTCTATCCGGACGCGCGATTGGCACAGTCTTGTGCCGCCGTTGAGGGCGAAGACCTGTGCGGCCTGATCGCCGATATGTTTGACACCATGTACGCTGCGCCCGGGCGTGGTTTGGCCGGCCCGCAAGTCGGCGTGATGAAGCGGATTTTTGTGATGGATTGCACATGGAAGGAAGGCACCAAAACGCCCATGGCCTTCCTCGATCCAGAAATCATCGCCGCCGGCGCGGAGAACGACACTCTGGACGAAGGGTGTCTGTCCATTCCCGGCTTGATGGTGCCGGTTGTCCGCCCGACAGAGATAACTGTCCGCTGGAAAGATGCGCACGGCACGGCTCAAGAGCAAAGCTTCGACGGGTTCGAGGCCCGCTGCATCCAGCACGAAATGGACCATCTGGATGGACGTGTCACCCTCGACCATCTGTCAGAAGCGGCGAGCGCCGACATTCTAAAAGGATATGAAGCCCCATGACCGTTCGCACCTGCCTGCCGTGGCCTGACAAACGCCTGCGCACTGTCTCCGAGCCGGTGGACGAGATCACCGATGAGGTGCGTCAGGTGTGGGATGATCTGATCGACACCATGTACGCCATGCCTGGCGTCGGCATGGGCGCGAACCAGATCGGTGTGCTCAAACGTCTGATCGTTGTGGATGCCACCGAGGAGGGCAAATCTGCCGTCCGCATGGCCAACCCGGAAATCCTGCACGCGTCTGTGCAGCCGCGCGAACACGAAGAGGCCAGCCCCAATCTGGTTGGTGTTTCCGCCAAAATCTCCCGCCCCCGCGCCGTAACCGTGCGCTACATGGATGAAAATGGCGAGACAGTGGAGAAAGACTTTGTCGGTCTCTGGGCCACCTCCGTACAACACCAGATCGACCACATCAACGGCAAGATGTACTTTGATCACCTCAGCAAAACCAAACGCGCCATGCTGATCAAAAAGGCGCAGAAGCGCCGCTAAGCTCACGAACAGGAGACAACACCATGCGCATTCTTTTCATGGGCACCCCGGAGTTTTCCGTCTCCGTTCTTGACGCGTTGATTGACGCTGGGCACGAAATTGTCGCCGTCTTTTGCCAACCACCTCGCCCCGCAGGCCGCGGCAAGAAAGACCGTCCCACACCGGTCCATGCGCGCGCCTTGGAACTCGGCCTGACGGTGCATCACCCCAAGTCGCTGCGCACAGATGAGTCCAAAGCGCTGATCGCCAGCATTGACGCTGATGTCGGCGTGGTTGTCGCCTATGGTCTCATCCTGCCGCAGTATGTGCTCGACACGCCCACGCACGGATGCCTCAACATCCACGCCAGCCTCCTGCCGCGTTGGCGCGGCGCCGCGCCAATCCACCGCGCGATTATGGCGGGCGACAAGGAAACCGGCGTTTGCATCATGCAAATGGACGCCGGCCTGGACACCGGCCCTGTGCTGATGGAGCGTGCGCTAGAGATCGGTGCGGAAGAAACCACCGCACAATTGCACGATCGCCTTGCCGCGCTGGGCTCCACGGCGATTGTCGACACGCTGGCAGATATCACCACCCTGACCGCCACACCTCAGCCCGAAGCGGGCGTGACCTACGCGGAAAAAATCGACAAGGCGGAATCCCGCATTGATTGGTCCGCGCCTGCGGCAGAGGTGGATCGCAAAATTCGCGGCCTGTCTCCGTTCCCGGGTGCCTGGACCGAAATCGACGGTCAGCGGGTGAAACTACTGGCCTCACGGCTTGCCGAAGGCGCCGGCCCGGCGGGCACGCTGTTGGACGACATACTGACGGTGGCGTGCGGCGAAGGCGCGGTACAACTCCTGCGCTTGCAACGTGCGGGCAAAGGCGCGCAAGATGCGGATATCTTTCTGCGGGGCTTCCCGCTCACCAAAGGTCAACAGTTGTAAGGCGTCCGCGTCATGTTCTTTTCTTTCTTTGGCACTGTCATCATCGCCGGCATCGTTGGCTACCTGTCAGAGCGCAGCGGTTTTACGCGCAACGGATACATTCCCTCGATCATCATCTGCATCGGCGGCGCCTTCCTGTTCTTTATGATCAGCCGCATGTTCCACATCGGCTTCGGCAGCCCCGGCCTCAATGCCATTGTGTCTTCGGTTGGCGCGTTGATTATCGTTCCGACCCATTTTCGGCGATGAAACGCTTGATGTGTCAAGGCGTTAACCAAAGCTTGCGCAAAAGCCGAAAATTGTAGACGACCTGCGCGCCCTGCGGGTAGTCTCAAAGAAAGTGCCCATCAAACAGAGGCATGTCTGGTGTTGCGGTCCTCCACTTGGATCGGTCGCGCATCGCGGGACTTCTAAAAGACCAATAAGACAGCAGATCCGGCTGTCTCAACCGAGCAACAGGGTAGGGTAAACAATGGCGATTCCTGACACTTTGGCGATGCGGATAATGAATGTTGTCTGCGACAATGATCTGGGCGGGGACTTTTTGATGCTGGGCCGCCAACGCTGGATGGGCAGCCGTCGCAAACGCTCCGCTGCGATGTTTGCCGCCACGTTGGAAGAGCGGTTTCCAGACCTTTCTGAGGAAGATCTCGCCAATCCAAATGACGAGTATTCAGAGACCTTCTTTCACAAGATTGGGTTTGAAAACGTCGACAGCATGGATGTGTCCGATTTTGAGAACGCCACCATCGTGCAGGACCTGGCTGATTGGGTGCCCAAGAAACTGCACAAGAAATTTGACGTGATCTACGACGGTGGCACCTGCGAGCATGTCTTTGACCTGCCCACCGCTTTTCGCAACATCGACCGCATGCTGAAACCAGGCGGCGTGATGATTGGACACAGCCCGTGTAATGGCTGGATCAACCACGGCTTTTACCAAATCACACCGGAGATGGTGTACGGCTTCTGGGAGAAAACCCTCGGCTATGAAGTGCTGGAATGTGTATTGCAGCCCATTCTGCCGGTCTACGCTAATCGCGCGGTGACCACGACCAACCCTAATGAAACCGGCTCGCGCCCGCGCCTGAAAGGCAAACTGCCGGATGGGCCAATCATTCTGTCCTATGCAGTCCGCAAACCGATGAAGTCAATGCGCGGTGGCTCACGCAAAGTCTACCAAAGTGACTACCAACAACGTTGGTCTGAAAGTGCTGATCCGGACGTGGCGGCGCAGTAAGCGCCCCCGCCATTACTTTCCGGGCTTAAACGGGGCCATGCCCGCGCGGGCCAACTCGTCCGCGCGTTCGTTTTCCGGATGGCCCGCATGGCCTTTGACCCATTCCCAGGTCACCTGATGCCGCGCCTGCGCCGCATCCAGACGCTGCCACAAATCAGCATTTTTCACTGGCTTCTTGGCCGAAGTCTTCCAGCCGTTTTTCTTCCAGCCAAAGATCCAGCCGGTCACGCCGTTTTTGACATAGGTGCTGTCGGTCACCACCGTGATGGTGCTGGCCCGTTCCAAGGTCTCCAGCGCCATGATGGCGGCCATCAGTTCCATCTTGTTGTTGGTGGTGTTCTCCGCGCCGCCTTTCAGCTCGCGTTCCTTCACCACCGTGTCGCCGTCCTTGGCTTGCAACAACGTGCCCCAGCCTCCTGGACCAGGGTTTCCGGAACATGCGCCATCGGTATATGCAATCAAACTAGCCATGGGCCGTGAGTATGACAAAAGTGTCTTTACTACCAGCCAATCCCACAGCAGATCCGGTTCTTTTTCGCACAACCGTAAAGCCTGCCTCCTCCAAGAGGACTGTCAGTTCTTCGGCTTGATAGTAGCTGTAAAACCGACCCAGATGGTCACGGTCTTCGCCTTCCCCAAGCTTGGTGCCAATGTGGAACGCTCCGCTCGGCTTTAGGGCGCGATGAATACGGTTAAGGTGTTCAGGCATCGCGGCTTTTGGCGCATGCAACAAACTAAAGTTTGCCCAGATCCCATCAAACACGCCGCTTGCGTCTAGGTCCTCAAACACACCAACGGTCACATCCAAATCAAAGCGCTCTTTCGCCAATGCTGCCATCTCCGGTGAGGCATCCATGCCCTCCACACGATAACCGGCCTCTCGGATTTTCGCTGCCCATTGTCCCGGCCCACAGCCCAAATCCAATACCAAGCCATTGTCAGGTAATAACTCAAAGAACGCTGCCAGATCGCTGAATTGATCAACATCGGACTCTGCAACTCGTGCAAACCGCTTCGCGTATTCGCCAGCGGCTGCTGCGTAGACCGCCAATGTGCCTTTGTCGCTCATGCGCGTTCCATCGCGAGCCGTCCGGCCAGCGCCACAAAGATCGTGGCAAAGCTGCGGTTCAACCACGTCATCACCCGCTCACTGCCCAGCAGCAGGTCGCGGGCCTTGGCGGCAAACAGCCCATAAAGCACAAACACCCCAAAGGTCAGCGCCATGAACACGCCGCCCAGCAATGTCATTTCCATGGTCGCGGTTGCGGCATTGCCGCTCAGGAAAGGGGGCAGTAGCGCGAGGAAGAACACCGAGAGTTTTGGGTTCAAAATGTTGATCAACGCCCCGCGTCGCGCGATCACAAAACCTGCCTGCGCTTGACGTTCTGCCGTGACCGCCAAGGCTCCGCCACTGCGCACCGCCTGCCAGGCGAGGAACAGCAGGTACGCCACACCGGCAAATTTCACCACGTTGAACAAAACCGCTGAGGTATGCAGCACCGCTGCCAAGCCCAATGTGGCAGCCAACAGGTGTGGCACGATTCCGAAGGTACAGCCCAAAGCCGCCCAAAGTGCGGCGCGTGGCCCTTGGCCGAGACCCATCGCCAATGTGTAAATAACCCCGGTTCCGGGTGCGATCACCACCACAAAGGCGGTCACAAGAAACTGCAATGACAGCACAGTTAATTCCTCATCTCAGATACTTAAAAGACAACACCAATGGCCAGGCAGGCCACCACCACGGTGGTCAAAACCAGGCGCAGCTGCATCCACCATGGCGGGGTCAGACCCCACCTAAAAAAGGTGTAATCCAAAAACAGCAGACCGACAAAACCAAAGATCAGATTGGTGCCAGCACCAACAGGGCCGCCGCCGGTCATGAAAAATGCCCAAAGTGCGGGAATGGTCGACAGTGCATAGCCAATCGCGGCTTGTGCGCCGTCAGTTTTGGTTGCAAATCCCCAAAGCACGCCGGACATAAAACTCAAGATGACCGAACCATAGAAAAGCTGGACATAGGGCCCGACAAACCGCGGTCCCAGGGCCTTAGTACCCCACAAAGCGAGCTCGGCATTCAGATAGGTCAGCGCGCCCCACAGAAACGGCAGCAACCCGGCAAGCCCGAGCAATAGCGGTGCAGTTGGCACCCTTTGTTTGAACTGTCCCATGTCGTCCTTCCCTCCCCGCAATTGGTCCTCTCGGGGCCCTTCTCAAGTGACCCAAGCCTCAATCCCAGTGTTAGTGTTGTTTTGCCCGGTCTCATTGCTCCAAGCAATGCCCCGAGTACGTCCGGGTAGTCGCCTTGGATTTTAACCTGTAAGGGCGAGGCGATTGCTTCGCGTGCCATATGTGGCGCGCGCAGCCTTGGTGGTGTTTGCGGCGTTACAGTCTCAATTTTGCAGTGCTTGACCTTCCAGTGTGGGACCCCGTTAGAGCCGCGTCAGGACACTTTGAGGGCCGAGAATGACTCGCAAGACATTTGGCGTTTTGACTTTGGCAATGCTCGTGATTAGCGGCGTTGTCTGGCAGTTTTGGGTTGGGGCCTCTGCACCTGGCGTACGCCTGCCGTACGACCGCTCAGAAAGCATCGCACGCGGTGCTGTGATCTATGCCGACAATTGCGCGTCCTGCCATGGTGAAAATCTCGAAGGCGAACCCAACTGGAAGCAGCCTTCTCCCGAAGGTTTCATGCCAGCCCCGCCACATGACGAAAGCGGACATACATGGCATCATCCGGATGACGTGCTATTCCGCCTCACCAAACTTGGCACCGCCGCAGTGGTGGGGCAGGGCTATGAGAGCAATATGCCCGGGTTTTCCGACACCCTGAGCGATCAGGACATTCTTGACGTGCTGGGGTTTATCAAAAGCACGTGGCCACCGGAGATCATCGAGATGCACAACAGCACGAACGCGCCCGCCAACTAAAAAGCCGGAGCATTGGCTCCGGCTTTCACAAGTCTCTATGGCGACGGATCAGTCGTCTGCCATCTCCGACTCGCGGTTGTGTTCCGGAATCGGATCACGCGGCGGGCGGCCAATCACTTCGCGCAGGCCATCCAGCTCAATGAAGTTGTCAGCCTGACGGCGCAGCTCGTCAGAAATCATCGGTGGTTGGCTGCGGATCGTGGACACCACGGACACGCGCACGCCTTGGCGTTGCAGGCTTTCAACCAGCGGACGGAAATCCCCATCTCCCGAGAACAAAACGATGTGGTCCACATGTGGCGCCAGTTCCATCGCGTTCACCGCCAGCTCAATGTCCATGTTCCCCTTGACCTTGCGACGCCCCTGGGAGTCTGTGTACTCCTTCGCCGCTTTGGTCACCATGGTGAAGCCGTTGTAATGCAGCCAGTCTACCAGCGGGCGGATCGGCGAATACTCGTCGTTTTCCAGCAGCGCTGTGTAGTAAAAGGCGCGGAGCAGCTTGCCGCGGCGCATGAATTCCTGCCGCAGAAGCTTATAGTCGATGTCGAACCCGAGCGACTTCGCAGCCGCGTACAGATTCGACCCGTCTATGAACAGCGCAAGCCGTTCGTCTTTGTAAAACATCAAAATGTCCTTTCTAACTCTGCCGCGCCTGGAATGTCCCGTGAGTGAAAATTTGGAGTGAGCGTGACAGCACGTTCAAAATAGTCATATTTACGGGGGTCGCAAGCATTTGCGGTAAGTTCTGTCCAACTAGAAAATTAGATAGGGATTAAAGTGAGTAGTTTTGGTCTATTGGCTCTTGGCGGTAATTTGCCATCTCAATTTGGTTCACCAATTCAAACTCTGCAAGAATCTTTAATTCATTTGAACCGGAATGATGTTCATATTCGCGCAGTTAGCCGTTTTTTTCAAACCCCTTGTTTTCCTGCCGAGGCTGGCCCGGATTATGTAAATGCCGCAGTTGCAATTCACACAACGCTCTCTGCGGCGGAACTTCTCACGCAACTGCACAAGATAGAGAGCACGTTCGGGCGCGAGCGTTTGATCCGGTGGGGGACACGTCCTTTGGACATCGATCTGATCGGGTTTGAGTCGCAGGTGCTGCCAAATGCCTCAGCCTGGGCGCGCTGGCATGACCTGCCGCCAGAGCAACAGACGCAGGAGGCGCCGGAGGAACTGATTCTCCCGCACCCGCGTTTGCAGGACCGCGGCTTTGTCCTGGCACCGCTGATGGACATCGCACCAGACTGGAAACATCCGGTTCTAGGGCGCACTGTGGCTCAAATGTTTGGGGATTTGCCGGAATTCGCCCAGAAAGAGCCGCAGCCCCTGTGAATCCTGCTTGTCAAGGGGTACAATCCCCCTTACACACACGATTTCTGACTCGATCCATAACAAGTGGAGTGCCCGATGGCCCGCGTGACCGTTGAAGACTGCGTAGACAAAGTACCTAACCGCTTTGAGCTGGTGATGCTTGCGTCCCACCGTGCCCGCGAAGTGTCTGCTGGTGCCGCAATCACTCTGGATCGTGACAACGACAAAAACCCTGTGGTGGCGCTGCGTGAAATCGCAGAGGAAACCCAGACCGCGGATGAACTGCGCGAGCGTCTGATCGAGGCCAACCAGAGCCAGATCGAAGTCGACGAGCCAGAAGAAGACCGTATGGCGCTTCTGATGGGGTCCGAGCCGGACACCCCGCAAGAAGATGACATGTCCGAAGAAAAACTTCTGCGCGCCCTGATGGAAGCGCAAGGCCAGGGCTAAGGCCCCAAGCTATATGGGTGGGCGCACATGATCTCTGCGGACGATCTCGTAAATCTCATTCGCGCCTACAATCCCAAGACCAACGAAGACTTGATTCGCGCGGCCTATGACTATGGCCGCGAGATGCACGATGGTCAGTTCCGCCATTCTGGCGAACCTTATTACACGCACCCAATCGAAGTGGCCTGGATTCTGGCCGAACAGCACCTGGATGATGCCTCCATCATCACAGCGCTTCTGCACGACACCATCGAGGACACCAAAGCCTCATATGAGTCCGTCGAAGAGCTGTTTGGCGGCGAGATTGCCGGTCTTGTCGATGGCGTCACCAAGCTGACCAACCTGCAATTGTCCTCGTCAGAAACCAAACAGGCGGAGAACTTCCGCAAGCTGTTTATGGCCATGTCCAAGGATCTGCGGGTGATCTTGGTGAAGCTTGCCGACCGTCTGCACAACATGCGGACGATCAAGGCCATGCGCCCGGAAAAACAGGGGCAAAAGGCACGCGAAACCATGGACATTTATGCGCCTCTGGCAGGCCGCATGGGTATGCAATGGATGCGCGACGAGCTTGAGGATCTGGCGTTCAAGGTGCTTAACCCCGATGGTCGCGCGTCTATCATGCGGCGCTTCATCACGCTGCAAAAAGAAACCGGCGACGTGATCGAGCGCACGACGGCGGATATGCGTCAGGTGTTAGTCGATCATGACATTCCGGGGGAAGTCTTTGGCCGTGCCAAGAAGCCTTATTCAATCTGGCGCAAGATGCAGGAAAAGGATCAGGGCTTCTCGCGCCTGTCCGACATCTACGGCTTCCGCATCATCACTGACACCGAAGACAGTTGCTACCGCGCTTTGGGCGTGATCCATCAACGTTGGCGCGCTGTGCCAGGGCGCTTCAAAGACTACATCAGCCAGCCAAAATCCAACGGCTACCGCTCGATCCACACCACCGTGTCCGGCCGCAACGGGCGCCGCGTTGAGGTGCAAATTCGCACCCGTCAGATGCATGATGTTGCGGAATCCGGTGTCGCGGCGCACTGGTCCTACAAAGACGGTGTGCGGGGCGAAAACCCCTTTGCCGTCGATCCGGTGAAATGGATCTCCGGCCTAACCGAACAGTTTGACGCTGAGGAAGATCACGAAGATTTCCTCGAAGCGGTGAAGCTGGAAATGTATTCGGATCAGGTCTTCTGCTTTACCCCAAAAGGTGAAGTGGTGAAGCTGCCGCGCGGCGCGACGCCTATTGATTTTGCTTACGCGATCCACACCCGGATTGGCCATGCCTGTGTCGGCGCCAAGGTGGACCACCGTCGCGTGCCGCTCTGGACGCGGATCAAAAACGGCCAGTCGGTCGAGGTCATCACCGCCGAAGGTCAGATGCCGCAAGCCACCTGGCTCGACATCGCCAAGACCGGTAAGGCCCGCACCGCCATCCGCCGCGCGCTGCGGGAGATGGATCGGGACCGCTACGTGCGTCTTGGCGCAGAACTGGCGCGATCTGCCTTTGAGCATGTGGGCAAAAAATCCACTGACAAGGCGCTCGAACTGGCTGCCAAACACCTGCGCCTGAAAAACAAGGACGAGGTTCTGGCCCGCCTAGGCTCTGCCGAGCTGACCGCCCAAGAAGTGTTGCAAACGGTTTACCCAGACCTCGCTCCGGCAGAGACCGATGAGGTAGCTTCCGAACGGGCGGTGATTGGTCTGTCCGCTGACCAGAGTTTCCAGCGCGCACCTTGTTGTCAGCCGCTTCCTGGTGAGCGCATTGTCGGCATCACCTACCGTGGACAAGGCGTGGTGGTGCACGCCATCGATTGTGACTCGCTGTCCAACTACGAAGACCAGCCCGAGCGCTGGCTTGATCTGCATTGGCACGCGGGCAAGCACAAGCCGATCTACACGGTGCAGTTGCTGATCACGATTGGAAATGACGCTGGGGTACTGGGGCGACTTTGCACATTGATTGGCGAGAACAAGGCCAATATCTCTGACATGGTGTTTGTGGACCGGAAACCGGATTTTTACAGACTTCTGATCAGTGTGGATCTTGGCGACGCCGAACATCTGCACAAGCTAATGCTGGCATTGGAAGCGGAAACCGACGTGGCCGAAATCGAACGCTACCGAAACCCAGATTTGGTCCGCAGCCCGCTCGCGACCTGACGAACTCGAGGAACCTCCGTGGTATTTAAGCGCCGCGATAGAAGACCATTTCTCCGCATCATCGGAGAGTTTTTCTATCCCCGCGGTGGCTGGGGACGGGCGGCGCGCTACGTGCAGCACCGCCTGCACCGTTTGCCCGGGTCTGCTGAGACCATCGGGCGCGGTATCTGGGCCGGTGTCTTTACCACCTTCACGCCGTTTTACACCATGCATTTTGTGGTCGCCGCGCTCCTCTCGCGCATCCTTGGTGGCAATCTGCTGGCCGCCTTGCTGGCCACCTTCTTTGGCAACCCGCTGACCTATCTGCCAATTGGTGTTGTGTCGCTCAAAACCGGCCACTTCATCTTGGGGACGGAGTTTGAAGAGGGCGACAAAGGCACTCTGGCGGGGAAATTTGCCAACGCAGGCGCGGACCTCTGGCACAACTTCTGGGCCATGTTTAACGATAACGTGGCCGATTGGCATGGCCTGCGCATCTTCTTTGACGAAGTGTTCTACCCCTACATGATCGGCGGCATCATCCCCGGCATCATCACCGCCACCGTGATGTACTACCTCTCGGTTCCTGTGATCCGAGCCTACCAAAAACGACGCTCTGCCAAATTTGCCAAACGCATTGCCAAGGCCCGCGCTGTGGCCGAAGAGCAGGCAGCAAATGTGCAGCAGGACAACTGATCCCTTCGGTCAGGCTGAAATTGTATCCACACAAAAAACCGGTTTTCCTTGCGCCGCACTGCCCGTAGTCTCGCCGCAAATTTGATCAAACCTGTCTCGGAGGAATTGCGATGCTGCGCTTGGGAGTGAACATTGACCACGTGGCCACCGTGCGCAACGCACGTGGCTCGGCTTATCCGGATCCGGTGCGCGCGGCCAAACTGGCCGAAGAGGCGGGCGCGGACGGCATCACCGCTCACCTGCGCGAAGACCGTCGTCATATCGCAGACGCAGACATCGACGCGCTGATGGAGGCGCTCTCTGTGCCGCTCAACTTTGAGATGGCTGCTACCGACGAGATGCAGGCCATTGCCCTGCGCCACAAGCCGCACGCGGTCTGTATCGTGCCGGAGAAGCGCGAAGAACGCACCACCGAGGGCGGCCTCGAGGTGGCGCGTGAGGAAAACAAGCTGGCCCATTTCATCGCGCCTCTGCGCGACGCAGGCTGTCGCGTGTCGATCTTTATCGCAGCCGACAAGGCACAGATTGAGGCTGCCAACCGCATCGGCGCGCAAGTGATCGAGCTGCACACCGGCGCCTATTGTGATTTCCACTACGAAGGCCGTTTTGCAGAACGCGACACCGAATTGGCGCGCCTGACCGAAATGGCGACCTTCGCCCATTCCCTCGGCCTCGAAGTGCACGCCGGCCACGGCTTGACCTATGAAACCGTGCAGCCGATTGCGGCATTGCCAGAAGTCATGGAACTCAACATTGGCCACTTCTTGATTGGCGAATCCATCTTCCGTGGTCTTGATCCCGCAATCCAGGAAATGCGTCGCCTGATGGACGAGGCGCGTTCATAAGCAGAATAAGGGGGCACCGATGCAGCTAAACTTACGTCGCTACGCGCTTTTCTACAGTGCCATCATGTTGGGCGTGGTTGTGGTCGATATGGCTTTGGCGCAATGGACAAGCACGGACCTGCCTGCTGGCATGAGCGTTTGGCTGCCTGCCATCACTGCTGCGCAGGATCTGGGGATGCGCCACGGCCGTGATACAGAGACTGCGTTGCCGAAGGGCGCCGCTTGGCGACTGGCCTGGCCCCTCACCCTTGTTGCGACGGTCATTCAACTTCTCTTTGCCGGGCTGTCGATTGGCGTGATGACCGTCTTGGGGTTTGATGTGTTCTCAGTGCTTTCGGTGATCAGTCCCCCAGTGTGGATTCTGATCTTTGTGGGTTTGGTTGTGCTGGTCTACCTCACCAACCGCATTTTCCTTGGCATGGGCGTGCGCAATGGCATCAAAGTCGCCGCCAAGCTCCGGGCAAAATCATGATCACACCGGAGTTCATCGCCATCTGGGTTGCCTGGCTCATGGCAGGCGGCTCTCCCGGACCCGCCACGATGGGCATCGCCGGCACGGCTATGTCCGAAGGCCGCCGCCACGCCTTGGCCTTTGCACTGGGCATCCTTGCGGGCTCTGCCAGTTGGGGCATAGCCGCCGCGCTTGGCCTGTCCGCCGTGATGTTGGCCAACGTCTGGGTGTTTGAACTTCTGCGCTACGCGGGCGCTGGCTACCTCGGCTGGTTAGCCCTCAAAGCCCTCAAACGCGCGTTGGCCAAAGATGCCACGGCCGCCGCTGGCACCCCTTTCAAGGGCAGCTTCCAAAGCCTTTTTGCCAAAGGCGCAGCTGTGCACATCACCAACCCCAAGGCGATCCTCAGCTGGGCATCGATCTACGCCATCGTCGCCCCAGCCGACGCCACTCCGGCGACACTATTTGCCTATTTCGCGGCCCTGTTTGCAGGCTCCATCCTGATCTTTATCGGCTACGCCTTCCTGTTCTCGTCGCCTGCAATCGTGCGTGGATACCGCCGCGCCAGCCGCGCTTTTGATCTCGCCTTTGCGGGCTTTTTCGGCTTTGCTGGCTACAAAATCCTGACCGCGAGACTGCAATGATACGCCACTGCGTGATGCTGAACCTGCAAGACGATGCCCAAGAGAAACTGCTGCCTGTCCTTGAGGGGCTGGCGGCGCTTGTGGACACTTTGGAGGGATGTAGCGGTTTTGTTGCGGGGGTAAACCGTGACTTTGAGAGCAAGTCCCCCAACCATGCTTTCGGGTTCATGTTTGATGCCGAAGACGAGACTGCTCTGAATACCTACGCCGAACATCCACGCCACAAGCAACTGGGCGCTACACTGGTCAGCCTGTGCAAGGGCGGCGCGGATGGCATTTTGGTTTTCGACATAGAGGTCACGCCATGATCCTTGGCATCGGTACCGACCTTGCAAACATCGACCGCATCGCGGGGACAATTGAACGCTTTGGCGACCGGTTCAAAAACCGCGTCTTCACAGAGGTGGAGCAGGCCAAAGCCGAACGGCGCCGTGACACTGTGGGCACCTACGCCAAACGCTGGGCCGCCAAAGAAGCCTGTTCCAAGGCCCTTGGCACGGGGCTTGCCATGGGCATCAGTTGGAAAGACATGTCCGTTTCCAACCTGCGCACGGGGCAGCCGATCATGCACGTCACCGGCTGGGCCAAAGAGCGTCTGGACAAGATGACACCCGCAGGCCACGAGGCCATCATTCATGTCACCCTCACGGACGATCACCCTTGGGCACAGGCCTTTGTGGTGATCGAAGCCCGCCCAATCCAAGAAGAACCCGCCCAGTCGGGTTGACAGTAAGCGCCCGCGCCCGCATGTAATCTCAGACCAAAAATGGCTGTAAATCGAGCGGAGACAGACCCAATGGCGGAAAAAGCCAAAAGCGACAGCGGCATCGTCGAGACCATCAAAACGATCTTCTGGGCGCTCCTGATCGCCGGTGTGTTCCGCACCCTGTTTTTTCAGCCCTTCTGGATTCCATCAGGCTCCATGAAAGACACGCTCTTGATTGGCGACTTCCTCTTCGTGAACAAGATGACCTATGGCTATTCTTATGCCTCTTGTCCTTCGGTGCGCATTCCGGCCATTGGCGTGAATGTGGATGCCAAAGACCTTTGCGGTTGGATGGGCAAAGGCAGCAACGAGCGCTTCATGGGCGGCGAGCCAGAGCGTGGCGATGTGGTGGTCTTCCGCCATCCGGTGACCGGCTATGACTTCATCAAACGTCTGATCGGTCTGCCTGGTGACAAAATCCAGGTGATCAACAGTGTCATCCACATCAACGGCACGCCAGTGAAACGCGAAGATGGCGGCGTCTTCCGCGAAGAATATGGCCCACAAGGCCCGCAAGGCCACCGACCCCGCTGTGAAAACGGCCCGGTTGGCGATGGCGGCGTCTGCGCAAAATCCCGCATCGTTGAAACTCTGTCAAATGGCGTGAGCTACAGCACCCTCAACATCACCGATCAACAGTCTGACCACACCGGTGTTTACACCGTGCCTGAGGGCCATTTCTTCTTCATGGGCGACAACCGCGACAACTCCACAGACAGCCGTGTACCACAGGCCGCGCGGGGCGTAGGTTTTGTGCCTTATGAAAACCTGATTGGTCGCGCCGATCGCATCATGTTCTCCTCCGCCGGTCGCTCGATGTTTGCCTTCTGGACCTGGCGTGGAGACCGATTCTTCAAGGGCGTTGAGTGAGGCTGACGTGAAGCTTTCTGCGGAACTCAAAGCACTGGAAACACGGCTGGGGCACAAATTTTCCCGGCCGGAGCTGCTGGTGCGCGCGGTCACGCACTCCTCCATGTCCTCCCCCACACGTCAGGACAATCAACGCCTTGAATTCCTTGGCGACCGCGTGCTGGGTTTGGTGATGTCGGAAGCGCTTCTCGAGCACGACAAATCCGCCGCCGAAGGCACGCTGGCGCCACGTTTCAACGCTCTGGTGCGCAAAGAAACCTGTGCCGACGTGGCCCGCGAAATCGACCTCGGCGCCGCGTTGAAGCTCGGCCGCTCGGAGATGATGTCCGGTGGCCGCCGCAAGCAAGCCTTGCTCGGTGACGCCATGGAAGCTGTGCTCGCTGCTGTTTACCGTGACGCGGGCTTTGACGTTGCCAAAGCCCTGATCCTGCGCCTTTGGGGCAACCGCGTCAAAACCGTCGACGCCGACGCTCGCGACTCAAAAACCTCGCTGCAGGAATGGGCACAGGCGCGCAAACTGCCGCCACCCAAATACGAATTGGTGAAGCGCTCCGGGCCGGATCACGCGCCGGTCTTTACCATTGCGGCCAAGTTGGAAAGCGGCGCGTCTGCAGAAGCCACAGACAGTTCTAAGCGCAAAGCAGAGCAAGCCGCGGCGAAAGCCTTGTTGGAACAGGTGAGCAAATAGCCGGGTTGTGCGGACGCATATCTCCCTTGCAAACCTCCCCCTAGCCCCTGCGCCTAAATTCCGCTACAGACGCCCCTTAACCAGTCCCAGCTGACTCACAAAGGCATGCACATGACCACACGCGCCGGATTCGTCGCCCTGATCGGAGAGCCCAACGCAGGCAAATCCACACTCACCAACCAGATGGTGGGGGCGAAGGTCTCGATTGTGACCCATAAGGTGCAGACCACCCGCGCGCGCATTCGGGGTGTGGCGCTGGAAGGTGACAGCCAGATTGTGTTTGTCGACACCCCTGGCCTGTTCCGCCCGCGCCGCCGTCTGGACCGCGCTATGGTGGCCGCCGCTTGGGGCGGCGCCGCCGATGCCGATATCATCGTGATGATGGTTGAGGCCCATCGTGGTGTGACCAAAGGTGTGGAAACCATTCTGGAGCAGCTCGAAGAAATCGGACAGGGCCGCAAGATTGCCCTGGCGATTAATAAGATCGATCGGGTGAAGTCTGACGTGCTTCTGGCGCTGACCAAGGACCTCAACGAGCGGTTCGCCTTTGTTGAGACCTTCATGATCTCCGCTGAAAAAGGCCACGGCTGTGCCGATCTGCGCGCCTGGCTGGCCAAAGAGCTGCCCGAAGGTCCCTGGCTCTACCCCGAAGATCAGATTGCCGATCTGCCCATGCGCATGATCGCCGCCGAGATCACCCGCGAAAAGCTGACTCTACGTCTGCATCAGGAACTGCCCTATCAGATGACGGTGGAAACCGAGAGCTGGGAGGAGCGCAAAGATGGCTCCGCCCGTGTGGATCAGATGATTTACGTCATGCGCGACGGCCACAAAGGCATCGTGCTCGGCAACAAAGGCGAAACCATCAAAGCGGTCTCCAAAGCTGCGCGGGAAGAGCTCGAAGAGTTCATGGGGCGCCGCATCCACCTGTTCTTGCAAGTGAAAGTGCGGCCAAACTGGCTGGAAGAGAAAGAGCGCTATTCCGAGATGGGGCTCGACTTCAGCGACGGAAACGCATGACCGCGATTAGGCCCCACACCACAGCGGCCAAAGCAAACAAAGCGATGGCAATGTGGGCGGCGGGCAACTTGTCCGACGGGATCATCCCCGCCGCTTCCAGCCCGATCAAAACTATAGCGGCCAAAAAACACAACCGCACAGTCCATGGAATTCGCAACTCTGGTCGCATAATTCACAGTCCTTCCGTACCAATTTCCCGCAAAGCGGGTGTTGGTTGCTACCATGGGTTTAATTACTTGTCATGCGATTAACGGCTGAGTTTTGGGTGCAGGCTTATTTGGCCCGATTGCGGCTGGCAGATATTCCGGCTTTTGTCGTGGCGCACGGGGATGATACCGCCGGCGCGGTTCTGGTGAAGCTCAACACGTTGGATGGGCAGGCAATTGTCTATCAACGCAGTTTTGACCTGATGACCGGCACGCGAAAATGGGTTGTTCTGGCAGAGGGCGAAGAAGTTGAGGTGGATGCCACTTTGACGCGCCAGCGCAACTTTGACACCGATGTCTGGGTGATCGAAGTGGAAGACCGTCAGGGGCGTCACCTTCTGGATGAGCCCGGCCTTTCCGACTGACCATTTATTCCACTTTCCTTTCTGCCGCTTAACGGGTCTTCTAGGCGCAAAGGAGAGGCCATGGACTGGCGCGATCAGGGCTTTGTGCTCAACACCCGGAAACACGGTGAGACCTCGGTCATCCTCGAGGTGTTCACGGCGGAGCATGGCCGCCATGCCGGCGTGGTCCGTGGGGGTGTCAGTCGTAAGATGACTCCGATTTTACAGCCCGGCGGGCAACTTGATCTGTCCTGGCGCGCGCGGTTGGCGGATCACATCGGCAGTTTCACGGTGGAGCCACTGCGGTCCCGCGCGGCTGTGTTGTCGGACCGTTTTGCCCTGGCGGGGCTTAATACAGTCACCGCCTTGTTGGCTTTCTGCCTGCCGGACCGGGAGCCGCACCCTGCGCTGTACCAACAAAGCGCGCAACTGCTTGATCTGTTGGGACAAAACGAGATCTGGCCGTTGGCCTATCTGCGCTGGGAAATGGCGTTGTTGACAGAGCTTGGCTACGGCCTCGACCTCACAGAATGCGCGGTCACGGGCAGTGCTGACAACCTCATCTATGTGTCGCCGAAGTCAGGCCGCGCGGTGTCGGCCAAAGGGGCAGGGGACTGGGCGGATCGGCTGTTGCCGCTGCCCCCCATCCTGCGTGGAGAAGGCGACGCCCCCGACGAAGAGGTGCTCCAAGCCCTGCGCACAACCGGCTATTTCCTATCCGACAAACTGGCGCCCGATCTTGGGGCCAAACCGCTCCCAGAAGCGCGGTCGCGGTTTATTGACCTCTTTGCCCGTCGGCTCAGATCCCTTTGAACACCATCTGACGCCCGGTGTCTTCATTGCTCATGACCATGTTCGGGCCGGACACTTCTATCAGCGTCATTTCGGTCAGCGCGGTGAGAAAGGCCTCTTCGTTGTCGATGCCCGAGCAATACAGCTCTTCGACAAAATCAATCTGCACCTCGACCCAGGGGTACGGTTTGCTCTGCTTGCCGGAAAATCCGTTACATGGGCCTTCGCCATGCACGGTGCCATTGGCCTCAAACGCAATCTGCGCGTCAAAGTTCACTGTAGCGCCATCTATCTCGGTGAGTTTCCAGTCATAGGCCGTCCCGCCGTATTGTGTGACTGTTTCGGTTGGTGCGCAGGCTGTCACTGCAAGCGCTGTAAGCGCACCCAAAAATCCAAATTTCATCCGTCCGCCTCGTGTAATGCCAAAATCAAATCCACAAGCGTTCCCATCGCAGGCCCGTTTGTTTGGCCGTCATGCGTGGAAAGCTCTTCCATTCCCACAAAGGCGGCATAGAGCACCCGCGTCAACTCCGGATTGGTCAATCCGACCGCTTCAAACAATTCTTGCACGTAGGACATGCGCTTGGCGTCGATCTGCGCAACGGCTTTTGCAACATCCGGGTTTTCGCGCGCCCAAGCGCGAATGGAAGGCTCCGCCGCGATGCCACCAAAATCCTCTGGTGCGCCTGCTGCGGCAATTTGCGCCAGTTCCCGAAGTTTCCGCACCGCCGTGCCCTGCTGTTCCACAAGGGTCACAATCTCTGCATAAGCCCGTGTTTCCCAGGTTTCCATCATAGCCGTCTGAAATGCTGGGACATCGTCAAAATGCCAGTAAAAAGAACCCTTTGTGGTACCCAGACGCCGTGCCAAAGGTTCCGCTTTGAGAGCCTTGGGGCCTGCTTCAGTCAAGGCTTTAAAGCCTGCCTTGATCCAGTCGTCTTTTGAAAGTCGCTTTGCCATGTCGTAACATACGCTGCCGTATTGACTCCCGCAAGTATTGGGGTCACTCCTTTCCATACGAAAGCGTATGGATTCGGGAGAATGCGATGAACAAGTGGATGATAACCGCCGCTGGGCTGCTGTTTTTGACAACTGGCGTACATGTGTTTCTGGGAGGGCCGGAGATCCATTTACCCATTCAGGAAAGCGAGTTGGCCCCATCGGTGCGGGCAGTTGGCGCGGTGATCTGGCACGCCGTGACGGTGATCTTGCTGGTCTTTGGCGGCGCGTGCGCTTGGTTGGCCAGCAATCCAAATCCACCCTTGGCGTGGATAATGGTCGCCGTACAACTCGGCTTTGTCGCGCTGTTTATCGGATACGGAATGACCCTTCTTGGCAATCTGACCGTCATGCCGCAATGGATCATCTTCATGTTGATCTCTGCTGTGATTGCGATCGGAGTTCGTGCCGACAAAGTGAAACTGTCCGGCGCAGTGACCGCCTGACGCTCACCAATTGCCCGTGTGGTCGCGCGGCGTCGCGACCACCGCATCCGGCGCGCCGTCGGCAAACTCTTTCACCTTGGCCACAAAAGTTGCGAAGTACTCTTGGCTTTGCACATGCTTCAAGGTGGCCTCGCTGTCCCAGCGTCCCCAGTGAATGCGGGTCACGCCATTGTCGGCCACCGCCACTTGATAAGAGAACCCCTGCGCCCTTGGATCATTTCCAACCGCATTGATGAAAGCCTCACAGGTGGCGACCCAGACCATGTCGTCCCCATCGTAGTCATAGGTGATCGTGATACAGCGCATTCTGCTCTCCCTTTCGATCAATATTGTCGCACAAATGACCGCAACAGCGCGCGGTGCATTATTGTTTTCCAGTTCACACTGCCCCGAAAAACGCACCTCCGCAAAACAGACATGATACCGACGTGATACCAACGTGGTTTTGAGCGGATTTTGGCCACCGATTCCTTGATGAATACAGGGCAAAGAAAAACGCGGCCCCCAAGGGAGCCGCGCAATGTCTGCTGTCTAACTGAGAGCGGGTGTCAGCCCAGCAAACGTCTCGCAATCACCTGCGCCTGAATTTCCGCTGCGCCCTCAAAGATGTTGAGGATACGCGCGTCACACAGGATGCGGCTGACGGAGTACTCGAGCGCAAAGCCGTTACCGCCATGAATTTGCAAGGCATTATCCGCTGCGGCCCAGGCCACACGGGCGCCCAGAAGCTTGGCCATGCCAGCCTCCAGATCACAGCGATGTCCGTGGTCTTTCTCCCAAGCGGAGAAGTAAGTCAGCTGACGGGCGATCATGATTTCCACCGCCATCATTGCCAGCTTACCGGCCACGCGCGGGAAGTTGATCAGGGATTTGCCAAACTGCTTGCGGTCGATGCCGTATTGTATCCCCACGTCCAGTGCCGACTGCGCCACGCCAATCGCGCGCGCCGCGGTCTGGATGCGAGCAGATTCGAAGGTTTCCATCAACTGCTTGAAACCCTTGCCTTCTTCACCGCCAAGCAGGTTCGCACCTTTGACCTTGAAGCCGTCAAAACCAAGCTCGTATTCCTTCATACCACGATAGCCGAGTACCTCGATCTCGCCGCCGGTCATGCCTTCGGTCGGGAACGGGTTTTCGTCCGTACCAGGTGTTTTTTCGGCCAGGAACATCGACAGACCTCGGTGGTCTGTGCTGTCCGGGTTGGTACGGGCCAGCAGGGTCATGACCTGTGTGCGAGCGGCGTGCGTGATCCAGGTCTTGTTGCCGGTCACTTCCCAGTTGCCGTCTTCGGTCTTCACAGCACGGGTGCGCAGGGCGCCCAGGTCGGAGCCGGTGTTGGGTTCGGTAAACACGGCTGTTGGCAGGATTTCCGCGCTGGCCAGCTTGGGCAGCCAGTGCTCTTTCTGTGCGTCGGTGCCGCCACAGAGGATCAGCTCGGCAGCAATCTCAGAACGCGTACCCAGCGAGCCGACGCCAATATAGCCGCGCGAGAGTTCCTCGGAGACCACAACCATGGAGGCTTTGGACAGGCCGAACCCGCCGTATTCTTCAGGAATGGTCAGGCCAAACACGCCCATTTCCGCAAGCTCTTCAATGATTTCCATTGGAATGAGCTCGTCTTTGAGGTGCCATTCATGGGCATTTGGTTCCACACGATCCACCGCAAACCGGCGGAATTGTTCGCGGATCATTTCCAGCTCTTCATCAAGGCCGGATTGGCCCACAGTGATGTTGGCGGACTGCTCCTGCATCAGTTCAACAAGGCGCATACGCGCGGCTTGAGAGTTGCCTTTGTCGCAGAGCGTCATGACTTCTGGCGCCATCAAACCGCGGGTTTCGTCTTGAGACAGGCCAAGATCCTGCAGACGCACAATCTCGCCCTGGCTCATCGGAATGCCGCCATAGACCTGCCAGAGGTACTCACCAAAGGCGATTTGGTGAATGATCTGTTCGATCTCACCAAATTTACCTTCGCCGTCGAGTTTCTCTGCCCAGGCCTGCATCTGATTCAAGGATTGCGCATAAGTCGCCAGCCAGCTCAGTCCATGTGCTGCCGTTTGGTGCTGTTCCATCAGCTTGCCGGACACCCGGCCGTTCTCGGACACGGTGTCTTTCACCCGCGCGATCGCGGTCTCAAGAATGCTCTCTACCGGCGCAACGGCTGCTCCGGTCAGTTTCAGAAGATCAGGAAGAATCACTGAGTTTGTCATCGCCAAGTCCTGTCCATCATGCGCCATACGTCTAAAACCCTCTAATGCTGCACTGTGACATAATCCTTTTGCAGGTGCAGCGCAACAAAAATACCAAACCGACGCGCTATTTGGTTGTTTGTTTCGCGTGAAATCTTTGCTGCCCTGTGATTTGGGTCCTATAGCAAGGTATGGATTCTCTACTTTTGACTTACACTCCTCAAGCATTGGTTTTCTGTGCGAGCGTTGCGTTGCTTGCGGGAACCATCAAAGGCATGGTTGGATTTGGTATGCCCATGGTGCTGATTTCAGGGCTAAGTACCTTCCTCGCGCCGGAGGTGGCCTTGGCGGGGCTCATTTTCCCCACCGTATTCAGCAACGGCTTTCAGGCGTTCCGTCATGGCGCAGGCGCGGCATGGTCGTCTCTTAAACGCTTTCGCCGCTTCCTGATTGCCGGCGGTATCGCCATGGTGATCAGTGCGCAATTTGTGCGCTGGGTGCCCTCGAGCGCTTTGCTGCTGATGATTGGCGTGCCGGTGGCCTTTTTTGCCGTAACCCAGTTGCTTGGCCGTCCTATTCGCCTGTCAAAACCAAGTGCAAAAGGGGAGGTGGCCGTGGGCACGGTTGCAGGCGCCATAGGTGGCGTGTCCGGGGTCTGGGGGCCGCCCACGGTGACCTATCTCACCGCGATAGGCACTGAAAAAGCTGAACAAATCCGCATTCAAGGCGTGATTTACGGCCTCGGCGCGGTGCTTTTGACCTTCGCCCATATTGGATCTGGCGTGCTAAACCGTGACACGGCCATGCTTTCCGCTTTTGTTGTGGGCCCGGCGCTCTTGGGCATGTGGATCGGGACGTCCATTTCAGATCGCATTGACCAAAAGATGTTCCAGCGTCTGACTTTGATCGTTTTGTTATTGGCCTCTTTCAACCTCATCCGCCGCGCGCTGTTCTAACCACCTTCTCGACTTGTCCCCGCGCGTCTGGTCGCTAGGATGCCTTTGACGCGCAAGGAGGAAACACCTGTGTCCCAGATCAACGCATCTCTGCGCGTGGCCTCCGTGAGCCTTGCGATTTTGGCCGCTATTGCCACCGGCTGGTTCTTGAATGCCGCGCAGGCCATTTTGGTACCCATTGTGCTTGGCGCGCTGCTGGCGTTTCTGATGGACGGCATTTCCCGCTCCATGGGCCGTATTCCGCTCTACGCAAAATATGTGCCGGATTGGCTACGTTTGATGCTGACCACAGTTGTTCTGTTTGTGGTGTTGGCTGGCTTGATCAGCTTTTTTGCCCGCAACCTTGATCCGGTGGTGCGCGCGATGCCGGACTACCTGCAGCGGCTCTCGCAGACCACGTCTGATGTGGCGGCCCGATTTGACGTGGAGTTTGAGCTCACGTGGCAATCCGTCGACCGTTTGGTGTTTGATAATATCGACATCCAAAGTCTCATTCGAATGACCGTGAACTCCGTGAGCTACTCCGCCGGATACCTCGCTTTGGTGTTCCTTTATGCCATCCTGTTCCTGATCGAACGCGACAGCATCCCCAAAAAAGTAGCGGCAATTGTTCCCGATGATCGGTCGCAATCCAATGTCTGGCAGACAATCGACTTAATCACAGCCCAGATTGGCACCTATTTCACCACAAAAACCCTGATCAACGTGGTTTTAGGCGTGTTGTGTTGGGTGATTTTCCTGTTCTTCGGCCTCGAATTTGCCGCCTTCTTTGCCGTCACAACAGCGATCTTCAACTACATTCCCTATGTCGGGTCATGGATTGCCATGGCGCTGCCAATGCTTTTTGCAGTGGGCGACTGGGGCTTGAACATGGACGTTGGGTTGTTGTTTGCCGCGCTGTGTGGCGCGCAATTTGGTGTCGGCTACTTCTGGGAGCCGCGCCTGATGGGGCGCTCCATGAACCTTAGTCCGGTGATCGTGATGGTGTCTCTCGCCTCCTGGACCGCCGTCTGGGGGCTTATTGGGGCAATTCTATCGGTGATCCTGACCTCAGGGATCATGACCATCATGTCGTTTTTTCAGGCGACCCGTCCTTTGGCAATTCTGCTCACCAACGACGGAGAAATCCCGTGGTTGGACGACATGGAGGGTGAGGGCTAACTCACCCCTCTTCGTTCACCCGATCGTACCAGGTCAAAAGCGCATCGATGTCGGCGGGCACATTGGTGGCCATACCGCCGGCGAACTCTTCAAACACCTCGGCGTTCAAAGGGTTGGTCCCGGCAATCACCGTTGCGCCTTTTTCAAGTGCTTCAGCAAGCAGATCGCGAAACCCTCGTCCCTCGGCTTCCTGCTTTCCAAACTTGTTGAGCAGAAAAACATCAAAGTCGGCCTGCATGGAGTGCCCAACCGCGGTCACGGCAGACGCCATCGCATCTGGGTCCAACCGACAGCCCTTGGCCTCTTTGCCGAGATTCTGTGAAATCCGAATGATCGGTCCATCGGGCAGCACACGAACATCCATGTCGCAGCCATGGTATGATCCGCATTCTGTGTTGGTTTGCACAATTCCGCGCGCCGTCAGGCCACGCTCTTCCAGCCGCGCCGCGAGATCTGACAGCAGCAAATCCAGTTCGCCCCGTCCGTGGGCCATCGTGTATGCAATTTTCATCATGAGTCAGTAGATAGGTATGTTGATTGGGAAAGCAATTGCGATCCCAGTGTGCGGGTTACTCAAGGGACTTGGGCAACAGCTTGTTGATCAGGGAAACCAAAAACGCGGTCGAAATACCGAAGCACAGAATGCCGGTCACGCCGCCAAAGGCACCAAACACGCGAAACTCCACTGGCAGGACTACGTCGCCGTAGCCAACTGTGGTGTAGGTCACGAGTGAGAAGTAGAGCGCGTCATAGAGGAACTCAAAGGCGTCCATGTAGAGCAGTACAGCGGCCCAGAGCCAGACCTGGACTGTATGTGAGCTTACGATCATGACAAACGCTGCCCCTACCACAGTTACGGTGCGCACCATACGGTTGCGGTTTTTGACCCATCGGCCAATGTGCGCCAATGCCTCGATCATACCGGCCAGTAGTCCGACGTGGATAAGTGCGCAGGCACTTAGTACTACAGAGCCCCACAGCAACTGGTCGTGTTGGCTCATAAAAAGTGTCTCTGGGATCATAGCATCGCTCTTGATTGTCGATGCAAGTTGCCATGGGCGACTACAGGGCACAAGCCGGTCACAAGGTCACAAGGTCACATCGTTTCCACGCAGTGACGCCGAAACGCACGCTTCAACATGTCCAGTTCTGCGCGCAGAAGGTCAATCTCAGCGCGCAAATCGCCTGCCAGTGCTTCGCCTGCAATAAAGCTCACTGTATCGAGGCGCTTTTCGGTGGATTGATCTGTGATGACAACGGTTTGCACCCCATCCGACAGGCTCTCTTTCGGGATCGGGAAGCGCAATCGCCAGAGACCAGCTTCCTCCGTCTGGTCAATTGCTACATCGGCAACCGCCTCGCCAAGGTAGGTGACGTGCACCTGCGGCTTTGGTGCGGATGCCTCCATTGTCTTAAGGGTCCCTTCCCAAACACCTTCGAACAGGCGTGTCTTTGTCAGTGTGAGTTCGCTCATCTGGGCATCCTCAATAAGTGTTTAGAACTCGGCCCGCGGTCGGCGGGAGAAGGTGACATCCCTTAGGACAACCTGGTTCATTTCGGGACCCTCAAAGATCAGGTCGATCCACATTTTCTCGACGCGTTTTTCGTTGAGGTTGGAATATGCAAGATCAAACTCGACCCGAATGTCCTCGGCCTGCAAAGGGAGTTCGCGCACAATCTGTTCGGTATTCGGCCCGTGACGAATGTTCAATCGCGCAAAGATCTCCAGCGGCTTTTCCATTTCGACAATCGTGTCCATGCGCACCACATGCTCACGTTTCAACCCGGAGACCGCCTCTTGTGGCAAGTCGATCACCAAAGACAGGAACGAGCCATCAAACCGGAAAACATCCATGCGCAAACCAAAGGGCGCGAGGTCTTTTTCCCGATGGTTTCGAAGTTGGCGCAAGGTAAGTTCGGAGATCCGGCAGTCATGAAAAAGCGTTACCTCTTCGCCAAGCATTTCCTTGTTTTGTACAGCCGCGCGCCCCTTGGCCGGAATGGGTTCCCGCCACAGTGCGGGGCGCCAGGACCAATCCGTCCCATGCGGCTTTGGAAAAGCGTTTGAACCGATGATTGGCAAGGCCAACCGGCTCTCGGACACCGCAATAAGTGTATCCAGATGTTGCCGGAGAGTACGCGCGCGACGACGTTGGGCTCGGAGTGTAGCCAAATCGGTCTCGGACGCTTTGCGTGCATTGCGAGCCCAATAGCGCGCAAGACCGGAATGAAGCGCCTGCTGAAAGAAACGTCTGCTTTTTGCCATCTGCCCTGGAACCATGACCTATTGTTGCTGGCGGAGAAACGATCTGCGGCCTTCGTTCTGATTATTTAGCGAAATGCTTACGATAGGACAAATGGGCTTTCACTCCGTTCCTCATGAAATTTCAGTGTGTTGCATGCGCTCAATCGCCGTTGCGCAACAAAATAGGGAAAATTCCGCTTCGAATAGAACGCAAAACCCGCGTAGAAACAGAGTTTGGTGCTGATTTCGAGGCACGACATTGATTGCAATTTCTGACGTAGCGTCTTATCTCATCCCGAATTGGAACCAGAGGACTCCGATCACATGAACTGGATCACAAACTACGTCCGCCCGCGGATCAACTCGATCTTTTCTCGCAGAGAAGTTCCAGACAATCTCTGGACCAAATGTGATGAGTGCGGGACGATGTTGTTCCACCGCGAATTGAAGGCCAACCAGAACGTTTGCACGCAGTGTGACCATCACATGGCCATTTCGCCACGTGATCGTTTTGAAGCGCTTTTTGATGGCGGCGTATTTGTTGAAGTTGAGGTTCCAGAACCGGTTGCCGATCCGCTGCAGTTCCGCGACCAGAAGAAGTATCCGGAGCGCATGAAGGCCGCGCAAAAGAAAACCGGCGAAAAAGAAGCCATGTTGGTGGCGGAAGGTGAAATTGGCCGGACCCCGATTGTTGCGGCCTGCCAGGACTTCTCTTTCATGGGCGGCTCCATGGGCATGTACGTCGGCAATGCCATTATTGCTGCTGCTGAGCGCGCCATCGCGCTACAACGCCCATTGGTGCTGTTTTCTGCAGCAGGTGGCGCACGGATGCAGGAAGGTATCCTGTCTCTGATGCAGATGCCGCGCACAACCGTCGCTGTGCAAATGCTGAAAGAAGCGGGCCTGCCCTACGTTGTTGTGCTCACGCACCCGACCACAGGCGGTGTGACGGCGTCCTATGCGATGTTGGGTGACGTCCAGATTTCCGAGCCAAACGCCTTGATCTGCTTTGCAGGTCCGCGTGTGATTCAGCAAACCATTGGCGAAAAGCTCCCGGAAGGCTTCCAACGTGCAGAATACTTGCTGGACCACGGCATGCTGGATCGCGTGACCAAGCGGACCGAGCTGAAATCCGAGTTGGTGACGATCCTGCGGATGCTCATGGGGATGTCGCCGGCCGTAGCCGGAGATTTGCCCGCGCCTCAGAAAGCCGAAGAAGTGGCCGAGGCACCTGAAGAAAAAGCCGAAGAGGCGAAAACGGAATAATACGGTCGCGAATGCGTCGTTGGAAATGGGCTTTCGGCATGTAAACCGGAGGCCCGTTTTGTTTAGAACCACCAAGACTTTCGGAGCACACTATGGGCACTCCCGCAAACACATCCGACGCGATCCTCGCGCGCATGATGGCGCTTCATCCCAAAATCATCGATCTGACCTTGGACCGGATGTGGCGCTTGTTGGAGGCGCTTGGCAATCCTCAGGAAAAATTGCCGCCGGTTGTGCATTTGGCAGGCACCAACGGCAAGGGCAGCACGCAGGCGATGATCCGCGCCGGCCTGGAAGGGCGTGGTGACAAGGTACATGCCTACACAAGCCCTCATCTCACCCGATTTCATGAGCGCATCCGTCTGGCAGGAGAACTGATTGATGAGGCACATCTTTCCGCGGTTCTGGACGAGTGCTGGGAGGCCAATAACAAGCTAAACATCACCTATTTTGAGATCACGACCTGTGCCGCCATTCTGGCTTTTTCCCGCACCGCAGCGGATTACACCCTGCTGGAGGTCGGATTGGGCGGTCGATTGGACGCAACCAATGTTATCGATACACCAGAGCTCACAGTGATCATGCCTGTATCCAAGGATCATGAGCAGTTTCTTGGCGAAACCATTGCGGAAATCGCCGCCGAGAAAGCCGGAATTCTCAAGCGTGGGGTGCATTGTGTAGTGGGGCCGCAATGTGATGAAGCAATGGACGTCATCGAGCAGGTTGCCGCGCGCGTGGGAGCACCTCTCATTGCCTATGGCCAACATTGGCACGTGTATGAAGAACGCGGTCGTCTGGTGTTTCAGGACGAACGTGGGTTGCTGGACCTACCTTTGCCGGCGCTGGCTGGAGACCATCAAATCCAGAATGCCGGGGCTGCGCTTGCGGCTCTTCGCCATTTGGGAGCGGACGAGGCTGCTTGTGAAGCCGCCGTGCGCAACGTGAGTTGGCCGGCTCGGATGCAGCGGTTGAAAGAGGGGCCGTTGGTTGAGGCCGCTGCGGGTGCGGAATTGTGGCTGGACGGCGGACACAATGCAGCCGCTGGTAAAGCCTTGGCAGATGTGATCTCCAAACTGCCAAAGCGTCCCACACATTTGGTGTGTGGCATGCTGAACACCAAAGACATCCTAGGATATTTGTCTCCGTTGGCTGAGGTGTCGGATACTTTAACAGCCGTTTCAATCCCGGGTGAGGCAAACACGTTGCCTGCAGAAGAAACCGCCCGCGCGGCACAGGAAGCTGGATTTAAGGCGGGTGAAAGCGCAAATGTGTTGCAGGCCGTGGACGATATTGCGTCTCGGTTTCCTAAAGGCCGCATATTAATCTGTGGCTCGCTCTACCTTGCTGGCGCGGTGTTGCGAGAAAACGCCTAAACACCGTGCAAGCTTGGCCTTGCCAGTGAGGTAGCCGAATCACCCTGTTGACTGATTCGAATCGGTACACGTATAGTTGTCCCAACGTCTCTTTCGCCAAATTGAAATCTAAAAGCGAAGCGACCCTTGGACAGGCAGGCAGGAAAGTGGGGGGCGGACAGCCCCCCTTATAATGTGCAGGCTAATCAGCTGACCGGATGAGTGTGTATTCCAGCTGCGCTGGAGGCCGCGTCATCGCGATTTCCGGCTCTGCAGAACTTTTAATTACGGAGGCAAATTTGGCCGCCAAAGTTGTTTTTCACCTGCCAAAGCAGTTCCACGACAACTACCTTGAACTGACTCATCTTGCCCTATTTCACAAAATTCACGAGTTGGTCACAACGCGTGGCGGCGAAATTGAGGTGCGTCGGCGCCATGAGGCCTTGCGCGCGCCACAAAGGACGGATTGGTCCGACTATCTGGAAGCGGAAAACCTGCATATTATCGAAAACGGAATGGTGCAGCAGGCTAACGCGCTGAACACAGCGTTGGCTTACATACCTCCTTACTTTCATCTCGATGCAAAGGGCGTTCTTGCCGACAGCAGCGCAGGACATGTCGCCTATGACCCTGCAACCGTAAATACCGTCTTGGCGTCCTCCAAGTTCCGCAGTTTGCAAGACAGGTTGGTAAAGAAGCGCCGGTCGCGGTATGGCCCGAAAGAGGACGTTACCGAAATACCGGAAGGCTGTATTGCGGTGTTTCTTCAGGGCGATAACCCTCATCGCCAAGGTACTGCCTATTGTGACAATGAAACTCTGTTGCGCACCGTCGTCGAAAACGCCGAGGGGCGGACTGTGGTGGTGAAAGCCCACCCGATCAGCAAACAATTGGATGATGCGCAACTGATCCTGCAGCTATTGCAGGAAGGGTTGCCGGTAGAAGGTACAGACGCAAATGTTCATGATATCCTGCGGCAATGTGCGGTCACCGTGAGTTATAATTCTGCGGTGGCAATCGAAGGGTTCTTGCATCTCAAACCCGCCATTCTGTTTGGGAAGTCGGATTTCCACCATGTATCGGAGACGGTTCGAACACCCGAGGATTTTCCCAATGCTCTGAGCGCGGCTCTGACAGCGAAGTACGACTATGCGAAGTACCTGCATTGGTACTTTTCGCGGTTTGCAGTGTCGGTGGACGACTGGTTGTTGGATGACAAACTGGTGCAGATTTTTGGGGCAACGGGCTTTTCCGAAGAGCGGCTGGGTTTCCAGACATCTGTTCAAAAACACCAGAGCAATCAGCAGGCATCGCAGACCAAAGCGGCGATTTCAGAAACTCAAAGGCTTCTTAAGGGCCTTCCTGACGGGGCTAACATAAAGCTTCGACGCGTTGTAAGTTTAGACAACTCCTACCAAGAGTTCATTGGAAGACATGGGGATCAAAAACTTCGTATTTGTCGGCATCTTTCCGATGGCGGTCGCCAGGAAGTGCAGGGTCGTGTCGCTGAGATCGGCCGGCTAACAAAAGCCTTACGATTGGAGCACTGCACGGTTGAAGAGGCGGTGCTTTCGTATCCGGAATTTGGGGTGTTGTGCCTTTCGCAGGCGCCAGGCGTACCGCTGGCTCAGAAAATCGCGGGGGCGGCTGGCTCAAGACGCGCCAAGTTTGTGCGCATGGGCGCGGAATGGTTACGGGAGGCCACGTCGGGTCGGGTAAAGCACACAGAGTTGGCGTCGCTGTTCCGTCTAAAGCTCCTGAAAGAGTGGTCCCTGGATAACATCGAGGATGTTAATGATTGCGGGTTGTTGGAGCAGCTCTTGTCCAACTTTTCGAAACGTGCGCGCCAGGTAAAGGGAATGGAAATTCTTCAGATTGAAGGGCAGGGGTGGTTTTCTGCAGAGAACCTGATGTTCAAGGATGATGTCTTGTGCGGCATAAACATCCGTGAAGCGCATTGGACGTCTGTGTCACGTTCTGCCGCTCAGTTTCTAGTAGATGTGCAGCTGCGTTATCCTTTGAAGGCGGAAAGGCGTCGCTTTGGTTTGGCTCAAGATGATTGGCGGGCATTCCTTTTGTCAAATCTGGTGCCGGAAGCTGAGCGCCGAACTGCATTGCCTTTCTTTGTCGCAGAGCAATTGTTTCGGCGGTTTGTGTCTGATTATCGCCAACCAGAAATCAGAGAAAACGCACGCGATGCCATACGCGCTTTCTTGAGCTAAATTTTTTCTGACAAATCGTGGCGTTTCCTCGAAGATTACCACTGAGAGGCAGAGGAGGCGCCCATGCAGGTCGTTCAAGAGTTTCCATATGAGGTTGTTGAAGAATCTCATCTTTGGATCAAGATGCCGGATGGCATCAAATTGTCAGCTCGTGTTTGGCGTCCGCAAACGACAGAGCGGGTGCCCGCAATTCTGGAATATCTGCCTTATCGGAAGCGTGATGGCACCGCAGAACGCGATGCGCTGACACTTCCCTACCTTGCGGGACATGGCTACACCTGTGTGCGCGTGGACATGCGGGGGTGTGGTGACAGCGAAGGGTTGTTTGAAGACGAATACTCACCGCAAGAGCTTGACGATGGTGTTGCCGTCATTAAGTGGCTGGCAGCACAGGATTGGTGCAACGGAAACGTTGGAATGATGGGGATCAGTTGGGGGGGCTTCAATGGGTTGCAAATTGCCGCCTTCGCGCCGCCAGCGTTGAAGGCCGTTGCCAGCTTATGCTCGACCGTGGATCGCTATGCCGACGACATCCACTACAAAGGTGGGATCATGCTGGGCGAAAACCCAGCTTGGGCTGCAACAGTGCTGGGGTGGTTTGCGTTGCCCCCTGACCCCGAAATTGTGGGAGACCGCTGGCGTGACATGTGGCTGCACCGTTTGGAAAACACGCCTTGCTTGGCCGAGATATGGACACGGCATCAAAATCGCGACGAGTATTGGGAGCACGGCTCCGTTTGCGAAGGATATGATAACATCAAGGCGGCGGTTCTAAGCGTTGGCGGGTGGCATGATGGTTATCGCAACACGGTGTCTCATCTTGTCGAGAATCTGTCTGCGCCGGTGAAAGGACTGATCGGTCCCTGGAACCACAAGTATCCGCATTTCGCTGTACCTGGGCCACAAATCGATTTCTTGGGGGAATTGCTGGCTTGGTGGGATTGCTGGCTGAAAGGCAAAGATAACGGCGCAGACAAGTTTCCGGATATGCGCCGGTGGCTGATGGATGGCGTGGCTCCGGCGGTGCAGTACGATCATAGGCCTGGCAGATGGATTGCCGACGCGGCAGGTAAACCTTCTGATGTCCTGTCCTTGCATCTGGTCGGAGACACGCTGTCTGACACTATGGCGCCAGTGGGACGACAGGTGTTGCCCGATTTGGCGTGCGGTCAAATGGCGGGGGAGTACTTCCCATTTGGCTTTGGCCCAGGTGAATTACCGGACGATCAACGGCAAGATGACCTGCGGAGCTCGTGTTTTGACAGCATTGTACTGGAGGAGCCTCTGGATCTGGTGGGGGCGCCAAAGCTGCAGCTGAAGCTCACCTCGGATACATCCAAAGCGCAGCTTGCCGTTCGGCTATGTGATGTGCATCCGAATGGGGAAAGCACCCTCATCTCACACGGATTTCTCAATCTAAGGCATCGAAAAGGGCATCACGCAAACGTGGATGTGCCGGTCGGGAGTGAAATCGACGTGGAGGTGGTTCTGGACCAATGCGCTTATCGCGTTCCGGACGGTCACAAACTACGTGCTGCATTGTCTACAAGCTACTGGCCTTTTGTCTGGCCGGAAGCAGAGCTGGCCACCTTGGAGCTCCATGAAGGCACGATAATGCTTCCAGTTCGCGAGACCACTGACGGAGATGAGTGGACTTTTGATCGTCCAAAGTCTGCCAGCCCAAGGGAGACGGAACGGCTTACAGAGGGGCGCGAAAGCAAACGCATTGTGCGGGATGTAGGGCTTGGCAAGACGACGCAAGAAATTGAGAGCGATAGCGGATTGCTGCGGGATTTGAACATAAACCTGGTGAGCGGCACAAAACACTGGGAGGAATTTTCCATTGTTGATGGAGACCCAACGTCCGCCTGTGCCTCCTTTGCCTGGGAGCGCCACATGTCGCGCGGTTCGTGGTCCGTTGTGGTGAAAGCGGATTTGGAAATGACGGTAGATGCGGATCATTTCTTTATCAAAGCTAACCTGCGCGCCGAAGAAGGCGACATAGAAGTCTTTCACAAGGCTTGGGATGTTTCCGTGCCGAGAGAATGAGGGCCGCGTAAGAAGAAGCCCGCTTAAAAGCGGGCTTCCAAAAAGTTATCTAACAACAAATACCGATTGCTTCGCGTGTCGCGATATTCGGGCAGCGTTTGGCCCGATCAAATAGTCTTTCAGCTGCGATTTGTGGGCGCCCACAATGATCGCATCCGCCGATACGGCCTCGGCCTCCTTGAGGACCAAATCATAGATCGTGCCTTGATCCACATGCAGGCGCACGTTTGCGACATCCGCAAAACGCGCGGATGCCCAGGTCTCCAGCGCCACCTTGGCTTCCTGAAGGATCGCCTTGTTGTGGTCCGAGCTAAAGAACGAGCCAACAATCGACATCCCGTAATCCGGAACCACATTCATAATATGCAGCTCCGCACCGTCGCGTGTGGCCATGGACTTGGCAACCTCGGCCGGACGTTCGGACCCTTTCAGGTCATTTACGTCCACTGTCAGAAGTAGGGTCTTAAACATATCGCGTCTCCCTAGAATGCAGGCTGCGTGGCGCGAGGCCGCTGAATGAGCATCAGACCGGCCAACAACAGAAGCGCCGGAATGAAGAACAGCTCTTTCGGCATCCGCTCGTTTTCAACTTCCACTTGGGAAATCACCACTGGCGTATCACCGTAGTAGTCATACTCGGTGCCCAAAGACCCGAAGTACGGCGTGCCTGGGAACGGTTCTTCAAGGAACAGCTTGCCGTCTTCTTCAAATACAGTCAGCCCGTTCTCCATCATCGCGGCATCAGGCTCACCGCCCGGATAGACCATGGTGATGGTGGTTGCCCGGTTTTCGCCGGTGTCAAAATCGGGTCCTTCAACTTTGAAGCGGATCAAGCTGCCTTCCGGTTGCTCGCCGACAAGCTGCACAGCCTGTGGACCACTGACGCTTTGATACTTCTCTGTCACCAGATCTAGGAAGAAGTCCGGACGGAACAGCATAAAGGCGATGAAGAGCAAGGCTGCACTTTCCCAACGTTTCGACTTCGCGATGAAGTAGCCCTGCGTGGCGGCTGCAAATATCAACATCGCGATCAGGCTGATGAAAAACACCAGCACTGCTTTTGCCAGCCCCACATCGATCAGCAGCAGATCGGTGTTGAAGATGAACATAAATGGCAACAAAGCGGTCCGGATATCATAGGCAAAGCCCTGAATACCGGTCTTGATTGGATCGCCGCGAGAGATGGCCGCTGCGGCATAGGCCGCCAAGCCCACAGGAGGCGTGTCGTCCGCAAGGATGCCGAAGTAGAACACAAACATATGGACCGCGATCAACGGTACAACGAGACCTGCTTGTGCCCCAACGCTGACAATTACCGGCGCCATGAGCGAGCTTACCACAATGTAGTTCGCTGTGGTTGGCAGGCCCATGCCTAGGATCAGAGACAGGATTGCCACCAACACCAGCAGGATGATCAGGTTACCGCCTGAGATGACTTCAATGACCTGCCCAATCACTTGGTGCGCTCCGGTCAAGCTGATGGTGCCGACAATGATGCCGGCAGCGCCGGTTGCCACGCCAATTCCAATCATGTTGCGTGCGCCCATGATCAGGCCCTGCACAAAGTCAGCCCAGCCAACGGAAAACGCGGTGTTGAGCGCGGTTTCGCCTCGGAAGAAGGCTTTGATCGGGCGGTGTGTCAACGCGACAATGATCATGAAGATCGTGGCCCAGAAGGCCGAAAGCGCCGGTGACAAACGGTCAAGGTTTTCCGTTTTCACCATCAGGTTCCACACCAGAATGAAGATTGGCAGGGAATAGTAGGCACCGCCCAGAAGTGTCGGGGTCAGGCGGGGCGCTTCCAGCGGCGCATTGGGGTCATCCATCGCCACATCTGGATACTTGGAGGCCAAGTACAGTAGTGCGAGATACATAATCGCCAGAAGAACAATCGCTGCATAAATACTATCACCCATCACAGGATCGAGCAGGTTACGCACGCCAATCATCACGAAGGTGATTGCTGCCAGACCGAGGAAGCCGGTCAGGAACAGAACCATAATCATGATAGGCCCAATGTGACGACCGGCCTTTTTAAGGCCCTTCATCTCCATTTTCAAAGCTTCCAGATGCACAATGTATAGCAGCGCAATGTAGGAAATGACGGCGGGTAGGAACGCGTGTTTGACCACATCAATGTATGGGATATTGACATATTCCACCATCAGGAACGCCGCCGCGCCCATTACAGGCGGGGTCAACTGGCCGTTGGTAGAAGAAGCGACTTCAACCGCCCCGGCTTTTTCAGCAGGGAAGCCAATGCGCTTCATCAAGGGAATGGTGAACGTACCGGTTGTCACTGTGTTGGCAATCGAACTACCGGAGATCATGCCGGTCATCATCGAACTCAAAACCGAAGCCTTTGCAGGTCCACCACGTAAGGCGCCAAGCAAAGCAATCGCGACTTTGATGAACCAATTGCCGCCACCAGCACGGTCAAGAAGTGCGCCGAACAGCACAAATAGGAAGATCATCGAGGTCGACACGCCTAGGGCGACACCAAACACGCCTTCGGTCTGCATCCAGTAGTGGCCAAGAGCCTTGGAAAGCGATGCGCCTCCATAGTTGGTGATGTCGCGCACCCATTCAGAGTTGCCACCAAAGAAGGCAAACAACACGAAAGAGCCTGCGATGATCACAAGAGGCAGCCCCAAAGAGCGGTAGACACAGATCATCAACACCACCATGCCAATTGCTGACATTGTGATGTCGGCGGTTGTCCAAAGGCCGGGGCGGTCCGCGATCTGGTAGCGGAAAACAACGAGGTACAAACAAGCGCCAACGCCCAATGCGATCAGCGCCCAATCATAAAGTGGGATACGATCACGTGGCGACGACTTGAACATCGGAAAGGCCAAAATGGCCAAAGCGATGGCAAAGGCCAGGTGGATGTAGCGCGCCTGTCCCACGATGTTGGCAAACCCGGTAAAGCCGGTTGATTGCGCCAGGACACCTGGAAGTTTTGATGCGATGTAAAGTTGAAAAAGCGACCAGATGATGCAGATCGCGATGATTAGTTGACCTTGAAAACCTTCGGCGTTGCGTGCGCCAGTATCGACTTCCGCAACCAGCGCGTCGGCTTTGGCCGCGCCATCATTCTGATGATCTTGAGCCATAATCTTCCCCGTTGAACCCCTTGTTGAGAAGCGCCCCGAAATGGACTTCGGGGCGCTTCCAATACTTGTAAACTCAGGCTGACCTTACTTCAGTCCCAGTTCCATGTAGGCCTTCTCGGCACCTGGGTGCAGAGGTGCGCTGAGGCCGTCCTTGACCATCTCGGCTGGGTCCAGGTTTGCAAACGCAGGGTGCAGCTTGCGGAAGTCTTCCACGTTTTCCATCACGGACTTGGCGACAACGTAGACAACTTCGTCAGGAATGGTCGCGGAAGTCACGAAGGTTGCGCCAACACCGAAGGTGGTGGTGTCGCCATCGGTGCCTTTGTACATGCCACCCGGGATGGTTGCGACGCGGTAGAACGGGTTGTCAGCAACCAGCTTTTCGATTTCTGGGCCGGTTACGCTCACCAGGTTTGCGTCACAGGTGGTGGTTGCTTCTTTGATTGCCGCGGCTGGGTGGCCGATGGTGTAGATCATTGCATCGATGTTGCCGTCACACAGCTGCTTCGCCATTTCGGAACCTTTGTACTCGGTTGCCAGAGCAAAGTCGTCCATACCAATGCCATATGCGTCCATCACCACTTCCATGGTGGCGCGCTGACCGGAACCAGGGTTGCCAACATTTACACGCTTGCCTTTGAGGTCAGCAAAGCTGCTCACACCGGCGTCGGAACGCGCGATGACAGTGAATGGCTCAGGGTGAACAGAGAACACCGCGCGGATATCCGGGAACGGGTTGTCAGAGAATTTGGAGGTGCCGTTGTAGGCGTGGTGCTGCCAGTCAGACTGCGCAACGCCAAATTCCAGCTCACCAGCTTTGATGGTGTTGATGTTGTAGACAGAACCGCCGGTGGATTCCACAGCACAGCGGATGCCGTGCTCTTTGCGGCCTTTGTTGACCAGACGGCAGATTGCACCACCGGTTGGGTAGTAAACGCCGGTCACGCCGCCGGTGCCGATGGAGATGAACTCCTGTGCAGAGGCACCTGCAGAAATGCCCATGGAGGCGATAATGGCCGCACCGGCCAGTTTCAGTTTCGAAATCATCTTAGGCTCCCTAGTTGATGATAGTATTGAAATTTCAGTCTTTTTGTCTTTAGTCCACCCAGAAATCACCCAGGCGTTGATTGTGTCGCTCAACCTCTCGGATGCGCTCGTTTGTCCCTTCGCCGGACTGGGCCACCAACATTGCAACCATCGACTCCATTAATGTCAGAGTCGCCGCATAGGACGAGAAGAATTGTGGACTATCTGACGGAACAATAAAGGGAAAAGTTGCGAATTTGATCGCAGGACAGGCGTGGCTGTCACTGATCACGATGGTTCTTGCCCCGATTTGCTGTGCTGCTTCCACCGCTCGGACTGCCCGCGCAGCATATGGCGTCTTGGTGACAACCAGCAAAACGTCGTCTGGCCCCATGGCGGCGAGTGATGCCCCTAATGAGGCGCCCATACGGCCTGCCAGTGTCCAAGTCGTCGAGAAGTAGTTCGTCAGATAGGCCATGTATTCAACAATCCCGGTGGAGCCAAAGGCGCCAAAAAGCACCACGGATTTGGCCTCTGCCAGGGCGTTCACAGTTTTTTGTAATCGGTCTTTGTCTAGCGTATCGACGAGGGTTGTGATGTTGGAAATACAGGCCGCGGCTTGCCGGTCGTAGATCGGCACCGCTTCATCTGAGTCGTCTTGTAGTCTTTTAACCCGCTGGGATAGCGATTGGGATCGCTCTCCAACGGAGTCCCGACATAACTCCCGCAGTTCTTCATAGGTTTCAAAGCCTAATACGCGGGCCAGTCTGGAAAGGGTCGCGGGAGATACACCACTCGCAGCAGAAATTGCCCGCAAGGATCGCGCGGCTACGTCCATTTCATTGGCCAACACATAGTCGGCCGCAGCCCGCAGCTTGACGCTCAGGTCGGCATAATTGCCCGCTACCCGTTCCTGAAGACGGTTTGATCTGTTCACGAATCCCTCCACTTGACAGGATTTATCCAGATGTTTTAGCTCGGGTCAAGATTCGAAACGTTTGTTTCAAGATGTTCTGGCTTATCTCAACTTGGAAAGCTTCAAAGATGCCCAAAGACAGCATCACTACCCGTCACCAGCCTGCCGAATTGCCGCCTCTCAAGGTCACCGTTGCCCCCAATGGGGCGCGTAAGACCAAACGCGACCATCCCATGGTGCCGGTTACCATTGAGGAAATCGCGGCCACCTCAGCGGCGTGTTTAGAGGCGGGGGCGCATGAACTGCATTTGCACGTGCGCGACAAAGATCAGAAACATTCGCTGGATCCTGGATTGTACCGGGAAGCGATGGCCGCTGTGTCCGAAACGGCACGGGGGCTTCAGATACAGATCACCACGGAAGCAGCCGGAATGTACGGCGTCCAGGCCCAACTCGAAACCGTCAAGCAACTGGTGCCAACCGCAACCAGTGTTTCTGTGCGCGAAATGGCGCGAGACGAGCGCGTTGCCCACCGCATGTACGGCTTTGCGCAAGAGGCCGGAGTTCATTTGCAGCACATCCTCTACGACTCAGAAGATATTCACCAATACAAGGCCTGGTTAGCCAATGGAGTCATCAAGCCAACACAGCGCGATGTCTTGCTGGTTCTTGGCAGCTATGAGCCGCTCAAAGATGCGCAACCATACACACTTCCAGGGCTCCTAAACCTGTTGGGGGATGATGTGACATCGTGGACTGTCTGCGCCTTTGGTCCAACGGAGCAACGTGTTGTGCGCGACGTGTTGCGTTTGAAAGGTCACGTGCGGGTTGGGTTTGAAAACAACCTACACAAAAAGAACGGAGAGCTGCTCCGCGACAATGTAGAAAGCGTGTCGCTCGTTGTACAGCACGCCACCTCTTTTGGGCGACCATTGTTAGAAAAGGTGCAAGTTTCATGAGCCATGTATTTCCACGACACAGCCGCAAGTCGCTCCCAACTGTGGCCAGAGGAGAAGGTGTGTTTCTTTACGACACGGAGGGCAAGGCGTATTTTGATGGTTCGGGTGGCGCAGCTGTCAGTTGTCTTGGGCACTCTGATCCGGCCGTGATCGAGGCGATCAAGGCGCAACTTGATGCCACCGCTTTCGCGCATACCGGATTTTTCACGTCAGAGCCTGCGGAGGAACTGGCTGCCAAACTTATTGCCAATGCGCCCGGAAACCTGGATCGGGTCTATTTGGTGTCTGGCGGCTCCGAGGCTATGGAAAGTGCCCTAAAACTTGCGCGCCAATACATGCTGGAAAAAGGTGAACCGAAACGCCGGCACGTGATTGCGCGCCGTCAAAGTTACCATGGCAATACCCTTGGTGCGCTGGCAACAGGCGGCAACCTTTGGCGTCGCGAGCCGTTCTCGCCCTTGCTGATGGAGACCCATCATATCGTGCCGTGCTACGCCTATCGCGGCCAAGAAGTGGACGAAACAGGTCATAACTATGGGCAGCGGGTTGCGCAGGAGTTGGAAGACAAGATTCTCGAACTGGGTCCGGAAGAGGTACTCGCCTTTGTGGCAGAACCTGTGGTGGGCGCAACTTCGGGTGCAGTCCCGCCTGTAGAAGGCTACTTCAAGAGGGTCCGGGACATATGTGATAAGTACGGCGTCTTGCTCATTCTTGATGAAGTTATGTGTGGCATGGGGCGAACAGGCTCTTTGTTCGCCTATGAGCAAGAGCACATTAGCCCAGATATCTGCGCCATCGCAAAAGGTTTGGGGGCAGGGTATCAGCCAATTGGCGCAATGCTCTGTACCTCTGAGATTTACAATGTGATCAGAGATGGTTCAGGGTTTTTCCAACATGGGCATACCTACAATGGTCACCCGACCGCTGCAGCTGCGGCACTGGCGGTCGCGAATCGGTTGATTGATGACGATGTGGTATCCAATGTCGCGCCGTTGGGGGCAAAGTTACACCAAGAGTTGAACGATGCCTTTGGACAGCATCCTCATATCGGTGACATCCGTGGGCGGGGGCTGTTTCTTGGGTTGGAGTTGGTTAAAGACCGAGAGACCAAAGAGCCATTTGATCCTGATCTGGTCTTGGCTCCGCGTCTCAAGACGGCGGCGTTTGAGGCGGGTCTGATCTGTTATCCCATGGGCGGCACAATCGACGGCAAACGAGGCGCGCATATCCTTTTGGCGCCTCCCTTTATCATGGAGTCATCTCACATCGATCTTATTGTCGGCACGCTTGAGGCCGCGATTGAAAAGGTCCTCCCATAGCAGCCACTCAGGTTAAAAACGGTTCAGCCTTCATCGTGTCCGGTGCCGAAACCCCAAGCCGGTGTAGAATGGAGGGGGCCAGCTGTAACTGAGACAGCACTACATCAGGGGCGGGGCCTTTGGCCTCCCCGAAGTAGTAAAGCGCGAACTCCTGCTGCAGCGGATCATTGCCGCCGTGGTGTCCTCTTGCGTCTTGCCCGTGATCCGCGGTGACAATCACCTCATATCCCATCTGCCGCCATCGAGGGATGAAGGGTGCCAGCATTTCGTCCATCACAAAACAGGCATGATCCATTTCGTGGCTTTCGTGCTGAAAGCGATGCCCCATGCTGTCCAGCGTACAGGTGTGCAACATGCCGTAGTCGAGCTCGTGCTTGAGGCAGAGATTGGTGAGTGTCGCGAATAGGTCCACGTCGGAGGGTGTCATCTGGTTGGCCGCGCCATAGCCTGTCATGCTGTGGAACCGCCCGTGATTGATGGTGTTGCTCTCGGGCTCGTCATACTCAATATCCCGTACATAATCGAACGGATGGCGGTTGAAAAACTCCGACCAGAAGGAGTGGGCCACTGCGCCAGTCTTGCCACCCGCCTTGCGAACTTCTGAAAAGATGTCGGCCTGTTTGATGCGGAAAACATTGCCGTTTCCGGTGCAGCCGTGTTCCTGAGGTGTGACTCCGGTGTGGATTGAAGCATAGCAGCTTGCGGAAATCGAGGGCAGCACAGAGGTCATTTTCCACTTTTGGGCTGTGCCGTCTGCCACCCAACCTTCCAGATTGCCAAACAGGCGGCTCCAATTGCGCCAGGGCACGCCGTCCAGGATGATCAGAAGCAGTTTGTTGTCCATGCTAGGCTCCTCCTTAGTATCAAAAGTAATAAACCAGCGGTTTGTGACAGAACGTTCAAGACCGACATTTGATGGACGTTTTGAAGGTTAGAAACAAAAAATACGGCGCCGAAACCGACGCCGCAATTTGCGTTACAGCAATAAGGCCTAGTTGCCCGCGCTTTCCATCTTCCGGTTGGCGATGACCTCTTCCAGCCAGCCGAGTTTCATTTCTGGCACAGAGCTCAGCAGCAGGTCGGTGTAGTCGTCAAACGGTGGAGACAACACGTCTGTCTTGCCGCCGTAGCGCACAACCTCACCCTGATACATCACGGCGATGGAGTCTGCGATGGCCTTCACCGTCGCAAGGTCGTGTGTGATGAACAGATAGGCGACGTCCTCGATCTTCTGAAGGTCCAGAAGCAACTTGAGAATGCCGTCCGCCACCAGTGGGTCCAGCGCGCTTGTCACCTCGTCGCAAATGATCATCTTCGGCTTTGCCGCCAACGCGCGTGCGATACAGACACGTTGTTTCTGACCACCTGACAGTTCCGCAGGATAGCGATCAATGAAGCCTGCGCCCATCTCGATCTCATCCAGTAGCTCCACAATGCGTTTGCGTTTTTCGGCGCCGCGCAGACCAAAGTAGAACTCAAGTGGCCGACCAATGATTGTGCCGACGGTTTGGCGCGGGTTCATCGCAACGTCTGCCATCTGGTAGATCATTTGCAACTCGCGTAGATCCTCCTTGGATCGTCCGCCGAGATCCTTGCTCAGGTCGCGACCGGCAAAATGGACGCTTCCGTTACTTTGCGGCAATAGACCTGTGATGACTCGAGCCAAGGTGGATTTACCAGACCCACTCTCACCAACCACTGCGAGTGTTTGTCCCGGATGCAACTCAACATTGATGTTCTTGAGTACGTCAAAGTTGGTGCCCTTATAGCGCGCGGTGATGTTCTTTACCTTCAGAACGGGCTCTGGTGTTGGTGTCTTTTCCGCATGCTCGATCGAGCGCACTGAAACCAAGGCCTTGGTGTACTCCTCCTGAGGATTGTTGATGATCTGATCGACTGAGCCGTATTCGACCATGTCGCCCATCTTCAGAACAAGAATGTCGTCGCTCACCTGCGCCACAACCGCGAGGTCATGGGTGATGTAGAGCGCCGCCACACCAGTGTCGCGAATGGCTTCCTTGATCGCCATCAACACGTCGATTTGCGTGGTCACATCCAACGCGGTTGTCGGTTCGTCAAACACCACCAAATCCGGCTCGGGGCAAAGCGCAAGTGCGGTCATGCATCGCTGCAACTGCCCGCCAGACACTTGGTGCGGATAGCGGTTACCGATGTTTTCTGGATCGGGAAGGCCCAACTTGCGGAACAACTCCACAGCGCGACGCTCCGCCTCTTTCTTGGAAAACTTGCCTTGCAGGATCGCGGCTTCGGTCACCTGATCCATGATCTTTTTGGCAGGGTTGAAAGATGCGGCAGCAGACTGGCTCACATAGGTCACCTCACCGCCACGCAGGGCGCGTACGTCGGCGTTTGTGGTCTTCAGGATGTCT
This sequence comes from Shimia sp., assembly GCF_022448905.1. Lineage (GTDB taxonomy): Bacteria > Pseudomonadota > Alphaproteobacteria > Rhodobacterales > Rhodobacteraceae > Shimia. The sequence continues at coordinate 94,746 of NZ_JAKVCW010000009.1, read as the reverse complement.
CGCCCGTTGACCCAAACTTCGCCGCCAGTGATTTTTACGCCACCACGCCCGTAGGCCATAGAAGCCAGGCCAATAGTCGACTTGCCTGCACCGGACTCGCCAATGAGGCCCAGCACTTTGCCTTTCTCAACCTCAAAGCTCACGCCATGTACGATCTCAATGTCGTGCGGTTTTTCGCCCGGAGGATACACCGTTGCGCCAATCTTGAGGTTTTGGACTTTGAGAAGCTTATCGCTCATCCGCGGCCTCCTTTCAGCGAAGTTGTGCGGTTCAGGATCCAGTCAGCGACAAGATTCACTGAGATCGCCAGTGTTGCGATGGCAACTGCGGGATAAAGCGCCGCGCCAATGCCGTAGACGATACCATCCGCGTTTTCTTTGACGATTCCCCCCCAGTCCGCTTGGGGGGGCTGAACGCCGAGGCCCAGGAATGACAGGGTGGAGACAAACAGAACCATAAAGATGAAGCGCAGGCCCATTTCCGCGATCAACGGAGACAAAGCGTTTGGCAGGATTTCCCGGAAGATGATCCAGCCGCGGCCTTCGCCGCGTAGCTTTGCAGCTTCAACGTAATCCATAACGTTGATGTCCACGGCTACGGCGCGCGCCAGACGGTATACGCGCGTGCTGTCCAACAGGCCCATAACTACGATCAGTACAGGCACTGTTACTGGCATGACCGACAAGACGACCAAAGCAAAGATCAACGAAGGGATCGACATTATTAGGTCCACGAAACGGCTCATGGCCTGATCCGCCCAACCGCCAAGCACAGCGGCAAGGAAGCCAAGGATGGAGCCTGTTGTGAAACTCAAGATGGTTGCAGCCGTAGCGATAAAGATCGTTGTACGTCCGCCGTAGATCATGCGGCTGAGCAAGTCGCGGCCAAGGTTGTCGGTCCCAAGCAAAAACTCGGAGGACGGTGGCAGCCACACATCGCGGCTGACCACTTCCGCCATGCCATAAGGCGCAATCCAGGGCGCAAAGATGGCGACGAAAAAGTACGCGAAAGTGAAGATGAGCCCGATTAGGGCAGCTATGGGTATTCTCATAACGTTTCCCCTATTTCGGATGCCGCAAGCGCGGGTTGGCGACGATCGACACGATGTCGGCGAACATGTTGAGACCGATATAGACAGCCGCAAAGATCAGGCCGCAGGCTTGAACAACGGGAATATCGCGTTTGGACACGTGATCGACCAGAAACTGCCCCATGCCCGGGTAGGTAAAGACCACTTCGATCACCACTACGCCCACCACGAGATAGGCAAGGTTGAGCATGACCACGTTCACAACCGGCGCGATGGAGTTCGGGAACGCATGTTTCCAAATAATCGTAAACATGCGCAGACCTTTGAGCTCTGCAGTTTCGATGTAAGCCGATTGCATTACGTTCAAAATCGCGGCGCGTGTCATGCGCATCATGTGCGCGAGAACGACCAGCGTAAGTACCGCGATTGGGATCGATATTGTGTGCAGTTTTTCACCAAGGCTCATGCTGTCGTTGATCGTGGTCACAGAAGGCGCCCAACGCAGACGCACGGAAACGAAGAAGATGGCGACATAAGCGATGAGGAACTCAGGGACAGAAATGGATGCCAGAGTGACCGCGGAGATCAGCTTGTCCGGCCAACGTTCGCGATAGCGTACGGCAATCAAACCAAGCAAAATCGCAAGAGGCACAGAGATGATCGCGGCCCAAAAGGCCAGGAACAAGGTGTTTCCGAGACGTTTGCCTATTGATTCAGCAATGTCTTTGCCGCTGGTGAGGGAGGTTCCCAGATCACCTTGCAGCACGCCGCCCAGCCAGTTGAAGTAGCGCTGAATTGGCGGGTCGTTCAACCCAAGATCGCGACGCATGTTGGCAAGCGCTTCGGGCGTGGCGGATTGTCCGAGAATTTGTTGCGCCACGTCTCCTGGCAAGATGATGGTGCCAGAAAAAATCAGGATCGAGACGAGGAAGAGCAGAAGCAGGCCCAGCGCAATGCGCTGGGCCAATAGTTTTAAAAGGAGCGACATATCAGCCTGTCACCCACATACGCTGTGCCGCGTAACCGTTCATCAAGGAGAAGCCGGCAACGCCTTCAACCCAACCGCCGATCTTGTCGTTGTGGGCGTCGATGAAGTCGTTGAACATCGGACAGATCAGACCACCTTCATTGCGGACCATCATGCCCATGTCGGCATACATGGACTTGCGCTTGTCCTGATCAAGCTCTGCGCGGGCTGCAATCAGAAGCTTGTCAAAGCTTTCGCTCTTGTAGCGCGTGTCGTTCCAGTCGGCGGTAGACAGATACGCGGTTGTGAACATCTGATCCTGCGTGGAGCGGCCACCCCAGTAACTGGTGCAGAACGGTTTGTTGTTCCAAACTTCAGACCAGTAACCGTCGTTAGGCTCACGTTTGATTTCCAACTCGATGCCGGCAGCCTTCAATGACTGCTGGAACAGGGCTGCCGCATCCGGTGCACCCGGGAAGGAGTTGTCAGACGTGCGCAGCAGGACTGGGCCTTCGTGGCCGGATTTTTTGAAGTGCGCGGCCGCTTTCTCCGGATCATATTCACGCTGTTCCATCTCCTGATACATCGGGTAGGCCGCGTTGATCGGAGAGTCGTTGCCGACGGAACCATAGCCAAACAGTATTTTGTCGACCATTTCCTGACGGTTGATGCCGTATTTCAGCGCCATCATCAGATCCGGGTTGTCAAACGGTGCCGTGTTCACATGCGCAATAAACACGTAGTGGCCAGGGCCTGCGGTGGAAGCAACGGTGATACCCGGTGCGCGAGATACTAGGCCAGCGGTACGCGGCGGTACGCGGTCGATGATGTCGACCTGACCGGATTGAAGCGCAGCAACACGCGCGGTGTTGTCGTTGATCACCAGCATTTCGATGGTGTCCGCGTGACCGATGTCGCCCCAATAGTTCGGGTTCTTTTCCGCCACAAAGCGCACGCCCATATCAACTTCTTTCATGATATAGGGGCCGGTACCGATCGCTGCGTCAGGCGCATCTTTGCCACCGTTCGGCTGCACGATCAGGTGATAGTCGCTCATCAGGTATGGCAGGTCAGCGTTGCCGTTGTTCAGTTCGATGATCACGTCACGGCCGTTGGTGCTGACATTCTTGATGTCGCGCAGTAGGCCAAGCGCACCGGATTTGGATTCTTCTCCCGAGTGACGATCCAGCATCGCCGCAGCGTCTGCCGCTGTGACTTCCTGACCGTTGGAGAAGGTGATGCCATGACGGATTGTGAAGGTCCATGTTTTGGCGTCGGCAGAGGCTTCAAAACTTTCTGCAACTTTACCCTGCAGACCGCCATCGTCGGTCAGCTCAACCAGTGGCTCACCCCACATGCGGATCAGGTTGACCGCAACGGTGTTAGTTGCCAGTGCCGGATCTAGGCTGTCGGTAGTAGAGCCGCCCTGTAGACCCATACGCAATGTACCGCCCTTTTGAGGGCCCGCCGCGTGCACTGCACTTGCCAGCATTGTGTTAGCCGCGGCAGCCGAAACGCCCAGTGCACCCGCGCGGCCGAGGAACTTACGGCGCGTGATTGTGCCCAAGGCAGCCTGACGGCTTAGGAACTTAAGCTCTTCATTCATTTGGAAACTCCCATGTTGAATCTTTTGTTTTTCTTCATGCTGCGGCCCGCTCGCGACACAAATCAAGAAAAATGTGTCAAAGCTCACAAAGTTTTCGTCGACTCTATGCGATCGAGTGGTTGCCTCAGCCATGTCTTCAGGAAACCGTCATATCATGGTTCAAAACCGACAGGTATGACGTTTTCAGACTTTCACGAAATTGTCGCCGGACAGAGAGGTTTTCGCCTTAAAGGGGAGTTTTTGAGTGTTGATAATCGCATGAGGCAGGCAAGAAATATGCTTACCCTACGGCACTTAAGGGTTGGGGCGCGCCGATCAGAAGAAGCGTGCGGCACGTTTACCAGGTTTTCTACGCGCTATTCGGCCGCCAGTTTCTGGCGCGTACCCGCCAAGAGTGCAGCCAACTCGGGGCGGCAGGATCCACAGTTTGTCCCTGCGGACAGAGCCGTGCCAATTTGCTCAACCGAGATCAAATTTCGACGCTCTATCGCGGACAAAATGGTGTTCACACCGACGTTGAAACAGGCGCAAACGGTCGGGCCTGGATCCACATGCGCCTTGCCTGGACGCCCTGCCAGAATGTGAGGGCTGTCTTGTCCCAAAAGCGATCCCGCAAAGTTGCGTGACACTTGAACCGGAACCCGATCCACAAACAATGCGCCGAAGAGCTTATTGTCTTTTTGAAAGGCTATGCGCGCGCGCCCTTTAGGGGCGTCAATCACACTGGTACATTCGAGCCCGTCGGCATGAAACAGGTTGCGGGCAAACTCTGTCCAGTCGTCTGGCATTTTGTCGTCGGCTAACTCGACTTGCCAGCCTGTGTTCAGCTTGGCTTTTGCCCAGTATCGGGTTGAAACGCTCATTTTGCAGGCGCTCACAGCGTAGCCATACCATTTGGCGCAGAATTTTGAGAGGCTGACGTAAGCGGACTTGCTGTCTGGCTGACCGGACACCGGGTCGACAACGGAAGGGACCAAATCGGATACGATGGACTGGGACGCAACCTCACCGGTCCAGTGTATCGGAGCGAAGACACTGCCTTGTGAGACGCGGTCGGTAATCAACGCTCTGAGAATTGCGACACCAAAGTCATTGCGCACTTCAATCAAGTCAGCGTCAGATACACCAAGGCTGTTCGCATCGCTCGGGTGAAGCTCTAAAAATGGCTCGCCATAGTGTTGGTTCAATCGAGACGCCCGCGCGGTCCGGGTCATCGTGTGCCATTGGTCACGTACGCGGCCTGTGTTGAGGCGGAATGTCTGAGCAACGCTATTAGGTACCAGTGCCGTTTGCTTAACCGGAACAAGACTTGCACGTTTTTCATGGGTAAAAAACTGGCCGTCACCAAAAAACCGTGATCGTTGCGTGTTTCCCTGACGGGGAAATGGCCATTTGGTTGGCGTCAAGTCCTCGTACTCAAGATCTGTGAGGCCTGCCAATCCGGAAATATCAAAATCCTTTCCGAGGCCTGCGGCATGTCCGGACAGCTCTGCGTGCTCGCGGAATATCTCTGCCGGACCTGAGTAGTTGAACCCGGTGGAGAAGCCCATGCGGCGGGCCACATCACACATTATATCCCAATCGTGCCGCGCTTGGCCTGGAGGAGGCAGCGCTGCTCTTTGCCGGCTGATTGTACGGTCCGAGTTGGTGACGGTCCCATCTTTCTCGCCCCAGCCAGTGGATGGCAAAACCACATCGGCAAGTTTTGCTGTGTCCGTGCTGGCAAACATGTCTGAGACAACCACAAAATCGCAATTAGCGATGGCGCCGCGCACTTTTCTAGCATTGGGCATACTTACGGCTGGGTTTGTACACATCACCCACAGAGCTTTGATTTTGCCAGACTCGACGGCGTCAAACATATCGACAGCCTTTAGTCCTTGTTGTGTCGGCATGGTTGGTGACTGCCAGAAGGTCTGCACGGTTTCTCGGTGTGTCGGATTCTCGATATCCAAGTGGCACGCAAGCATATTAGCAAGCCCCCCAACCTCACGCCCGCCCATCGCGTTAGGTTGCCCAGTCACCGAGAAGGGCCCGCTTCCAGGTTTGCCAATTCTTCCTGTTGCCAGATGACAGTTTATTATTGCGTTCACCTTGTCGGTGCCATGAACAGACTGGTTGACGCCCTGTGAGAAGATTGTGACGGCTTTCTCTGTGCTGAGCCAAAGTCGCGTGAAGGCGGCTAACTGCTGCTCAGACAGTCCGGTGACAGAAACATCTGTCATACTGGCGGTATCCAGCGTTTCGGCAAAGCCATCTGTGTGTTTGGTGACAAACGCTGCGTCCAAGGCCCCCTGAGCATAAGTTTGCGTAAACAGGTGATTGAACAGCGCAAGATCAGTGCCTGGTTCGAGTGCCAAGTGAAGGTCCGCAATATCACAGGTCGCAGTCCGGCGCGGGTCGATCACGACAACTTTCATCTCGGGCCGCTCAGCTTTGGCGGCTGCAATGCGCTGGTAGAGCACCGGATGGCACCAAGCTAAGTTCGAACCGGTAATGACTACGAGGTCCGCCAGCTCCAGATCTTCGTAGGTGCCAGGCACCGTGTCTGTTCCGAAGGCGCGTTTGTGACCAGCCACTGTAGAGGCCATACACAACCGCGAGTTGGTATCAATATTGGCAGAGCCGATGTAGCCTTTCATCAGCTTGTTTGCGACGTAGTAGTCTTCGGTCAACAGCTGACCAGAGACGTAAAACGCCACACTGTCAGGTCCATGCTCCGCAATCGTGGTGCGAAACTTTTCGGCCACCAGATCGAGCCCGTCATCCCAACTTGCGGGACGTTTGTCGATCTGCGGCGCGAGGAGACGACCGTCCGCAGTGACGGTTTCTCCGAGCGCCGACCCTTTGGAACATAGGCGGCCAAAGTTGGCCGGGTGATCAGGGTCCCCTTTGATGGTGAGCCCACCTGCACCGTCCGGCGTTGCCAACACGCCGCAGCCGGTGCCGCAATACGGACAAGTTGTGCAGATGTAATTGGTCATTCTGCCGCCACCGATGGGCTCACGGCAGTCGCCGAAATCAGAATGCGACCGTCTTCGCATTTGATGTCGTAGGTTGCGACTTTGCCTTCGTCGGCGCCTTGTGCTTCGCCAGTGGCGAGGTCAAAGACCCAATTGTACATTGGGTCAGTGACTTTCTCGTCGTGTTGGATGCCATTGGAGAGCGGTCCAGCTTTGCCTGGTAGATATTCATCCAAAGCGTAGACATTGTTCGTGGCCGTGCGGAACACAGCAATGTCGCCGCGATGTGTCCGAACCACCCTTGCGCCTCGCAAAGGGATGTCATTGATGCTGCCAATATCGATAAAATCGGTCATTCTGCGGCCACCTTTGTAAAGTCTGCAATCGGCGCAAATTCATGGGCGTCTTTGCCTTGTTTTGCGCGCTCCGCCCATGGGTCGATCTGGTAGAACTTCTGGGAATAGTGGAACCGTTCGGCCAGCGCCTTGCGGTTTTCCAGATCGTCGACAACCTGTTCCTTGACCCAATCAAGACCTACTTTGGCAATCCACTTGTATGGGCGATGCAGGTATTGCGCCCCTTCGCGATAAAGTTGGTAGAAGGCGCAGGACACCTCGATAGCCTCTTCTTCTGTCTCAACTTGCACCAGAAGATCAGTTTCCCGGAGGTCCAGACCTGCAGCGCCGCCGACGAGAATTTGGTAGCCGCTGTCTACGCAGATGATGCCGAGATCCTTACAAGTCGCCTCGGCGCAGTTGCGCGGGCAGCCACTCACAGCCAGCTTGAATTTATGCGGTGACCAGGCACCCCACATCGCGTCTTCGATCTTGATGCCCAAGCCAGTGCTGTCTTGCGTGCCAAAACGGCAATGCTCTGACCCCACACAGGTTTTCACAGTGCGCAGGCCTTTGGCATACGCTTGACCAGACATCATGCCAGCTTTGCCCAAGTCGTACCAAATCGCAGGCAAGTCTTCTTTTTTGACGCCCAGAAGGTCGATCCGTTGACCACCGGTAACTTTGACCGTCGGCACATCAAACTTGTCCGCAGCATCGGCAATGGCGCGCAGCTCGTCCGGCGTGGTGATCCCGCCCAACATGCGCGGCACAACCGAATAGGTGCCGTCTTTCTGAATGTTGGCGTGCACACGTTCGTTGATGAAACGGCTTTTGCCGTCGTCGTCGTACGTGCCGGGCCACGCCGCAACCATGTAATAGTTCAGCGCCGGGCGACAGACGTGGCAGCCGCAGGTGGTTTTCCAATCCAACTCCTGCATCGCTTGCGGGATGGACTTGAGTTCCTTGGCGACGATCAGCTTGCGCACGTCATCGTGCGACAGGTCGGTACACTTACAGACAACTTCCTTCTCAGGCATTTTGAAGCCGTCACCAAGGGTGACACCCAACAAATCGCCAACAAGGCCAAGACAGCTGCCACAAGACGAACCCGCTTTGGAGATGGCTTTGACATCGTCCAGCGTGTGGGCGCCGTCGTTGATGGCGGCGACGATTTGAGCTTTGGAAATGCCGTTACAACCACAGATTTCGGTATCATCCGGTAAGGCTGCAACGGCTGCCATAGGGTCCAGGGGGGACCCTCCCTGAAAAGCAGGACCAAAGATGAGCGTATCGCGCATCTCAGAGATGTCCTCTCGGTCTTTGATCAGGCCAAAGAACCAATTGCCGTCCGCTGTGTCGCCGTACATGACGGCGCCGACGATGCGGTTGTCTTCGATTACCAAGCGTTTGTAGACGCCGCGCGCCGGGTCGCGATACACGATGTCCTCACGGCCTTCTGCTTCGGCAAAATCGCCTGCGGAAAAAAGATCGCAGCCAGTGACTTTCAGCTTGGTAGCCACTTCTTTGTTCACAAAGGCCGCAGCTTCGCCAGCCAATGTTTTGGCGATTACCTTCGCTTGGTCATAAATCGGCGCGACCAAACCAAAGATGTCGCCGTTGTGTTCGACACATTCGCCAAGCGATAGGATGTTTTCGTCCGAGGTGACCATCTGGTCATCCACATGGATCCCGCGACCGGTTGCGAGACCCGCGTCAGCCGCCAGTGCGACGGAGGGGCGAATACCCACGGCCATGACCAGTAAATCACACGGCAGTTCAGTGCCATCATCCAGCAAGAGCGCTTTGACTTTGCCGTTTTCGCCAAGGATTTCCTTGGAGTTGGCAGAGCATTTGACGGTAATGCCTTTGTCCACCAGTGCCTTGCGCAACAAGTAGCCAGCCGCTTCGTCCAACTGGCGTTCCATCAGGTGTCCCATGATGTGCACCACCGTCACGTCCACACCGCGCAAGGCAAGGCCGGCAGCCGCCTCAAGGCCGAGAAGGCCGCCGCCAATCACCACGGCTTTGGCGTTTGGAACCTCGCCAAGTGAGATCATCGCGTTGGTGTCTTCGAGATCGCGATAGGCGATCACACCGTCAAGATCATGGCCAGGCAGCGGAATGATAAACGGGTTGGAACCGGTGGCGATGATGAGCTTGTCATAGGCAAGTACTTCGCCATTGTCAGATGTCACGGTCTGTGCGACCCGGTCGATGTTCACGACTTTTTCGCCAAAGCGTGTGGTAACACCATATTCCTCGTACCACTCGGCTGTGTGGGTGACGATCTCGTCAAAGGCCTTGTCGCCCGACAGAACCGGAGACAGCATGATCCGGTTGTAGGTGCCGCGGGGCTCGGCGTTGAAAAGAGTGACGTCGTAGGCGTCTGGGTTGGCCTCAAAGAGATGTTCGAGTGCGCGACCCGCGGCCATCCCGGCCCCAATGATGATGAGTTTCTGTGTCATAGCTTACTCCGCCGCGATGGCTTTGGATGGCTTTGGTTTGGGCTTTGCGCCGTGTTCGTACTCCTCAAGGAAATCAAGAACATCTTGGCGATAGCGGTAGTAGTCAGGGTGCTCGAGCAGGGCCTTACGGGTGCGAGGACGCGGCAGATCCACGTCCACGATTTTGCCGATTGTGGCCTGTGGACCGTTGGTCATCATGACAACGCGGTCGGCCAACAGAATGGCTTCGTCCACATCATGGGTCACGCAAATCGCGGTCACCTTGGTGCGGTCCCAGACTTCCATTAGAACCTCTTGCAGCTCCCAGCGGGTCAGGCTGTCGAGCATGCCAAAGGGTTCATCCAAAAGCAGAAGTTTCGGGGACAAAGCAAAGGCGCGGGCGATACCAACTCGCTGTTTCATGCCGTTGGACATGGAGTGTGCAGGGCGGTCCATGGCGTCGGCGAGGCCTACGCGTTCGAGGTAATATTCCACCACGTCCTGACGCTCACCTAGGCTGGCTTTGGGGTACACCTTGTCCACGCCAATCGCCACGTTTTCCTTGGCAGACAGCCATGGGAAGAGGTTGGGTGACTGGAACACCACGGCACGTTCTGGGTCTGCGCCCTCTACGTGGCGCCCATCGAGACGGATACCGCCTTTGGAAATCGGATTGAGACCTGCTGCCATGGTCAGAACGGTGGACTTACCACAGCCTGAGTGACCGATGAGCGAGATGAACTCGCCGCGCTGCACTTTCAGGTCGAAATCCTTAACCACGGTCAGCGGGCCTTTGGGCGTTGGATAGATCTTGTGCAGCTGCGAGAAGTCCAAGAAATTATGGTCGATCATCCCCTTTTGAGCATCTTTGACTGCCGCCGGGACACCGTGGATTGGCGTAACGTCGGGCAGCACTTTTTTGCCTTCCGCCTTGGCTGCAATGCCCACGTCCATCAGATACTTGGTGACTTCAGCACGAAGTTTCTTGAAGCCTTCGTGGTGGTTCATCTCCATACGATCCCGACGACGGGGGATGTCGACTTTGAACTCTTGGCCCAAGGTGCCGTCAGGGTTCAGCGCGATGATGCGGTCGGCGAGGATGATCGCTTCATCCACGTCGTTGGTGATCAGCACGCAGGTCTTTCTTTCCGCATCCCAGATCGCTTCGATCTCGTCCGCAAGGTTGGCGCGGGTCAGTGCATCCAACGCGCTAAGCGGTTCATCTAGAAGTAAAACTTCGGGGTTCATCGCCAAGGCGCGGGCCACGTTCACACGTTGGCGCATGCCGCCGGACAGCTCGGCTGGGCGGCGACTGGCGGCGTGAGAGAGACCAACCATTTTGATGTAGTGGTCAACACGCTCTTCTTTTTCGGCTTTGGGCATGTTGGGGAACACGCTGTCGAGCGCCAGGCGCACGTTGCCGTTCACCGTCAGCCAAGGCATCAGAGAGTAGCTTTGGAAAATCACGCCGCGCTCTGGACCCGGTTGGGTGATAGTTTCGTCCTTGAATGTCACGCTGCCAGAGGTGGGCATTTCAAGGCCCGCCATGAGGTTGATTAGCGTTGTTTTGCCAGAGCCGGAGAAGCCCAGGAGAACGAGGAACTCGCCCTCCTGCACTTCGAGATTGATGTTTTTCAGAACGCCGGTTTTGCCGGTGCCTTCGCCGAAGCTCTTGGAGACATTGTCAAATTTCAGAACACTCATGGCGATCACCGGTTTGATGTGAAGGTGAAGAGCGACTGGATCGCGTACATCAGACGGTCCAGCAGGAAGCCGATGATGCCGATGGTGAAGACCGCAACCATGATCTTGGCGAGCGAGCTGGACGAGCCGTTTTGGAACTCGTCCCAGACAAATTTGCCAAGGCCTGGGTTTTGCGCCAGCATCTCTGCTGCAATCAGAACCATCCAGCCGACACCCAAGGACAGACGCAGGCCGGTGAAGATCAGCGGCAGGGCGGACGGTAGCACGAGTTTGGTGATTTTGGTCCAAGTGTTCATCTTCAGAACCTTGGAAACGTTCACCAGATCCTTGTCGATGGAGGCCACACCCAGTGCGGTGTTGATCAGAGTTGGCCAGAGAGAACAAAGGGTTACGGTTATCGCCGAGGTCAAGAAGGACTTGGAGAACAAGCCGTCATCCACGGTGTAGGTGGCGGAGACCACCATGGTCACAATCGGGAGCCAAGCCAGTGGAGAGACCGGTTTGAAAATCTGGATCAGCGGGTTCACAGCGGCGTTAGCGTAAGGAGACAGGCCTGCCATGATGCCGATTGGCACGGCAATCACGGTGCCGATCAGGAAGCCAAAGAACACGGTTTTGATCGAAGTCCAGATCTGATCGTAGTAGCTTGGGCTGCCTGTGTACCTGATATCTTTAACTTTTTCAGGCTGGCCGTTGGCGATGAACTTGGCGTTGCGCTTCTCAACACGTTCGTTGAACTTCGCTTCTTTGGCCGCCTTGGCTTGGGCGTCTTCGTGCAGGAGCACGGCTTCGGTCCAGACCGCTTTGGGGCCGGGAACAGCGCCAAGGGAGGTTTGCACCTTGGGTGCAAGACTGCCCCAGAGCATCAGGAAGACGGCGATGGCCAGCAACGGAACGCCCAAAAGGCGCCAGATTTCAGCGGCTTGCGCTTTTGGGTTGTCTCCAGCAGCGGCTTTCAGAATGGGGGTGAGGAAACTGAGACCGATGACCTGAAACCAGGCGTCGGCCTTGTTGATGCGGGTGAAGAGGCGGGCGCGGCGGGCTTCGCGCTCTTCATCTGCGATGTTTTGCGGGTCGATTGTGGTCATTGGCGTGTCCGTGGCTCTGGGCGCTGTTGCGGTATTGGTTAATGCCGGGGAGCGGCTGATTTTGACGTCGGTATTTTGTCGGTATCGCGACTGTTTCGCGGAGGTGTGGTTTGGCGGGACGGGCGAGAGTTAACCGCCCGTCCGTTGCGTCGCGGGAGAAGGGGGGAGCCGTCCTTCCCGCGACGAGGCGCGTTAGCCTTGCACCTCAGTGCCGACGACACGTTGGTCGCCTTTCAGGCCGATTGGCAGGCTGTCGAGGTAGGCATTTGGTGTGCGGCCGTCGTAGGCGATGCCGTCGATGATGTCCTCAGACGGAGTTGGCGCTTTGTAGCCGTCGCTGTCCCATGGGAAGTCAGCTTCGTTGGCGAGACCTTCGTCCACCAGCAGGCGCGCGGCTTCGAGATAGATCGCAGGCTTGTAGACCGACTTTGCAACTTCGTCATACCAGCTGTCTGGCTTGGCTTCGGCGATCTGGCCCCAGCGGCGCATCTGGGTCAGATACCAAACCGCGTCGGAGTAGAACGGGTAGGTGGCGTTGTAGCGGAAGAACACGTTGAAGTCTGGCACCTCACGTTTGTCGCCCTTCTCGTATTCAAAGGTGCCGGTCATGGAGTTGGCGATCACGTCATAGTCCGCGCCGACATACTCCGGTTGGCTCAGGATGCGGACGGCCTCTTCGCGGTTGGCGTTGTCGTTTTCATCCAGCCACATCGCCGCGCGGATCAGCGCCTTGGTCACGGCCAGCGTGGTGTTTGGATATTTCTCGGCAAACTCGGCGTTCAGGCCGAAGACTTTCTCTGGATTGTTCTTCCAGAGTTCGTAGTCGGTGATCACAGGCACACCGATGCCTTTGAACACGGCCTGTTGGTTCCAAGGTTCCCCGACGCAGTAGCCGTAGATGGTGCCGGCTTCCATGGTGGCTGGCATCTGAGGCGGCGGAGTCACGGACAGCAGCACGTCTGCGCCAATCTGGCCGGTGATGTTTTCCGGGGAGTAGTAGCCTGGCTCCAGACCACCGGCGGCCAGCCAGTAACGCAGTTCGTAGTTGTGGGTGGAGACTGGGAAGACCATGCCCATGTTGAACGGCTTGCCTTCTGAGGTGTATTTCTCAACCACAGGTTTCAGCGCGGAGGCGGAGATTGGGTGCTGTGGACGGCCATCGTCCATCAGCGGCACGTGCGGCTTCATTTCTTCCCAGATCTGGTTGGACACGGTGATGCCGTTGCCGTTCAGATCCATAGAGAAAGGCGTGATGATATGCGCTTCCGTGCCGTAGCCAATGGTGGCGGCGAGTGGCTGACCTGCGAGCATGTGCGCGCCGTCCAATTGACCATCGATCACGCCGTCCAGCAGGACTTTCCAGTTGGCTTGGGCTTCGAGCGTCACGAAAAGGCCTTCGTCATCAAAATAGCCCTGCTCATAAGCCACGGCGAGCGGGGCCATGTCGGTCAGTTTGATGAAGCCAAAGGTCAGCTCATCTTTTTCGAGTTCCAGTTCTGCGAGGGCTGGAGACACGAACACGGTCGTGGCTGCCAGGATCGAAGCAATGCGTTTCATCTTACTGTCCTTCATGTTGTGCCCTTTGGATGGAGGAGAGGGCGGAAAACGAAAAAAGCCGCGCGACCAGCACCGAAGGAGGAATTTCGGCGGGTCGAGCGGCTTTGCTCAGATAGGTCCCCAATCATTCGGGGCGGTTTGCGTAGCGTCCTTGCTGCGCGTTGATGCCATTAGGCGTGCTGTGAGAGTGAGTCTCAAGGCCGAAGCGGTTCAATTGCTGCGATGCAGCGGTCGAACACTGTGTTTGCACAAAAAACTAGCATTCCGGGCGGCGCGGGTCGAAAACTTGGTCATCAAAGAAGCGGTCTGGGCCCAGAATCAGGGTGCCGGAGTCCGTCGCCGCCGATGTTGGTGAACTCAGCGCGCCTTCGAGCTTCTCAGACGCAGCAGGCAGGTCTGCGCCTAGTGGGCCGAGGTGGCGGCGGTAGAGATCAGAGCGGAAAACGGCGGCGGCTTTGGCGGCAGATTGCGCCCGGTCCAAGCCAAAGCGCGCGGCCATGCGCGCGCCGATCCAGGCGCCCTGACTTTTCCAGGGGAAGGTGGCGGCGCCGTCAAAAAACTCCATCATGCGTGGCACAGTGCGGGACTTGCCGCGCGCGTTGATCAGCAGATTGCCAGTCAGGGCGCGTTCGGTGATTTCGGTAGAAACACCGAGGTATTCCGGCCAGCTCAGGATTTCAGAGGCGGTGGCGCGTTTGTCTACGCGCCCCAACCAGCGACCCGCTTTCCAGACTGCACGCATAAGGCGGCCTGTGAGGTCATCTTCGGACGCGGCCCAGTCGCGGCGCACGGCGAGAACTTTTTCCGGGGCGAATTGCCAAATCGCGGCGCCGGGTAAGAGCAGGCTGCCGCCGCCTTGTTCCACGGTGATCGAGCCCCAAGGTTCGCCGACGCAGAAGGCGTCCACTTCGCCCGCGGTGATGGCATCGGCCATCAGAAGCGGCGGGATGGTGCGTAGGTCGAGCGACTTGGCGACGTTGAGGCCGGAGGCCGACAGCCAGTAATGCAACAGTTCCGCGTGCATTGAAAACGGGAAAGGCACGCCGATGCGCAGTGGCTTGTTGAGGGCCGCGAGGGCTTTGCCCGCCGCTTGAGCGTCGAGAAAATCGGGAGTGGCACCGAGAGAGGCGATCTCATCGGCCAGAGCGTTGGAGATGCCTATCACATTGCCATTTATGGACAAAACGCTAAGGGCATCGAGCTGGGTGGGCAGGCCGCCAAGCCCCAGCGCCATGGCCACTGGCACCGGGGAGAGCATGTGGGCGGCTTCGATTTGGCCCAAAATGAGCCGATCCCGCAGAGTGGACCAGCTGGGCGCGCTTTGCAGGTTCAGCGCGAGGCCTTCCTCTTCGGCAAAGCCCAATTCGCGGGCGATGATCAGCGGGGCGGCATCGACCAGCGGCATGAAGCCCACGGAGAGTGGCAGAGTTCTCATGACAGCAGCTCCGAAGCGGTGACCAATGCCTGCGCGACGTCGGCGATCTTTTTGTTCTGGCTCATCGCGGTTTTGCGGATGAGGGCGTAGGCTTCGTCCTCAGACATGTTGCGGGCGCGCATGAGAATACCTTTGGCGCGGTCGAGGATCTTGCGTTCCTCCAGCGCGCGTTTGGTGGCCTGAAGTTCCGAGCGCATGCGGGAGAACATGTGGAAGCGAGCGATGGCCGCATCCAGCACAGGTTTTATGCGGTCCGGGTGCATGCCGTCGACGACATAGGCCGACACACCGGCTTCGATCGCCGCCTTTGTGAGGCCATCGTCGGACCGATCAACAAACATGGCGACGGGGCGTTCGAGCGGCGAAGAGGCCAGCGTGAGCGCGTCGATGGCATCGCGGCTGGGATTGGCGACGTCAACCAGCACGAGGTCCGGATTGAGTTCGGCAACGGAACGGGCGAGGCCTGTGGATTCCGACAGCACACGAATGTGGTGGTCGCCCGTTGCGATCAAGCTGTCGATGATGGCATCGGCGCGGGTCTTGTCGGGTTCGACAATCAGGATGGTGAGCTTGGCGGTCACGGCTCTTTGGGCTCCGCTGGCTGGTAACGCGCCAAGCTAACGCTGCGCTGCGGCGAAGGGCCAGAGAGAGGGGGGATAGATGCCGTGGCGCAACCGCCCGAAGTGCTGAAACTTTGGGCGGTTGCGGTTGCAGTGCTTGATTGTGAAGCGATTTAGATACAGCGCCCGCCGTCGACTTCCATCAGGGTGCCGGTGATCATGCTGGCTTCGTCAGAGCAGAGGAAGGCGGCGGCGTTGCCCATGTCTTCGGGTTGGGAGAAGCGGCCCAACGGAATGGTCGACAGAAATTTGGCGCGGATTTCCGGGGTGTCTTCGCCCATGAAGGAGGCCAGGAGCGGGGTTTCACCGGCGACCGGGTTGATGGCGTTGACGCGAATGCCGTGGGGGGCGAGTTCGACAGCCATGGCTTTGGTCGCCGTGTTCACCCAGCCTTTGGAGGCGTTGTACCAGTTGAGGTTGGGACGCGGGGAGAGGCCCGCGGTGGAGGAAACGTTGAGGATGGCGCCGGTTTGACGGGACTTCATGTGTGGTACCAGAGCTTGGGCAATCAGGTAGATGGATTTGCAGTTCACGGCAAAGACGCGGTCAAAATCGCTCTCAGTGACGGTTTCCATGGGCGCGGGCAGGTGGGTGACCCCGGCGTTGTTGACGATGATGTCGATGTGGCCCCAAGCGGAGAGAGCGGTGTCAATCATGGACTGCACGCTTGCGGCGTCGGCCACGTCGACGGTGCAGGGGGTGGCATCCTCATGCTCGGCGGCTTTGGTCGCGGCCATGTCGCCGTTGATGTCGGCGACGAGCACCTTGGCGCCCTCGGCGAGGAATTTGTCGACGATGCCCGCGCCAAAGCCCTGAGCGCCGCCGGTGATGATGGCTGTTTTGTTTTGAAGACGCATTGCGATGGTCCTTATTTGCGCCCGCGGAAGCCTCCGGCGGGGATATTTGTAGACAGTGAATGTTAGCCGTGCAGGGCGGCGACGGTTTTGAGTTGGCTGAAGTGGAACAGGGCCTCAAAGCCTTTTTCGCGCCCGTGGCCGGAGTGGCCGGTGCCGCCGAAGGGCAGTTCCACACCGCCACCAGCGCCATAGTTGTTGAGGAAGACCTGACCAGCTTTCAGCGATTTGGCGAGGCGCATTTGGCGCGCGCCGTTTTGACTCCAGACAGAAGCGACAAGGCCGTATTTGGTGCCGTTGGCGATGGCGAGCGCTTCTTCCTCGCTGTCAAACGGGATCAGCGCTTGGACTGGGCCGAAGATTTCGTCTTGGGCCAGCGTGTGGTTTGGCGGTACATCGGCAAAAAGGGTTGGTGCAACATAATGGCCGGGGGCATCGGTGACGATTTGGCCCTGGGCGGCGGTGTTCAGGTCAGCGCCTTTGGCAAGGAAGCCGGAGACAATTTCTTTTTGACGGCCAGAGATCAGCGGACCAAGTGTGGCGTCCTCGAGCGCGGGAGCGACGCGCATCTCGGCATAGGCGGCGGCCATGCGGCTGGTGACTTCGTCATAGACCGAGCGCTCTACAAGGATACGCGATGAGGCGGAGCAAGTTTGGCCCGCGTTCTGGATACCTGCATTGACCAAGAATGGCAGCGCGGCGTCGAGATCAGCGTCTGCAAACACAAGTTGCGGGCTTTTGCCGCCGAGTTCCAGCGTGACAGGCACGACGTTTTGCGCAGCGGCGGTTTGCACCAAGCGGCCAGTGTTCACCGAGCCGGTGAAAGATATGTGTTGGATGTCGGAATGGCCCGCAAGGGCGGCGCCGGCCTCGGCACCAAGGCCGGGCACCACGTTGAGGGCACCGGCGGGCAGGCCGGCCTGTTGGGCAAGTTCGGCAAAGGCCAACGCGGTTAGGCAGGCTTCTTCCGCCGGTTTCAGGACACAGGCGTTGCCCATGGCAAGCGCCGCGCCAACGGAGCGGCCAATGATCTGCATCGGGTAGTTCCACGGCACGATGTGGCCGGTCACGCCAAAGGGCTCGCGCAGGGTGTAGACGGTGTAGCCATCCATGTAGGGAATGGTTTCGCCATGCACCTTGTCGGCCGCGCCACCGTAAAACTCCATATAGCGGGCCAGCGCGATCACGTCGTTGCGGGCCTGGGTCAGGGGTTTGCCGACATCCAAAGCTTCGAGTTTTGCCAGTGTGTCGGTGTGTTCCAGAACCAGTTGTCCGATGCGGGTGAGGATGCGGCCGCGTTCGACAGCGGTGGCGCGGCCCCAATCGCCCGCGCGGGCGGCATGGGCGGCGGCCACAGCGGCGTCGATGTCCGCGGATGTGCCTCGCGCGATGGTTGCCAAATGGGTGCCGTCCGACGGGTTGGTTAACTCCAGTGTTTCGCCAGAGGCAGCAGGTTGCCAGTTGCCACCAATCAGGCATTTGGATGGGTCAAAAAACAGATCAGGCAGAGTCATGGGATGTCTCGGTTTGGGAGGTCAGCGCGGCCAGATCCGGCAGGACCGGCGCGGCGTTGATCAGGGCTTGGGTGTAGGGGTGTTGTGGCGCGGTGAAGACCTTTTCGGTCTCGCCTTGCTCGACAATCTCGCCGTTTTGCATGACCAACACACGGTCGGTCACGGAGCGCACGACGGAGAGATCGTGGGATATAAACAGATAAGCCAGGTTGTGGCGGCGTGACAGCTCGGCAATCAGGTCGAGGATCTGTGCGCGGATGGAGACGTCCAGCGCAGAGACCGCTTCGTCAAAGATGATCAGCTCGGGTTTGGTGATCAGAGCGCGGGCGATGGCGATGCGTTGCCGTTGTCCGCCGGAGAACTCGTGGATGTATTTTTGCGAGTCTGAGGGCTGCAAACCGACGTCGGTGAGCACATCAGAGATGACTTGTGTGAGTGCGTCGCCTGTTGGCGGCGTGTCTACCAGATGGAAAGGCTCGGTCAGGATACAGGCCACCCGATGGCGTGGGTTAAAGCTGCTATAGGGGTCCTGGAACACCACTTGCGTTTTGATGCGGGAGGTTGCGGGCATGTCGGGGCCAACCGGCGCGCCAAAGGCGGTGATGCTGCCGTCTTGCAAGGGCTCAAGGCCCAAGATGGCCCGTGTTAGGGTCGATTTTCCACAGCCGGACTCGCCCACCAGCCCAACCCGTTCGCCGTGGTGAATGTCAAAGCTGACGCCTTTTACTGCGCGGTGGTAGGCGCGGGGGGCAAAGAGTTGGGTGCGCGGCAGGGCGTAGTCTCGCACGGCGTCGCGCACAGATAAGATGGCGGGGGTGCCGTCTTTGGCGCTGGGCAAATCCACCTGATGACCGGAGGCCTTAAACAGGGCTTTGGTGTAGGGATGCTGCATGTTGGCGAGCAGGTGTTTGGTGTCGCCCTGCTCGACCACTTCGCCTTTGCGCATGACGACGATGCGATCCGCCATGTCGGCCACAACGGCGAGGTCGTGGGTGATCATCAACAGACCCATGTCGTATTCTGCGACGAGGTCTTTGAGCAGGTCGAGGATCTTGGCCTGTGTGGTGACGTCGAGCGCGGTGGTGGGTTCATCCGCGATCAGCAGGCGCGGGCGGCGGGCGATGGCCATGGCGATGACCACGCGCTGGCGTTGGCCACCGGAAAGCTCATGCGGGTAGCGCGACAGTGGGAAACGGTCTTGGGGCAGGCCCACGCGGGTGAGCATGGCGGCGGCTTGGGCTTCGGCCTCGGCTTTGGGCATGACGGCGTGCATGCGGATGGTTTCGACCACTTGCTGTCCAATGGTGTGCAGCGGGTTGAGCGCGGTCATCGGTTCTTGAAACACCATGCCGATGCAGTTGCCACGCATGGCGCAGAGGGATTTTTCTGACTGCGCGGTGAGCTCTTCATCGCGCAGCATGATGTGGCCGGTGGTCTGGGCGCTGTCGGGCAAAAGCTGCATCACCGCGAGCGCTGTCATGGATTTTCCGGAGCCGCTTTCGCCGGTGACGGCCAAGATTTCGCCCGGCGCGATGGAGAAGGTCACGTCTTTCAGGATCGGTAGAGGGCCGATGGAGAGGGACAGGTTTTGGACGGAGAGCAGGCTCATGTGCGCATCACCCAGATTTTGGGGTCAAGGTGATCGCGTAGGCCGTCGCCCAGCAGGTTGAGGCCCAAGACCGACGCGATGATGGCGAGGCCGGGTATCAGAGCAAGGTGCGGCGCGAAGGAGACCATGGTTTGGGCGTCGGCCAGCATGCGGCCCCATGAGGGCGTCGGGGGCTGCGCGCCAAGGCCCACGTAGCTGAGGCCCGCTTCGGCGAGGATGCCGAGGGAGAACTGGATGGTGCCTTGTACGATCAGGAGGTTGGCAACGTTGGGCAGGATGTGTTCGGCCGAGATGCGGGCGCGGGATTTGCCAGCCACACGCGCGGCGAGGATGAAGTCGCGTTGCCAGAGCGGCAGGGCGCCGGCGCGGGTGAGGCGGGCGAAGACCGGGATGTTGAAGATGCCAATCGCGAGGATGGCGTTGACGGCACCTGGGCCGAGGATGGCGGTGATCAGGATGGCGATCACGAGGCTGGGGAAAGCAAAGATCAGGTCATTGCCGCGCATGATCAATTCATCCAGCCAACTGCCGGAGTTGGCGGCGGCCCAGAGGCCTAGGGGCACACCGAGACCCATGCCGATGCCGACGGCCACCAGCGCAACGGCAAGCGAGGTGCGGGCGCCGACCATGATCATTGAGAAGATGTCCCGGCCAAAGTGGTCGGTGCCAAACCAATGGGTGGCGCTGGGTTTTTGCAGTTTGTTGGGGATGTCCATTTGCGTGATATCAAATGGGGTCCAGAGGAAGCTGATTAGAGCTGCGGCGACCACGCAGAGGCAGAGCAGACCGCCTAGGAGGATGTTGCGCGACAGGCTCATGTGCGAGACCTCAGGCGGGGGTCGACGGCGGCATAGGCGAGGTCGACAAGGAAGGTCACGAGGATCACCAGAAACACAAGCAGCATGACCACGCTTTCCACCACGATCAGATCGCGGGCGGAGATGGATTGGAAGATCAGGCGGCCAAGGCCGGGCAGGAAGAAGACCTGTTCGATGATGATGGCGCCGGCGAGCAGGAATGAGAATTGCATGCCGATGATGGTCAGCACGGGGATCATGGCGTTGCGCAGGCCATGGCGCATCAAGGCTTGGCGGCGGGTCAGGCCTTTGGCGCGGGCGGTGCGCATGAAGTCTTCGCCCAGCACATCCAACAGGGCAGAGCGCATGACGCGGGCGAGGATAGCGGATTGCGGCAAGGCCAGTGCGATGGCGGGCAGGGTCAGCGATTTCATGGCGGCGGCGGCGCCTTTGTCCCAACCGGCAAAACCGCCGGCAGAGAACCAGCGCAGGTTGATGGCGAAGATCAGCACCAGCATCATGGCGAACCAGAAGTTCGGCACCGCGATGCCCAGTTGAGTGGCACCCATGACGGCCATGTCACCGGGTTTGCCACGACGGGAGGCAGCGTAGATGCCTGCCGGGAAGGCGATTAGGGTGGAGAGCGTGAGCGCGTAGAGGGCCAGAGGCAGGGAGACCCAAATGCGGTCGCCAATCATCTCGGTCACGGGGGTGCTATAGGTGTAGGAGGTGCCAAAATCCCCTTGCAACATGCCGCCGACCCAGACGAGGTAGCGCTCCAGTTTGGAGACATCCAGCCCCAGTTCACTGCGCAGGGCGGCAATGGTGTCCGGTTGGGCGTTGAGGCCAAGCATAAAGCTGGCAGGGTCGCCGGGTACCACTTCGATCACGAAGAAGATCACCAGCGAGGCCACCACGAGGCTAAGGCCCAGAGACAGGGCGCGTTTGAGAGTGTAGCGGAGCATGGGCCGTCAGGTTGGGGGCTTGAGGTAGTCGTCGTCGGAAACGTGTTCGAGCCATGTGGCACCGGAGCCGTCTTCGACCTGTTGGATGGCCATGTGGGACATGGCGGTGTCGGGTGTGGCGCCGTGCCAATGCTCGACGCCGGGTTCGATCCAGATGCTGTCGCCGGGGCGGATGGTGCGCGGGGCTTCGCCGCGCAGCGCAATCAGGCCAACGCCAGAGAGCACATGCAGGATTTGGCCCACGGGATGGGTGTGCCATGCGGTGCGCGCGCCGGGTTCAAAGGTGACGCGGGCGGCAAAAACTTGAGAAGGGGGGCGGCTTTCTGTGATCAGATCCATGCGCACGTCGCCGGTGAAATACTCTGATGGTGCTTTGCGGCTGGGCAGGGTGCCTGCGGGGATATGCTCGATCATGGCAGCGGCTTTCGATTGGATTTGCGCCGGAGCCACATGATGTGGCCCCAGCGCGGGGGGTGTTACTCTGACCAGCTTACGGCGGTCAGGTCGGTGGCTTGGGTTGGCGCGTTGAGCCAGAGGCCCTGCACACCAGCTTTCGCTACGGTTGGGAACGCCAGCTGGAACAAGTAACCATTGACATAGTCTTCGGCGATCATGGTCTGCGCGACTTTGCGCAGGGCGGTGCGCTCTGCCGGGATGGTGGCTTTGTTCAAGGTTTCCATGATCTGCTGGAACTGCGGATTGTCATACTGGAAGTAATAATCCGGGCGGCCGTAGATGCCGATGTCGTTGGGTTCGGTGTGGCTGACAATGGTCAGGCCAAAGTCCTTGCCGCGGAAGACCTGCTCCAGCCACTGCGCCCACTCCAGATTGGAGATTTCGGTGTTGATGCCAACGGCACGCAGTTGCGCGGCGATGATTTCGCCACCACGGCGGGCATAAGAGGGCGGCGGCAGTTTCAACGTGGTGGTGAAGCCATCGGGATAGCCTGCTTCGGCAAGCAGTTTCTTAGACTGTTCGGGATCATAGGCTGAGTTGCCGGTCAGGTCGACGTAGTCCGGGTGATGCGGAGCAAAGTGCGTGCCAATTGGTGTGCCGAGGCCAAACATCGCGCCATCAATGATGGCCTGACGGTCAATTGCGTGGGCGATGGCCTTGCGCACTTTCACGTCATCCAGTGGCGGCATCTTGTTGTTGGTCGACAGGATGGTCTCGCCTTCGGAGTTGCCAACCAGCACTTGGAAACGTGGATCGGCTTCAAACTGCGGCAGCGCCTCTGGGGTTGGGAAGCCTGCAAAGACGTCAATGTCTTCGGCCATCATTGCGGCCATGGCGGCTGTGGGATCGGAGATGAATTTGAAGGTCACATCGGTGAGTGTCGCAGGCGTGCCCCAGTAGGCGTCGTTGCGGGTGAGCGTGATCTTGTCGCCTTGTACCCAATCCGCAAACTTGAACGCGCCTGTACCGATGGGGGTGGTCTTGATGTTGTCGATGCTTTCGGACGCGACAATCACGGCGTCGCCCCAGGCCATGTTGAACAGGAAGTCGCCATTGGGGCCATCAAGCGTGACTTTGACGGTCAGCGGATCGACCACGGTCACTTCGGTGATGCCGGCAAAGAGCGCTTTTTGCGCGTTGGCGCTGTCTTCTGCGCGGGCGCGGTCCAGCGAGAATTTCACATCCTCGCCGTCCATGGCGGAGCCGTCGTGGAAGGTCACGCCGTCGTGCAGCATGAAGGTGTAGGTCAGGCCGTCTTCAGAAATTTCCCAGCTTTTGGCGAGGCCGGGGATGATCGAGCCGTCGGAGGCAAAACGAGTGAGACCTTCAAAGACATTGGCATAAAGCACACTGTCAATCGCGCCAGCGGCGGCAGAGGTTGGGTCCAGATGCGGCGGCTCCAGTTGCATGGCAACAGTGATGTCGGTTTGCGCGGCTTGTGCGGCCAGTGTCCCTGCAATCAGTGCAGCGGCGCTGGCACTGGCCAGTCGTGACGTGAAAAATGTCATTGTGTCTCTCTCCCTTAACTGTTTGCTTTTTATGATTATTGGGCCTTAAGCCGAGTTCTTGTCTTGTGGTAGCAGCAGCTGAGTCAGGCTGTGGGCCATAACCTTGGCGCTGTCGATCATGTCGTCGATGCCGATGTATTCGTCAGGCTTGTGGGCCATCTCCAGAATACCCGGCCCGTAGGCGATACAGTTGCTGAGCTTGCCGATGCGATCAATATGTTTCTGGTCGTAAGTGCCGGGACTTGCGACATAATCCGGGGTCTTCCCCAAAATGTCCTGAATGGCGCGGTCCACGGTGGTCACTACGGGGGCTTTGCGGTCGGTCATCGATGGGGCGACGTGGTTGAGCTCGCGCATGTCATAGCGGAAGTTCTCGCGCTGGGCGGAGAGGTCATCCAGCAGGGACCGGACTTCGCCTTCGACCTGGGCGTGGTTTTCCTCGGCCAGATAGCGGCGGTCGATCACGATGCGGCAGCTGTCCGGCACGCAGTGGGCGGGCAATCCGTCGAAGTCTTCGGCCTGTTCGGCCTGGCCGCCGTGGATCGAGTTGATGTTCATGGTGGAGCTGCGCGCGCCTTCGGGCACCACCGGCATATCTGTACGCCGCGCGGCCATGGCGGGATAGAGGTCGCTCTCAAACTTGTCGATCACCGCGCCCATGTGGCGCACGGCGCAGTCACCCAGAAATGGCATGGAGCCATGAGCAATTTCGCCAAAGGTCTCGATCTCGGCCCACCAGCCGCCGCGATGGCCGAGGCAGATGCGGTCTTTGTGCAGGGGTTCCGGGATAATCACGTGTTGCACGCGTTCGGGGGCAAAAAAGCCCTGTTCCGCCAGATAGGCCACGCCGCCGTAGCCGCCGGATTCTTCGTCCGCCGTGCCGGAGATTTCGATGCTGCCGTGGAAGTCAGGGAATTCGGCGATGAAGGCTTCGGCGGCGATGATCGACGCGGCAAGGCCGCCTTTCATATCACAGGCCCCGCGGCCGTAGATTTTGCCGTCACTGATCTCGCCGCCAAAGGGATCAAAGGTCCAACCGTGGCCCACTTCGACCACATCGGTGTGGCTGTTGAAATGTACACATTCGCCAGGGTGGTGGCCGGATTTATGGGCGATGATGTTCCAGCGGGGGTATTTGTCGCTGTCGCCCGGAGCGCCGTGGGCGCGGACCAGTTGGGTGTCAAAGCCGTGGCGGGTCAGGCGGGTGTCGAGATAATCGCAGATGTCGCGGTAACACTCGCCCGGTGGGTTTAGTGTGGGGATGCGGATCAGGTCCTGGGTTAGCTGCACCAGCTCGTCGCGCATGGACTCGATGCGGATCATCAGGCGGTCGGTGTCGATGGGCATAGTGGCGGGCCTCTTGCGCAGTGCGGCGGTTTTTGTGGGGCCTGCGACGGAACGTTTTTGCAAATCGTGCGGACACAGGTGTGGTCAGAGTGGCGCGGAGGCGGTTACGGTATCAATACCGTAGGATTACGGTTAGGGGGACGTAAATGGATTGGGATCAGCTTGCGTTTGAGGCCGCGCCTGTGGGCATTGTAATGGCTGAACAGCGGGTTATTCGCGCATGCAATCAGGGGTTTGCGCGGTTGGTGGGCTATGAGAAAGAGGCCTTGGTGGGGCAGTCCTTTCGCCTGCTGTATGACAGCACAGAAGAGTTTGAGCAGGTGCGGGACATTGGGTTGAAACCGTTGATGCAGGACCACGCCTATAGTGATGAGCGCATGGTGCGGCGGCGGGATGGCGGGCAGGTATGGTGCCGATTTCGTGCGCAGACGCTGACGCCGGATGATCCACTGGCGCGGCTGGTGATGACATTTGCCGCCATTCACGAAGGGCCGCCGGTGTCGCTTACGGCGCGGGAGCGGCAGGTGGTGGGCGGCTTGGGGCGCGGGCTGACCAGCAAGGAGATTGCGCGCGAGTTGGGGATGTCGCCACGGACCATTGAGGATGTGCGCGCACGGCTGCACAAACGGTTCCAAGTGAAGAATGCCACCGAGCTGTTGGCGCGGTTGACGATTGGATGAGGATTTAGCGTGCGTCTACCAGATGGGTATCAGGAGCGGGTGTATACGCCGCAACAGGCGCGCAGCATGGAGGCGGTGTGGCGCCATGAGGAGCCGCGCGCAGGGCGCAGTTTGATCCTGCCGGATGGGCGCTGTGATGTGATTGTACGGTTTAATGCGGACCCAACCGTGGTGCCACGGTTGGTGGTGACCGGACCTGCGACGCAGCCTTATTGGGTGGAATTTGAGGCCGGGGATCGGTGGATTGGCGTGCGGTTGCGTCCGGAGCGGGGCGGTGTGCTTTGGGGCGACGCTTTGGCGCACGCGAAAAATCAGGTGGCCTTGGAGGATGAGGCGGAGGCATTGGTGCCGGAACCGGCGGGGCTTTGCGTGGCAGGCGTATCGGCAAAGGACTTGCGACAAGCTTTAGTGCGTTTTGTGGAAGGTAGGCCCTTGTCGCCGGAGGGGTATCGAGTGGGGGAGACCGTGCGTCGATTGCACCTGACGGGCGGGCGGTTTTCTGTGACGGAGCTGGCGGCGCGAGCAGGGTGCTCGACGCGGCATTTGAACCGGATGTTTGCAGGCACGGTGGGGCTTTCGGTGAAAACCTACGCATCGTTGGTACAGTTTCATCGGGCGTTGCGCTTGGTGTGTGAGGCAGGCGGGTCGCTGTCGGACGCGGCGTTTGAGGCGGGCTATGCGGATCAGGCGCATATGACGCGGGCCATGCGGCGGTTTGGCGGGTTTGTGCCGTCAGCCATTCCCGAGGGCTTGATCCGGCCGGATGTGTCCGGCGGTCTGTGGGGAAACCGCGCGGCTCAAGAAGGCGATGTCCGATTTCTTCAAGCGCATTGATGTTGGGGGGCTTAGGTCTAGGCCAACCAATGTGAGGTGTTTGATATGAAGCTTGGATACACAATTATTTATGTGAAGAACGTGCCGGAGACGGTGGTGTTTTATGAGACGGCCTTTGGCCTGACCCAGCGGTTTATGCATGAAAGCACGCTTTATGCGGAGATGGAGACCGGGGACACGGTGCTGTCGTTTTCCGCCGAGGAGGTGATTGAGCTGGATGGCTTGGCCTTTGCGCCCAATGAGAAGAGTGCCATTCCGGCGGGGTGGGAGATTTGCTTTATCACTGAGGACGTACCTGCGGCATTTGAGAAGGCGCTGGCGGCGGGGTGTTCACCAGTGAGCAAGCCGCATGAGGTGCCTTGGGGGCAGACGATTTCCTATGTGCGGGATCTCAACGGCTGTTTGGTGGAAATTGCCACGCCGATGAAACTGGAGGGCTGAGATGGACGGGACCACGCAAGCTGCCATCATAGACGCCTTGGAGGAAATGGTGGCCGAAGTGGCGCCAGAGCTTCACGGGCGCCGCATGTATGGCGGGCAGATGTTGGAGCGCGAGGCCGGTGTCGCAGCCACCGCGGTAGGGGGATATTTCGGCTACAAGCCGCATGTGTCCTTTGAGTTCTCTCATGGGGCGCGGTTGAGCGATCCAGATGGAATGCTTGAAGGCGGTGGCAAGGCGCGGCGGCATCTGAAACTGCGCAGTGTGGCGGACATCGAGGCGAAGGGCTGTGCGGGTTTTCTCGCGCAGGCGGTGGCATTGGGGTGATTTTGTCCGGCGGATTGCGCCCAAGACACAGGCATCGTTCTTTGTGGAAGCTTTGCGCGCGATTTTGAGTAACATTCTTTCCGGACTCTCTTGCATTCCCCTCTTTTGGATGGCACCCGTTCTGTCCAGACACGCAAGCGGCGCGATGGGGCGCCCAAGCCATCCGCAGGAGTGCATAAGATGCCTGATCTTCGTTCCAAAACCTCGACCTTCGGCCGCCGTATGGCCGCCGCCCGTGCGCTATGGCGTGCGACAGGTATGAAAACCGAGGACTTTGGCAAGCCGATTGTGGCGGTGGTCAACTCCTTCACCGAGTTTGTGCCCGGTCACGTGCACCTCAAAGACATGGGCCAGTTGGTGGCGCGTGAGATTGAGAAAGCCGGTGGTGTGGCCAAAGAGATGAACACCATTGCGGTGGATGATGGCATTGCCATGGGCCACGATGGGATGCTCTATTCGCTGCCGTCGCGCGAAGTGATTGCCGACTCGGTGGAGTATATGGCGAACGCGCATTGTGCGGACGCGTTGGTGTGTATTTCCAACTGTGACAAGATCACACCCGGCATGTTGATGGCGGCGATGCGCCTGAACATTCCGGCGATCTTTGTGTCCGGTGGCCCGATGGAAGCCGGTAAGGTGATCCTGAAGGACGGGGAGCACAAGGCGGACCTGGTGACCGCCATTGTCGGCGCGACCGATGAAGACCGCAGCCAGGAGGAAGTGGACAAGCTGGAACGGTCTGCGTGTCCAACCTGTGGCTCTTGTTCCGGGATGTTCACTGCAAACTCGATGAACTGTCTGGCGGAAGCGCTGGGTCTGGCGCTGCCGGGCAACGGTTCGCTGTTGGCGACACACTCTAAGCGTCGTGGGCTGTTTGAAGAAGCCGGTCACAAGATCATTGAGCTGTGTGAGCGCTGGTACAAAGAGGGTGATGAGACCGCACTGCCGCGTGGCATTGCGACCTTCAAAGCCTTTGAAAACGCGATGGCGCTCGATATTGCCATGGGTGGCTCCACGAACACCGTTCTGCACCTGCTTGCGATTGCCCATGAGGGTGGCGTGAATTTCACCATGGCCGACATGGACCGTCTGAGCCGTGAGATTCCGCACTTGAGCAAAGTGGCGCCTTCAACACCGAAGTACCACATGGAAGATGTGCACCGCGCTGGCGGGATTGCGCGGATCATGGGCGAGCTGGAACGCGAAGGCAAAATCCACCGCGATTGCGCGACCGTGCATGAGCGCACCATGGGTGAATTCATCGACAAGTGGGATGTGCGCCGCGAGAGCGCTGGCAATGAAGCGCGCGATCTGTTCATTGCGGCGCCGGGAGGTGTGCGCACGACGCAGGCCTTTAGCCAGTCACGGATGTATACTGAGCTGGATCTGGATATTGAAGACGGCTGCGTGCGCGACTTCGCGAATGCCTATTCCCAGGAAGGTGGCCTGTGCGTGCTGTTTGGCAACATCGCGGAGCAGGGTTGCATCCTGAAAACCGCCGGTGTGATCAAAGAGATGTATGAGTTCGAGGGCACCGCGAAGGTGTTTGAGAGCATGGAAGACGCGATGCACGGCATTCTGCAGAATGAGGTGAAACCCTATTCTGTGGTGGTGATCCGCTATGAAGGCCCCAAGGGCGGGCCGGGCATGCAGGAGATGCTCTACCCAACCGCTTATCTGAAATCCAAGAAGCTCGACACCACCTGTGCGCTGCTGACCGATGGGCGGTTCTCTGGCGGGACCGCGGGTTTGTCGATTGGCCACGCCTCGCCGGAAGCGGCTGAGAAAGGTGTGATTGGTCTGGTGGAAGATGGCGACAAGATCAAAATCTCCGTGCCAAACCGGACCATTCATCTGGATGTGAGTGACGAAGAGCTTCAGCGCCGGCGTGACAACCACCCGCAGGCGGATAAGAAGTTCTGGAAAGCCGAAGGGCGGCCGCGGGCGGTGTCCAAAGCGCTGAAAGTCTATGCGGCGCATGTGTCCAACGCCTCGCTAGGCGCGGTGCGGATGCTGGACGAAGACGACGAATAAGCCAGTCGCTTGGTATGAGATTAAGACGGGGTCGCAGGGGCGGCCTCGTTTTTGTTTGTGGCGATGTTGGAATGAGGGGCCAGCCCCTCCGGCGCGCTGCGCCTCCTCCCCGAGATATTTGGGGAATGAGAAAGCGAACTAAGACGCGTCTTGTGCGATTTGCACAACGGCGTCGCCGCGTTTGACTTGGGTCAGGTGGCGTTTGGCCAGGACGATGCCTTCGTAAGGCGAGGTCACGGGGATTGGCGCGCGCCAGGGGGTGGCGGGGTCGTGGATCAGGGCGATAGTGTCGCCTTTTGTGACCGGATTGCCGATGTCTTTGAGGAGTTCCAACAGGCCGCTGTCATAGGCAAAGACAGAGCATTGGGCGTTTAGCGCGCGGGTGCCGCGTGGGGCGCCTGGTTCATAGGCGGGGAGCATTTGGAGTGCGTGCAGGATACGTTGCAGGCCGCGTTCGGTGTCTGCCAAGATGTCGGGTGTGATGGTGCCGCCGCCGCCAAGTTCGGCCATGACGTTGATCACGCCTTTGCGGTTAGCTGCGCCCATGGCGGTGCGTGCGGTGGAGGATTTGCCGCCGCCGCCGGTGAAGACCCATGCGTAAGGCAGGTCAAATGCGTCCGAGAGCAGGTTGAGACCGGCTTCTTCTTCGGGAGTGTGGGCGGGGCCGCGCAAGAGGGTGGCGGGGTAGTGCAGCGAGGTGCCGCCGGAGTGCAGGTCGACGGTGTAGTCACACATGGGCAGCAAGACCTCTTCGACGTAGTGCGCGATCATTTGGGTGGGTGTGCCTGCTGGGTCACCTGGGAAGGACCGGTTGAGGTTGCCGTTGTCGATGGGGGAGGTGCGGGTGCCGGCCTCGGCGGCGGGGGCATTGGCCGTGGGGAGCAGGATCAGGCGACCTTGGATGTCTTTTTCTTCAAGGCTCTGGATCAGTTTTGTGACGGCGATCTGGCCTTCGTATTCGTCGCCGTGGTTGCCTGCGGAAATGAGTAGCGTCGGGCCAGTGCCGTTTTGGATCACGCAGATCGGGATCGGGAGCCAGCCGTAGGCGGAGGAGGTCACCGAATGCGGCACACGCAGGAAGCCGGTGTGTTTGCCGTCTTGGTCAAAAGGGACTTCGGAGGTGATGAGGGAATTGGCCATAAGATGTCCTTTGTGTTGGGAGGACTATGGCAATGAGCCGTTGTGGGCTCAAGCCGTTCAGAGGGTTATGGGGGAGAAGGCTGCGGTGAGGCCTTGGCCGCCGCCGATGCCGATCATGGCCATGGCGAGGGCGTTTTCAGTGGCGTTTTGGCGGATGAGTTGGCTGAAGAGGCGGGTGACGAGGATGGTGCCGGAAGCGCCGAAAGGGTGGCCGAGGGCGATGGCACCGCCTTGCTGGTTGGGTAGGCTTTCGTCGATGGCCAGAGCGTGGAGGCTGGCGAGGACTTGGGATGCAAAAGCTTCGTTGAATTCGAGGTGCGTGAGATCGTTGAGCGATAGGCTTGGGTTTTGGCGTAGGAGCTTTTGCGTGCTGGCGACGGGGCCAATGCCGAGGACATTGGGGTCCACACCCGCGGAGGCGCCGCCGAGGTAGGCGAGGGCTTTGGCGTGGCCGAGGGCGCGGGCGTTTTGGGCTGTCGTGACAAGTACGGTGGCGGCGCCGTCGTTGAGAGGGCAGGCGTTGCCGACGGTGACGGTGCCATCTGTGCTAAAGGCCGGACGTAGGCGGGCGAGACGCTCGGCTGTCATCGTGTCGCGGATGCACTCGTCGGTGGCGTGGCCAGCGATAGGGACAATTTCGGCGTCAAAGGCACCTGCGTCTTGGGCTTGCGCGGCGCGCTGTTGGGAGCGCAAGGCGAAGGCGTCTTGGCGCTCTCGGGAGATGTTGAACTGGTGGGCAACCGTGTCAGCGGCGGCGCCCATTTCCGGGTCGCCGATGGCTTCGGGAGAGAAGCGGGCGCGGGTGTAGCTGTGTTCCGGCAGAGTGCCGCTCGCGGGTAGGGCGCGTAGGGGCGCGCGGGATTGGCTTTCGACCCCGCCTGCGAGGTAGGTGGTGCCCGCGCCGGCCATGATCAGGTGGCAGGCCATCATCACCGCTTCCAGGCCGGAGCCACATTGGCGGTCGACGGTGACGCCTGGGATGGATGTGGGGAAGCCTGCGTGCAGGGCGGAGAGGCGGGCGATGTTGCCACCGGGGCCTGCGGCGTTGCCGAGGATGACGTCGTCGATTTGGTCTGGCGTGACGTTGGCATCCGCGAGCGTGGCCATCATGACGGGGGCGGCGAGGTCTTCGACATCAAGGCTGGCAAACATGCCGCCAGCGCGGCCAATGGCGCTGCGGCGGGCGGCGATGACCACCGGCTGGCGATCGTCAGGCAGCAGGTCAGCCAGTGGCGGGGACAAGGCGCGGGTCCTTTTTGTGTAGCCACGACAGGAGGCGACCGCGGTCGGGTTTGCCGGAGGTGGTCAAGGGCCAGTCGCTAAGCCGGTAGAAGTGCCTGGGCAGTTTGTAGCGCGGCAGGCGGATGGCGAGTTGGGATTTGATTTCGTCTAGCGGCGTGTCGCCGTTGAGGATGGCGACCAGTTCCTGCCCGCGCGATTGATGGGCGACGCCCAAAACAGCCGCCCCGTTGATGCCGGGGATTTCGGCCAGCGCGGTTTCGATTTCTTGCGGGTAGACGTTGTGACCTGCGGTGATGACCATGCCGCCCTCGCGCCCCAGGAGGCTGAGGCTGCCGTCGTAGTTCAGCTTGCCAACGTCGCCGACCGTGGCCCAGGGGCCTTCGCGGCGGAAACCGGAGTTGCGGCCGCCCCAGAGGTAGCCGTCGATGGCCAGGTCGCCGCGGACAAAGATGGTTCCGGGCTCGCCTTGGGCGACTTCTTGTCCATTCTGGCGCAAGGAGAGCTCCACATGCGGGAAGGGACGCCCCACTGAGTAGGCTGGTGCCGAAGAGCTTTCGCGGCCGTGGGTGTTGAGGCTGACAAATCCAAGTTCGCTGGCGCCGTAGTACTCGTGGATGCGGGCGCGTGGGAAGAAGGTGCGGGCTTTCTCGAGCAAGGCGGGATCGAGTTTGGCTCCGGCGGTGGTGATTTCGACAATCTGATCTAGCGGTTTATCGCGACAGAGCGCGCCAAGCAGGCTGGGCACGGCGACGATGCGGCGGGTGTGGGCCATGGCGCGGTGGGCCTCGGCGAGGTCAAATTTTGGCAAGGCGTGAAAGGTGGCGCCAAGCTCAAGGGTTTCCGCGAGCGCATAGAGTGTGATGCCGTGGGACAGTGGGCCGGGCACAAAGGTGTGGCTCTGCTCGGTCAAGGCAAAGGCAAGGCGGCTGGCGTCAAGCGAGGCGCGCCAGCTGTGACGGGCGCGTGCGAAGGCTTTGGGCTCAGATGTGGTGCCGGAGGTGAAACCGACCATAAAAATCGCGCGCGGATCGGTGAAAGGGATGTCTTCGGGCGCGGCAAGGAAGGTCTCAAATGCGTCGGTGTCCACACAGATGGCCGGGATGCCGAGACGTTTGGCGGCATCGATCAGGCCGGTTTGGCTTGAGAGGCAGAACAGCGCGTCAGGCGGCAGTTTTGCGAGCACACGTTGGTGCAGCGCGTCAGGCCAATGTGGGTCCAGCAGGGTCACGGCGTGCGGCGTGGCAAGCGCCGCTGCGAGCAGTGTGGGCGCTTGCGCGTGATTGCCGATAGAGAGGGCAAAATTGCGGGCGCCGTCTGGTAGCGGCAGGTCAGGGCGGGGTTGCAGGGGCAGCTTGCTGAGCGCAGCGTGAAGTTGTTTGAGCCGGTCATACAGTGCGCCGTAGGTAAGGCGCGTGTCTGAAATAGCAACCGCCAGCGCGTCTGAGCGCTGGCGTGCGTGGTGATCTAATGCGTGTCGTAAAGGCAACCGCGTCCTCAGAGGTTTGGGTAGGCGCGGCGCAGACCGCGGGCGATGATCGTCGCCAGTACCACCTTTACCAGATCGCCGGGGATGTAGGCCACCATGATGGTGAGGGATTTGGTGAGGCCCAGTTTGCCGATGAAGGCCATCCACGGGATACCTGCAGCATACATGACGACGATGCCACCAAAAGCCACATAAAGGCCGGTTTTGATGGCGTTGGCAGCGGTGTCTTTTTCCATCAGATAGCCGATGATGTAGGCACACAGAGGCCAGACCAGTAGGAAGCCGCCGGAGGTGCCCATCAGCACGCCAAAGCCGCCGCGTCCACCGGAAAGAAGCGGTAGGCCAACCGCCACCAGACCGATGAACAACAGCAGAGCAAGGCCGCCGCGTTTTGAGCCGAGAACGGCGCCAGCCAGCATCACACCCAGAGACTGAGCGGAAATTGGAGGTAGGGCCGCGCCAGCAAAGTGGATTGGTGGCATCAGGCCCAGTGCTGCTGTCAGAGCAGCGAAGAGAGCGATGTAGACGATGTCTTTGGTGGCGAGGCCACGGGATGCTGTGGTGTCCATGGGGTCCGTCCCTTTTGGTCTTGTTCGTTTGACGGACGGATAGGGAAGGCGTTCTGGTATGCTCAAGCGCTGGGCGCGATGTTAGCGCAACTCAGGAACGATATCCTCGGGAATCGATGGCGTCAGAAATATCGTCCGCCATCTTGATGGCGCGGATCGCCATGGGCATGGCGACGGCAATCACGGAGCGTTCGAGACCGCGCGTTTTTTGGGCTTCACGGACCTCTCGGGTGATTTGGGCCAGCACTGGGATGAAACGCAGGGCGAGTGATATGGCGAGGCTGACCTTTTCCGGGTTTACGCCCAGCGGTTTGAGGTGACGCAGGCCGCGCGTCATGGTGTCGATCATGTCGCTACTGCGGGTGGTCAAGGTCACAAGGCTTGCCAGCAGGATCAGCGCTGTGAGGCGCAGGACAACGTAAGCGGCCAGTTCGAGGCCGGAGAAATACCATTGCACCGCGAAGAACAGCACAAAGATGATCAGCAGGGGGCGGATCTGCGCAAAGGCCTGTTTTAGGGTGAGCTGTGCAATGGGGTAGAGGGCCAGGATACCAAGGGTTGCAGCGACAGTGATTGGTAGGCTTTCATTGAGAAAGAGTAGGGTGGCGCCGATCAGCATGGCCAGCATTTTGGCCGCCGGCGGCAGGCGGTGCAGCAGCGAGGTTCCGGGAGAGTAGAGGTCCAGCATCAGGCCATGAGCCTTTCATAGGCAGGGATGACCTCTTTAGGCGCGCCGTCGGCAAAGATCTGACCTTCATCGATCACGATCACGCGGTCATAATCGGCGATCAGGTCGAGGTCATGGGTGACGGTGATGACCATCTGATCCAACGCGGCAACGGCGCGGGCGATGCGGCGTTTGTTGCGTAGATCCAGCAACGTGGTGGGTTCGTCCATCACCAGAATGTCGGGGGTCATCACAAGCACACCGGAGATGGCAAGCAGCTGTTTTTGGCCGCCAGAGAGCAGATGCGCGGGATGTTCGCGCAGGTCGCTCATATTGTAACGCGCGAGGATTTCATCGGTTTTGGTGGCAATGTCGGCTTTGGAGAATTCGAGGTTTTTCATGCCAAAGGCGAGGTCTTCTTCGACCACAGGCATGACAATTTGATTGTCTGGGTTCTGGAAGACAAACCCAACTTTGCGACGCACGTCGCGGCCTTTTTTGCGGGTGTTGAGGCCATCGACCAGGACGTCGCCGGAGGTGGGCAGTGCGAGGCCGTTGAGTAGGCGAGCGAAGGTGGACTTGCCGGAGCCGTTGGCGCCGATGATGGCGATGCGACGTTCCGCTAGGGACAGGGAGATGTCGTGCAGGACGGTGCGCTCACCGAAAGACACGCTGACGTTTTGAAGGTCGATCATACTGAGTCTCGACGGTTGCTGTTGCCGCGCTCTTTAACCTGCGCTGGGTACAGGGTGAAGCGGATGGTGCCTCCGGCCGGGAAATTTAGGGTTAGAAGAAGGCTGGGGCAGGATTTTGTGGAACAGTTTCCCAACCATGGGCCTTAGTTGGACATCAGGGCAGGCACGCCGCCGATTTCGCCGATGAGCGGCAGGAGTGCGTCGAGCCCTTTGCCGTGGCGCAGGGAGGTGAAAACGAAAGGCCGCGTACCGCGCATTTTGTTGGCGTCACGTTCCATAACCTCAAGCGACGCGCCGACGTAGGGCGCAAGGTCTGTTTTGTTTATGATCAGGATGTCGGAGCGCGTGATGGCTGGCCCGCCTTTGCGCGGGATTTCTTCGCCTGCCGCGGTGTCGATCACATAGATGGTGAGGTCCGCAAGTTCGGGCGAGAAGGTGGCTGACAGGTTGTCGCCGCCGCTCTCGATCAGGACGATGTCGAGGTCGGGGATTTCGCGGGTCAACTCGTCGATGGCGGCGAGGTTGATGGAGGCGTCTTCGCGGATGGCGGTGTGCGGGCAGCCGCCGGTTTCCACACCTTTGATGCGTTCCAGGGGCAGGACCTGTTGGCGCATGAGTTCTTCGGCGTCTTCGCGGGTGTAGATGTCGTTGGTGACCACGGCGATAGAGAGTTTGTCGCGCAGGGCACGGCAGAGGTTGGCGGTGAGCGTGGTTTTGCCCGCGCCGACGGGGCCGCCGATGCCGATGCGAAGGGGGCCGTTTGGAGAGGTCATGTCAGGCTCCTGAAAGAGTGAAAAGGAGGAAGCTTGCGCCCAATAGAAGGCAAAGCGGGCCGTAGCAACGTTGATCCAGCGTGGCGAAGGGCTCTTCGGGGACCAGTTTGCGCCAGGCGGGCAGGTAGGCGGCGATGCCGCGCAGCAAGAAGACGGCGGCGATGGCCAGCAAGAACAGGCTGCGCAGTGGGAAGGTTGTCAGATGGGGTAAGGCGGCGGCAAAGCTCAGGGCCACGAACACCACCGCGCAGGGAATGGGGCCGGGCATTTTGGTGATGCCGGGCGCGCCAACGGTGGCGCGGGCCAATGCCGCCTCGTCGCGGATCGGCACCCAGGCGCCGATGGCCCAGAGCAGGTGCAGGACAGCGGGGACAAACAGCAGAGCGGAAATCAGGACGGCGAGCCAGGTCATGAGCGAAAGAGCCTCGAATATTGCGTTTCGTGGCGCATGGAAGCGATGTCAGAGGCAAAAGTCGACGCGGCAATGTCATCCAGTGACAATGTGACCGCGTGGTCCGCCACGTCTTGGCAGAGCGGTGTCACGGCGGTGAGGGTGGCCTGAGATTCGGTTTGGCCCAAGGGCACGAGGCGGGTGGCGGCGGAAGTCAGGTTGGCGGCAAAGGCGTGCAGGAACAGGCGCGCGGTGTCGCGTAAAGGCAGGTTTTGTAACTGTGCGGCACGGCCAACGGCCACCGGATAGGTCAAAGTGCTGAGGTCCAAATCGTGGATGGCGGCAGCGGTGCGTGCAAAGGCGGCGCCCTGTTGGTCGGTTTCAAGCAGGCGTTCGGCAGAGGGCGCAAGGGCGCGGGCGAGTGAGTCGATCTCGGCCAGTTCTTCGACGGTGTCGGCGTTGTAGGCATGTGCCAGCAAGATCACATCGTTTTGGCCCGCGCCGTGTTGGAGCGTGTGGGTCAGCCACGCGGAAAAGCTGTCGGCATCATGCACCGTGCCAGCGTCCACGAGCGCTTCAAGTCCATGGCTGTAGGTGAACGCGCCCACCGGGAAGGCGGGCGAGAGCCATTGGGCCAACGTCAGGATCGGATCAGTGGTCATGGTCGTGGCTGTGACTATGGCCGTGGTCCATCGTGTGATCGTGGGCGTGTGGGTGGCTGTGGTCGTGGCTGTGGGTGCGGCCATGGCCGTAAGCCCCGCCTTCGGGCGTAAAGGGCTCGGTCACTTCGGTGACGGTTGCTCCCAGAAGTTCCAGCATTTCTTTGATCACGTGGTCGCGCTGAATGAGCAGGCGGGTGTCTTCGATCTGACAAGGGGTATGCCGGTTGCCGATGTGCCAGGCGATGCGTGGCAAATGCGTCGCGGTGACCTGCAAAAGCGGTTCCGGCGCGGCAATCACGGTGATTTCGCCACCATCGGTCAGGCGCAAAACGCCGCCGTGATCCAAAGATGTGGTTTTGGGCAGATCTACGAGAATCCGGGTGCCATCCTCAAGCCGCAACGTTTTGCGGCGCAGGAAGCGGTCTTCGTAGGTCAGGGCCACACGCCCCTGTTCCGGGGCGTGGCCGTGCGTGTGGTAGTCATGTGCTGTGGGAAGGGCGCTCATGATGGGCGCCCCCCAAATGCACAGATTACAGGTGCATGTGGTCGCGGAAGACGTGCTGCACGATTTCGTCGCGCTTGATGCCTTTGGCTTCCAGTTGTTCGTCGGACATCGCGTTCAGACGATCGACGTATTGCACGCGGCTGTTGCTTTCCATGATCGCGATCAGGCCGTTGCCGATGACGCGGAATGGAGCTGCCAGGATGTGACCCAGCGAGTGGTGTGCGGTGTGTGTAGCTGTCAGTGCCATTTTGAACCTCAGTTTCGTATAAACCTATGGTCCTCCCTTGGCTCTGAATATGGGTCAAAACGGTTGCCATGTGCAGTCGGTCTTTCGTCATAGCCGTCTTGCATCTGATGCAAGGCGAGTCAGAGTTTATTTATTTTTCAACGGCTTCAATGCGGATGTAGGTGTAGCGCTCGGCCTTTTCGTTCTTGGCGCGGGTTTCCACCAAATAGGCAAAGCCAAGTTCCGGCAGGTAGTGCAGGGTTTCCTCATAGCCGTCATCGTCGTGATAGATGCCAATGACCGGCATCATCTCATATGAGCAGCCGCCAATGGTGACCTGCGTGCTGGGGCCAAAGATATGGCTTTCGCGGGTCGTCAGCGTGCCTTCGGAATCCAACGTGATCACTTCGGTGTCCCAGCGTCCGTCTGCAACCGGGACCGGCGCGTCGGCCGGTTTGAGCGGGTAGGCGTGGGTGCTGCGGCTGCCGGAGACCACGTCGCCATCTTCGGTGTCAAATTGCTCCACCACATAGAGGCCTTTGAGCAGCAGGAAGCGTGTGCCGTAGTCCTGGCCGTCGTCCCATGCGCCACGGATGAAGTGGGCACCGTCGCGGGTGTAGGTCTCGGTGATGCCGTCCAGATCGGTGAGGCGCACGCCCGTGTCCATGTCCGCTGCGGTGGGGCATTGGGCAAAGACAGGTGTGGCAAGGCAAGTGAAGGCAAAGAGGGCTGCGCGCATTTGGGGGCTCCGGTCAGAACATAAAGTACCGCTGTGCCATCGGCAGCACCTCGGCAGGCTGACAAGTTAGGAGCTCGCCATCGGCGCGCACTTCGTAAGTCTCTGGATGGACTTCAATTTCAGGTGTCGCCGCGTTGAGTTTCAGGTCTGACTTGCCAACGTTGCGGGTATTTTGGACCGCGAGCGTTTGTTTTGCCAAGCCCAAGCTGTTGCCGATGCCCTCGGCTTGCGCGGCCTCAGACACAAAGACCACGGCGGCGTTTTCCACGGCGCGGCCATAGGCGCCAAACATGGGACGGGAATAGACCGGCTGAGGCGTTGGGATCGACGCATTGGGGTCGCCCATTTGCGCGCAGACGATGGAACCGCCGATCAGCACCATTTCCGGCTTCACGCCAAAGAAGGCCGGGGACCACAAAACGAGGTCGGCGCGTTTGCCTTCCTCAATCGAGCCGATTTGGTGGCTGATGCCATGGGCGATGGCCGGGTTGATGGTGTATTTGGCGATGTAGCGGCGGACGCGGAAGTTGTCGTTTTCGCCGGTTTCTTCGGGCAGGCGACCGCGTTGTTTCTTCATCTTGTCGGCCGTCTGCCAGGTACGGATCAGCACTTCGCCGACGCGTCCCATGGCTTGGCTGTCGGACGCGATGATCGAGAAGGCGCCCATGTCGTGCAGGATATCTTCGGCCGCAATCGTCTCGCGGCGGATGCGGCTTTCGGCAAAGGCGACGTCTTCGGGAATGGCTTTGTCGAGGTGGTGACAGACCATGAGCATGTCGAGGTGCTCATCCACCGTGTTCACAGTGAAAGGACGAGTCGGGTTGGTGGAGGAGGGCAGCACGTGCTCTTCGCCACAGATTTTGATGATGTCCGGCGCGTGACCGCCGCCTGCGCCTTCGGTGTGGAAGGCATGAATAGTCCGGCCTTTCATTGCGGCGACGGTGTTTTCCACGAAGCCCGACTCATTGAGGGTGTCGGTGTGGATCATCACTTGCACGTCCATATCGTCTGCCACCGACAGGCAACAATCGATAGCGGCAGGTGTGGTGCCCCAGTCTTCGTGTAGCTTGAGCGCGCAAGCGCCGCCTTTGATCTGCTCTTCAAGCGCAGCAGGCAGCGATGCGTTGCCCTTGCCCGCGAAGGCGAGGTTCATCGGGAAGGCGTCTGCAGATTGCAGCATGCGGCCAATGTGCCACGGGCCCGGGGTGCAGGTTGTGGCGAGCGTGCCATGGGCGGGGCCGGTGCCGCCGCCGAGCATCGTGGTCAGGCCGGAGTGCAGCGCGTCTTCGATCTGTTGCGGGCAGATGTAGTGGATGTGGCTGTCAAAGCCACCGGCAGTGAGGATTTTACCTTCGCCGGCAATGGCCTCGGTGCCGGGGCCGACGATGATGTCCACATTCGGCTGCGTGTCGGGGTTGCCTGCTTTGCCGATCTTGTGGATGCGCCCGTCTTTGAGGCCAACGTCGGCTTTGTAGATGCCGGTGTGATCGACGATCAGCGCGTTGGTGATAACCGTGTCGACCGCTCCTTCGGCGCGGGTGGTTTGCGCCTGTCCCATGCCGTCGCGGATCACCTTGCCACCGCCAAACTTGACCTCTTCGCCGTATGGCCCGGTCAGGTCGCGCTCAACCTCGATCACCAGATCGGTGTCCGCGAGGCGGAGTTTGTCCCCAACGGTGGGGCCAAACATGGCGGCGTAGTCAGAGCGGGAGATTTTGGCGGGCATCGAAGGTCTCTTTGATTGGATTGAGGCGGCGCGTGGCGCGTCAGGATTTTTGCTTGGGTT
This sequence comes from Shimia sp., assembly GCF_022448905.1. GTDB lineage: Bacteria > Pseudomonadota > Alphaproteobacteria > Rhodobacterales > Rhodobacteraceae > Shimia. Next base: position 54,749 of record NZ_JAKVCW010000009.1, on the reverse strand, counting down.
TTGGTGTTGCCGTCGGCATGGCTGGAGGCTTTGACGGCTGGCGTTTGGCTTTGGAAACCGTTGCAGGTGGCTGTGCGGTCGGCGCTTCAGCTTTGACTGATTTCACTGTCGGTGCTGTTGCTTTTGCCGCGGGTTTGGCTGGTGTGTCAGTTTTCACAACTGATTTTTGGGTTTTGGTGGCTTTGGACACTACGGCAGCTTTGGCCTTTGCTGTGGTTTTCTTTGGTGCCTTTGTTTTGACTTTTGTTGCTAACTTTGGGGCGGCTGGAGTCTTTGTTTTCGGAGTTGCGGATTTGAATTCCGGTTCGGAGGGCGCAGGTTTGGTGGCCGTGTTGGAGGCAGGTGCGGCGGCTTTGGTTTTAGTCGTCGCAATCGACTTGGCGCGAGGTTTGCGTTTTGGCGCGGCCTGTTTGACCGGCGCATTTGTGACCGCCGGCTTTGGGGCACTGCTGCCGAACGGTGCGAGCATGGAGCTGACCAATGCGCGGTTCATGGCATGGGTCATGCGCATCTGGCGCTCCACCATGCGGGACATAAAGAAATAACCACTCAGTGAAGTTGTGATGGAGTGAGTTGCAAACGTCGTCATCAAAGTCTCCTTGGGTTAGGTCATGAGAGCGGTCCCATGACTTTCTGGTTGAAGCCGTAAATTCGGCGGGCGCCGGAAATCGGGATCAGGTGCACTTCGCGCCGCTGCCCTGGCTCAAAGCGCACGGCGGTGCCGGCGGCGATGTCCAGACGCAACCCGTGGGCGGCGGTGCGGTCAAACTCCAGCGCCGGGTTGGTTTCGGCGAAGTGATAGTGGCTGCCGACTTGGATCGGGCGGTCGCCAGTGTTGGCCACCATCAGGGTGGTCACGTCGGCGCCTCCGTTGAGCGTCAGTTCGCCTTCGGCTGGGATCAGTTCACCTGGGATCATTTCAGGTTCCACGCCAAGAGTGCCAGAGCGCCAACAACGACGGTGCCAACAAAGATTGGCAACCATACCGGGTCGCCAGCATGTGGATGCAGGTGGGCGCCGGAGTGCGCCAGCGCGGGCGTCACGGCGGTTGTGGCCACGGCGGCAATTGCAAAACGTTGCATGTGACGGCTCCTTTAGCGGATGGGGTTGTGCACGGTGACAAGCTTGGTGCCATCCGGGAAGGTGGCCTCCACTTGTACTTCGTGGATCATGTCGGCGATGCCATCCATGCATTGGTCTCGCGTGATGACACGGGCGCCGGATTGCATGAGGTCGGCAACAGATTTGCCGTCGCGTGCGCCTTCAACCACGGCGTCGGTGATCAGGGCGATGGCTTCCGGGTGGTTGAGCTTTACGCCGCGGGCGAGGCGCTTGCGGGCCACTTCTGCAGCCATGGCGATCAGCAGTTTGTCTTTTTCACGGGGCGTGAGTTGCATCGGGTCAGAGCATCCATGTTCGAGGAAGATCAGCGCCGTTTAGGTAGGTCAGCGCGGGAATCAGGGATTGGCGCAGGGCATGGCCGTCACTTGCGAGAATGCGCGCAAATAGCACCCCCTCGCGGATCAAGCTGGCGCCAGCGGTGTGCGGCAGGTGGCTGCGCAGTGTGCCCAGATGGCGATCCGCATCCGGCGCGGCGAGCAGGAGAGTGGCCATGGCGCGCGCACCGCCAGCGATGGCGGTGCGGTTCAGGTGCTTTTGGACGTTGCCGGACAGTTTCACGCGGTCGGCAAAAAGCAGGTCGCCGTCTCGTTTCACGGTAATGCGATCAAACAAGTCTGCCGCCTGTACGGTCTCACCCATGGCGGTGCGGCCAAAGATCATGGGTTCCACCATTAGGAAGCGTGACGTGCTGTGCATGTCGACGGTGAGGCTGCGCGACAGAGCGGCACCGTCAAACAGGATGGTTTCTTGAGGCAGCCAATCCATGCGCGCGCCGGGCGCGAGGCTGAGTGTACTGTCGAGGCGGCCTGTGCGGACGTCGATGCTGCGATAGGCGCGCTCAGCGGCTTGGGTTGTGAGCGTCAGATGGCTGCCTTCGCCTGCATGCGCGCTGACATCAAACTGATCTCCGCCGGTGATGCCGCCTGCCGTGTTCAGCAGGACAGCTTGCAGAGCAGCGGTGCGCCCGTTTGGATAGTTGGCGTTTGGGAACAACACGCGGCTGGAGCCGGACAGGCGTAGGTCGTCCAAAACAGAGAGGCCATCGCGCAGTTTGCTGCGGATGTCAGCCGTGCCGATGGCGCGGGGCTGCTGGGCCTGAAGAGGCGGTGATATGGGCGCAAAGGCGGTGATGGCGTGTGTCCTGATCTGACCGGTTCCCTTATCGCTGGCATCACTCAGGAGAGGTCAAAAGATAGGGTGCTGCTGATTTGAGCCAGTGAAAAAGAGCATGATGAAAAATCAGTCGAAAACTTTGATAACGCCCAAAAACTGCGCAATATGAGAATGCGCGGCAGATTGTCCGTGCCCAATTGTGTTTTGACTCGTCAAAGGCCATTTTGCCGCCAGTTTCGAATCGCCTGAAATCAGGTGTTTGGTGGCCTCTCAAGGGTCACTTTCAAAGCCCGGCACAGGTCCGGAAAAGGAGCCCAACATGAGCTTTGATCGCAAAATCAAAATTGCCCCGTCCATTCTCTCAGCGGATTTTGCCAACTTTGGCCAGGAAATCCGTGCGATCGAGGATCAAGGCGCAGATTGGGTGCATGTGGATGTGATGGACGGGCATTTTGTGCCAAACCTGACCTTTGGCCCACCCGCCGTGAAAGCGTTCCGTCCACACGTCAAAACCTTCATGGATGTGCATCTGATGATCGCGCCGGTAGACCCGTATATTGAGGCCTATGCCGAAGCGGGTGCCGACATGATCACCGCGCATGTGGAGGCAGGTCCCCACATTCACCGCACCATTCAAGCGATCAAAGCGCAGGGCGTGAAAGCCGGTGTCAGCCTGAACCCGGGCACGCCGCTGGAGAGCATTGAGCATGTGCTGGATCTGGTGGACATGGTGCTGATCATGACCGTGAACCCTGGCTTTGGCGGTCAGAAGTTCATTCACTCCGGCGTCGAGAAAACCCGCCGCTTGCGTCAGATGATTGGTGACCGTGAGATCCACATTCAAATCGATGGCGGCGTGACCACCGAAACCGCGCCATTGGTGGCCGAAGCCGGTGCCGACGTTCTGGTGGCAGGCTCTGCTGTGTTCAAGGGCGGCTCTGTGGACAAGGCAGAGGTCTACGGCGAGAACATCCGCGCTATCCGCGCGGCCACTGAAGCAGCGCAGTAAAGCGCAGAGTTTGGGGCGGGATCACTCGCGGATTTCGTCCGCTTCCACGCCCCAAAGATCTTCTTTCAAAACCCAGCCTTTGTAGCCGCCCGCATTGAGGCGGCACCAGTCCGGGTTGCACTCTTCCAATTTGGCAATGACCCCGTGTTCCAGCTGCGCGGCGGCGGCGACCTTTTCGCCGGGGCGCACTGCCAGTGGCAGCATGTCTTTCTGCACGATTACGGTGCGCACACCTGAGAGCAAGGAGTAGTGCACCCAGCCGCCCGCGCCTTCGATGTCGCGCACACGGCGCCAGTGACCATATTCGGCAGTGATCTGCAGCGGCATGGATTTGCGGGTGAACACCCAATCAATACGGTGGGTGCGCGATGGGCCGCGGCGCACGTTGGCTTTTGTGGCTTTCAGCGACACGTAGCGCGGCATCGGCAGGTTGGTGACCGGCCCACGTTTTTTCTCTGCCGGGGCCTCAGCCGCAACAGATGTTGTGAGCGCCAATAGCAAAGCTGCGCCCAAGCTCACGAGAGATTTTGTACCCAAGGTGAACATATTGCCTGATTTTTCTGCTCTGGTGGCGCTCGCAGGTTCTTGTGCCTGACTGACCTGTGGGGCAGTGTGGCAGCAACGCGCCGAATTGGAAAGCATTGGGAGGCCCTGCATGCCAAAGCAACGTCTGAGTGTTGTCGTTACGCGACGCTTACCGGAAGCTGTTGAAACACGACTGTCAGAACTCTTTGACGTACGCCTGCGCGACGATGATACGCCGATGAGCCGCGAGCAGCTGGCCGAGGCGATGAAAGACGCGGACGTTTTGGTGCCCACCTTGAGCGACAAGATTGACGCCAATTTGATTGCCCAATCTGGCGAGCGGTTGAAGCTGATTGCCAATTACGGCGCGGGTGTGGATCACATCGATGTGGCTTCTGCCCGTCAACGTGGCGTGCTTGTGTCCAACACGCCGGGCGTGTCGGCCGATGATACGGCGGATATGGCGCTGGCGCTGATCCTGGGTGTAACCCGCCGGGTTGGCGAAGGGGTGCAGCGTATGCAGTCCGGCGAATGGGACGGCTGGGCGCCTACCGCGCTTTTGGGCGGTCGTGTGAGCGGCAAGCGGCTCGGCATTCTGGGCATGGGCCGCGTGGGCACGGCCGTGGCGCGGCGCGCGCAGGCCTGTGGCATGCAGATCCATTACCACAACCGTCGCCGCCTACGCCCAGAGATCGAACAGCAATATGAGGCGACCTATTGGGAGAGCCTCGATCAGATGCTGGCGCGCATGGATGTGGTGTCGGTGAACTGTCCGCACACGCCGTCGACGTTCCACCTGCTGAATGCGCGGCGTTTGAAGCTAATGAAGCCTTCTTCCGTGATCATTAATACTTCGCGTGGCGAGGTGATTGACGAGAACGCCATGGTGCGGATGCTCAAAGCTGGCGAAATCGCGGGGGCTGGCTTGGACGTGTATGAGCACGGGCATGAAATCCACCCGGATCTGCGAGGACATCCCAATGTGGTGCTGATGCCGCATATGGGGTCTGCCACGGTGGAAGGGCGGATCGAGATGGGGGAGAAAGTCCTCATCAACATCAAGACCTTCGATGATGGGCACCGGCCACCGGATCTGGTGGTTCCGGCGATGCTCTAAGGCATCATGCGCGCTTTCGTTGGCATTCCGTTGGACGGGCCAGAGGCGGAAGCGCTTCTGGATGTGCAGGGGCGGATTGCTGTGGGGCGCGAGGTGCCAGCGTCCAATTTGCATCTGACGTTGGCGTTTCTGAACGACCAGCCGGTAGAGATGCTGGAAGCGTTACACGAAGAGCTGGAGCTGATCCGGCATTCGCAGTTTGAGCTGCACCTTAAGGGCATGGATATTTTTGGCGCGCCGCGCAGCCGGTCCTTTGGGCTGTTGGCGGCGCCTGACCCGGTGTTGATGGCGTTGCAGGCGGATGTGGCTCAAGCCGCGCGGCGGCTTGGCATTGGCTTAGAAAAACGTCGGTTTCGTCCGCATGTGACGCTGAGCCGGTTTCGCGACGGGAAACAGCCGCCGGAGCGGGTGCAGGCGGCCCTGTCGCGCGGGGCCTCACTGGAAATTGATCCGATCCAGGTGAGCGAAATCGCCTTGTATCGTTCGGCTTTGACCTCGGAGGGCGCGGTCTATGAGATCCTGAGCAGCTATCCGTTGTTGGTGCAGGGGCTGTCCTGACCTAAGCTGATTTTCAAGCGGCGACCGTAACCTTGGGTTGCCGGATTGCATTTTGGTTTGGGAGTGGGTCATGAAGCGATTTTTATCAGCGGTTTCTGTTACTTGCTTGTTGGCGTCCGTGTCGGGTGCACAGGAGGCGGCGGATGGTGTGGCGCCGGAGGAAGGCTCCGCGTTGGGCATGAACGTGCCGCAAAGCCTGCAGGCAGCTCTCGCCGCGAAGACGCAAGGCGCGCCCACCGAGGCAAAGGATTGGATGGTGGCGGCGGCGCACCCCTTGGCGGTAGAGGCTGGCGCGGAAGTGTTGCGCGACGGAGGCACGGCGGCGGATGCCATGGTGGCGGTGCAGGCTGTTCTGGGGCTGGTCGAGCCGCAGAGTTCAGGTTTGGGCGGCGGTGCCTTCTTGGTTTGGTATGACGCCGAAAGCGGCGAGGTGACGACGCTGGATGGGCGCGAAACCGCGCCATTGGCGGCCACGCCACGCCTGTTTCAGGATGAAAACGGCGAGACATTGAAGTTTTTCGAGGCGGTTGTGGGCGGGCGGTCTGTGGGCGTGCCTGGGACACCGATGTTGATGGAGGTGGCGCACCGAAAATGGGGACGCAGCCAGTGGCCAAGTCTGTTTTTGCCCGCCATTCGCCATGCAGAAATCGGCTTCCCTGTGTCGCCGCGCATGGCGGCATCCGTGGCACGGGATGCGGAACGGCTTGCGTCTCATCCCGTTACCGCTGGCTACTTCCTACCCGGGGGCAAACCGCTGGCGGAAGGTGATATCCTGTTCAACATGGATTACGCCAAGAGCCTGCGCTTGATGGCAGCGCAGGGCGCGGCCCCGTTTTACACAGGTGAGATCGCGGCAGATATTGTGGGGGCGGGGCAAGACGCCAACAATCCAGGCGTGCTGAGCGCGGTGGATTTGGCGCTGTATCAGGTCAAGGAGCGACCTGCGGTCTGTGTGGCGTACCGCGCGCATGATGTCTGTGGCATGGGGCCGCCATCAACTGGCGGGCTGACCGTGGGGCAAATTCTTGGGTTGGTGCAGCCTTATGACATTGCAGGGCTTGGGCCTGACAGTGCGGATGCCTGGCGCTTGATTGGCGATGCCTCCCGCCTCGCCTTCGCGGATCGGGGTCGCTACATGGCCGACAGTGACTATGTGCCGGTGCCAAGCTCTGGGTTGCTTGCAGCCGACTACCTTGCTGAGCGGGCGAAGCTGTTGGAAGGCACTGCGGCTTTGGAAAGCGTGGAGCCGGGCGCGCCGGAGTTTGACCATGCATTGCACTATGCGGATGGCGAAAGCTTTGCGCAGCCCTCCACATCTCACATTTCTATTGTCGACAGCTACGGCAACGCTTTGTCCATGACGACGACGATTGAAAACGGCTTTGGCAGCCGGGTGATGACCAATGGGTTCTTGCTCAACAACGAGCTGACGGATTTCTCTTTCCGCTCCCATCGTGACGGCGTGCCGGTGGCCAATCGGGTGGAGCCGGGCAAACGGCCGCGCTCTTCCATGGCGCCAACCATTGTGCTGAAGGATGGTAAACCAACTCTGGTGGTGGGCAGCCCTGGCGGTAGCCGGATCATCGGGTATGTGGCCAAAACCATCATCGCGCATCTGGATTGGGGCATGGACGTGCAGCAGGCAATTGATCTGCCGCATCTGGTGAACCGCTTTGGCACCTATGACATTGAAGCGGAAAGCGCGGCGATGGAGATTGGCGAGCCGCTGACCGGCATGGGCTACAAAGTGAATGCACGGGACCTGAATTCCGGCCTGCACGCAATTGCCGTTGGGGACGGATTGCAGGGGGGCGCGGACAATCGCCGCGAGGGGCTGGCCTATGGCGAATAGCCGCGCTTGACCTTGAGGTAGGTGCCGCGTAGCCATGGCGCATACCGACATGGAGAAGGGGAGTGCCCATGGGATTGGCAGTGGATTTGCCGCGCAATGAAGAGGGAATTGCGGCGGCGTTGGGTGTGTTGAAACAGCAATTCGGCGAGGCGTTTCACACCGGCCAGTCGATGCGTGAGCAGCACGGGCACACCACCACTTGGATCAAGACACAGGCGCCGGATGCGGTAATCTTTGCCAAGTCCACCCAAGAGGTGAGCGATATCGTGAAGACCTGCGCCACGCATAAGGTGCCGGTGATTGCCTATGGCACAGGGACCTCGCTGGAGGGACACGTGAATGCACCGGCAGGTGGTGTGTGTATTGACCTGACCGAGATGAACAAAGTTGTGGCGGTGAACGCCGAGGACCTTGATTGTGTGGTGCAGCCGGGGGTGACGCGGGAACAGTTGAATCTGGAACTGCGTGACCAGGGCTTGTTTTTCCCAATTGATCCCGGGGCCAATGCGTCGCTGGGGGGCATGGCCTCCACCCGCGCCAGCGGCACCAATGCGGTGCGCTATGGCACGATGAAAGACAACATCCTGAGCCTTGAGGTGGTGCTGCCATCTGGTGAGGTGATCCGCACCGCAAGTCGCGCCAAAAAATCCAGTGCAGGCTATGATCTGACCCGTCTGATGGTTGGCTCGGAAGGCACCTTGGGCATCATCACCGAGATCACGCTGAAGCTGCAGGGTATTCCGGAGGCGATGTCCTCGGCGCGCTGTTCGTTTGAGACCATTGATGCGGCCTGTCAGGCGGTGATGATGACCATTCAGTATGGCATCCCGGTGGCGCGAATTGAGTTGCTGGATTCGCTCGCGGTGAAGGCGGCCAATGACTATTCGAAGTTGGATCTGCCGGAGCAGCATTTGTTGCTACTGGAGTTCCACGGCTCAGAAACAGGCGTGGCAGAGCAAGCCGAGATGTTTGGCCATATCGCCGAAGAGGTTGGCGGCACCGGGTTTGAGTGGACGCAGAAGGCCGAGGATCGCAGCAAACTGTGGCAGGCGCGGCATGACATGTATTGGGCGGCGCTGGCGTTGCGTCCCGGCGCCAAAGGCATTTCCACCGATGTCTGTGTGCCAATTTCGCGGCTGGCGGAATGTGTGACCGCGGCCAAGGAAAAGGCGGATGAGCTCGGGCTGATCTCCACCGTTGTGGGGCACGTCGGGGACGGCAATTTCCACATGCTGCCGCTTGTTGATATGGATAACCCCGATGAGGTGGCTGCGGCGCAGGGCTATGTCAGCTGGCTCAACGATGTGGCGATCGAGATGGGCGGGACCTGTACCGGTGAGCATGGCATTGGACAGGGCAAAAAGCCGTATCTGCGTAAAGAACTGGGCGGTGCGGTGGACGTCATGGCGGCGATCAAAGCGGCCATCGACCCGGATGGCATCATGAATCCGGGTAAGATTTTCTAATCTTATCAATTCAGTAGTGGTTCGCTCGGCCAAAAATGGCCGAGTGGTCACATTTTTGTGAGTGCCTTGCTTCTTTTGTCGGCAACCTTCCCTAAGTCTTCTTTGAGACCGAGATCATCGCACGTCATGGTGGTGAAGTTACCCTCGGTTTTGAACGATTACTTTTGGGAGTACCAAACCATGTTCAAGCATATGGCTCTGGTGGGCTGTGTTTCTTTTTCCTCAATGGCGATGGCTGCAGAGTTGCAGCCCGTGGATGAGGATTTCCTGGCGCAAGTTGAACATTTTGGCATTTCGCAAGCCAACTGGGACACCGGTGAACATGCGTCGGTGACCTTCCCCAACGCTTACAAATTCACGCGGCACTATGTTGTGGACCCCGGGAGCGCAGTGGCGCCGGAGGAGTGGAAAGATGAGACCGGATCGCTCGATTTCACCAAGCTGACCGGTCTGGATGCGGACGGCGAGCACACGCTGGATACACTGCTGAAGTACCGCCTGAAGAACCATTCGATGGTGGTGCTCAAAGGCGACCGGCTGTTGCACCAGCATTTCTGGAACGGGATGACGCCGGAGAGCACGCATCTGGACATGTCGGTGACTAAGTCCTTTACCGCGACGTTGGCCGGGATTGCGGCGGCTGAGGGTAAGTTGGATATGTCCAATCCAGTGGAGGCTTATCTGCCCGAGTTCAAAGGTACAGCGTTTGAGGGTGTCTCGGTTCAGGATGTGGCGGATATGAATTCCGGGTTGGACATCAAGACGCCGCCGTTTTTGTCCTGGGACCCGAAGTTCACGCAGTCGCAAGAATGGAATGGCCCCAATGACAGCGGGCTCAACGGCATTCAGGATTACCTGCTGACCATCGACAGCCAGAAATACGCACCGGGCACGCATTATCAGTATCAGGACCCAAACACCGAGATTTTGGGGCTGATTGTGGAGAAGGCCACCGGCGAGAGGTTGGCGGATTACCTTGAAGCAAAAATCTGGAGCAAATTGGGGGCCGAAGGGCCGGCCTATTTCCAGGCGGATGCCGCGGGCAATACGGTGGCTTCCGGCGGCTTGAACATGCGCACGCGGGATCTGGCTAAAATGGGGCGGGTGTTCCTCAACGAGGGGCAGAACTATTTGGGTGAGCAACTGGTGCCTCAGGCGTTCCTTGAGGCGCTGTGGCAAGGCAATGACCGCGTGCGGGCGGCCTGGTCTGTTGGCAAAGAGGCGGCGCTGGCACCGGACGGCTGGTACAAAGATCAGATCCGCGTGCTGAACATCAAAGGCCACAAGATTATCGTTTTTGTGGGCATTCACGGTCAGACGCTGGTGATGGAGCCAGCGACGGACACGGTGATTGCGATGAATGGTGGCTATCCGCAGACCGAGACCGAACGTATGAACACGCTTTTGTTTGTTGAGATTGTGCCTGCGATCCTGGAAGCGGTCGCGCCACTTTAAAAAGTCGCGACAGAGAAAAAGAAAAGCCCCGGCGGTTGCCCGGGGCTTTTTGCTGTTTGAGTGCGCCGAGAGAGCAGGTGCCTCCGGCGGGGATAATTGAGGCCAAAGGAAGCCTGAGGGCTTAGCGGTAGACCTCGTCCTCACTTGGGAAGCTGCGGGTTTTGACCTCGTGGGCGTATTGGCTGACGGCGCGCTCAATCGCGGGGCCGAGGTCGCCGTAGACTTTCACAAACTTGGGCGTCCATTCGTTCAGGCCGAGCATGTCTTCAAGCACGAGGATTTGGCCGTCACATTCCGCAGAGGCGCCGATGCCGATGGTTGGGATCGGGATTTGCTTGGTGATCTTGGCCGCGAGGGGTTCCACCATGCCTTCAAGCACGATGGCGAAGGCGCCAGCCTCAGCCACGGCTTGCGCGTCTTCTTCGTGCATCGCCCAGGTGTCTTCATCGCGGCCCTGAGTTTTGAAGCCGCCCATGACGTGGCTGGATTGCGGTGTGAGACCAATGTGGGCCATCACTGGGATGCCACGTTCGGTGAGGAATCGGATGGTTTCCGCCATACGCTTGCCGCCTTCGAGTTTGACTGCGCCGCAGCCGGTTTCTTTCATGATCTTGGCGGCGTTGCGGAAGGCCACGGCGGGGCTTTCCTCGTAAGTGCCAAAGGGCATGTCCACGACCACCAGCGCTTTTTGGGTGCCGCGCACAACGGCTTTGCCGTGCATGATCATCAGATCGAGCGGCACGCCCACGGTGCTTTCCATGCCGTGCATGACCATGCCGAGGCTGTCGCCAACCAGAATGAAGTCGGCGAATTTGTCGACGATGGCAGCGGTGTGGGCGTGGTAGCTGGTGAGGCTGACAATCGGCTCGCCACCCTTGCGGTTGGCGATCTGTGGCACCGTGGTGCGGCGGATGGGGGTCTGTGTGCTCATGGTGTGACAACCCTTTGGTCAATCAGGAGAATGTCGCCGAAGGCAACGGAGATCATGATGGCGGTGGGGCCTGTGAGCGGCCCGTCGATGGTATTGAGCGTTTCGGCGGCGACGATGTCCAGCCCTTTGAGGACAGCACGTGGCTCATCCTCGATGGTGTCTGCGATAGTTTTGCGCAGGTCGGCGACCGTGGCATCGGTTGCGGCGGCTTCGGCGGCGGCGAGGGATTTGGAGAGCACCAGCGCAGCTTGGCGATCCTCTGCCGACAGGCGCACGTTGCGCGAGGACATGGCGAGGCCGTCGGGCTCTCGCACCGTTGGCGCACCCACGATGGTGAGCGGCATGTGTAGGTCGGCTACCATGCGCTTGATGACCTGAAGCTGCTGGTAGTCCTTTTCGCCAAAGACAGCCACATCCGGCTGCACGATGTTGAACAGGCGCGCGACCACGGTGGTTACGCCGCGGAAGTGGCCGGGGCGGACTTCACCGTGCAGCATATTGGCCAAACGCGTGGTTTCCACGATGGTTTCATCACCGGCCGGATACATGGTGTCCACTTCTGGCAGGAAGACCAGAGCAACACCTGCGTCGCGCAGCATTGCAAGGTCGCGCTCTTCGTCGCGGGGGTAGGCGTCCAGATCGGCGCTTTCGCCAAATTGGGTGGGGTTCACAAAGATTGAGACAACCACATGGTTGGCCTCTGCCTTGGCGGTTTCTACAAGGGACATGTGACCCGCGTGCAGAAAGCCCATGGTGGGCACCATTGCCACAGTTTCACCGGTGGCGCGAAGCTCTTTGACTGCGGCGCGGCAGTCCGAAATCGAGCGGCAAATACGCATTCTTGCCTGTCTCCCTTCAAGGTGGTTGTGGGGTGTAATGCCCCCGCTGCGATGCAGCAAGGCTTTTTGCGGCAACGTGGCGTCGCAATTGTGCAATCAAGCGTCGGCTGGACCGTGCGCAATTTCGGCAATCCGGTACAGTTTGCGCAAAAGGATTATGCTCAGGGGAGTCGCCTGTCTCATGAAAACAAACGTAAAAGCCCTTGTTGTTGGCGGCGGTGCCGTTGGCACGTCGATTGCCTATCACCTTGCCAAAGCGGGCTGGGACGATGTGATGCTGATTGAGCGGGATGAGCTGACCTCCGGTTCGACCTGGCACGCGGCGGGCCTGCTGCCGCTGTTCAATATGTCTTATGCGACGACCCACATTCACCAGTATTCGGTGGATTTTTATAAGACGCTGGAAGAAGAGACCGGGCTGAACGCTGGGTTTGCTGTGGTGGGCAACTTGCGCATGGCGCAGACGCAGGACCGTATGGATGAGTTCATGCTCTATGCTTCTACGGCTGAGACCTGTGGTGTGAAGTATGAGTGGCTGTCTCCGGATCAGATCAGCGAGCGTTGGCCGCTGATCAAGACTGATGACCTCAAAGGCGCGCTGTTCCACACTGAGGACGGCTATATCAACCCGGCGGACGTGACCATGGCGATGGCCAAAGGCGCGCGTCAGCGTGGCGTTGAGATTGTCCGCAAAATCCAGGCGGATGCGTTTCACTGGAATGGCACCCACTGGGAAGTGACCTGCACCAAGATGGTGGAGAAGGGCGGCAACCTTGTGCCGAGCGATGAGACCTTTGTCATCACTGCCGAGCATGTGGTGACCGCGTCGGGTAACCACGCGCAGCGCACCGCGAAGATGCTGGGCATTAAGATGCCTGCGATCCCGGTGGAGCACACCTTCATCGTGATGGACCAAGACCCTGAGCTGGTGAAATGGCGTGAAGCGGGCAACCCGGAACACCCGGTCGTGCGGGATGCGGACAATGAGAGCTATGCGCGTGAGGAACGTGGTGGCTGGATTCTGGGCATCTATGAACATGGCGCACCGGCGCGGTTTGAGCACGGGGTGCCGGACAGCTTCCGCGCCGACTTGTTCCCGCTCGATCTGGACCGGATTGCGGATCAGTACATGGCGATGGCGGAGCGTGTGCCGTCCTGTGCGGAAAGCGGCCTGAAAGACGACTTCAACGGTCCAATTTGCTACACGCCGGACGGCAACCCTCTGGTGGGGGCAGCGCCGGGGCTGCGCAACATGTGGCTGGCGGAAGGGTTTTCTTTCGGCATCACCGCGGCGGGCGGCACGGGGTACTATCTTGCGCAGATGATGGTGGATGGCGAGGCCGAGATCGATATGGCGTCGCTCGACCCGAAACGCTATTCGCAGAACTGGATGACCACCGAATTTGCCGCGCGCAAAAACGAAGAGTGCTATGAGCACGTCTACATCCTGCACCACCCGGACGAAGAGCGCCCGGCGTGCCGTCCGCTGCGGACCTCGCCTGCGTTTGATCGTCAGAAAGCAAAAGGTGCGCAGTTTGGCTGGGTCAATGGTTGGGAGCGGCCAAACTACTATGGCCCGCTGGATGCGCCATCGAACTTTGATGAGCAGAGCCGCAGCTTCCGCCGGGGTGGCTGGTGGCAATATGCCATGGATGAAGCGAAAGCGATCCGTGAGGGCGTGGGCCTGATTGACGCGACGGCCTTTACCAAACATGTGGTCAAGGGGCCCGGTGCGACGCAGTTCCTCGACTGGTTCACCTGCAACAAACTGCCCAAAGTGGGGCGCATCAACCTGACCTATGCGCTAACGGCGGCGGGGACCACGCGCACCGAATACACCATCGTGCGCAATGGCGAGAACAACTATTATCTTGTCTCCGCAGGGGCTTGGACCGAATACGACGCGGACTTCCTGCGCAAGGCGGCCGAGGACAAGATGGAGGAGTTTGGCTACATCGAGATCCAGGATGTGACCACGCAGTGGGGGGTGTTTGCCATTGCTGGTCCAAAATCCCGCGATGTGCTGAAGAAGGTCATCAGCGATGCGGAACCGGATACAGCATTGTCCAACAAACGCTTCCCGTGGCTGTCGGCGCGGCAGATCGAGCTGGGCATGTGTCCGGTAAATGCGATCCGTGTGGCCTATACCGGTGAGTTGGGTTGGGAGCTGCACCACCCAATTGAGATGCAGAACTACCTCTGGGATTTGATCACCGAGGCTGGCGCGGAGTTCGACTTGAAGTTGGTCGGTGCGCGGGCGCAGAACTGGCTGCGTCAGGAGAAGTCTTATCGCGCGTTTGGCACTGAGTTGGGGCGGGATGCGACGCCAGCCGAGGCCGACCTGCCACGCTTCATCGACCTGTCCAAAGACTTCCACGGCAAGGCTGAAATGGAAGCGCTGGGCGTGCGGGTGAAGTGCTGTACCTTGCTGATCGACGGCCCAGAAGATGCGGACCCATGGGGCCGTGAGGTGCTTTACACGCCGGAAGGTGAGCGCGTTGGGCGTTTGACCTCTGGCGGCTACTCGGTGGCCTTTGAGAAGAGTATCGGCATGGGCTACGTGAAGCCGGAACTGGCGGTGGAAGGCACCAAGCTGAAGGTCAAAATGCTGGATCAGCTGTGGGATGCCACCGTGACCTGCGACAGCCCGTATGATCCAAAAAACGAGACCATCCGCAAAGATGGCTAAGTTGCCTGGAGGAATAGAAAACGCCCCGCAAATGTGCGGGGCGTTTTCTGTTTAGTATTCGCCTTTGTTGATTACGCCGTCGTTGTTGGCGTCCACCCGTTCAAACCAGCTGCGCAGAGCGGTTTCCAGTTCCGAGCGGGTGACCGAGCCGTCGAGATTCAGGTCTGTGTTTTCCCGGCCCAAACCAGACACCGCGCGCAAGAGCAGGGAGGAGGCGTCTTTGTCAGCGGCCTCCGCGCGAGCTTTGTCAAAGGCGGTGTATTCCTCGTTGCTGAGCGCACCATCTCCATCGGTGTCAAAGGTCTCAAAGATGGTTTTGCGCAGCTCTTCCACGTCGGCCCATGTGATGGTGCCGTCGCTGCCGAAGCTCCAGCTGGAGATGTCAGCGGCTTGTGCGGTGAAGGCGGTGGTGCAGGCCAGAAAGCCAGCCAAAACAAGAGAGCGTCGCATGGGGAGGTCCAATGTGTTGCGGAACAATTGGACCCAACCATAAGTGGCAATCGGGGCAGTGTCAGCCCGCAGTGAGCTCTTCAAAACACTCCTGTGCTTTTGCCGCATACATCATCGCTGGCCCACCGCCCATCTGGATCACCATGGCCAGTACATCGGCCACTTCTTCCTTGGTGGCGCCGGCCCGCACGAGGGCGTCACAGTGTAGGGAGATACAAGGTTCACAGCGGCTGACCACGGCCATGCCAAGCGCGACAAATTCCTTGGTCTTCACGTCAAGCACGCCGCCTTCTTTCACGGTTTTGCTCAATCCGCCAAAGGCGCGGGCGGTGTCGGGGATGACTTTGTTCAATCCGCGCAGTTGGGTGCGGGTTTCAGAAATCTTGTTGATCCAGCTCATGGGAATCTCCTTGGTTTGCGTGCATCATATTCCGCTTGGGGAATGTGAATTTGATCTCGATCAGGTGCGACGCAAAAAAGGGGAGCGTGACGTGGCGTCCTAAGCTGGTGCTTGCCAAGTTAGGAGTAGGTTGTTGGCAGGCATCTCAATGGCCTTATTGGGCATTAGGCCGCAGGAGGCGCCAAAAGCCTGGATGGCGACATCCGATTTGTACCCGATTTCAGGGTCTTGTGCGCGCAGGCTTTGATCGAATTGGACGTCCCCGTCGGAGACCAAAACTCCATCACGCGAGAACGGACCGTAGATGACAAGGCTCCCGCCTGGCGCTAGGGTTTTGGCCGATTCCGAGATGAGTACCTCAGCTTCAGCTTGACTGATCAAGTGCAGCAGATTGCTGAGCAGGATCAGGTCTACTGGGACGGATGTGCCGCCCCAGCCCGGCGCTGTGGCGTCGAGGAGGATCGGGGTTTCCACGTTGGTGAGTGCGGTTTCGGCCAGATAGGCTGCAATACTGGCGATCCGGTCTTCGGCAATTTCGGTGGGTTGCCACATGACCTGTGGGAACGCCTTGGCATAAGAGACGATGTGCTGGCCGGTGCCGCTGGCGATCTCCAAGGCGCGGCCTTGAGACGGCACGAAATCCGCCAGAGCCTTGGTCAACGGTTCTGTATTGCGGGCGGCGGACGGGGCAAAGAGCTTGCCGCCGCTGTCTGGCGTGGCAACCGAGGCGCTGTCTGGCAGGTTGAGGCGGCGGGGCATCAGGCAAACCTCCGGGGATCAAGGGCGGCAATGACCTCGCGATCGATTGTGGGCGTCTGTCCGGAAATCAGGTCCGCGACCAGTTGCGCCACAGCGGGGCAGGATTGGAAGCCATAGCCGCCCTGACAGGCCACCCAGAAGAAACTGGGCTCGTCAGCGTCGGGGCCGATCACCAGATTGCGGTCGGGTGAAAAGCTGCGCAGGCCCGCCCATGTGGCTTCGACGCGGGTGACTTCTTCGGTGACAAATTCCTGGTAGCGGGCAAGGCCTTCGGCGATGACCATGTCATCCGGCCAGGCATCAAACGGTGGCATCGGATCTTCCTCTGCGGGAGACACGATCAGGCTGCCCGCGTCGGGTTTGGAATACCAGTTTTCGTGAATGTCGAGCAGCATGGGCCAACGGCTCACGTCATGCCCGCCCGGCGCTGGAATGCGCGCCATGGAGCGGCGCAGGGGCGTGGCGTTGAGAGGCGTGATGCCCGCGAGTTTGGCGACCTCGTCCACCCAAGCCCCGGCAGCGTTCAGCAACAATTTGGCGGTATAGGTTTCGCCGTTTGCCATAACCTCCCAACCGTCGGAAAGCTTTGTGATTTTGGTCACTTCTTGGCTTGTATGGACCTCCCCACCCTGGGCGCGGCAGGTCTTGGCAAACCACTGGATCAGCCGGTCGGTGTCGATGTCTTCGCCGGAGTGATGGTGCGCGACATTGCCGATGGCCTCTGTATTGAGGATCGGCACCATGTCGACGGCCTGTTCCAAGTACATCGGGGCGGCGTCAAAGCTCTCGCAGCAGCGTTTGAAGGCGTCGTCTTCGCCTTTGGCGGCGAGGAACATCACGCCGCGTGGTGAGAGGAAGCCGCCATCCTCGGATTGGAAGAAGTCGCCGCTCGCGTGGCTGAGTTCCACGGTGCTGGGGGAGCCGTAGTTGGGTTCAAACATTGCGGCGGACCGGCCGGAGGCGTGGTAGCCGAGGGCAGATTCTCGTTCCAGAACAACGGTTTTTCCCAAAGGGGCAAGACGGGCAGCGGCGGAGATGCCGCCGATGCCACCGCCGATGATGAGGAAATCAATCATGCTTCGTCCAATCTGTCTGTGGCGGGGGCGGGTGTTTGGCTGAGCGCGGTGATCTCGGCGTAGAGCGCATCGTCCATGTCAAAGCGTGTCGCGGCCAGCGAGGGCTCGAGCTGTGCGAGGTTGCGTGCGGAGAGGATCGGGCTGGGCGCGGCGCTGTGTTTGGTAACCCAAGCGGCGGCCAATGTCGCGGGGTGTACGTCCCGCGCAGCGGCCAGTTCGGAAAGATCGGCAGCGGTTTTGCGCATCCAATCAACGTCATAGCGGGCGGCATAGCGCTCATCTGTGGCAAGGCGCCCATCTGCATCTTTGGCACTGTATTTGCCGGTGAGCAGACCGCCGCCAAGCGGGGAATAGGTGGCTGGCAAGATGCCAAGATCAGCGCACATGGGCAGAATCTCGACTTCAGCCTGACGTTTCACAAGGCTGTACATTGGCTGCAGCAGGTCGATTGTCAGGTCCAGTTTTGAGGCCGCCCAGGCGGCTTTCACAACTTGCCAGGCGGCGAAATTGGAGAGGCCTATGTGAGTGACCTGTCCGTCGGCCTTGAATTGCGCAAAGGTTTCAAGAGTTTCCTCAATTGGCGTGTTCGCATCAAAGCGGTGCAAATAGAGAATATCGACGTGGTCCATGTTGAGCCGCTTACGCGATACATCAAATTGCGACCGCAGATTTTCTGCACCCGCACCGCCGCGGTAGCCAACCTTTGTCGCGATCACCAAGCGCTCGCGATGCGGCGCGGCCAGTTTGCCGAGGATCGTCTCGCTGGCGCCATCTGTGTACAGATATGCGGTGTCAAAATGGGTGATGTCCGCGTCAAGGCAGGCCTCAAACATCTCGGCGCTGTCGCGCTCCGAGGCGGTGCCGCCAAACTGCATGGTGCCAAAAGCGAAGCGGCTGATCAGGGTGCCGTTGGGGCTGGAAATTGTCTGCGTCATGGCAGGACGTTGCCATGTGAACCATTTCGGGGAAAGTGGTTTTTGCGCCCTTACGCAAGAGGCGTGGTATTGGGCCCAGCTACGACCTCTTGTTTGAGCCACGACACAACAGCCTTCCTGTGTCTACGGCGAGATGTGGGATGTAGTAGGTGGTAAGCCTCTGGGGTTTCGGCAGGGTGCCAAAGGACGGTCAGGTGGCCTTGGTTTAGCGCGTCCTGAACAAGCAGGCGCGGGGCCAAGGTCACGCCTTGACCTGTGATCGCCGCGTCAATGGCCAAGGCGGTTTGATTAAAGGAGAGCACAGTGTCTGGATAGGGTAGCCCTCTGTCTTCGCAGAGAGTTTTCCAGCGGTTGTGCCCGTCCTCGATCAAAGGAAGCGTCACCGTGTCCGCCAGTGAGAGCGAAGTGGGGTTGGTCGAAGGGCGCGCCACGGCAACCAGATCCAATGGGGCCAGTGGCTCGCAATGAGTGTTGGGCACCAAAGGCACCTGCCCTTGACGAATGGCGATGTCGACCGGATCCTTGGCGAAATCCGTGCGGGTTTCCGAAGCGTGGATATGCAGGGAGATGTCCGGGTGCTGCGCCGCGAAGTTTGCCAATCGAGGCACCAGCCATTTTGAAGCGAGCGAGGGCGGCACTGACAGGGTGATTGATTGTGTCGCGGGCTTCAGGGCGCGGGTGGCGGTTTCGATCTGTTGCAACGCGGCCGAGACAGTCTCGTGATAAGCGCGGCCTTCTTCCGTAAGCGAGAGACCTTGTGGCAGCCGGTGAAACAGCTGGGTCTGGGTCTGTTTCTCGAGGTTGCGTACCTGCTGCGCCACGGCGCCTTGCGTCAGGTGAAGCGCCTCAGCCGCACGGCGAAAACTGCCGTGTTGGGCGGCAGCGTCAAACATGGATAGGCTGTTGAGGTTGATGCGAGTCATTGGTCTCGGATGTAGATTTTCTACACTCTAAGCAATGAAGCATGATTGGTCAAAAGCCGCCAAATTGGGCAGGGTTGGGCCTCAAAAGGAGCTTGATATGACCAAGGTGGCACTGATCACCGCTGGTGGCAGCGGTATGGGCGCGGATGCGGCTAAGAGATTGAAATCAGACGGGTTTGAGGTAGGCATTCTGTCTTCTTCCGGCAAAGGGGAAGCTTTGGCGGATGCGTTGGGCGGGGTTGGCGTGACCGGGTCCAATCTTGTGCCGGAAGACCTGCAAGTGTTTGTAGATAAGGCGCTTTCCAAGTGGGCGCGGGTAGATGTTCTGGTGAATTCTGCGGGACATGGGCCCAAAGGGGACATTCTGGAGATCAGTGACGACGACTGGCACCTCGGGATGGAGTACTACCTGATGAATGTGATCCGGCCTGCACGGATTGTGGCGCCGATTATGGCCAAGCAGGGGGGCGGATCGATCATCAATATCTCGACCTTTGCTGCGTTTGAACCGGACCCGTTGTTTCCGACGTCTGGTGTATTTCGGGCGGGTTTGGCGAGTTTCACCAAGTTGTTTGCCGACAAGTTCGCCGCCGAAAATGTGCGTATGAACAATATCTTGCCGGGGTTCATCGACAGCCTGCCAGAAACCGAAGATCGCAAAGCCCGTATTCCGATGGGGCGCTATGGGCGCAGTGAGGAGGTGTCTTCTCTGGTGAGTTATCTGGCTGGTGAAGGCAGTTATGTGACTGGCCAGAATTGGCGTGTGGACGGCGGGTTGACCAGCCACGTGTGATGGTGGGTTAACCTTTGTCTCAGCTATCTGTGCAGCCTCAAAACCACGTCGGTATTGCGTCGGTATCACGACTGTTTTGCGGAGGTGGGGGGTGTGGGTCTGACAAGAGGTGGGGTGGCGTTAATAAATGTCAGAAAAAGGACGCTCTCTCACCAAAGGGAAAGGGCCTGTGGCTCTCCCTTGGCCCCTGTCGCTGACAAGATCCCCGATCCATCGCCTCGCCTGCGTCAAGCCACCACTCGGCAGGCCTCGCTGGGCCGCTGGACCCAGACGCTGCGCCAGATCTTTTCGGGATCAGCGACCAGGCTCTGAAGGGAAAGGCACAGGTCGTCCGCCGTGGTGTGGCGGTGTGCAAAACGAAGGGCAGGCAGAGCCGCCAAACTCTGCCCGCGAGATGTGTCCCGGGTTACAGTTGAGGGGTTACAGGCTGCCGGCGGCGGCGTGTTTGATGGTCAGCCACATCTCTGCGGCTTTGGCCAGGGTGTTGTCCGTGTTGTCCACCTTGCTGGCGATCATGCTGAAATAGGTCAGCGAGGCGGCGTAACCGTCATAGAACTCGGTGATGGCCCCGGCTGTGGCGTCGGTCACCACCATGACCTCAAAGCCGACCTCGATCAGGGAGCGCATGTGGCTTTCGGTGCAGAGGTTACGACATGCCGCCGAGGATGACCTTGTTGATGCCTTTCTTGCGCAGTTGCAGCGCGACGTCGTTGCTGCCCGGGCCGTAGACCTTGTGCGGACTGGTCACCAGCACGTGGTTATGCTCAAAATAGTGTTTGTAGCTTTCCAGCCAATCAGCGCCGGAGCTTTCAAAGCCGGTCATATCCGGCGCGCTGGTCCGGGCAATCGCCGCGCGCCTTCCGAAAGGCAGCGAAGGGCGATGTGTCCGGTTTGCTGCAGACCTGTGTTAGGCCCCTACGGGTGGCGGCAAGGTGACGCCACTGTCATAGCTTTGTTGGAGCAGCGCCTTGCGGCGCGGCTCTGAGCCGGTGGACCCATAGAGCAATTCCATGCGGCGGGGAGAGAAGCCAAAGAAGCCAAAAGTGCCGTCTGTCCAACAAGTGTCGAGAGCGGCGCGGTAGCCTTTGCTTTCGATTTCGTCAGAGCGGGCGCCTGCCGGGACCAGCAGAAGTCCGCTGCGATTGCGTTGTAGGGATTTTTCGGTGTTGTCGAGTTGGTCATAGGCCCAGCCCCAGCTCCAGACCCGATCGACCCAGCCTTTGGTCATGGAGGGCATGCCCCACCAGAACAGCGGGAAGATCAGACAGATTGCGTCGGCGCGCGCGATGCGGTCTTGTTCTCGCGTAACATCGGCGGGAACGTTGGTTTTTCCATCGCTTTCGATATCCGCCATGGTCCACAGCGGGTTGAAACCTTCAGCGTGCAAGTCCGCCAATTCGGTGCTGTGTCCTGCGGCTTCTGCTCCGGCCATGAAGTGTTGCGCAGTGGCATGGCTGAAGGAGTTGGGGTTGGGGTGATCGAGAACGGTGAGAACGTGCATGGGGGCCTCTGGAAATGTGTTTGAGGCAATGTAGGACTCCAAGACGGCTTTAGGTCAAATGTAAATACAGTATTTAAAACAATATAATATCCGAATTTACTGGGGTCGTAGGGAGGTTTTTTGTCCTGATCTCGAGTTGTGGCACTTACATGGAGTGTATTGGATGATTCGGCCGATAGTCGGGCCAAAAGGCAGGCAATCATACGCGCACGGCCAGTTTCAGGAATGTGTCGATGCTGTCAAAAATAACAGGTTTAGGGGTGCTTTTGCATCGCATGGTGAGCAGTTTAAAATGCCGCAAAAAAGCACCAACGCGCTGATTTTTTCTTTCAAACTTAGTTAGGGATTTCGATCCTAGCCTCCTTCTCGATTTTTGGAGAAGGAGAAAAATCATGAAAAAAATGGCAGCTACTTTGAGCATGATGTGCCTCATGACACCCCTATATGCAGCTGAATTGTCAGTCAGTTTGGCGGAGATTCCCGGCCTTGCGGCGCCAGATGGAAATGGGGGCGCGGAAGGCACGCTTCCACATCTGTTGCGCATTGTCGACGAGCATTATGACGGCGGTGATTTTAGCTATCAGGTCTTCCCGTTTGGCCGCTCCATTCAGAATGTGGCCACGCGTAAATCGGATGTACATGCGCCGTTGATCGATACGGGCGCCGGCAGTCCGCCGGAATTCCAGTATATTGACGAACCGCTTTTGGATGTCACCTTTGTGGTCTATTCGCGCAAAGATTCACCTCTGAATGCGGACTCAGATTTCACCGCTTTGCGGGTTGAGACCATGATCGGACATGCGCATTTCTTTGACTTTGCCGTGGACGAGGTCGCTTCAATCGAAATTGGTCTTAAGAAACTGGCCAAAGGGCGCACCGATGCGTTCATCATGGAGCAGGATGCGGTGGATGGAGTGATCAAGGCCGAGGGCATGATCGATTTGCATCGCGCCAAGTATGCTGTTTGGGATTCTACTTTGATCGTGCCGACTGGAGCGGAAGGAGACGCGCTGAATGCGGCTTTGTCTGCGGCGGTGGTCGCCGCGAAATCCGACGCCCGCTATGCGGCGGCAGCAGAGCAAGTGCACGCGCCGTTTCAGGACTGGCAGCCGTAAAACTCAGGTAAGAAGGATAACGCCTCGCAGCGATGTGAGGCGTTCCCATAACGATGAGATGGGGTTTACGCGTCGCGGCTGAGACGTTCTTCGAGCACTTCAAAGGGCACGCCGGGCGTGTCCTTGGCGCCGCGGATCACCAGCGAGGTTTTCACGCTGGCCACATTGGGCGCGGAGGTCAGGTCTTCGGTCAGGAAGGTCTGGAACGTGCTGAGGTCGGGGGCGACGCATTTCAGGATGAAATCCACCTCGCCATTGAGCATGTGACATTCGCGCACCAGCGGCCAGTCGCGGCAGCGGTCTTCAAAGGCGGAGAGGTCTGCTTCGGCCTGGCTGACGAGGCCGACCATGGCAAAGACCTGTACCTCAAAGCCCAATTCGCGGCTGTCGACGTCGGCGTGGTAGCCGCGGATGTAGCCTGCGTCTTCCAGCGTGCGCACGCGGCGCAGACAGGGCGGGGCGGAGATGCCGACTCGCTTGGCGAGCTCAACATTGGTCATGCGGCCGTCGGCCTGTAACTCTGCGAGGATTTTGCGATCGATAGGATCTAGCCGGTGTCCGGGCATGTATCTCGTCTCGTTGGTTAATTTTGCGGTTGTTATAGCATCAAAGGGCAAGTGCGCAATTATATTTCGTGTTAGCGCAATATCCTTTTACGGTTTTCTGCCGACTGCTGATTTTTTGGACCACACGTTTTGGTTTTTGGTCTTGGGCTTTTCCTGACGTGTGCGGAGGGCTATATCGGCTACCGACTTAGACTTTGCAACGCGGAAAGGTGCCTTTCATGGGCGAGACAAAACACACCAAGGTTCTGATCATTGGGTCCGGGCCTGCGGGCTATACGGCGGGCGTTTATGCGAGCCGCGCGATGCTGGAGCCGGTGCTGGTGCAGGGCATCGAGCCGGGTGGGCAGCTGACCACCACAACCGAGGTGGAGAACTACCCGTCGTTTGTGGAAGTGCAGGGCCCGGAGCTTATGCAGAAGATGGAAGCGCACGCCCGCGCGATGGGCTGTGAGATCATCGGCGACATGATTGTGGACCTCGACCTGAGCGAGCGTCCGTTCAAGGCGAAAGGTGACAGCGGCACGCTTTACACTGCGGATGCGGTTATTTTGGCAACTGGTGCACGCGCCAAGTGGCTGGGGCTGGAGAGCGAAGAGGCGTTTAAGGGCTTTGGTGTTTCGGCCTGTGCGACCTGTGACGGGTTCTTCTATCGCGGTCAGGAGATTGTGGTTGTCGGTGGCGGCAACACTGCCGTTGAGGAAGCGCTGTTTTTGACCAACTTCGCCTCCAAAGTGACCTTGATCCACCGTCGGGATGAGCTGCGAGCGGAGAAAATCCTGCAGGACCGTCTGTTGAAGCATGAGAAGATCGAGACGCTGTGGTTCCACACGCTGGAAGAAGTTGTTGGCGACGACAATCCAAAAGGTGTGACCGGCGTGAAGGTGAAGCACGTAGACACTGGCGAGATCAAAGAGATCCCGGCGGCGGGTGTGTTCATCGCGATTGGCCACGCGCCTGCGAGCGAGTTGGTGAAAGATCAGCTGGAGCTGCACAACGGTGGGTACGTGAAGGTTGAGGCAGGTACCTCCAAGACCTCTATCCCCGGCGTGTTTGCGGCGGGTGATTTAACCGACCATGTCTACCGTCAGGCGGTGACCTCGGCGGGCATGGGCTGTATGGCGGCGCTGGATGCTGAGAAGTTTATCGCCGAAAACGAGTGAGTTTTTTACGAAAGTGAGATTGAAGCGGGGTCGTGTTTGCGGCCCCGTTTTTCTTTGCGGTTGTGCGCAGATGCGCAGGGGGCTGCGCCTTGACCCATCGGGCGCGGTTGGTCAGTCTCTCATGAAGGGACCCCAGATAAAGGACGGCACCGGTGAACAGATTGTGGCAGGGCAATTGGCGCACAAAGGCGCGCATCGTGTCGGGGTTGATCCTTTTTTGTTATGTGCTGTTTCACTTCTTCAATATTGGCATGGGGCTGTTTTCTCTTGAGGCGATGGAGTGGGCACAGGATGGGTTGGAAGCTGTGACCAGCAATCCGTTGGGGCAGCTCGCGCTCTATGGGGCGTTGTTGACCCATATGGGGTTGGCTTTGTACCGCTTGGCGCGGAAACGCACGCTGCGCATGCCCGCGTCGGAGGCGGGGCAGGTGCTGTTGGGGTTGCTGATCCCGCTGTTGTTGATGACCCATATTGTACACACGCGGGTGGCCGAGAACCGGTTTGAGGTGGAGCCAGAGATGGGCTTCATTGCCGGTCTGATCTGGAATTCGCCCAGCGGCTGGCAGCAGGCGGCTCTGCTGCTGGTGGTGTGGATTCACGCCTGTATTGGTCTGCATATGTGGCTGCGGGTGCTGCCCAGTTGGCGGCGGGTGTTGCCGGTGATGTTGTCGCTCGCGACCTTGGTACCAGCCTTTGCGCTGGCCGGGTTTCTGGTGCAGGGGCGGTTGCAGAATATGCGGCTGTTTGATCCGGAAGGCGGTGCGGCCTTGCGGGAGAGTTACGGCTTTCCGACGGTGGAGACCTTTGCGCGACTGGCCGAGATCAACCGCAGCTTGCTGGGTGTTTTTGTCGGGCTCTTGGTGCTGACCATGGCGGTGCATTTTGGGCGGCGCTTTATCGGGGCGCGCCGTGCGGTGCGTATTCGCTATGTTGATGGGCCGGAGATTTCCGGGCAGCCGGGTATGACTTTGCTGGAGATGTCGCGCGTGGCCGGGGTGCCGCATATGGCGCTGTGTGGTGGTCGTGGGCGTTGCACCACCTGTCGGGTGATTGTCGAGGAAGGCGCAGAGTTGTTGCACCCGCCGGAGAAGGCGGAGGCGGACAGTTTGGCGGCGGTGAATGCACCGCCTAATGCGCGGTTGGCCTGTCAGTTACGGCCCAAGGAGCCGGCAACCGTGCTGCGGGTGTTTCGCAGTGATGGGCAGCAGGCGCGGGCACATCAGAGCCTCGGGCAAGAGCGGCGGTTGGCGATCCTGTTTCTGGATATGCGGAGTTTTACGGCGCGCACCACGGGACAGTTGCCTTACGATGTCGTGTTTCTGTTGAACCGTTTCTTTGATGCGATTGTGCCGTCGATCACTGGTGTCGGGGGTACGGTGGATAAGTATCTGGGTGATGGGCTGCTGGCGGTGTTTGAGCTCGACAGTGAAGAGGCTTCGGCAAAGGCGGCAATTGAGGCGGCGGCGGGGATCAGTTCGGCCTTGCAGGTGTTTAATCAGACCCTGAAAGCGGAAAATGCGACGCCAGTTGCGATCGGTATGGGGGTGCATTTGGGGGAGTTGGTGCTTGGCGAAATTGGCGCGGTGAATCTCGCGCCGCGCACTATCATTGGCGACACCGTGAATGCTGCCAGCCGCTTGGAGGGGCAAACCAAGGCGCTGGGCGTGGAGGTGCTGGTGTCCGAAGCTGTGTTGGCCGCGGCGGGGCATGATCCGGAGGTACATACACTTGAGGTGTTGGAGTTGCGCGGCGTGGCGCAGCCAGTCCGGGCTTTGGCGCTGAAGCGGGCGGCGGCCTTGCCTGCGGTGCTGTCCAAGCAGGCCGAAACGGTGTGAGGTCGCGCTGCGTTGCAGCATTGCAACGGTAGCATATTTGCTATGCAAAAGCCAAATAAGGCTTTGAGATTTTGCCAAACCGCCCTATGTGTTCACGCGTGAACACACTTTGAGTCGTTTGTTAATGTCATTTCAGACCGCCAAACCCACATCAGATGAGGAAGACGTGCTCTTCCGCCTTCTGCGCCAGCTTGATCAGGCGCCAGAAGCATCACAGCGCGCCACTGCGGCGGCGGTGGGGATTTCTTTGGGGCGTCTGAATGCACAACTGCGCGCTGCGGCAGAAGCCGGGCTGATTACCATTAGTGATCGCGCGGGCCCGGACAAACGACAGAGGTTTGCCTATTCGCTCACCGCGCGTGGTGCGGCGGAGAAAGTGCGGCTCACAGATCAATTCCTCGCCCGCAAGCTCTCTGAATATGAGGCGCTCCATGCGGAACTGACAGGCTCGGCAAGCGGCCTGGTTCCTATCAAACACAGGACACATCCAATGCAAAACAATCTGGCTCCTATTCCTGAGCTCTATGTTTCTTATGAGAGTGCTCAGAAGCTGAAAGTGGAAGCGGCCGATCTGGTCAGCTGGGATCTGACACCGCGTCAGATCTGTGACTTGGAACTGCTGATGAACGGTGGCTTCAACCCGCTCAAAGGCTTCCTGAGCGAAGAAGACTACAACGGTGTTGTTGAGAACATGCGCCTGGCGGATGGCTCCCTGTGGCCAATGCCGATCAACCTGGATGTGTCCGAGGAATTTGCCGCGGGTCTGGAAGAAGGCCAGGACATTGCGCTGCGCGATCAGGAAGGCGTGATCCTCGCCACCATGACCGTGACCGACAATTTTGTGCCCAACAAAGCGTTGGAAGCGGAAAAAGTGTTTGGGGCGGATGATGACGCGCACCCAGCGGTGAACTACCTGCACAACCACGCGGGTAAAGTGTACCTCGGTGGTCCGGTGACCGGCATTCAACAGCCTGTGCACTATGACTTCCGCGCCCGTCGCGACACGCCAAACGAGCTGCGCGCCTACTTCCGCAAAATGGGCTGGCGCAAAGTGGTTGCGTTCCAAACCCGCAACCCGCTGCACCGTGCGCACCAGGAACTGACTTTCCGTGCCGCCAAAGAAGCGCAGGCCAACCTGTTGATCCACCCTGTTGTGGGCATGACCAAGCCGGGCGATGTGGATCACTTCACCCGCGTGCGCTGCTATGAGGCGGTTCTGGACAAGTATCCTGCCTCCACCACCTCCATGTCCCTGCTGAACCTGGCGATGCGTATGGCTGGCCCACGTGAGGCGGTTTGGCACGGTCTGATCCGCGCCAACCACGGCTGCACCCACTTCATCGTTGGCCGCGATCACGCTGGCCCCGGTAAGAACTCCGCAGGCGAAGACTTCTACGGGCCCTATGACGCGCAGGAACTGTTCCGTGCACATGAAGAAGAAATCGGCATCACTATGGTCGACTTCAAACACATGGTGTGGGTGCAGGAGCGTGCGCAGTACGAGCCAATGGACGAAATTCAGGACAAAGACGATGTCACCATCCTGAACATCTCCGGCACCGAGCTGCGTCGTCGCCTGGCCGAAGGTCTGGAAATCCCTGAGTGGTTCTCCTTCCCGGAAGTTGTGAAAGAGCTACGCAAGACCAAGCCACCACGTGCGAAACAGGGCTTCACCGTGTTCTTCACCGGCTTCTCCGGCTCCGGCAAATCCACCATTGCAAACGCTCTGATGGTCAAGCTGATGGAAATGGGTGGTCGTCCGGTGACGCTGCTGGATGGCGACATTGTGCGGAAAAACCTCAGCTCCGAGCTGGGCTTCTCCAAAGAGCACCGTGACCTGAACATCCGTCGGATCGGCTATGTGGCGTCTGAGATCACCAAAAACGGTGGTATCGCGATCTGTGCGCCAATCGCGCCATATGCCACCACACGTCGTGCCGTACGTGAAGACATCGAAGGCTTTGGTGCCTTTGTAGAAGTGCACGTGGCGACCTCGATTGAGGAATGTGAACGCCGTGACCGCAAAGGCCTCTATAAGCTGGCGCGCGAAGGTAAGATCAAAGAGTTCACCGGTATTTCTGACCCATATGACGTGCCAGAGAACCCAGAGCTGCGTGTGGAGACCGAAGGTGCCGATGTGGACAACTGTGCCCATCAGGTGATCCTGAAGCTGGAAAGCCTCGGCCTGATCTCCGGCTAAGCCGTCTGGCATTTGAAATTGGAAAAGGCGCGGGATGTCCCGCGCCTTTTTTTGTGAGTGGTGGTTGGTCTTAGCCTTCCGGGATCAGCACTTTGTCGATCACGTGGATCACACCGTTGGAGGCGCCAATGTCTGCGGACACCACTTTGGCGCCGTTGACCTTGACGCCGTTGCGGGCGTTCACGTTGAGTTTCTCGCCCTCAACCGTCGCCACGGTGGCTTTCTTGCCCGCGATGTCGCCGGACATCACCTTGGCGGGCACCACGTGGTAGGTCAGAATAGACACCAGTTTGTCTTTGTTTTCCGGCTTCAGCAGGTCCTCAACGGTGCCAGCAGGCAGCGCGGCAAACGCTTCGTCGGTTGGGGCAAATACGGTGAAGGGGCCATCACCTTTCAGAGTGTCCACGAGGCCCGCGGCCTGAACGGCGGCAACCAGGGTGGTGAAGCTGCCAGCACCAACGGCGGTGTCGACGATGTCTTTTTTGCCGTGGCCATCCGCCATGGCGAAGGTGGCGGTTGTTACGGCCATAGCTGCGCCCATAACGGATGCGATGAAGGTGCGTCTGAACATGTGATTTCCTCTCCAATGTTGATGCAAAAGCTACGCAGAGGAGGGATCAAATGGATCAGAGGATTTGTGCAAAAGAATAGGTCGGTGCTTTTAAATTGTTGAAATAAAATGACAAACGTTTTTGTGAGAAGGGCGTGATCGACGTGGGGTAAGCCCTTGGCACGCACTCTGCGGCGAACCAAGAGCGATTTTTTTGCTCAGTTGCTGCGGGTGGCGGCATGGGCGACGTCCAAAATGTGGTGGCCCATCGGCGCGATCAAATCGGCTTTTTGAGGCCCGCCCGGGGCACGGTAGATTTCTTTGTCGCGTTTGATGGTGACCTGCACTTTGATCTCGGCGAGGGTTTCCGGATCCACCGCTGTGGGGTCGTCGGACAGGATCACAAAATCCGCCACTTTGCCCACCTCGATGCTGCCTTTCATGTCTTCTTCAAAGTGCTGATAAGCAGGCCAGAGCGTCATCGCCTTGAGGGCGGTTATCACATCGACGCGGTGGTGGGGACCTAGAATGTCCCCCGAGCGGGTGCGGCGCGTCACTGTGGCCGAGAGCACCCGCATGCTGTCGGGGAAGGCGACAGGGGCGTCGTGATGGGTGCCAAACATCATGCCGCGTTCGCGGACCCAGCCGGTGGGGGAGATGTTGTCTGCGTTGATTGGGCCAACCGTGTGGTCGCGGTGCCAGTCGCCCCAGTAAAACGTGTGCATCGGGAAGAGTGACGGAAAGACGTTGAGGTCGCGCATCTCCGCCACCTGATCCTCGCGCAGGAATTGACCGTGGATCAGCACTGGGCGGCGGTCCGCCAGTCCGTGTTTGGCCTCGGCGGCTTTAATGGCGGCGAGCAGCATGTCGGAGGCGCCTTCGCCATTGGAATGCGTCAGGATCTGGATGTTGTTTTCAAACGCCCACGCGATGGCGTCATTGATCTGATCTTCGCTGGCGGCAGCATAGCCCTTGTAGCCAGGCGGATAGGTGCCAACCGGATCATAGTAAGGCCGGTCACGCAGGGCAGTGAAACCTTGCGGGGAGCCGTCGATGGTGAGTTTCGCCCCGGCGATGCGCACGCCGTTTTCATAGGTGTCGGATTGGTTGGCGAGGATGTAATCGCGGTCCACCAACACATCGGGATAGATGGCGAGGTCGACGGGGAGCTCTCCTGCAGCGGCCACCGCTCTTGCAATTTCGGCCACTTGCGGTGTGGCGCGGCCTTCTTGTGCGGTGGTGTAGCCGAAGCTGGCCCAAAGTTGCGTTCCGGCGCGGGCGAAGGCCTTGAAGCCGTCCTCACCAATGCCACCCATGAGCTTGCCCAATACAAGGAAGAAGGCGTTTTCTTCTAACACGCCGTTGGGTGCACCGTCCTCGGCATAGCGGATCACGCCACCGGGTGGGATTGGGGTCTCGCGGGTGATGTCGGCTGCGGCCAGCGCGGCGGAATTGGCGGCGCCGAAGTGGCCGGACTGATGCACGATGATGATCGGCACGTCTTTGGACACAGCGTCGAGGTCGTCTTTGGTCGGGTGGCGTAGCTCGGCCAGTTGCGATTGGTCATAGCCAAAGCCAACAATCAGGTTGGAGGCCTCGATGGCGGCTTGGTTGTCTGCAATCCAGGCGCGTAGGGTGTCTTGCAGGGAGGCGATGTCCTGCACCTCGCCATCCGGCGGGGCAAGCAGGTTGGCAGAGAGCGCTTGCAGGCCGCCCATAACTGCGTGGCCATGGCTGTCGACAAAGCCGGGCAACATGGCGCGGCCGTCCAGATCAAATACCTCGGTGGTATCGCCTTGATGGGCGAGCATGTCCGCCTGTGTCCCCACGGCGATAATGCGGCCGTCCTTGACGGCGACGGCCTCAGCACGGGGGGCGGCGTCGTTGACGGTGAGGATCGGGCCGCCGGAGTAGATGGTGTCGGCGATCTCCTGTGCCAGAAGGGGCGCGGAGAGGACGGTGGTCAGGGCAAGTCCGCCAAGGGTGGCTGTCAAACGAGTCATCACAAAATCCTTTTGGGGTATGGGATAACTTTGGGTGCAAGCGGTGGTTGCTGTCAAATGGCGGTGTTTTGATTGCCGACCATAAGAAAAGGCCCGCCGAATTGGCGGGCCTTCGTAGATGATCTTTGAGGGATCAGCTTAGTTTGGGATCTCGGCGGTGATGCCTTCGAGGTAGAAGTTCATGCCGGCCAGACCGTCGTCACCGTAGTCCTGCGCGGTTTCACCTTCTGCCAGCCATGGGGTGCCGTCCTGCTTGTTCAGCGGGCCGGTGAAGGCGTGGTAGGAGCCGTCTGCCAGGCTCTCAACCAGAGCCAGCGCTTCGGCTTTTACGTCTGCTGGAACCGCGTCGGAGATTTCACCGATGCCAACCATGCCAGCGCCGATGCCGTCCCAAGTGGATACGGACTCCCAGGAACCGTCCATCACAGCCTGAGTACGTGCGATGTAGTAAGGCGCCCAGTCATCGATGATGGAGGACACGCGTGGAAACGGGGCGTACTCGCCCATGTCAGACGCCTGACCAAAGGTCACTACGTTGCCAGCAGCCTGCGCGGCTGCCTGTGGCGCGGTGGAGTCGGTGTGCTGCAGGATCACATCGGCGCCTTGCTCGATCAGAGCTTTGGCAGCGTCGGCTTCTTTGGCAGGATCAAACCAGGTGTAGGCCCAGATGATGGAGAACTCGACGTCCGGGTTCACTTTCTTGGCGTGGATGTAGGCGGAGTTGATGCCGCGGATCACTTCTGGGATCGGGAAGGAGGCGATGTAACCAATTTTGTTGGTTTTGGTCATCTTGCCCGCGATGTGGCCCTGAACCGCGCGGCCTTCGTAGAAGCGCGCGGAGTAAACGGACACGTTGTCGGCCTGTTTGTAGCCGGTGGCGTGCTCAAACTTCACTTTTGGGAATTTCTTGGCAACGTTGATGGTTGGGTCCATGTAGCCAAAAGAGGTGGTGAAGATCAGGTCCGCGCCCTGAAGCGCCATCTGGGTGATCACACGCTCGGCGTCGGCACCTTCTGGTACGCTTTCAACAAAGGTGGTTTCGACCTTGTCGCCAAAGTGCTCTTCTACGGCCAGACGGCCCTTGTTGTGCTCATAAGTCCAGCCGCCGTCGCCCACTGGGCCAACATAGACGAAGCCTACTTTGGTTTTGTCGTCGGCCATGGCGGAGGTCGCCAGACCCAGCGCGACAGCTGCGCTTGTCAAAAGTTTGGTCAATTTCATTTCGGGTAGTCCCCCTGTTGGTGGCAGTTTTTTGTTTAGGTGCCTCATTGCGAGGCGTGGAATGTGCGGCCAAGAGATGCGGGTGCGCCGCTTTTGTCAGCCGACATGATGACCAGAACGAGGATGGTTATCAGATACGGTGACATTGCCAAGTATTCCACCGGAATGGCAATACCCGCTGCCTGCAGATTGAGCTGCAAAACGTTAATCCCGCCAAAAAGATAGGCACCCAGCAAGACGCGCCACGGCTTCCAGGAGGCGAAGACCACAAGGGCCAAAGCGATCCAGCCGACACCGGCGGTCATGCCTTCGGTCCACTGTGGCACGCGGATGAGTGAAATATAGGCACCGCCCAGACCGGCACAGGCGCCGCCAAACATGATGGCGAGGATGCGCACGCGGATGACGTTGTAGCCAAGCGCATGGGCGGCGTCGTGGCTTTCCCCAACCGCGCGCAGGATCAGACCGCCGCGGGATTTCTTGAGGAACCAGTAGACCGCCGCAGTGAGCGCGAGGCCGATGTAGAGCACGGGGTCGTGGCTGAACAGGATCGGGCCAAGCACCGGAATATCGGAGAGCACCGGTATGTCGAGCTTTGCCATGGCCGGGGGTTTGATGCCCACATATGACTGCCCCATGAGCGCCGACAGGCCGAGGCCAAAGAGCGTGAGTGCCAGACCGGAGGCCACCTGATTGGCCAGCGCAAACTGGGTCAGGAAGGCAAACAGCAGCGAGAGCACCGCGCCGGCGATCATGGCCGCGACCAGGCCAACCATTGGGGAGGTGGTTTCCACTGCGATGGCAAAGCCGGAGATGGCGCCAATGATCATCATGCCCTCTACACCGAGGTTCAGAACGCCCGCGCGTTCGACAACCAGCTCACCGATGGCGGCGAGAAGGAGCGGGGTGGCTGCGACCATCAAAGAAGCGATCAGCAGGACGGGATTGATTGCGGAAAGGTCCATTATGCGGCTCCCTTTTTCTTTAGCACCACGCGGTAGTTGGTCAGCAGGTCCAGAGCCAGCAGGAAGAACAGGAGCATGCCCTGAAAGACCTGAATAGCTGCTGACGGCAGGCCAAGGTTGCCCTGGGCCAGATCGCCGCCCACGTAGGTCAGCGCCATCAGCAGGGCTGCGAGCAGGATGCCAACTGGGTGCAGGCGGCCGAGGAAGGCGACGATGATGGCGGTGAAGCCATAGCCTGATGCGAAGTCGATGTTGATTTGACCAGAGGGGCCGGTGACTTCAAACAGGCCTGCCAGACCTGCCAATGCGCCAGAGGTGCCGAGGCAGAACAGGATCAGGCGGGTGGGGTTCACCCCTGCGAACCGCGCCGCGCGCGGGGCTTCGCCGGTGAGGCGGATGTTGAAGCCCAGAATGTGGCGGTTGAGTAGGATGTAAGAGAAGATCACTGCGATGAAGGCAAAAGCCATGCCCCAGTGCAGGCCAGCGGCTTCGTTGATCCAGCTGTTGGCCGCCGGGTAGTCGGAGAAGTTGCGCGAGCCGGGGAAGCCCATGCCTTCGGGGTTGCGCAACAGGCCCAGCGACATGGATGCCAGCAGTTGGTCGGCCACGTAGACCAGCATCAACGACACAAGGATTTCATTGGTGCCAAAGCGGACTTTGAGAAGGGCGGGGATCATGCCCCAGGCCCAGCCGCCAAGTGCGCCGGCGACAATCATCAGCGGGAAGATCAGGCGGGTTTCGGTGGGGTAGAAGGCAAGGCCCACTGCGGCACCACAGATCGCTCCCATGATGTATTGGCCTTCGGCGCCGATGTTCCAGATACCGGCTTTAAAGCCCAGTGAAAGGCCAATGGCGATCAGCACCAGCGGCGCGGCTTTCACCAACAATTGCGGGCGGTAGTAGAAGGCAAACTCGCCCAGCACCGGATCCCAGAAGATGGTGCGGATGGCCTCAAACGGGTTTTTGCCCAGCACAGAAAACAGCAGGCCGCCCATAAACATGGTGATGGCGACCGCGATCAGCGGTGTGGCGAGCGACAGCGCGCGCGACGGGGTGGGGCGTTTTTCCAGCGCGATCATGCGCTTGCTCCTTCTTGTTCTTCATCGCCCACATGGGCAACTTCCATGCCATGGGCACCGCCCATCATCAGGCCAATTTCATCAATCGAGAGACCGGCGGCAGGGCGGATGTCAGACATGCGGCCTTCGTTCAGCGCGCCAAAGCGGTCGGAGATTTCCATAAGTTCATCAAGGTCTTGGGAGATCACCACAATTGCGGCGCCGCCTGCGGCCAAGTCCAGCAGGGCCTGCCGGATCGAGGCTGCTGCGGCGGCATCTACGCCCCATGTTGGTTGGTTCACCACCAACACTTCCGGGCGTTGCAGCACTTCGCGGCCGATCACAAATTTCTGCAGGTTGCCCCCAGAAAGCGCACGAGCCGCCACGTGGTTGCCCGGCGTGCGCACGTCAAACTCTTTGATGATGGTGTCGGCAAAGTCCGTGGTCTTGGACCAGTTCACAAAGCCGTTGCTGGTCAGGCCTTCGCGGATGGCACCAGTGAGCAGGGCGTTTTCGGTCAGGCTCAGGTCGGGTGCAGCGGCATGGCCGAGGCGCTCTTCTGGTGCGGCCAGAATGCCCAAATCGCGGCGCGCGTTGGGGCCGAGGTTGGCCACGTCTTTGCCTTTGACTTTGATCGAGTCCGGCCAGGTGAGCGACTCGCCGGAGAGCGCGGCCAAAAGCTCGTCCTGACCGTTGCCCGCCACGCCGCCGATGCCGAGGATCTCGCCTGCGCGCACGGTGAAGTGTATGTTCTTGAGCGTGGTGCCAAACGGGTTGGTTGGCTCCAATGTCAGGCCGGAGACATCCAGCACAACTTCGCCCGCTTTCTCGGTGGTGCGGGTGGGGGTTTGCAGCGTGTCGCCCACCATCATTTCCGCCATGTCGCGGGCAGAGGTCTCGGCGGGGACACATTCGCCGACGTTTTTGCCAAGGCGCAGAATGGTGGCGTGGTCACAAAGCGCGCGGATTTCTTCGAGCTTGTGGGAAATATAGAGGATCGAGGTGCCCTCGGCCTTCAGCTTGTTCAGGGTCTGGAACAGGATCTCGACTTCCTGCGGGGTCAGCACCGAGGTCGGCTCGTCCATGATCAGCAGTTTCGGGTCTTGCAGCAGGCAGCGGATGATTTCCACGCGCTGGCGTTCCCCAGCAGAGAGGTCGCCTACGGTGCGGTTGGGGTCCAGTGGCAGGCCGTAGGTTTCGGACACGCGGCGGATGCGGCGGGCGAGGTCGCGCATGGCCGGCGGGTTCTCCATGCCAAGCGCCACGTTCTCTGCCACCGAGAGTGCATCAAACAGCGAGAAGTGTTGAAACACCATTGCCACGCCAGAGGCGCGGGCGGCCTTGGGTTCGGCGGGCGCAAAGGGCTGGCCGTTCCAGGTCATGGTGCCGCTGTCGGGCTTCACCAGACCGTAGATCATTTTCACCAGCGTGGATTTTCCGGCGCCGTTTTCGCCAAGCAGGGCGTGCACCTCGTTGGTACCGATGTCAAACGAGACATCATCGTTGGCCACCACGCCGGGGTAGGTCTTGGTCAACCCCTTGATGGAGAGTAGTGGTGTGCTCATATCTGTCCCTCTGGCTGGGCGAGTTGCGTTCCGACAGGAGGCAAAACCGCTGAATTTCTAGCGCATTCACCCTAGAAACTGGCCTGCCGTGTCTGCAAGATAAACTTCAGCGGCGGCTTTGCCTCAGAGGTGCAACGGCCTGCGCAGCGTCCGTTCACTGCCTTCCATATCCTTGGTTTTTAAGGGTTAGGCCAGAGCATTTTCAAAGATTTGTAGAAAGAGTTGCAGGGCTGAGCGCCAAGCCTTTGCCTAAGATTTGCGCAAAAACTTGGGTGTTTTGAAGTGTGGCAGTGCAAGCAAAAGGGGATTCTCAGAGTCGATTTTCCTTGGTTTTGCGCAGATTTTCGGTAGCGTTGGACGCATAGGACCTCAACTTGAATATTTGATCTGCGGTGCCTGGCTATTTGGGCGTGCATTAATTCCCACTAGGAGGTGTCACATGGTTTCAACGGTTACTTCGATCAATCAGACAACGTCGAGGCGTGCGTTGGTTTGTGCGGCGGCATTGGGTGCGGCGACGCTCCTGCTCGCGACACAGGGTAAGGCGCAGGTTGTGCCCTCTGAAGAGGCGGCGGAGAGCGGCTTTGCCGATGCGCCGTTTTCGCCTTATGCCAACCGGTCGTTCCCAACCTTCCCGCTATGGGGCGAGACCCATTTGCACACCGGGCTGTCGCTCGATGCGGGGGCGTTTGGCAATATTTTGGGGCCGGATGACGCCTGGCGATTTGCCAAAGGCGAGCAGGTGGTGTCCTCCACCGGACAACCGGTGAAGCTGAGCCGACCGCTGGATTGGATGGTGCTGACAGATCACACCGACCTGATGGGCTTTGCGCCAGATTTGCAGGCGGGCAAGCCGGGGATTTTGGCCGACCCAAAAGGGCGCGAATGGTATGAGGGCTATAAAAAAGGTGGGGCAGAGGCCGGGAAAACGGCGTTTGATCTGATCACCAACTTCTCACAGATGACGCTGCCGGAGTTGATTGTGGAGAGTTACAGCCCAGGCGCGGATCCCTTTGCCTTTACCTGGGAAAAGATTGTGAATGCGGCGGAGGAACACAATGATCCGGGGCGGTTCACCGCCTTTATCGGCTTTGAATGGACCTCTGTGCCCAAGGGCTTCAACCTGCACCGCAATGTGATGCTGCGTGATGGTCCGATGCGGGCGCTACAAGTCGTGCCGCCGGTGACGCAGCCGCCCTATGGCGACACCGATCCCTATCACCTGTGGAATTGGCTGGAAGAGTATCAGGAGAAAACTGGCGGGCGGGCCGTGGCCTTTGCCCACAACGGCAACCTGTCCAATGGCTGGATGTTCCCCACAGAAGACACCTACCATGGGGGCAAGGTGGATGAGGAATATGTGCAGTTGCGCGCCAAGTGGGAGCCGCATTACGAGATCACCCAGATCAAGGGCGACGGCGAGGCACACCCGTTCTTGAGCCCGGATGACGAGTTTGCCGATTATGAGAACTGGGATACGGGCAACCTCGACCTCACGGAGTTAAAAACGGAAGAGATGCTGGCCGGGGAATATGCCCGGGAGGCGTTGAAACTGGGCTTGGCGCTGGAGAAGAAATTCGGCGTGAACCCGTATAAGTTTGGCATAGGTGGTGCCACGGACAGCCACACGGGTTTAACAACGGCAGAGGAGGAGAACTTCTTCTCCAAGTCGGTAAGCGTGGAGCCTTCGCCCACACGGATTGAACATCCGTTTATCGCCAGCGATCTGGGTCGCATTGAGGGGCATCAGATGGTCGCGTCGGGCTACACCGCGGTTTGGGCGACGGAGAACACCCGCTCTGCGATCTTTGATGCCTTCAAGCGTAAAGAGACCTACGCGACCACCGGGCCACGGATTGGCTTGCGGTTCTTTGGTGGCTGGGACTTTGGCGAGGCTGACGGTCGTTCGCGCAACCCGGCGGTGTTGGGTTATGCCAAAGGTGTGCCGATGGGAGCCGATTTGCCGCAGCAAGAGGGCGACGGCGCGCCGAGCTTCCTGCTCGCGGCACTGCGCGATCCGATTGGCGCCAATCTTGACCGGATGCAGGTGATCAAAGGCTGGATGGATGCCGAAGGGAAACTGCACGAAAAGGTCTATGACGTGGCCTGGTCGGACGGGCGCGAGATGGATGCCAATGGCAAAGTGCCTGCGGTGGGCAACACCGTGGATATCGAGACCGCAAGTTGGTCCAACACCATTGGCGCGTCTGAGCTGACCTCGGTGTGGACCGATCCGGATTTTGATGCCACGGAGCCTGCGTTCTATTAAGTCCGGGTGTTGGAAATCCCGACCCCGCGTTGGGTGGTTTATGACAAGCTGCGCTATGACATTGAACTGCCAGCGGAGGCGCAGCTGATCCATCAGGAACGGGCCTATTCCTCACCGATCTGGTACACACCGCCGAAGGGGTGATTGGCACGCATCTACAACACTAGGGGCGCCCTAAGCGGGCGCCTTTTTTATTTTTGCGCATCTGAAATTTTAAGGCATTGAAAAATTTTACTTAAAAGATCTTTACCTGAAGTGAGCTTGAGGCCTTAGGCTGCCAGTGT
This sequence comes from Shimia sp., assembly GCF_022448905.1. GTDB lineage: Bacteria > Pseudomonadota > Alphaproteobacteria > Rhodobacterales > Rhodobacteraceae > Shimia. Next base: position 16,445 of record NZ_JAKVCW010000009.1, on the reverse strand, counting down.
TCAAACGATTGGAGAGCGCGACATGGACCTGAATCAAGTCTTGGTGGAGGTAAGCAACTTTGACGACAGCGTTGAGTTTTATCAAACGCTTGGGTTACGGCTCATTGTCTCGGCTCGGGGAGAATACGCGCGTTTTGAGATGCCATCTGGCTCAACGACTTTTTCCCTGTACCTGAAAGATGCGCCGATTTTGGGAAACACAGTGCTGTACTTCGAGGTGGATGACGTTGATCGCAGCTACGCTGAGTTGCTGGAGAAAGGCGTGAAATTTGACTGTCCGCCGACGGATCAGATCTATCGTTGGCGCACGGCGCGGTTCCGCGATCCAAGTGGCAATCAGCTGTGTTTGTTTCACGCTGGACTGGATCGCCGGTTTCCGCCGTGGCGGCTGGAGCAGGACCCAGCTGCCTGAGTTAGGGGATCAGCGCTTTGGCGTCTTCGCTGAGCGCGCGGGCGGCTTGGGCCAGCACCACTGTGTCAATGCCGACCGCCACAAAGGTCGCGCCGAGGTCGAGGTAGGTTTTTGCGGCCTCCATTGAAAAGGTCAGGATTCCGGGGGCTTTACCTGCTGCGGCGATGCGGGTGATGGCGTCTTTGATGACGGCCTGCACTTCGGTCGCTTCGGGTTGGCCCGGGAAGCCCATGTCGGCGGAGAGGTCGGCGGGGCCAATGAACACGCCTTCCACGCCGTCTACCGCGAGAATGTCGTCGAGGTTTGCAATGGCCGCACGGGTTTCTGCCTGCACCAGCACGCAGATTTCCGCGTTGGCGGTGGTACCGTAGTCTTGAATGTTGCCAAATTGGGTGACGCGCGCACCGTAGCCGCCCATGCCGCGTACGCCGTCAGGCGCATAGCGGCAAGCGCGTACAATCGCCTCGGCGTGCGCACCCGTGTCGACCATCGGTACCAGAACGGTTTGCGCGCCGGCATCCAGCACTTGTTTGAGCACCCAGTCTTCGCCAATAGGCACGCGCACCACTGCGTGGCTGCTGGTTGGCTCCAGTGCGCGCAGTTGATCGGTGATGGAGCGCAGATCATTGGGGCCGTGTTCGCCATCCACCACAAGCCAGTCAAATCCCGTGGTGCTCATCAGCTCGGCCGCGACGGTCTCGCCAAAACACATCCAACAACCGATCTGCGGCTGTTTGTTGGCAAGGGCGGCTTTGAAAGGGTTGTGTGGCGCTGGCATGGTGGGCTCCGGTCAGAACTTTGCGTGTTAAGCAAATTGACGGCATTCCGGCGCAACTGTCCAGCGCTAGGTTACTGCCCCAAAAACGAGAAAGGCCGACCCGAAGGTCGACCTCTCCGATAGCGAACTTGTGACTGTGGGGCTCAGCCCAGCAGCTTTGCCTCGTGGCGCTTCAGCGACAGGCGGGCGGCGGTGTAACCGGCCAGACCTTCACGTTGCTGCAGCTCCGGGAACAGGGCGTAGATTTCGTCGCGCTGCTCTTTGCCGATGCCGTTCATGGAGTATTCACCCGGCTGGAAGCTTTCGCTCCATGCGCCGTCTGCGAGGACCACTTCATGGTTGTCACAGAGGAAGTGGATGTAGTCTACGCCAACCACGTCGATCTGCTCCACGCCATCAAGGTGGGTCAGGTGCTTGGCTGCGACCAGAACTTCGCGCTCTTCAAAGAGCAGCTCGGCTTGCTCAGACACCAGCAGCATGCGGTGGGATGGTGAGACCATCATATCGCGCTCTGGCTGGTTTGGCCCCAATGCACCCTGTTTGATCAGGATCGGACGCAGTTCAGGACGCACCATCAGGTCACGGCCAGACACATGCTTGCGGCCTGCCCAACGGATGGTCTGCAAACCATTGTCGCGTGTCACAACTTGATCGCCTTCCCGCAGATTCTCTACCGCCACTTCGCCCATTGGGGTTAGGATCCGGGTGTTCGGTGTAAAGCAGGGAATGATTTCAATATTCTCGAAACTCATCCGACCTATAACTACAGCTTCATCACCTGAGCTATCCAAAAACTCGACAGTGCCATCCCTGCCATTTCCATCGCTGTCGGCCACTAAGTCTGTTAGGCGCCAGTCTACCCCTTGTTCCCCGAATAGCGAAAGTTCATCCTGATCGACGCCACCGTCTCCGCCGAAGATTTCGTCTCCGATGCCCTCCGATGCCCGATCTACGAAGAACTCGTCCTCATCATCGCCGCCAAACAACACATCTGTACCCAGGCCACCAGTGATTTCGTCAGCACCTTCGCCACCGATGATAGTGTCGTTTCCTTCCTCACCGTAGATAGTGTCGCTTCCAGCGCCGCCATCGATTGAGTCGTCTCCGGGTTCTAATGCAAGAGCATCATCAAAATCATCTGGTCGCTCTGCCAAATCTCCCGTGATGAGATCAATTGTTTCCTCACCGAAGATTTCGTCATTTCCGGCTCCGCCAATGATTGTATCGCCGCCTATACCGCCGCCAATCAGGTCGTCGTCGTCACCGCCGTCGATTAGATCGTCGCCTGAATCACCGTTAAGCGTATCATTGCCACCTCCACCAATAATCGTATCAGGTGTTTGCCCAACCGATGCCAGTCCTACAATGCCGGGCGTACCACCGGTAATTGCATCATTCCCCTCACCGCCATCTAGAGTGTCCTCGCCCGCACCCCCGATAATGAGATCGTCTCCAGCTTCGCCAAGAACGTTGTCATTGCCAGCACCCGAGTCAACGGTATCGTCGCCTGCGCCTGCTTCAAAAGCGTCATCCCCCGCATCACCAATTAAGCTATCGTTGCCCTCTTCGGCAATGACGAGGTTGTCGCCAAGGCCTGCATCCACATAGTTGTTACCTGCGCCCGTGGTGATTTCGTCATCACCCAGGCCGCCAATGATGCTGTCGTTTCCGTCTCCACCGCTGATGGTGTCGCCACCCAAGCCGCCATCAATTGTGTCGTCACCCTCGCCTCCTGCGATGATGTCGTTACCGAGGTTGCCGCTGAAGGAGTCGTTACCGACTCCGCCGTACATGAGATCGGACTGGATTCCCCCTACAAAAGTGTCGTCGCCTTCCCCGCCGAACATGCGCGAAACACCGGCAGTGTTGGTCATGAGGTCGTTGCCAGCGCCCCCGATGAGGTCATCGCGGCCAAAACCACCCTCAAGGACATCATCACCTTCGCCACCAAAGATAACATCGTCGCCAACCCCACCAATAACGGTGTCGTCGCCACCGCCGGCAAGAATGGCGTCATCTTGGCTGTTGGTGAAGGGGCCACCGGGCGACTCTACGAAGCTGTTAGGTGTTTCGGAGAACAGGTCTGTTCTCGTGATGTTGTCAAACCCATCGAAGTTGTCGACCAAGTCACCTTCGGGGTCACCGATGTAGGAACCGTCGATCAATTCGCCGGAGGCAGTGCCTTCAACGACGCCGTCGCCTGACAGTTCGCGAATGACAACGGTTTCAATTTCCGAGAATACCAGAGTTTCGCCAGTCCGGTTGCCTCCACCGTCGAGATAGAAGATCGTGCCAGCTTCGGACGCAGGATCCCCGCCGACGTACTCGATTTCAGCAGGGCCGTTGATGATTAACGTATCTTCGTCAACGCCGCCTTCACCCCCGATGATTTCGTCCCCGGCCGCACCGTAGAAGGTGTCACGGTCATCACCACCCAGCATTGTATCGCCGCCAGCAGAAACCAAACGGTCGTCACCGGCGCCGCCTTCGGCGTAGTCACTGCCGCCGCCTGCGAAGATGGTGTCATCCCCGTTGCCTGCAAATAGGCGGTCATCGCCCGCACCGCCGACCAGAATGTCATTGCCTTCACCACCAGATACAGTGTCATCGCCGTCATTGCCGAGCAGTGTGTCGTTGCCAGCGTCACCGGACACTTCGTCGTTTCCGGTAAAGGCGTCGATGTAGTCGTCACCTTCATTGCCAGAAGCGGTATCGTCGCCGCTGCCTGTTGCAATGAAGTCGTCACCATCGTCGCCACCAGCGAGGTCATTTCCATCGCCACCGAAAATGGTGTCGTTGCCGTCGCCGCCACGCAGGTAGTCGTCATCTTCCCGACCGTCGAGGTAGTCGTCACCATCTTGGCCAAAAAGGGTGTCTGAGCCAAAGCTACTGTCGACAATGTCGTCGCCGTCACCGGCAAAAACGAGGTCGTCATCCAGGGCGGCAATGACTGTATCGTCGCCTTCGCCAGCGATAATAATGTCGTCGTTACCTTCTTGGCCTGGCAGGATGGCGTCGTCGTTGTCGACAAAATCGCCATTCGGGTCGCCGTCGTAGTTGATGTCGATCACATCGCCGTCCGAGGTGCCCTGTACGATGCCGTCTGGCGCAACTTGTTCATCAAATAGGATGTTTTCGATCTCGGTGAAGGCAATTGCTTCGCCGGTTTCCCGAATAACGACAACACCTTCTTCGCTTTCGGGATCGGTGTAGACGATTGAAACTGGACCCATACCCCGAAGATCGAGCGTGTCATCATCATTGCCGCCTTCGCCACCATAAACGAAATCAAGGTGGGTCGCTCCTTGGATGGTGTCGGCATCGTCGCCACTCATCAGAGTATCCATGCCTTCTCCGCCGGTAAGGAGATCGTCGCCCTCCTGTCCATAGATTAGGTCGTCACCCTCTCCACCGGTGAGCACGTCATCACCGTCCTCTTCGATGACGCTCGGGCCACCTTCAAAGAAGATGTCGGACACTGTCACGTCCGCAGGCTCTTCGCCGAGGTTGACCAAACGAATTTCCATTTCGGCAACTGGTCCGGGAACTGTAACCAAAACCGAGTTCGCGGCGGTGGTGGAATCACCCGGAGTGCTGCCGTCGGAGATGGCCGCTTCGTTGCCCGGAACACCGTCAATATCCACCAAGTGCAGGTTTGTCAGGTCTTCTGCTGTGAAGGTGACTTCGACAGGATTGCCTTGGGCGTCCCAAGCCAGCACCTTAACCACAGAGTTTTCATCGATGTCGTTGATGCGGAACTGAACGTTTTCAACCGCTTCGGAGAACGCGAGCGTTTGAGAGGTTGCCGCATTCTGTCCTGTGCCAGTGGCGATACGCGCGGCGCTGTTGGCATCGCCGGTTTCGTCGCCGGTGTTGATGCCGTCCAGAACCTGCGTCTCGTCTTCAAAGGTGTTGGACCCACCCGAGCCGGCAGAAGAGGTAAGGGTTACGGAAACGGAACCGGTGTTCTGCACGAAGGACGATGCTAGGTCATCACCGTCTGCCGGGCTGCCAACTCCGCTCCAATTGAAGCTTTGGATACCACCAGGTGTCGGAGTCGGTGTGGAGCCTGGCTCGTAGCCACCATAGATGGTGTCATTGCCGTCCATCCCATCGATGGTATCGCTTCCGCCTTCTCCGGCAAGAACGTCATCACCTGGTTCATCGGTGCCGTCTTGCGTGCCAACTTCGTCACCGTAGACTTCATCATTGCCTGCACCCGCGTGGACCGTGTCGTCGCCGTTGCCCGCAAAAATGGTGTCGTCTCCGGCACCAGCGACGATTGCATCGTCGCCGTCTTGGGCACTGATGACGTTGCCGTTATTGTCGATTGTATCGCCTTCTGTGTCGACGAATCCTACGGACATATCGTCGTCAGTTTGTGTGCCGTCTACAATTCCCGGACCGTTTGGATCAGCCATGGTACCCTCTTTTCCACCGCGTAAGCCGCGCGGATCGCCAGAGGGCAGTCCACACCTAACAGAAAAGGTGCCTCTGCGCCATTTGGCGTGAGTTGCGCGGCATCGCTAGATGCCCTCTACGTATCGTTTGGCTGCCCCAAGCCAGAACTCGTCCCCCAGTTGGACTTACTCCAAATATGATGCAATCGAGGCAAGGAAGAAACAAAAACCTGCACAATTTGACGAAAAGCGGTGCGATTGCGGCAGGATTAAGCGTTAAGTTTTGGTTAATGTTTGTAGGGGTATTATTTGGATTGTTTCCTGTTTGAGGCCTAAATTGGGCGGGTAGTACGGCAAAGCAGTGCCGGGCGACGCCATACTTGCGCCCTTATTGCCTAGGGTTTCCCTTGCGTCATGGTTTTGAGGTTCTGTCGTTTCCAGATGTGAACCAATTGATCGGGTTCGGGAGGCCCATGTGCTGTGATCTGCGCGACACAGATCGAAGGCGCTGATTGTTTTCGTTTCATGGACAAGTTTCGAATTTTTTCGGGATTGATCCCGACTCTAGAACGACGCCTGTCGAATCGCCATCTGCCTCAGGGGCAAATTGTCGCTTTCGGAAGGTGGGGAGCGTGACTTTGATAAGGCGATTCCTTGCCTTATGAATGCGCGGGGCAAATCAGAGAGCAGGGAGGTGTCAATGCGCGAGCGGTTAGAGTGCGCAATTGTTTGCTCTAGTCAGACAAAATCGGAGCAGCCACCGTCTGTGAAAGCGTATACCAAATTTAGCGGGAGATCCGGTGGTGCTGCTGGGGAGGATTGAACTCCCGACCTCACCCTTACCAAGGGTGCGCTCTACCACTGAGCTACAGCAGCGTTACCGTGGCGCGGTGTTTAGGACCAAACTTCAACATGTGCAAGCGCAATCTGGACCCTTTTTTGCACCTCATGTAAAGAAACTGCATGGAACACAAATCGACCCCTGTAAATAAAGCCAAAAAAACTGCCAGCAGCCGTGAAGATCGGCTCAAGGCGGCGTTAAAAGCCAATATGGGGCGCCGGAAAGCGCAGGCCAAAGCGCGTGCGCAGAGTGAGACAACCGACTCAACTGAGGCAGTGAAGAGTAAAGGGCAGGATTAAATGGATTCGATTATTGTACGCGGCAACGGGTCGCTTAAGGGTCAGATCCCGATTGCGGGTGCCAAAAACGCCTGTCTGACGCTGATGCCGGCCACGCTGTTGAGCGAAGAGCCGCTGACGCTGACCAATGCACCACGGCTGAGCGATATCAAAACCATGAGCCAGTTGCTGGGCTCGCTGGGGGCTGAAGTGACCAGCCTGCAGGACGGCAAGGTGCTTGCGATGTCGAGCCATGACATCAACAACCACATTGCCGACTATGACATTGTGCGGAAGATGCGCGCCTCCAATCTGGTGCTGGGGCCGATGCTGGCGCGGTTGGGCCATGCGGTTGTGTCGCTGCCGGGCGGCTGCGCGATTGGCGCGCGTCCTATGGATTTGCACATCTTTGGTCTGGAGAAGCTGGGCGCAGAGATTGAGCTGAAAGACGGCTATCTACACGCCAAGGCGCCTAACGGTCTGAAGGGAGCCGTGATCGAACTGGCCTTTGCCTCTGTGGGCGCCACCGAGAACATCCTGATGGCGGCGACGCTGGCCAAAGGCACCACAGTGATCAAGAACGCCGCGCGGGAGCCGGAGATTGTGGACCTGGCCACCTGCCTGCGCTCGATGGGCGCGCAGATTGATGGGCACGGCACCTCAGAAATCACAGTACAGGGCGTGGACCGTTTGCATGGTGCGACCCACCCTGTTGTCACCGACCGGATTGAGCTGGGCACCTTTATGCTGGCGCCGGCGTTCTGTGGTGGGGAAGTCGAACTGCTCGGCGGGCGGCTGGATTTGGTTGAGAGCTTTGTGGCCAAGCTTCACGAGGCGGGCATTGATGTGGAAGAGACCGAAAAGGGTCTGAAAGTGGCTCGTAAGAATGGCCGGGTGAAAGCGGTGGATGTGACCACCGAGCCGTTCCCGGGCTTCCCAACCGATCTGCAAGCGCAGTTCATGGCGATGATGTGCACCGCCGAAGGTACATCGGTGCTGGAAGAGAAGATTTTTGAGAACCGCTTTATGCACGCGCCGGAACTTATTCGTATGGGCGCGAATATCGAGGTGCACGGCGGTACCGCAACGGTGCATGGTGTGGAGAAGCTCAAAGGCGCGCGTGTGATGGCGACCGATTTACGGGCCTCTGTGTCGTTGATTTTGGCTGGATTGGCGGCGGAAGGCGAGACTATTGTGAGCCGCGTCTATCACCTGGATCGCGGCTATGAGCGGATTGAAGAGAAGCTGGGCGGTGTGGGGGCCCATATTGAAAGGGTACAGGAGCAGTGACGCAGCAGGATGCACGGTTTGAAGATGGCGGTGATCACCCGCTAAATCTCGGCGCGTTGGATGCGGAGGATTTGCAGGTGGTGTCGACGCTAGCGCAGGATGCGATTTTTCCGGCGTCCGAGATGCAGTGGTTACCCAAAGAACGCCGTTTTGCCGTACTGCTGAATCGCTTCCGCTGGGAAGACAAAACCGCTGCGGAGCGCCGCAAGCGCTCGGTGGAACGGGTGCAAAGCCTTCTGGTGGTCGATAATGTGGTGTCGGTGGCCTCCCAAGGCGTGGAGCGCGGCGACGCGGACACCATTCTGTCGGTGTTGTCCGTGTCCTTTGAAGCGGGCGAAGATGCCGACGGCGCGGTGATCCTGACCTTGGCAGGCGATGGCGCGATCCGCTTGACGGTGGAAGCGCTGGAAGTGACGTTGAAAGACGTGACTCGGCCTTACAAAGCGCCCTCCAGAACGGCTCCAAGCCATCCGGAATGATCAGAGTTTTGACCGCTGATGATTTACAAGCCTACCGCGGCTTATGGTTGCACGGCTTAAGCGCGGATCCGTCGGCGTTTTTGCTGACCGCTGCGGAAGCCGTGGCCATACCGGACAGCGCCTTGGTGGCAAAGCTGTCGGCAGGTGAGGTGATTGGCGCCTTTGAGGGCGAAACGCTTGTGGGCCTTGTCGCGCTTCGGCGGGGTGGCCCAGAGCGTCTACGCCACATGGCGGATCTTGGTCCGTTGTATGTGCATCCCTCTGCGCGGCGGCGTGGATTGGCGCGGGCTTTGCTGGACGCGGCCGTGGAGGCGGCGCTGCAAATGGGTGTGTTGCAGTTGGAGCTTTGCGTGGACAACCAGAATTTGGGCGCGCAGGCGCTGTATCAGGCTTGTGGCTTTCAGCAAATCGGCCTGCGTCCGCGCTCTGTGATTGTTGACGGGCAGCCGCGCGACGATGTTCTGATGCTGAGACAGCTTGACGCTTGAGCCTCCTAGGGGCGCGGTCTAAGAAGGCGTGACCTTTACGGAGAGACCAAATGCCCGTTTTTCTTGATGCGCAAGCTGCTGATTTTGAAGCCGCCTTCACCGCCCTCCTGGGGGCGAAGCGTGAAGACAGCCCGGATGTGGACGCCGTTGTGGCCGACATCATTGCAGACGTGCGCCATCGCGGGGACGCGGCGGTTATTGAGCTGACGGCAAAGTTTGACCGTCTGGAACTGACGCCGGAGACGCTGCGGTTCTCGGAAGAAGAGATCGACAGCTATTGTGCGCAGGTGACGGACGCAGACCGCGCGGCGCTGGAATTGGCGGCGGAGCGGGTGAAGGCCTATCACGCGCGGCAGATGCCAAAGGATGAAAGCTGGACCGATGAGAGTGGGGCCACGCTGGGCTGGCGCTGGACGCCGGTGTCGGCGGCGGGGCTCTATGTGCCCGGTGGATTGGCGAGCTACCCGTCGTCGGTGTTGATGAACGCGATCCCGGCCAAAGTGGCGGGCGTGGGGCGTTTGGCGATTGTGGTGCCGACGCCGAATGGGGTGGCGAACCCGCTGGTGCTGTTGGCTGCACGGCTGTCGGGGGTGGACGAGGTCTATCGCATTGGCGGGGCGCAGGCGGTGGCGGCGCTGGCCTATGGCACTGACACAATTGCGCCGGTGGATAAGATCACCGGTCCGGGCAACGCTTTTGTGGCGGCGGCCAAACGCCGGGTGTTTGGCAAAGTGGGCATCGACATGATTGCCGGGCCAAGCGAGATTTTGGTGATTGCAGACAAAGACAACAATCCGGATTGGATTGCGCTCGACCTGCTGAGTCAGGCGGAGCATGACGAAAGCGCGCAATCGATTTTGATCACGGATGATGCAGCCTTCGGGCAAGCAGTTGCAGATGCGGTCGACAAACGTCTGGAAACGCTGGATCGGCGCGAGATTGCTGGCGCCAGCTGGCGGGACTTTGGCGCGGTGATCACTGTGGCAGATCTGGATCAGGCGGCGGAACTGTCCAACCGGATAGCGCCGGAGCACCTGGAGCTGTGTGTGGCGGACCCGGACGCGCTGTCTGAAAAGATCACCCATGCGGGTGCAATTTTCCTTGGTCAATATACGCCGGAAGCCATTGGTGACTATGTGGGTGGGCCGAACCACGTTCTGCCGACCGCCCGCTCGGCACGGTTCAGCTCTGGCCTGTCGGTGATGGATTTCATCAAGCGCACTACCCTGTCGAAGATGACGCCGGAAGCCTTGAAAGCAATTGGCCCGGCAGCGGAGACTTTGGCGATTTCCGAAAGCCTAGAAGCGCACGGTTTGAGCGTGCGCGCGCGTCTGGATGCGTTGAACAAGTAAGGGGCTTAGCCCCGTCACAGCAGGCTGTGACTCCCCAGGATATTTGGGGAATGAGAATGTGCCACAGGCTCTAGTAGTGGCTGGTGTAGCCGCCATCTACGGCCCAGATCTGTCCGGTCACATAGCTTGCGGCGGGGCTGGCGAGGAAGAGGATGGCGGGGGCGAGCTCTTCGGGGTTGCCCCAGCGTTTTAGTGCGGTGGCGTTTTGCAGTTTCTCGGCAAGTTGGGGATCTTGTGCTGCGGCGGCATTGGGCGCGGTTTTGAAAAAACCCGGCGCCACAGCGTTCACGTTGATGCCATCGGTGCCAAGTTCGGCCGCCAAAGCTTTGGTCATGCCGTTGATACCGGCCTTGGCCGAGGTGTAGGCCGCGTCACCCGATTGCGCGATCAGACCGGCGATGGAGGAGACGTTCACAATCCGCCCGTAGCCCTTTTGGCGCATCTGCTCGGATGCGCGTTGGGAGAGGCGAAAGGGCGAGATCAGGTCGACGTTCAGTAAGGATTGCAGGTCGTCCCGTGTAAATTCCGGTAGCGTGCGGCGGTCTCGTTGGCCGACGTTGTTGACCAGAATAGAGAGCCCGCCAGCCTCGGCGAGCGTTTCAAAGGCCTGTTGGGCGGCGGTGTCATCGGCAACATCAAACGGCAGGGCGGTGGCTTTGTTGCCTGTTGCGCGTAGGCCATCCGCCACGGCTTCGCAGCGATCTGCTTTGCGCCCGTTGATCCAGACATGGGCGCCGGCCTGCGCAAACAGTTCCGCCGCGGCTTTGCCCAGCCCGTCGGTGCTGCCGGTGATCAAGGCGTTCTGGCCGGTGAGGTCAAAGGCGGGCAGGGGCTGTGACATCGCAAGTCCTTTCAAGTGGGCTCAAGTTGGATTGCGCAGCAGCGACGCGCTGTCAATGGCTGCGACAGAGGCAACCAATGGACAAAGCGGGGGGCGGTGCGCTACTCATGCTGCATCGCAAAAACGCACGAGCCTACCATGTCCCGGATCAGCCACATCCAAATCGATGACCGCAATCTGCCACCTCCCACGCCGGAGATTGATCAGGAGCGCAAGGTGGCGATTTTTGATCTGTTGGAAGAGAACAGTTTTTCTCTGCCCAAACGCGATGACCGCATGGTGCCGGACGGGCCGTTCTCTGTGGATCTGTCGATCCGTGAAAAGCGTCTGGTGTTTGATGTGACCACCGAAGGTGGGGAAAAGGCGGCCGAGTTCCATCTCAGCCTGTCGCCGTTCCGTCAGGTGGTGAAAGACTATTGGGCGATTTGTGAAAGCTATTTTGATGCGGTGAAGAACCTGCCGCCCAGCCAGATCGAGACCATCGATATGGCGCGCCGTGGGATTCACAACGAAGGGGCGCGTGTGTTGCAGGAACGTCTGGAAGGCAAGGCGGAGATCGACACCGATACAGCCCGCCGCCTGTTCACTTTGATCTGCGTTCTGCATTTCGGGGGCTGACGCGGGTGTCGGACGCGGATCAGAAGCAACCTTTGCCGCAATCGGTGTTGTTCTGTTGTGACCAGAACGCGGTGCGTTCGCCGATGGCGGAAGGCATCATGAAGAAGTTCTATGGTCAGGACGTCTATGTGCAATCCGCGGGCATCCGAAGTGATCTGGAGATTGATGGATTTGCCATTGCGGTCTGTTCCGAGATTGGCGTGGAGCTGAACCGGCACCGCACCCGCAGTTTTGAAGAGATGGAAAAGCGTGGCGAGGAGTTGTCGAGCTTTGACATGGTGGTGGCGCTGACCCCGGCGAGCCGCAGCAAAGCTGAAGACCTCACCCGGTTTGACCATCTTGAGCTGGAGTTCTGGCCGGTCTCGGACCCCAGCGGGGCGCAGGCCGGGGACGGGCGCGAGGCCAAGCTGGCGGCCTATCGCACTGCGCGTGACGAGATTGTGGCCTTTCTGCGAGAGCGGTGGGGCTAGTCCGTTTTCTGCGCAATTTTTCAGGCTGATAACCTTTTGTTTGCCATGTTTTGAGAGTCTTGCGTGGATTTCAGCAAGGGACTCACTATGCGGCAGAAGCTGTCAGGCGTTTCAACAAACAAAGCCTCCGATCTTGGGGTGATTCAATCGCTTTATGACAAAGGCGAATTTCGCAAGGTGATGTTCCGTGCGCAAAAGGCGCTCAAGGTGCAGCCAGATCATGTTGGATTGCATGCACTGGCTGGTTTTTCGGCGCAGCAGTTGGGGGATGCCCTCGCCGCAGAGAGCTTCCTTACAAAAGCTGCGCAATTGGCGCAGCATGAAGAGGCTGCCATTGAGTTGCCGTTGGGACTCACAAAGGTGGGACGTCCCGCATTGGCGGTTCCGCTGTTTGTTGCCTTTCTCAAAAAGGCGCCGACACATGCGGCTGCGCTGAACGGATTGGGGCGCGCATTGTTGGCTATGGGCGAGGTCGAGAATGCGATCGCGCTCTTGGGGGATGCGCTCAAACATGGTGCGGATCAGCCGGCCTATGCCATGGATCTCGGGGAGGCCTTTGAGGAGTCGGGGCAGCAGATTCTGGCGTTAGAATGTTACTCGATTGCTTGTAAGTTGGCGCCTGACGACGTCGGCCCGGTGTTGCAGGCAGCCAGACTTATGTACGCCTTGGGGCAGCTTGAGACCGGTTTGGAACTATTGGAACACGGTCTGTCGCTTTGGCCTGAAAATGCGGCCCTGTTGAGCAACCATGCATCGGTGCTGAATGCGCTTGGTCGCAAAGCGGACGCGTTGGCGCAATGGCGGCAAGTGATGGATATCGCACCCGGCTACAGCATTGCCTACTGTAACTTTGCCAACAGCCAGAAACCCTCACAAATCACTGATTTTGAAGACCGTATTGCGGCGCAGTTGAAGCGCAATCCTGCGCCGACGGATGCGCTCAAGTTTGGCTTTGCCAAAGTCGCCGTTCACGAAGAACGCAAGGAGTATGCCGAGGCCTATCGCAATCTGCTGGCGGCCAACGCGCTTCGGTTTAAAGAATCCCGTTTCAACATCGACACCGAAGCCCGGTTGATTGAGGGGCTGAAGCAGCAATTTGCCAACCAACCGGTTCTTGATGTGGATGAGCCAGAGGGCGATCCAACACCAGTATTTATCGTGGGTATGCCGCGGGCGGGGTCCTCCCTGACCGAGACTATTATTGGCCGTCATTCTCAGGTCGTTCAAAAGGGCGAGCTGGATTATCTGGCGCAGGTGGTGAAGCAGATGAATCTGCTGGGTTCTCCGCTTGAGGCCGCACAGGCGACTCAGTTGCGACAGGCCTATTTGGCGCGTTTGACGCAAACCGGCAGCGGGGCGTTCATCACCGATAAGATGCCGCAGAATTTCCGTCTGATTGGGCATATCGCGACAGCAATGCCCAAGGCGCGAATCGTGCATGTGCATCGCAATCCAAAGGCCTGTTGTTGGTCTAACTTCCGACATTTCTATGCCAGCGATAGTCTGGGCTTCACCAATGATGTCGAAAGCCTGATCCGGTATTTTGAACTCTATCAGGACCTGATGGCGTTCTGGCATGAGCGGTTTCCCAACCGTATCATTGATGTCGACTACGAGGCGCTCGTTGGGGACCCGGACACGCAAATTCTCAACCTGATCCAGGCGCTTGGTCTGGAGTGGCAAGAGGCCTGTCTGGCGCCGCAGGACAGCGCAAATGTGGTGCGCACCGCGTCGCAGGAACAAGTGCGCAAGAAGATTTACAAGGGCAGTGCCGATGGTTGGCGCAAGTATGAAGCCCAGGCAGGGGGCTGGCTCAGCCGCCTGCCGGATCACCAGTGAACTGGTGGCTAATGGGAGGAAATGTCGAGGTATCTTCGGATAAATCGGCTTCTTTTGGTTTTGACCCTTGAAAAAAAGGGAAAAAGCCCTCATTTAGGCGCACGTCTGCAAAATGCTGCAGGTGCTAATCAAAGGAGAGACCATGGCGAAGGAAGAACTGCTCGAATTTCCCGGTGTCGTGAAGGAACTCCTGCCGAATGCGACGTTTCGGGTCGAGCTGGAAAACGGCCATGAGATCATCGCACATACGGCAGGCAAGATGCGCAAAAACCGCATCCGTGTTCTGGCTGGCGACAAGGTTCAAGTCGAGATGACCCCTTACGATCTGACCAAAGGTCGGATCAACTACCGCTTCAAGTAAGCGTTTGACACTAAGCCAATGTGCGGCCCCGAAACGGGCCGCCTTTTCGCATTTAAGAGGTCCGGGATGCGGTTGATACTTGGCTCGGGCAGTCCGCGCCGCAAAGAATTGTTGGCTCAGATCGGGGTGGTTGCAGATGCCATTTGTCCCCCTGATATCAATGAAGACCCCAATAATAACGAACTGCCGCGCCCCTATTGTGTGCGGATTGCGCGTGAGAAAGCGTTGGCAGTTGAGGCGACCTCTGAAGATGTCGTGCTCTGCGCCGATACCACTGTGGCGCTGGGCCGTCGCATCATGGGCAAGCCGCAGGACGCAGCCGAGGCGGCGGAGTTTCTGATGGCGCTGTCTGGCCGACGTCACCGGGTGATCACCGCCGTGGCGGTGCGCAAAGGTGACCAGCTGTTTGAGCGCGACGTGGTCAGCGCGGTGAAAATGAAGCGGCTGTCCAATGAAGAGCTCAACGCCTATCTCGCCACCATGGATTGGCAGGGCAAGGCGGGCGGTTATGCGATTCAGGGCCCCGCCGGGGCCTTCATCCCGTGGATTTCCGGCTCATTTACCGGCATTGTTGGCCTGCCCGTGGCCGAAACCGCTGGCCTGCTGCAAGCGGCCGGCTACCCGCTTTATAAGGAGCGCACATGAAGGGACGTCAGATCATTTTGGACCGCATCGAGGGACGCGAAGCTGCGGCCTTGATGGTGGATGGTCAGCTCGATGACCTTTTGATTGACAGCCAAGACGCTCCGCGCCCGGGCACGATCTATCGCGCGGTGGCGGACCGGCCTGTGAAAGGGCAGGGCGGCATGTTCTTGAAAACCCCGGACGGCATGGCATTTTTGCGTCAGGTCAAAGGCATGGCGCCAGGCGATGTTCTTTTGGTGCAGGTGACTGGGCTGGCGGAGCCGGGAAAGGCGATTCCGGTGACCCATAAGGTCTTGTTCAAAAGCCGCTATGCGATTGTCACGCCCGGCGCCCCTGGTGTGAATGTCAGCCGCTCAATCCGCGATGATGATCGGCGCGATGCTTTGTTGGGCGTCGCGCACGAAGTGGCCGAAGCGCCGGAGGCGGGTATTATTCTCCGTTCCGCTTGTGCCGAGGCCGAGGATGCCGACGTGGCCGAAGACATCGCCGCGATGCTCGATCTAGCAGAACAGGTGATGGCGGACGTCGACGGCCCAGCCGAGAAGCTGATAGATGGGGATGGTCCGCATGTGGCGGCGTGGCGCGACTGGTCCGAGCCTGCCGAAGTGGTGACCGAAGCCGGCAGCTTTGACACCCACGGCGTGCTCGACGCGCTGGAAGAGGCGCAGGGTGCGCGCGTGCCTTTGGGCGGCGGTGCTGACATGTATGTCGAACCGACCCGCGCGCTGGTGGCGGTGGATGTGAACACCGGCAAAGACACTTCACCGGCAGCCGGCACCAAAGCCAATTTTGCGGTGGCCAAAGCGCTGCCACGAGCGCTGCGCGTGCGCGGGCTTGGCGGGCAGATTGTGCTCGACCTGGCGCCGATGCCCAAGAAGGACCGCCGCGGCTTTGAGAGCGCGCTGCGCGCAGCGTTTAAGCGCGACACCATTGACACCACATTGGTGGGCTGGACCCCGCTGGGGCACTATGAATTGCAGCGCAAAAACGCCCGCGCGGCCCTGTCAGAGGTGCTAAAATGAGTTGTCCGATCTGTAAAAAAGACACGGTGCAAAGCTATCGCCCGTTCTGCTCCAAACGCTGCGCCGACATCGATCTGGGCAAGTGGTTTGGCGGCGATTATGCGGTGCCTTCGCAGGATCCTGAGGAGGCGATTGAGGCGCTGGAAGAGATGGAAAAACAAACTTCGCGTTTGCACTGACTTTTTGTCTTTTTCCTCTGGACAGCCCCGATTGGCTGACATAGAAGGCCTGCACCCAAGGCGAGACGCCTTCCCGTGCCCGGGTAGCTCAGGGGTAGAGCAGTGGATTGAAAATCCTCGTGTCGGTGGTTCGATTCCGCCCCCGGGCACCA
>NZ_JAKVCW010000008.1 GCF_022448905.1 Shimia sp. | reverse complement strand
CCTCTTCTGGGCACCAATTTTCTTCCAAACTCGGTCACTTGTTTGTCGCAACGGCGAGATGCTTTTGCGCGGCTTTTTGCGTGTTGGTTGGCTCCCTCATCGCGGTCATTAAAGCGACACATGGCCCACCGATTGGCGGGCCATGCGGATGGTCTAGTCGTTTAGAACTTAGTCTTTGTCGAGCGGCTTGTAGACCACGGCGTCGATTTCGACTTTTGCGTCGACCATGATCTGGGAACGTACGGTGGAGCGTGCCGGGCCGCCGTTAGGGAAGTAGCTGGCGTACACCCGGTTAAAGGTCCAGAAGTCGCGCGGATCGTCGAGCCAGACGCCCACTTTGGCGATGTCTTCCAGGGTGCAATCGGCCAGTTCCAGCGCTTTGATCAGGTTTTCCATGGTGCGGCGGGTCTGGCTTTCGATGCCGCCGTCTTCGATCTCGCCGTTTTCTTTCATGGCCACCTGGCCGGAGATGAAGACAAAGTCGCCAGCGCGCACGGCCGGGGCAAATGGCAGGGGTTGTCCGCCTGCACCGGTGCGGTCATCGCCGAGACGTTCGATATTTTTGCTGCTCATATCTGAGAGTCCTTGTGTTTGGTTAACTGAGTAAAGGGTTGGGGGCGACGGTCACCAGACCTTACCGCGCGCGGCAACGGGGTGCGCGCCCTGTGGGGTGTCGCCACGGATCAGCTGCACCTCGTCCATCATGTTGGTCACCACGCAGGCGTGGTTGGGGATGATGCGCAGGCGGTCGCCGACGGAAAGGTTAATGGTGTCAGCGGTCAGGATGCCATGCTCTTCGGCGAGGCCGGAGATTGTGATGTCCGGGCGGCCAATGACTTTGCCGTGTCCTTGCAGGCCAAGTAGATCGGAGGTCAGTACTTTGGAGCCCGCGTCGATGATGGCGCGGGAGCCGTTGGGAACCGATACCACTGTGGCCAGGACCGTGAGGGCGCAGTCGTCTTCGGTGCAGACGCCATGGGCCACCAAGGAGCGGTCGTTGTAGATGTAGGTGCCAATCCGGTATTCGGTGGCAATGGGGACATCATGGGCCAGCCACATGCCAGGGGAGCTGCCGATGGAGACCACCGGGACCATCAGGCCAGAGGCAGAGATGAGATCAATGGCTGTGGACAGCCAGCTTTGCACCGCGGCTTCCTGACCGACCGGGGGGTGGGTCATCAGACCGCCAAAAGTCAGGCCGGGTTTTGCGTCAATGTAAGCTGCAAGATCGGCGGCTTGTTCCGGAGTCATCACGCCACAGCGTGCGCCGCCGGTGTCGCACTCGACCAGCACGGTCAGGGGCGTCGGGGCGTTGGCAAAGGTGTCTGAAAGCCCATCCACGGTTGTTGTGCTGTCGGCCACAACACTTAGGCGGACTGTGTCCGAGAGTGCGCGCAGGCAGGCCAGCTTTTCTGCACCCAATATGTTGTAGGTGATCAGCACATTCTCGACGCCGCCCTCCGAGATCATGGCCTCCGCCTCGCTAACTTTCTGGCAGCAGATCCCGACGGCGCCGGCTTCGAGTTGGCGTTTGGCCAGCAGGGGCAGCTTGTGGGTTTTGATGTGCGGGCGCAGGTGTAGCTTTTGATCGGTGCAGTAGGCTTGATAGCGGTCGATGTTGGCCTCAGCGATGTCGAGGTCAATCAGCACCGCGGGGGTGTCGATGGAGGGAAAACTCATGCCAGTTCCTCTTCGTGCGGGGCCTCAACGATGGGCCACAGCGGGCGCGTCAGGCGGGTGTAAGGAGTCGTGGTTGGGTCGTTCGGGTAGGGGCCGTTGACTGCTGCGTAGAGAATGTCTGCGGCTATGGGAGCAAAGGCGCCGTGGAAGTGGTTGGTGGATTTCACCGCCACAACCTGTTTTGCGGAGACGTCGATGCCCAGGTTGGTGAAGAGGTCCGGCGAGAAGGTCTGCGCACGGTTGGAATTGAGCACGACGTCGATCCCGTTTACGTTGATCACGGCGCAATCGCCCAAAGGCACAATGGAGTCGCCAAAGCTCTGGACCGCGTCGGTGGCGACTTTCCGCACGGTCACGGTGGCATCAATCGGAGCACCAGCGTGGGCGGAGGTTTTGCCGCCAAAGCGCAGCTGAAGCTCTGCGCCTTCGCCAGCGGCGTGGCAAAGGCGGACCGCCATGGGATCCCAGATAGTGCCGAGCGCCATATTGGCGACGTTCATGTCCAGTGCGGCCTGTAACAGAATGGTGGAATCACCCGCCACACCGCCGCCGGGATTGTCCCAGACATCGGCGATGATCACCGGGCCTGCGCTTGCCGCAGTGGCTTTGGCGAGGGAGTCTTCGACGGTGAGGAACTTGGGTTTGGTGGTGCCGCGAAAGGAAAACAGCTCTAGGCCCAACTCGCGGGCGAGAGCGGTTCCGGCAGGTTTGTTGCCATTGCTGATTACAATGATTTTGGCGCCGAGATCCGGGGAGTCGCCCGCCATAAAGCCGTGAATAGTGGAGATGGACAGGGCACTGCCGTCGGCTTCTAGCGCCATCATCTTGTCGACAAAGCCGCGCATTGGGTGACGGCTGGTGGGCAGCACGTCCATCATGCGCACGTCAAACACCGAGATTTGCGGGATGATCTCGCCACGGGCGGCGCGCAGGGTCAAGTCAACACAGGCTTCGCCGGTTTCGACAAAATCTGTGTGGGGAAATTCTTTGAACACCGTGATGATGTCGGCGTTTTTCACGCGTTTGTCGCTGAGGTGACTATGGGGGTCAAAGGTCACGCCAATGGTGACCGCAGGGCCAACAATCTCGCGCACGGCTTCGATCAGGGTGCCTTCGCAATCCACGCAGCCGTCGGCAATCATTGCGCCGTGTAAGCCCAGGACAACAGCGTCCACCGGCAGAGCGGCTTTCAACTGGTCCAGCACCTCTTCGCGCAGGCGATCCCAGGTGCGGGCGTTCACCAGGCCGCCGGGTTCCGCCCAGGTGGCGGTGCCTTCGATCAGCTCCACCTCACCTGCCTTGGCGCGCTTGCGCAGGGCGGGAAAGACCGCGCTGCAGAGGGTGGGTGTCTCCGGATGCTCTCCGGGCGGGGCATAAAAGCTCTGTGCAAAATCAGCAAAATCGGTGCGCAACGGCGAAAAAGTGTTGGTTTCGGTGGCAACCGAAGCACAGAAAACCCGCATGGTTTGGTCCTTTGTTTAACAAGGCGGGCAAGCATCCCGCTGGATGCTTGCCCAAGTCCCCACCCGCTTTTGGAGGATAGGGAGGGGATGATTTTAGTCGAGGTAGCTGGCAGCGTTTGCGGCCGCAACCTCGGACTTGAACTTGGCCAGAAGCTCACCGGCGCGGGCGTCCATGTTCTCTGCCACATGGGCTTCAAACGCAGGCTGGGCGGCGGATGCCATGGCTTCACGCTGCTCTGCGGACAGGGCGGTCACTTCGATTTTGTCCATCAGGCCAGCGAGACCACGATCAGAGGCTTCGATGATGCGGGACAGGCCACGGCTTGCAGCGACACAGTTTTCCGCTGCGGTGTGAATGGTGGCACGTTCACTGTCGCTCAGACCTTCATAAAACGCACGGTTGATCATGAAGGTGTATGGCGAGAACAGGTGGTTGGTCAGGGTCATGTGTTTTTGCACTTCGGCGAAGTTGGCAAAAGAAATGATTGGCACCGGGTTCATCTGGCCGTCGATCACACCGGTTTGCAGGCCGGAGTAGACTTCACCCCAAGACAGTGGGTAGGCCTCTGCACCGAGGGACTGCATGATCTTCTGGTGCGATGGCAGGGTCATGGTGCGGATGCGGATGCCTTCGAAGTCCTTCAGATCGGCAATAGGACGCTTGGAATTGGTGACCGCAAAGAAGCCACCGGTGTCCGGGAAGCCCAGAACCACAACGTCGCCAAGTTCCGCTTCGATGTCCGCGGCCAGCTCTTTGCCGAAGTCACCGTCGAATACTTCGTAGGTGGAGGCGTTGCCGTTGAAGGCAAATGGCAGGTTCAACACGTCGATGCGTGGGTAGTAGCTGGCCAGCGCGCCGGTGGAGGTCAGGGTGGCCTGGATAATGCCATCGCGAACCTGCTGCACGTGCTCTGCGGCGGAGCCAAGCTGGTTGGAGCCGAAGACTTCGACAGACACAGATCCGTTGGTGTCGGCGGTCACGATGTTGGAGAACACGGCGGTACATGCGTGTGCCGGGTTTTCAAAAGGATCGGTCTTGTTGTCGTGGCCAAATTTGATCACACCGCCAGCGGATGCGCTGGTCGCAGTCATTGTCGCGGCGATTGCCAGACCTTTGATAAGAGTTTTCATGGGTTCCTCCCGTTGGGTTTAGTTTTTGGTGGTTATTGAGCAAAGCCGAGCATTCGAGGCAGCCAGAGTGCGGCGTCTTCCCAGAAGGCAAAGGCAAATAGGATGGCGACTTCGGCGAGCAGGAACGGGAACAGCTTGATGGAGATGCGTTCCAGTTTTTCGCCGGTGACCGAAGATAAGACAAAGAGGCAGGCGCCGACCGGGGGCGTCATCAGAGAGATGTTGAGCGCCAGGACAAAGATGATGCCGGCGTGGATGGGTTCGAGGCCAACCTGTTCCGTGAGGGGAACCAGCACCGGGGCAAGGATGATCAAGATGGCGGTTATGTCCATCACCATGCCGACCAGCAAAAGCAGGCCGATGATAATGGCGATAACGGCGTAACGGTTGTCCGAGAGGCCAAGCACGGTTTCGGCCAGCAGTTGTGGGATGCGCTCAAAGCTCATCCACCAGCCCAGGATGCCTGCGAATGCAATGATCACAAAGATCACGCCGGTGATGCGAGCGGTGCGCACCAGCATGCCGTAGAAGCCTTTGATGGTCAGGGTGCGGTAGACAAAGACACCGATGAAGACGGCATAGGCCACGGCGATGGAGGCCGCTTCGGTGGGGGTTACAACGCCGCCCAGAATGCCGCCGAGGATGATGACGGGCATGGCGAGAGCTGTGAGTGACGAGACAAAGGTGTCCCAGACTTCACGGGGCGTGGCACCGCGCACCGCTTTGGGCAGGTTTTCGCGTTTGCCGCCAATGGCAATGACGCTCATGCAAACAAGGCAGATTACGAGCCCGGGCAGGACGCCAGCTGCAAACAGGCCTGCGATCGAGACGCCCATCAAGGAGCCATAGACCACCATCAGACCCGAAGGCGGAATGGTGGGGCCAATGATGGAACCAGCGGCGGTGACGGCACAGGCGTAGTCGCGCTTGTAGCCTTCTTTGACCATCGCGGGGACAAGCGTGCGGCCAAAGGCGGCGGCGTCAGCAGTGGCAGAGCCGGTGAGTCCAGCAAAGAAGACTGAGGCCAGCATATTGGTGTGGGCGAGGCCGCCGCGGAAGCGTCCAACCAGCACCTGCGCCAACTTCACCAAGCGGTTGGTGATGCCGATGTCGTTCATGATTTCACCGGCGAGGATGAAAAACGGCATGGCGAGGAAGGGAAAAATATTCAGACCGTTGAAGACTTTACTTGGGCCGACGGCAAGAAACTGGGTTCCGGCCATGTCGATGAGGCCAACAACACCTGCCAACCCGATGGCAAAGCCGATGGGCATGCCAAAGAGGATCAAGGTCACGAAAGCAATGGCGACAATCATGAAGTTTCCTCCTCGAGGTGGTCAGAGAAGGGCGGGTTGTCGATGTGAGTGCCAAGGTCGCGGATCAGTACGAGGGTGAGCTGCAACGAGGACAGAAATGCAGCGACGGGAATGGCGGCATAAAAGGGCGCAAGGCTGACGCCGAAGATCATGGCCTGACGCGGGGCGCCGGATTGTGTGAAGGCGATGCCGTACCACGCCACATAGAGAAACAGCGCCAGCGCCAGCACGTCCATGGCGATTAGCATCGCGCGGCGCAGCGGATAGGGCAGGACCATGATGAAAGCGGTCAGGCCAATGTGGTCGCGGCGGGCGATACCGGGTGACACGGCCAGCATCGCGGCCCAGATCATCAGGTAGCGGGCCAGAGTTTCGGGCCAGGGCAGTTGCCAATGAAAGAAGTAGCGGTCGACCACCCCCAGCCACACATCGAGCACCAAGGCGAGCATAAGCGCCGCAACAATGGCCTCAACGATGGTGTTGATTTTCGCGCTGGCAGATTCTGCCCAGTGACGCATCGGCCCCCTCCCATGGATCGATTTGTGTACTTTAGGTACGTATATTTTTGAATCACGCGTGCAATCAAGCGATTTTTGTTACTTAAGTACACAATTTGGCGGGTATTGCCGTAACTAAAGCGAGAAATTTGGGATGTTTGACGTGAAAATGTATCTGAATTACACGTCGATGGAGTGAAATGTGAGGCAACCGTGACCGAGAACCCCCCCGAATCAAGCCTGGAAGATCTGCCCCCGAAGAAGGGACGTACAGGCGCCGGAGATGTGATTTCCGCATTGCACCACCATGACGGAAAGTTGGCGACACAGGAGCAGAAGGTTGCGGACTATGTAAAGGCACATCTGGAAGATGTGAGCTCGATGAATATTGCGGACCTTGCAGCACATTGTGAGGTGAGCACACCGACAGTGATACGGTTTTGCCGGACGTTGGGCTGTGACGGTTTTCGTGAATTCAAACTGCGGTTGGCGCAAAACCTGGCGGTCAGTCGGCAGTATCTTTCGCCGGATCCTCTGCCGGATGCGGCACGGGGGGATACTGTTGTTGATCAGATATTGGGAGCGCTGTTTGCCGCGACCAACACGATGCGCCACCAGATTGAGCCTGAGGTGTTGGACCGCGCCAAAGAGGCGTTGTTGAACACGCAGCATCTGTTGTTTGCGGGAATTGGCGGCGGATCATCCAACGTCTCTCAAGAAGCAGCCAACAGGTTTTTCCGTCTTGGAATCCCTTCGGTGTCCACCAGCGACAGCTATATTCTGCAGATGCGGGCGGCGACGTTGAAAGCGGGCGATGTGCTGTTTTTGATTTCTGCCAGTGGCGAGGCGGATGCCATTGTTGGCGCTGCGGAAATTGCGGGCGGCTATGGCGCGACAACCATTTGTATCACCAAGCCGAACACGCGGCTGGCCAATGCCTGTTCGATCCCGATTGTGGTGGATTTGCCGGAGGATCGGGACATCCACAAACCAACAGCGTCGCGGTATGTGCATATGATTCTGGTGGACGCGCTGGCAATGGCGGTTGCGCAGGGCATGGCATCGGAGACGACGGAAAACCTGCGCCGCATACGGGCGTCTCTGACAGCCTATCACGGCCGAACCGGACCGCAGCCTTTGGGGGACTAAGCCGTAAATTGAAAAGCCCCCAACCGATGGCTGGGGGCTTTTTGTTATAGGCGTGTTGTTACAGGCGTGGCATCAGCTCTGCCAATGCGGCGAAACGCTCAAAGGATTTGTTTTCCGCTGCGCTCCACCCTGCCTCGGCAATGGCGTTCAGGCGCGGGTAAATCATGTGATTACGACGCTCCAATGTGGTGAGGTGCTCGCTCCACATGCAGCCTTGAACCCCTTTGAGGCGACCCTGAAGTGCGGCGTCACCGTTGTCCGCTTCAAAGGCATAGGTTTTGTCCAGCGGGGTGAACCCGGCCCAACTTGCGCCTGGCGCGTACCAGGCATCCGAGAGTGCCATGTCGAGGTAGTAGGCCTGACCCGGCGTGCTGACCACATCGTAGCCATCATTCGCAAGTTCTGCGGTTTTTTCTACGGTTGTCCAAGCGAACAATAGGCTCTTCTCCGGGTCCAGACCGCCGCCATGGGCAACCTCTTCCCACCCGCCCAGCTTGCGGCCGCGATCTGCGAGAAAATCCTGAATTTGACGCAAGAAATAGGCCTGCAGTTCGAAGGTGCCCTTGAGGCCGGTCTCGCGCATCATCGCTTGGGCCTTGGGGGACTGCATCCAGGCGTTTTCGGCAACTTCGTCACCGCCAATGTGCACAACCTCAAACGGGAAGATCTCGAGAACCTCTTCGAGCACTTTGGTGGCAAAAGTGTAGGAGCCTTCGATCGCCGGGTTGAGCGCGTTGTTGGCATAGCCCTGCACCGACCAATAGCTTTCCGGCTCCTCAGAATCGACGAGGTCAGGCAGTGCGCCAAGCACACAGGCGCAGTGGCCCGGTACGTCAATTTCCGGCATCACCTCAACGCCCAACGTTGCGGCATGGGCCACCACTTGGCGAGCGTCATCCTGAGTGTAGTAGCCACCTTGACCAGCAGGGTCGGCGCCGAGTTGCGGCAGAACGGGCAGGTCCAGACCGGTATGTGCGGCGACCTCGGTGAGTTGCGGGTAGGCTTTGATTTCCAAGCGCCAGCCCTCGTCATCGGTCAGGTGCCAATGGAAGCGGTTCATCTTGTGCCAGGCCATGATGTCCACGTAGCGCAGAACTTGCTCCATCGGATAGATCTGGCGAGAGACATCGAGATGCGCGCCGCGCCATTCGTGACGCGGGGCATCGGCGATTTCGCCGGTGAACGGCACGCCGTAGTTGCCGGCGTCCTGATAGGCGTTGGTCAGGGTCTGGGCCAGCGTGATGAGGCCATAGAGCAGCCCTTGATTGGTGGCGTGGAACAGCGTGGGCTGACCGTTTTGCCAACTGATGCGGTAGGCCTCATTCCCAAGTGACGCGTCTGTTGCGATCTGTAGCTGCGGCACGTCGTCTTCTGCGGTCAGGACAAATGGCACCGGTGCCAGAGGATAGAGCCGACGGGAGAGGTCGGCGACGTGTGACACGGCTTGGATGGTGGGCAGATCGCGCTGGGCCACGGCGTAGTGCACCGGGGCGTTGGCGCACCATTGGCTCACCTTAACGTGGTTGGGTTGTGGCAGCACGCCACAGGAAAGGGTCGCATTTTCGATTGGCGCGGGTTCGCCGATGGCTTTGGGTGCCTGCAGTTCGCTGGCAAAAGCAGGCACCAGAGTGCCGTCTTCCAGAATGACGCCGGCGGACTTGGGGCCTTCGTTGGAGTGCTGGGCAGGACGGGTGAGGCTGTGTTCGGTGAAGCGCCAGGTGTCGCCCGGGTTCAGTACAAAACCCGCCTCAGATTCGTATTCGTGGAAGTTGGCCTGACGGCGAACCAGTGTTGCGCCGGAGCAGCGTGATGGGCGCAGGGTGCGCACCAGGGTGGTGTAAATCAGGCGCGGGTTGGTGACCGGGGTGTCGCCGCAATTGGTCAGTGCAAACTCCATGGCGCCGTCTTCTGCGTGCCAGAGGCTGTCGAGGTGGAAGTGCATTTCTATCGTCCTGTTGGTTGGATGACTAAGACAGTGTCAAAAGAGGTCACGCAAGTGCGTTGGCAAAGACGCCTTGTTCGGAGCCGGGGATCACAACGGCGCCGCAGGTTTGTTGGTAGAACTCAACTGGCCCGGCCTGCCCGATCACGCCGTAGGCAAAGCCATCGGCGCGCAGACGGTGCAATGCGGCCAGAAGGAGCGCTTTTCCAATGCCCTTGCCGCGAGCTTCTGGCGCCACGCCGGTGGGGCCGAAAAAGCCGCGGCAGGTGACGTCGTAGCAGGCAAAGCCAAGTAGGGTGGACCCTTCGGTAGCGACTAGAACACGGGCAGGTCGAGCGGCCAAAGCCACGGTACATTCGTCCACCCATTTGACACCAAAATGTTTGGAGACAAAGGCCAGCAACACATGGGATTCAAAGGGCAGCGCCGCGCGCAGGGTGATTCCTTCGGGTAGAGGAGGCTCCGGCGGTAGACTGTAGAGTGGCACCAGCAGATCAGGCATGGGCCGGGACCGCATGTTCGGCAATGACATGGCCGGGGCTGATCTCGCGCAAGGCGCTGACAGGATGGGCGCTGGTTTCGCGCACCACTTTGGCTTGGGCAGCAAAGCCCGCATCGCCTCCTGTCAGGCGCAAGGCGGGGTCCGGCACAGCCGCGCGCAGGAGCTTGGTGTAGCCATGCTGTGGGTTGCCAACAACTGAAGCCGTTGGGCCTTTCTCGACCACCTGCCCGCGGAACATTACGGCGGTGTCCTCCGCCAAATACTCGGCCGTGGCGATGTCGTGGGTGATGTACAGGATCGACAGGCCGTATTCAGATTTGAGACGCTGCATCAGACCCAGGACGGATTTACGGATCGATACATCCAGCATCGAGGTCGGCTCGTCCGCCACGATCAGGCGGGCTTTCACCGCCAAAGCGCGGGCGAAGTTCACGCGCTGGCGTTGACCACCGGAAAGTTCATGTGGGAACTTGTCCGGGGTGGAGACCGGGTCCAGTTCCACGTCTTCCAGAATAGATCGCAGCGCGGCGTCCGGGTTGACTTCTGGCTGATGCAAAGCCAAGGCACGCAGCAGATGGTGACGGATGGTGTGGGCCGGGTTCAGAGCGGAGAAAGGGTCCTGGAAGACCATTTGCACCGCCTGGCGATAGCGCATTTGATCCGCCTTGGATGTCATAGCGGCGATGTCCTGACCTTCAAACAGGATGCGGCCCGAAGTGGGGCTGTGCACCCCGACGATCATTTTGCCAACGGTGCTTTTGCCGGAGCCACTTTCGCCGACTAGGGCGAGGGCGCGACCCGGCAGGAGGTCGAGTGACACATTGCGCAGTGCGTACACCACCGAGGCGCGGCCAAAGACCGGACGCACGGTGAAAGTTTTGCTCAGATTGTCGAGGCTGAGGATTGGGGTGTCAGACGGCATGGGCCATTCCTTCCGGGCGCTGGGCGAGGAGCGGCATCGCGTTCCATAGGCTGCTGGTGTAGTCGTGTTCCGGTGCCGTCACGATTTGCGAGGCGGTGCCTATTTCGACAATCTTGCCTTCCCGCATGATGCCGATGCGGTCCGAAATCTGGGCCATCAGGGCAATGT
The DNA here is from genome assembly GCF_022448905.1 of Shimia sp. Classification (GTDB taxonomy): domain Bacteria; phylum Pseudomonadota; class Alphaproteobacteria; order Rhodobacterales; family Rhodobacteraceae; genus Shimia. Next base: position 215,913 of record NZ_JAKVCW010000008.1, on the reverse strand, counting down.
CGTGGGTGATGAACAGCACGGAGAAACCGAGTTCATCTTTTAGGCGCAGCACCTCTTGCAGGATTTCACGTTGCACCACCACATCAAGCGCGGTGGTGGGTTCGTCCATGATGATCAGTTTGGGTTTGAGCGTGAGGGCCAAGGCCAGCGCCACACGCTGGCGCATACCACCAGAGAGTTGGTGCGGGTGGGCGTGCATACGGTCGGCGGGGATGCCGACCATCTCGAGCATCTGCGCGGTGCGTTCTTGTGCCTGTGCTTTGGTCACCATGCCATGCGCGCGCAGCATGTCGTAGAACTGCCGGAAGATGGTCATCACCGGGCTGAGCGAGTTCATCGCGCTTTGGAACACCATGGAGACTTCGGACCAACGCCAGGCGCGCAGCTCTTTGTCGCCAAAGGAGAGCACATCGCGGCCTTCAAACAGGATGTGGCCGTTGCGCACCAGCGCAGGCGGTTTGTGCAGACGCATGAGGGCGTAAGCCACCGTGCTTTTGCCACAGCCTGACTCCCCGGCGAGGCCAAGGATTTCGTTGGGCTGGATCTCAAAAGAGATGTCGCGCACCGCGGTGAACGGCTCCCCGCTGGTCAGATAGTCAATGCGCAGGTCTTTGACAGAAAGAAGGGCGCTCATTGGTTGGCCTCCTGCATGCGCTGACGGGTCAGACGTTTCTCAATGCGCAGGGCTTTGGCGACGTTGCCAAGGGTGCGCATGCGCGGATTGGCGATCTCATCCACACCAAAGTTCATCAGCGACAGGCCGATGCCGATCAGGACAATCGCGGCACAGGGGGCCAACACTTCCCACCAGGCGCCCACCATAATGGCGGAGGCGGTTTGTGCGTTATAGAGCATGGTGCCCCAAGAGGTGGCGAGCGGGCTGCCGAGACCTAGGAATTCCAGCGTGGCCTCGGTGATGATGGTGAAGATCACGGAGCCAATGAAGTTGAAGCCGATGATCGACAGTAGGTTGGGCAGCATCTCCACAAGGATCATGCGCCAGGTGGGCTCGCCAATCATCGCGGAGGCTTGGATGAAGTCACGGGTTTTGAGGGACATGGCCTGCGCGCGAGTGACGCGTGCGCCCCAGGCCCAGGAGGTCAGACCGATGATCAGGGCGATGGCCCAAGGGCCAACCTGACCAAGGAACGCGGCAAGAACCAGCAGCAAGGGCAGTTGCGGCAGAACCAATACAACGTTGGTTAGGAAGTTCAGGACATCGTCGACCCAACTGCCAAAATAGGCGGCGGTGATGCCGATGGCGGTGCCAATGGCGGTGACGATCAGTCCGGCAACGATGCCCACCATAAGCGAGGTACGGGTGCCCCAGATCAGCTGGCTAAACACGTCGCGGCCCATGCGCGTGGTGCCGAGCCAATGTTCTGCGGACGGTGCCTGGTGCGGGCGGCCAACGCGGGCCACAGGGTCAAACGGGGCGATGAGAGGCGCAAAAATCGCAATGGCAACATAGATCAAGACAATGGTCAGGCCGATGGCGGCTTTGCGGTTGCGCAGGAAGGTGCGGAGAAGATCAGACATCAGGCCCTCTTCAATCGGGGATCAAGGAAGACATAGGCCAGGTCTACCGCGAGGTTCGCGAGCAGCATGGCAAGTGTCATGATGAGCAACTGGCCCTGGATCAGCGGGAAATCACGCCCGACGATTCCGAGGTACAAGAGGTTGCCGACGCCGGGGTAGTTGAACACCACTTCGGTGATAAGCGAACCGCCAAACAGGGCGCCAAAGCTGAGTGCCAGAGCAGTGACCGAGGGCAGAAGGGCGTTTCGGGCGGCATAGGCATAGCGCACGCGGGCGTCGCTCAGACCTTTGGCTTCGGCCATGGCAAGATAGTCTTCGCCGAGTTGGCCAATCATGTTGTTGCGCATGGTGATCAGGTAGCCTCCGATCAATACAACGCTTAGGGTCACGACCGGCAGGAAGCCATGGTAGAGAACCGAGGAAATGAACTCCCAGCTCCAGGCCGGGTCAAGACTTGGGTTGAAGGCGTAAGAGGTCGGGAAGACGCGGTTTTGCACCGCGAGAAAGTAAAGACCGCAGAGCGCCACAACCACCGCAGGCACGGATTGGAGGGCCAGTGCGGTTGGGGAGGCGATTACGTCGGTGAGCCGTCCGCGGCGCCATGCGGCCAGGATGCCGAGAAGCGTGCCGATGGAAAAGGAAATCAACAGGGCAGAGCCGGTGAGGAAGAGGGTCCAGGGCAGGGCCTGCATCAGCACATCTGCCACGGGCATGGGGTAGAACTTGATCGACAGGCCGAAGTCCCAGGTGAAGATTGAGCCAAGGTAGGCAAAATACTGTTCATGCAGGGGGGCGTCGATGAAGCCAAATGTTGCCATCAGCGCGTCGCGGGCCTCAGGCGCAATCATGCCGCCGGAGTTGGCCAGCATGATGTCGGCGGGGTTGCCAGGCAACATGCGCGGGATCATGAAGTTGAAGGTCGCAGCCACCAGAAAGGCCACGCCGTAGAAGCCGAGCCGCTTCAATAGAAAACGCATCAGGTCAAACCATCTGTCGAGAGGGAAGTGTCTGCCAAAAGCGGGGCCACTCACGGTGTGAGCGGCCCCTAAGGTAGGGAAGCTTTACTCAGCTGGCCGCAGGTTCAGCAGGTGGACCAGGCGGGCCGGGTTGGTCTTGTGAACCACCGGGTTGGCCACCGGATTGTCCGCATTGAAGAAGCCGGTGAAACGCTTGGTGTTGTACTGATACCAGCGGGGATTGTTGAAGACATACGCCAGTGGCACATCTTCCCCTACGATGGTCTGCACTTCAGCCATGATTTCCATCTGCTTTTCGGTGTCGCTGGTCTGGGTGAACTTATCCAGAAGATCGCTCAGCTCGTCGTTGTAGTAACGCGACGCTGCGAAGCGGGATTTGGCCTGGTTGTTCTTGTGCAGCGAGTCCAGATACTGGTTGAACGGGGTTGCACCGACACGTACCGAGTTGATGGCCATGTCGTACTCACCGGTGATGAGTTTCTCTGTCCATACTGCGGCTTCAGGTGTGGCAACGCTGGCTTTGATGCCGGCGGCGTTCAGGCCTTCCACAGCGATCTGACAGCTGTTGACCCAGTCGGTCCAACCGTTTGGCACGATGACTTCGAGGTCGATCTGTTCGCCGTCTGGTGTTTCGACAAAGCCGTCACCGTCGATGTCTTTGAAGCCTGCTTCGGCCAGCAGTGATTTGGCGCCGTCGATGTCATATCGGGTGAAGCCCCCAAATTTCTCGTCGACTTCCGCGTTGTTCCAAGCGTGGAACGCACGGCCCAGACCCGAGGGGTACTGGTTGATGGTTGGATAGCCGTAACCGGCGATTTCCACCATGGCTTCGCGGTCAAATGCCATAGACACAGCGCGGCGGAAGTTCACGTCGTTGAACGCCGCTTTGTCGCCCGCTTCAGGTGCTTCAAAGTTCATGTAGAAGGCCACAAGCGAGCCACCAGGCAGCCAGTAACGGTGGTTTTCAGGGTCTTTCGCGACGTAGGTGTTGTCGATGTCTGGCAGGAAGGAGCCCATCCAGTCTAGCTCACCATTGGCGGCTGCGGCCAGCGCCTGATCGTTGTTGGCGATCTGTGGGAAGCGCATGCAGTCCACTTTCAGACTGTCAGCATCCCAGTAGTTGGCGTTGCGACACTGGGTGTATTCCTGCGGGGTGAAGCGGCGGATTTCGGTCAGCGGACCGGAGCCAACCGGGTTCGGGTTGGTGAAGGTCACAGGATCATCTACCCCGCTCCAGACGTGCTCAGGCACAATTGGTACGCGCACGATTTGATACATCGCCTGGCTGGAAGGGGTGGCGAGGTTGAAGCGCACGGTCTTGTCGTCAAGCTTTTCCACGCCAGACAGCATTTGCGCCATGCCCACGCTGTCCAGAGCCGGGTTGCTCAGAGCCAGGTCGAAGGATTTGATCACGTCATCGGCAGTGAAGGCTTCGCCGTCAGACCACTTCACGCCATCGCGCAGGGTGACGGTGATGGAGCCAAGGTCGTCTGCGTAGTCAAACGCGGTTGCTAGACGGAAGATCGGCTTGCCGCCGTCCAGCGCGTTGAAGATGATCAGCGGTTCATACATGAAATGCATGACGGAAGGTGCGGCGGTGGTCTGGTTGAATGGGTTGAAGTTTTCCACCCATGCAGTGACCTGATCCGGCAGCGCCGTCAGGACGGTCTCTTCGGCCTGAGCGGTGGTTGTCCAGAGCGCAACCGAAGCCAGCAGCCCGGCAGTAGCCTTAAATTTCATTTTTGTGTCTCCCTGTGCAGGCGGGTTGTCCCGCCTTATGTCTGTCCGCGTCATGCCTCGTATCGAGGGGCCATGATGCAAATCATGGTTGCATTTGGTCTCCTCACCAAACGCCACGGATGTTGCGCATTGAAATCCTCCCGCTCGGAGGAATGGCACCAGAAAAATCGGCAATTTCGTCAAAACACAGTTTGATCTCCGCTTGCGGCCATTAAAAATCCATCTCTTTCAGGTTGTTAGAATTCCTACCTGCGGAAAAATTCTTTGTGAATTTCAGTTTGAACCCTTGTTTCGACCTTGGCCAAACCGCAGGATCAGCTGCAACAAAACCAGAAATTTCGGAGTTACAGTGCCACTACAGGGAATTCGCGCGCGCCTGCTTGTCACCTTTCTCCTTGCGTCTGTGCTGCCATTGGCGCTCGGCGGCTTGGTTTTTTACCGACTTGTCAATCAGACCATCACAACCGAAACCTTTGAGAAGGTCGCCTTTGCGCGCGACGCCAAGGCCAGCGAAGTTGCGCAATATGTGACCTATGCCAGCCGGCAGGCGGAAAACCTCGCGCAGTCGGCGAACGTGCGCTACTCGGTCGGGGAATTCTATGGTTTCAGTCATGCGCTGCGACAGATGGAGGGAACGCCAGAGGAGGCGGGGGCGCAGCTACGCAGCATCTTTGGCGTCGACAGTGCCGCAGGCAACCCGGCCGAAGAGGAGATCGAAGACCAACTGCTGCGCGAGGCGCTGGAGTATTCCAACACGCATCGTCGGTTTCACCGGGACTTTGAAGAGTTCCTGCGGGAGGCGGAATTTGACAATTTGTACCTCGCCGACCGGCATGGGCAGGTGGTCTATTCGGTTTACAAAGATGCCTATTTGGGGCGGCCGCTCAATCAGCGTGTGATTGGGTTGGGGCAGGCCTATTACAAAGTGACCACCGGCGCGGGCTTTGATCCTGTGTTTCAGGATTTTGCGGTGGACGCCATCACCGGCGAGCTGGCCGCCTATCTGGCCGTGCCGGTGCGGCTGCATGGCAGTCACCGTGGCGCAATGATCTTGCGGATACCGCCCAACAGCCTTGAGGCGCTGGTGACGGAAAGTGATGCCGATGTGTCTGTGTTGTCCTCGGGCGGCATTGTGATTGCCTCCAACGGCGGCCCTGCGGCAGGCGGGCCGGTCAAGATGCCGAAGCAAATGACGGGTTTAGATGGTGTGGCGGTGTTGGAGGCTGGATTGTCGGGCGGGGCGACGCTGTCTGCCTGGCGGGTGCTGGAAGACCCGTTTCCACAATGGACAGTGGTGGCCGAGACCAGCAGAGACGCGGCCTTCAAGAACAGTGAACGCTTGCGGGAAACTTTGTTGGCGATTGGCGCTATCGCAACGGTCATTTTATCAATTTTGTCCTTTGTGTTCTCTAATGCCATCACGCGACCGGTACGCCGCATGTCCGAGGCCGCGAGCGCCGTGGCGACGGGCAGTTTGAATGATGCGCTGCCGGAATATGAGCGCCCGGTGGAGTACGCTCGGCTGTCGCGTGCGGTGAACCAAATGCGGCGTGCATTGCGCGATCAGTTGGACCTTATTCGCGATAAGAATGACGAGTTGCAGGAGAAGCTGCGCGAGATTGGTGAGAAAAACGCCGAGCTCGAGGAGGCCGACCGGATGAAGGACCGGTTTTTGGCCAATACCTCCCATGAGCTGCGTACGCCGCTCAACGGGATCATTGGTATTCTGGAAACGCTGGAAGGCGGAGCGATGGGCGAGATGCTGCCCGCGCAGGCCAGCCAGCTGCGGTTGATCACATTTAGCGCGCGGCGGTTGTCTCGACTGGTGGATGATTTGTTGGACATCTACCGCATTCGCGAAGGGCGGATGCGACTGGATTTGCAGCCTGTTGATGTGTCCCATGCGGCGCACAGTGTGGTGCAGTTGTTGCAGCCGACGTTTCAAGTGGATCCGGCCAAGTTTCAAATTGATCTGCCGGAGGGCCTGCCGGCTGTGTATGCCGATCCGGTGCGATTTGAACAGATCCTGTTCAACTTGTTGTCCAATGCTGTGAAATACGGCGGTGGAAGTGATGTGGAAATCACGGCGGCGGTCTCGACTGTGGATAAGTTGGTGGTGTGTATTCGCGATCATGGGCCTGGCATTGCGGCAGACAGTATGGAGCGCATCTTCCATCCGCTGGAGCAACTGACGCCGGATGGCTCGGGGCAGGCGACTGGCACGGGCTTGGGGCTGACCATTGCGCGCCACCTTGCCGACATGATGTCGGGCAGCATCGAAGTGTCCAGCCCCCCCGGAGAAGGCGCGGAGTTTCGCGTGATTCTGCCGGTGACGGATCAGGCGCCGGTTGCGATGCCGGAGGATTTGCTGCCAGCCGAGTTTGTCACGGCAGCGGCGCCACAGCCCGCTGTGGAAAAGGTGGAGACGGCTGCGCCGGAGGGATCGCCTTTGATTCTTGCGGTGGATGACGAGCCGATCAATTTGCAGGTTCTGCAGAACCTGCTAGTGCCACAGGGCTATCGGGTGATGACCGCGCACAACGGGTCCGAGGCGTTGCGCAGTGTCGCCAAAGAACGTCCGGACTTGATTGTTCTGGATGTGATGATGACCGGGTTGAGCGGGCTGGATGTGGCACGGGATTTGCGGCGTCGGCACCGTCTGCATGAGTTGCCGATCATCCTGCTGACCGCGCGGGGACGCACGAGTGATATGCTGGCTGGATTTGATGCCGGGGCGAATGATTACGTGGTGAAGCCTTTTGCCAAGGATGAGTTGCTCAGTCGTATTCGCACGCTTCTAGAGGCGAGCCGGGCGCGCAGTCAGGCGGAGGAAAACCGGGAACTCAAAGAAGAAATCGAACGCCGTATTCAGATCGAAGATGCCTTGCGGCTGTCTCAGCGGCGCATGGCGCAGCTGCTTGATACCCTGGAAGATGGTTTGATCTGTGTGAATGCGCGGGGGCTCATCACTTACGCAAACGAGGCGGGGCAGAAGGTGTTGGACACACCGGTTGCGGTGAACAAGAGCCGGTTGAAAGATGTCCTGCCAGAAGACGTGTTGACGCCATTGGAGCAGACAGAGGTTGAAGATGAGCCCATCCATATTGAGGTGACATTGCGGGGGCAGCCGCATCAGGTGAGCCTGTTTGTCATGTTGCCGGAAGCGGGTGGCGGACGCGCCGTGTTGTTCACACCGGGGCAAGTGCCTCGGGCGCAGTTTGTGAACTCGTTGCGCGATGTAGTGGACACCTCCTTGCCGTCTCTGATGACGCGGGATGAAAGTGGGGATGAGGCGCAGGGGCCGGGAGATGCGTATCGGGAGGCCATTGTCACACTGATGTCGGAGTCTCTGGAGATTTGGGGGGCGGCCACAGGCAAGAGCAAGATTGATTTTGCCGAAACCAGCGGCATCTGGCGGGTGAACCTGGACAAGACATCTTTGCAGACCCGTACGTTGGACAAGTACCTGCTGATTGAGACCTTACCGGACAATCCGCGGTGGCGTGATGTGTTGAAGACGGTGAAGTTTGTGCTGGCGCTTAAAGAGCGGGCCACGGTTGGCGAGGCCATTGGCGCGCGGTTTGATGCGCTTGAAGTGCGTCTGGAAGAGTTCCGGCTGCTGATGGATCAGAGGGATTGAGCGATGGATGTGGTGTTTGGCGGTTGGGGATTGCGTTTCTCTGCAAAATCTCTATACACTGCCGCCATACATGCGCGTGCAGCCCGCTCAGGCTTGATCTGATTCTCTGAACAAGAGAGCCCGTTCGGAACGTAGCACGCATTTAATCGTACCGAAACAAAAGGTCTCAGATCATGGCAAATTCGCCCCAGGCAAAGAAACGCGCCCGTCAGAACGAGCGTCGTCTTGAAGTCAACAAAGCCCGTCGTTCCCGCATCCGTACCTTCATCCGCAAAGTGGAAGAAGCCATCGAGTCCGGCGACAAAGCATCAGCTTCCGCAGCGCTGAAAGCAGCTCAGCCAGAACTGATGCGCGGTGTGTCCAAAGGTGTTTACCACAAGAACACCGCAGCGCGGAAAATGTCCCGCCTGGCAGCGCGGGTGAAAGCGCTGGCGTAAGCCGCACTTCACAACGTATTCGGAAAGACGCCGCTGTTTCAGCGGCGTTTTTTTGTGCTCAGCTGTAGGCGATGAAGAGCAGGGCGACCCCAAGCAGAATGCGGTAGATCACATAGGGTGTGAAGCTGATCGAGCGCAACAGTCGCATCATCAGCGCCAATGCCAAGAGGGCGGCAAAGAAGGAAAAGACGGCGGCAATGGCAGCGTCCTTGGCCAAAGCCATATTGGCCTCGGCGATGACATCCAGTGACAGCAGTGCGCCGCTGGCGATGATGGTTGGGATCGACATCAGCATCGCAAGTTTGGCGGCGTCGGCACGGGCGTAGCCGAGCTGGCGCGCGCCGGTGATAGTGATGCCGGAGCGGGAGGTGCCGGGGATCAGGGCAAGGGCCTGCCAGAGGCCCATTTTCACGGCGTCCTTGAGGGACCAATCTCCCTCGGTTTTGGTGTGCGGGCCGCGTTGATCCATCCACCAGAGCAAAATTCCAAACAGGATCATGGCCCAGCCGATCACAGCGATGGAGCGCATGGCGTCGTTCAGGCCGGTGATTTTAAGTAGAAAACCGGCGATGGAGACCGGGATGGTGGCCACGGTCAAAAGAAAGGCGAGCCGGGCACCGGGGGTGTCGAAGCGGCCGGTGAGCATGCGGGGCACTCCGCAGAGGGCCACTTTGGTGTCGCGCCAGAAATAGAGGACAACGGCGCCCAATGTGCCGACGTGGGCGGCGACATCTATGGCGAGTCCCTGATCGGGCAGCGGGGTCACTTTGGACACCAGAATCAGGTGCCCAGAGGAGCTCACCGGAAGGAATTCGGTGAGGCCCTGGATGATCGCCACCAGAAAAATGTGAAAAAGAGCCATTTTTGGCAGGATCCTTGATTGAGCGACTCACGTATAATTGGTCAATGATTCAAGGGAAACACAGAATATAAGTCCGTATCGGACCTAGAATTCGGCAATTTTTTGTATTTTCACCACGTCATTTGCCAAAAAACTGAATTATATGTCAGTATAGTTGACTTTTATGTCGGGTGAATATTTTTTAAACACACCGAACCGGAATTAATCAGGAGGCAGCTGACGTGGCAAAGCAACCTATGCTGAAATTCGTGACTGTGGATCGTGACATGCCTGAAAAGCGTGGCGCCACTGTACGTAAGGAAGATTTCAACGAAATCTACGCAGAGTTCGCTAAGGCGAAGGCAGAAGAGCAGGCAAGTCGCTGCAGCCAATGTGGCGTGCCGTATTGTCAGAGCCACTGCCCGCTGCACAACAACATTCCGGATTGGCTGCGCCTGACCGCGACTGGCCGTCTAGAAGAAGCCTATGCTGTCAGCCAAGCCACAAACACCTTCCCGGAAATCTGTGGCCGTATCTGTCCGCAGGACAGACTTTGCGAAGGCAACTGTGTGATTGAGCAGTCTGGCCACGGCACTGTGACCATCGGCTCTGTTGAGAAATACATCACCGACACGGCCTGGGAGCAGGGTTGGGTGAGTGCGATCACTCCAATGCAGGAGCGTTCCGAGAGCGTTGGCATCATTGGCGCAGGCCCTGGTGGCCTGGCCGCGGCGGACCGGCTGCGCCGTGCGGGTCTTCAGGTGACCATCTATGACCGTTATGATCGTGCGGGTGGGTTGCTGACCTACGGGATTCCCGGATTTAAGCTGGAAAAAGATGTGGTTATGCGCCGCAACCAGTTGCTGGAAGACGGCGGTGTGACCTTCAAGCTGAACTGCAACGTGGGCGAGGACATCTCCTTCCAAGAGATCCGTGACGCGCATGATGCGGTGATCATTGCGACTGGCGTCTATAAGAGTCGTGACCTTGGTGGGCCGGGTGCCGGAGCCAATGGCATCGTGAAAGCGATTGATTATTTGACCGCGTCCAACCGCGAGAACTTTGGCGACGTTGTGCCTGAGATCAAAAGCGGCGAGCTTTATGCGGAAGGCAAAAAAGTTGTTGTGATCGGTGGTGGTGACACCGCGATGGACTGTGTGCGCACGGCGATCCGTCAGGGGGCCGAAAGCGTAAAATGTCTTTATCGTCGTGACAAAGCCAACATGCCGGGTTCGCAGCGTGAGACGCAGAATGCCGAAGAGGAAGGCGTTGAATTTGTGTGGCTTTCCGCTCCGAAAGGCTTCACCGGTGGCGACAATGTCGAAGGCGTAATGGTACAGAAAATGCGTCTGGGTCAGCCGGATGCATCCGGCCGTCAGAGCCCCGAAGTGATTGAAGGTGCGGACTATGTTGAGGACGCGGACCTTGTGATCAAGGCGCTGGGCTTTGAGCCAGAAGATCTGCCTGCCCTGTGGGACCAGCCGGAGCTGGAAGTGACCCGTTGGGGCACAGTGAAAGCGCAATTCACAACCGGCGAAACCGACCTCGAAGGCGTCTATGCCGTGGGCGACATCGTGCGCGGTGCAAGCCTTGTGGTGTGGGCGATCAAAGACGGCCGCGACTGTGCCGACGCAATCCTTGAAAAGCTGGGCGCAACCCCGGCGATGGCTGCGGAATAAGTGTTAATTGGCGCGGTGCCGAGGCCCAAAAGGGACGTCGGTATTGCGTCGGTATCACGACTGTTTTGCGACTGTGCAACTTTCGACCAGCGTTTGTTAACATGACAGAGGTGTTGACCCAATGACAACGAACCCCACATCGACCAAGACCGGCGCATGCCTGTGTGGGGCGGTGCGGTTTGAGTCCGAAAAGGTGCCAGCGGAGGCAGGCATCTGTCATTGTGAGCAGTGCCGTCGCTGGACCGGTGTCGCGTTGATGGGGGTCACGGTGCCAACCGAGTCAATCCGCTGGAGCGGCGCCGAACACATCGCGCGCATCCAGAGTTCGGAGTGGGCTGAGCGGGCCTGGTGCGGCAAATGCGGCACCAACCTGTTTTACCGCGTGACTGCGGACAACGAGTGGGCCGGTGGTACGGAGATTCCGGTGGGGCTGTTTGATGATCCAAATGGGTTCGCGCTGAAGAACGAGATCTTCATTGACCAGAAGCCTGACAGCTTTGGCTTCATCGGAGAGGGTCGCAAGGAAATGACCCGGGCACAGTGCATCGCTTTGTTCAGCGATCTTGGGACGACCTGAGGGACTGGCCGCTTGATGGATCAAAGAGTCGACATTCAGATGCGGATCGCGACCGAGGACCATGAGGTGGCTTACATGCGTGGCACCGGCAATCGGTTGGTGGTCTCGCTTGGCGGAGTGGGCACAAAGCCCAATGAGATGCCGCCGTTTGAATTTGTGGGGACCGCGTCGCAGGGCGGTGAGAACCACGTGATCCTGGTCACAGAGCGGGCCAGAACTTGGATGAACAGCCCGGATTTGCCCGAGGCGATTGTGAAGGAGATAGAGACGGTGGTGGCACGCGAAGCCATTGACGAGGTGGTTGCCCTGGGCAACAGCATGGGCGGCTTTATGGCGCTTGTGTTGCCGACGCTGACCCGTGTCGACACCGTTGTGGCTCTGTCTCCGCAATTCTCCATGCATCCCAAAGTGGTGCCGGAAGAGACCCGTTGGCAGAAGTGGCGCCGCCGTTTCCCGACCTATCGGCACCGTCAGGTGCCTGCGCCACAAGACGGCACGCGCTATGTCGTGCTGCACGGCGACACGCCCGAAGAACGCATTCACTGGGCCCGCTTCCCGCAAGCGCCCAAAACCTTCAACCATTTCATCCTGCGGGGCGAGTCCCACGATCTGGTGAAAGCGTTGAAGAAACTCGACATCATGCGTCCGCTGCTTGAGCGGGCCATGGACGTAAAAACGCGCCAGGTGCGCAAACTGTTGGAAAGCCATTTCACCGTGGTGCGCAGGGAAGACCTGCCACAAGCGGAGCAAACGGCCCCAAGCTACCCCGCAACTCTGGGACAGGAGACAGCCAATGACAAAGTATGATGAAAACTGGGTCAAAGCCGAAGAAACCAAACGCGAATGGATGGCGGAGAACGGTCTCTATTCTGAAGCCGAGGAGCATTCCTCTTGTGGCGTTGGTCTTGTGGTGTCTGTGGACGGCAAACCAAGCCGCAAGGTTGTGGAAGCGGGTATCACCGCGCTGAAGGCGATTTGGCACCGGGGTGCTGTGGATGCGGATGGAAAGACCGGCGACGGCGCGGGCATTCACGTGCAGATTCCAGTGTCTTTCTTCTATGATCAGATTGAGCGCACTGGCCACGAGCCCAATAAAGACGAATTCATCGCGGTTGGTCAGGTGTTCCTGCCACGCACCGACCATGGCGCGCAGGAAGCCTGCCGGACCATCGTGGAAACCGAAGTTTTGAAGATGGGCTATCGCATCTATGGCTGGCGCCATGTGCCAGTGGATGTGACCTGTCTGGGTGATAAAGCCAACGCGACCCGGCCGGAGATTGAGCAGATCCTGATCTCCAACTCCAAAGGTGTGGACGAGGACACGTTTGAGCGTGAGCTCTATGTGATCCGTCGTCGGATTGAGAAAGCGGCTTTGGCGGCGAACATTACCGAGCTTTATATCGCGTCGCTGTCCTGCCGGTCGATCATCTACAAAGGCATGATGCTCGCGGAGCAGGTGGCGGTTTTCTATCCAGACCTGATGGATGAGCGGTTTGAGAGCGCCTTTGCGCTGTATCACCAGCGCTACTCGACCAACACCTTCCCACAGTGGTGGCTGGCGCAGCCGTTCCGCATGTTGGCGCACAACGGTGAGATCAACACTCTGAAAGGCAACCTGAACTGGATGAAGAGCCATGAGATCCGCATGGCGTCTGCTTCCTTTGGTGATTACGCCGAAGATATTAAGCCGATTGTGCCGGGTGGGGCGTCTGACTCTGCGGCGCTAGACGGCGTGTTTGAGGTACTGGTGCGCGCGGGCCGCTCGGCGCCGATGGCGAAGACCATGTTGGTGCCTGAAAGCTGGTCCAAGCAGGCGGTGGAGCTGCCGCAGGCGTGGCGTGACATGTATTCCTACTGCAACTCCGTGATGGAGCCATGGGATGGCCCGGCGGCGCTGGCGATGACCGATGGCCGCTGGGTCTGTGCCGGTCTGGACCGTAACGGTCTGCGCCCGATGCGTTATGTTGTGACCGGCGATGGACTGCTAATTTCCGGCTCGGAAGCGGGCATGGTGCCGATTGATGAAGCCACTGTGGTGGAAAAAGGCGCGTTGGGTCCGGGTCAGTTGCTGGCCGTGGATATGAAAGAGGGCAAGCTTTATCACGACACAGAGATCAAGAACAAACTCGCCAGCGCACGTCCGTTTGGAGAGTGGGTTGGCAAGATCCGTGATCTGGGCGACGAACTGGCCACTGTGGAAGAGACAGCCACCTTTACCGGTGAAGAGCTGCGTCAGCGTCAGATCGCGGCGGGTTACTCCATGGAAGAGGTTGAGCAGATCCTTGCGCCGATGGCGGAGGACGCGAAAGAGGCGCTGGCCTCGATGGGCGATGACACGCCATCTGCCGTTCTGTCGAAGATGTACCGCCCGCTGAGCCACTTCTTCCGTCAGAACTTCTCTCAGGTGACCAACCCGCCGATTGACAGCTTGCGTGAATACCGCGTGATGTCGCTGAAGACGCGGTTTGGCAATCTGAAGAACGTGTTGAGCGAAGATGGCAGCCAAACCGAGATTGCGGTTCTGGAGAGCCCGTTTGTGGCCAGCGGCCAGTTTGAGCGCATGCTTGAGGCGTTTGACGACACGGTTGTGACCATCGACTGTACCTTTGACGCGGGCAGCCATGATGGCGCGTTGCAGACCGGTTTGGAGCGTATCCGGGCGGAAGCCGAGGACGCGGTGCGCTCCGGTGCGGGGCACATTGTGCTGACCGATCAGGCGCAGGGTGCGGACAAGGTTGCGATGCCGATGATCCTAGCAACCAGCGCGGTGCACAGCTTCTTGACCCGCAAAGGTTTGCGGACCTTCTGCTCGCTGAACGTGCGCTCTGCCGAGTGTATCGATCCGCATTATTTTGCCGTGCTGATTGGCGCCGGTGCGACGGTTGTGAACCCGTATCTGGCCGAAGACACGCTGGCGGATCGCATTCAGCGCGGTCTGGCGGATGGCTCGCTGACCGAGAATATGGCGCGCTACCGTGAGGCGATTGACCAAGGTCTGCTGAAGATCATGGCGAAGATGGGGATTTCGGTGATCTCCTCTTATCGCGGCGGTCTGAACTTTGAGGCCGTGGGCCTGTCCCGTGCGATGTGTGCGGAATACTTCCCGGGCATGACCAGCCGGATTTCCGGCATTGGTGTCAGCGGCATTCAGCACAAGGTCGAAGAAGTACACGCCAAAGGCTTCAAGTCGGGCACCGATGTGTTGCCGATTGGCGGCTTCTACAAGGCACGTAAGTCTGGTGAGACCCACGCGTGGGGTGCACAGACAATGCATATGATGCAGGCGGCCTGTGACCGTGCGTCTTATGAGATGTGGAAGCAATATTCTGCGAAGATGCAGGCGAACCCGCCGATCCATCTGCGTGATCTGCTGAACATCAAGCCGTTGGGTGAGGCCATTCCGATTGAGGAAGTGGAAAGCATCACCGCGATCCGGAAGCGTTTCGTGACGCCGGGCATGTCTTTGGGCGCGCTGTCTCCTGAGGCGCACAAAACCCTGAACGTTGCGATGAACCGGATTGGTGCAAAATCTGACTCCGGTGAGGGCGGCGAAGATCCGGCACACTTTGTACCGGAGCCAAACGGCGACAACCCGTCTGCGAAGATCAAGCAGGTGGCGTCGGGTCGTTTTGGTGTGACCGCCGAATACCTGAACCAGTGTGAAGAGCTGGAAATCAAAGTGGCCCAGGGTGCGAAGCCCGGTGAAGGCGGCCAACTGCCGGGCATGAAGGTCACCGACTTGATTGCGCGACTGCGGCACTCCACCAAAGGTGTGACCCTGATTTCACCGCCGCCGCACCACGACATCTATTCGATCGAAGACCTTGCGCAGCTGATCTATGACCTGAAGCAGATCAACCCACGCTGTAAGGTGACGGTGAAGCTGGTGGCGTCCTCGGGCGTTGGCACAATTGCGGCCGGTGTGGCGAAGGCGAAAGCCGACATCATCCTGATCTCCGGCCACAACGGTGGCACCGGTGCCTCGCCTGCGACCTCGATCAAATACTGTGGTCTGCCATGGGAGATGGGTCTGACCGAGGCACACCAAGTGCTCGCAATGAACAACCTGCGCGAGCGGGTGACCCTGCGGACCGATGGCGGTCTGCGGACCGGTCGTGACATCGTGATGGCCGCGATGATGGGGGCGGAAGAGTACGGCATTGGTACCGCCGCGCTGATCGCGATGGGCTGTATCATGGTGCGTCAGTGTCAGTCCAACACCTGCCCGGTTGGTGTGTGTACTCAGGACGAAGACCTGCGTGCGAAATACACCGGTACGGCGGATAAAGTGGTGAACCTGATCACCTTCTATGCGCAGGAAGTGCGGGAAATCCTCGCCTCCATCGGTGCGAAGTCCTTGGATGAGGTGATTGGCCGTGCGGACCTGCTGGCGCAGGTATCTCGTGGCTCTGCTCACCTTGACGATCTGGACCTGAACCCGCTGCTGATCACCGTCGATGGAGCGCATGACATCGTCTACAACCGCGACAAAGACCGCAACTACGTGCCTGACACGCTGGACGCGGAAATTGTCCGGGATGCGGCGCGCTTCCTTGAGGATGGTGAGAAGATGCAGCTGTCTTACGCGGTGCAGAACACGCACCGGACTGTGGGCACCCGTACCTCAAGCCACATCGTGCGCAACTTTGGTATGCGCAACGCGCTTCAGGAAGATCACCTGACCGTCAAGCTCACCGGCTCTGCGGGCCAGTCGCTGGGGGCCTTTGCGGCACCTGGTCTGAAGATCGAAGTGTCTGGCGATGCCAACGACTACGTGGGCAAAGGCCTGTCTGGGGGTACCGTTGTGGTGCGTCCGCCCATGGCGAGCCCGCTGACGGCGGCCGACAACACCATCATCGGCAACACGGTTCTCTACGGTGCCACCGACGGTTACCTGTTTGCCGCAGGGCGTGCCGGTGAGCGTTTTGCGGTGCGGAACTCCGGTGCGAAGGTTGTGATCGAAGGCTGTGGCGCCTGTGGCTGTGAATACATGACCGGCGGTATCGCGGTGATCCTTGGCGATATTGGCGCCAACTTTGGCGCGGGCATGACCGGTGGTATGGCCTATCTTTATGATCCGGAAGGCAAGGCCGAAGGGGTTATGAACCTCGAGACTTTGGTGACGACACCCGTGGCAGTGCAGCATTGGGAAGATCAACTGAAAGGCCTGATCGAGCGCCATGTCGCGGAGACTGGCTCTGCGAAGGCGCGCGATATCCTGCAGCATTGGGATGTTGAAAAAGCCAACTTCCTGCAGGTCTGCCCTAAAGAGATGCTGGTGCATATCCCGCAGCCGTTGACTCAAGAAGGCACAGCTGTTCCAGCGGAATAACGCTGGATCAGAGACACAAAAGACCCCCGCTGGTGCAAACTGGCGGGGGTTTTCTTTTGGCGGAGGCTGCGATTGCCTATGGGCCGTGGTGCCTGCCTGCTTTGAAGATCCAGACTGCCAAGGCTGGGAACAAGAAGAACTCGAGCAAAACGGATGGCAGTACGGCCATGTTCAGGAGTGTGGCCAAGTCCGGCGTGGTGAAGCGGGCCAGACCGCCGAGAAAGACGATGCCGCACAGCACAATCAAGGTGATGCGCAGGGAGTGAAACAGAAAAGCGCCAGCCAGAAACACCAGACCGAAGCTGGTGAACACCCCACCCAAGAAGCGCACATGGTTGTCTTGGGCGTTGAAATCCGTGGGGTTGAGCACGTCGACAAAATCAGTGGGCCCCATCCAGCCTGAGGTGCGAATGCCGCCGAAAACCACGTCCAGACCAAGAAATAGAATGCAGAGCCCAATGAGGGCCAGAAGGGCGCGTAGGAGCATGGTCGAGCGGGTCACGAGAAGGGCCTCTTTTGGTTTTGGTGTTGCGGTCGTTACTGGACGGGCTGTGCATTTACAAGCAGATCAAGCCTTTGCGCCGTATAAATAAATGTGGCTTTTTGGGATTTATCAAGGATCGGTCCATACTGCTGTCAGCCATGGAGGATGTTTGATGCGATTTTTCAAAGCGATTGTGACAGTGGCTGCACTGACAGCCGGGAGTTCTGTGTCCGCAGGAGAGTGCGGGTTTGCCCAGTGTTGGGGCGCAGTTGGCATTGGTCCTGGCGGGGCCTGGGGCTATTCCTACGGCAAGTATTCAGAAGCCGACGCGGTGAACGCCTTGCAGGGGGAATGTGGCTGGGATTGTGACAACGTGCACACCTTCTACAACACCTGTGGGGCCATTGCGGAGGGCACCTCTGGAAATTGGGGCTATGGCTGGGCTGGGACGCGGTCTCAGGCGGAAGACAATGCCTTGGGGTATTGTTATCAGAACGGCGGTGGCTGCAGCGTTCGGGTCTGGGCTTGTTCGCCGTAGGCTTGCGCTATGGGCGGTGAGGCTCTACTCCCTTTGCCAAAGACGGCGGCAGGGACATGGCCAAGAAAGCAGCCAAATCAAAGCCCAAGACAAAGGGCACCAATAAGAGCACGGCGACTCCGAAAGCTGGCGTGATTAAGCGCCAGTGGGCGCGGCTGCGCTATTGGTGGCGACGGGTGCTGATGTGGGCGGTGTCGTTGTTCATCTTCTCGATCCTGATTTTCATTGTGATCAATCCGCCCACGACCTGGACGATGATTGGCGAGAAGCGGCGATTGGGGCAGGTGGATTATCAATGGGTGCCGATTGAACAGGTGGCGCCGGTGATGCGCCGGTCCGTGGTGGCGGCGGAAGATGCGAATTTCTGTCTGCATTGGGGGTTTGACGTGGAGGCGATCCGGGATGCAATTGCCGAAGGCGCGGGGCGAGGCGCAAGCACGATCAGTCAGCAAACCGTGAAAAACGTCTATTTCTGGCAAGGGCGCAGTTGGCCGCGCAAGGCGATGGAAACACTGATGACGCCGCTGGTGGAGATGACCTGGACCAAGCGGCGGATTCTGGAAGTTTATCTGAATGTGGCTGAGTTTGATGAAGGTGTGTTTGGTGTGGAAGCGGCGGCGCGGCATTACTTTGGTGTCGGGCCAGAGGATTTGACGCCGGTGCAGGCCGCGCGGTTGGCGGCGGTGTTGCCCAACCCCAAGCAGCGCTCTGCCAGCAAGCCCACAGCGGCGGTGCGGCGACGGGCCGCGGCGATCCTGGATGGGGCGGAAACCATACGCGGAGAAGCGCGCGCGGCGTGTTTTGCGGATTGAAATATGCGCAGGGGCAAGGCATTGAAGGACAAAGCCCAACAACATTGCGACCCTGCTGATGAACCGTCTGTTCCATGTGCCCTTGTCTCCGTTTTGCCGCAAGGTGCGCCTCGTGATGGGGGAAAAGCGGCTTGAGGTGGAACTTGTAGAGGAGCGCTATTGGGAGCAAGATCCCGATTTCCTGCGCCGCAATCCAGCCGCCAAAGTGCCGGTCCTGAAGATGGACGGCAAGATGATGGCGGACAGCAACGCCATCTGTGAGTATCTGGAAGAGAAGTATCCCGACCCGGCGTTGATGCCGCGTGACCCGGATGGGCGCTATGAGGTGCGGCGGCTGGTGGCGTGGTTTGACGACAAGTTCCACCATGAGGTCACCGCGAAGCTTTTGTATGAGCGGGTCAATCGCAAGCTGATGGGCACGGGCTATCCGGACAGTTCCAATGTGAAAGCCGGGGCCAAAGCTATCAAATATCACCTCGATTATACGCATTGGCTGCTGGACCACCGCCGTTGGCTGGCGGGGGATGTGATGACCTTGGCGGATTTCACGGCGGCGGCGCATTTGAGTGCGCTGGACTACATCAGTGACGTGGATTGGAACCGCTCTGCGGTGGTCAAAGACTGGTATGCCACCATCAAATCGCGTCCGGCGTTCCGGGCTGTGTTGGCGGATCAGGTGCCCGGCTTCCCGCCGCCTGCGCATTATGCTGATCTGGATTTCTGATCGCGGGCGCTGGCAAGGGGGCTGTCTGCCCCCTCGGCCTGACGGCCTCACCCCCGAGGATATTTTCGGACTGAGAAGGCGGGGGTGTCATGGCGGATGATCTGACCACCCGCATGAAGGCGGAAGCTGTGTCCTTGGGCTTTGATCTGGCCAAAGTGTGCCGGCCGGATTCGGTGGGCCATGTGGCGGCGGGTTTGGATGGATTTCTCGCCAAAGACTACCACGGGCAGATGCAATGGTTAGAAGCGCGCAAACATTGGCGCTCGGACCCGTCGGTGCTGTGGCCGGAGGCGCGCTCTGTGATTATGCTTGGGGAAAGCTACACGCCGGAGCATGACCCCACGGCGGTGCATGGCGCGCCGGATCGGGCGGCGATCTCGGTGTACGCGCAGAATCGCGATTACCATGACACGGTAAAAAAGCGCCTCAAACGCCTTGCGCGGTGGTTGATTGCCGAGACCAGCCCGGAGACCGAGGTGAAGGTGTTTGTCGACACTGCGCCGGTGCCGGAGAAGCCGTTGGGGCAAGCGGCGGGGCTGGGCTGGCAGGGCAAGCACACCAATCTGGTGAGCCGCGATTTGGGCTCCTGGTTCTTTATTGGCTCGGTGTTCACCACGCTGGAGCTAGAGACGGACAAGGCGGAAATTGATCATTGCGGGTCCTGTCGCGCCTGTCTGGATGCCTGTCCAACCAAGGCCTTTCCGGCACCGCATCAGATTGATGCGCGGCGGTGTATTTCCTACCTGACCATTGAGCATCATGGGCCGGTAGATGAGGACTTGCGCGGGCTCATGGGCAACCGGATTTATGGCTGTGACGATTGTCTTTCGGCCTGTCCCTGGAACAAGTTTGCCCAAGATGCGCGGGAGATGAAGTATCACGCGCGCGACGAGTTGATTGCGCCAAAGCTGGCGGAGCTGGCTGTGCTGGAAGACGCGGAGTTTCGCACGTTTTTCTCTGGCTCGCCGATCAAACGGATTGGGCGCAATCGCTTTGTGCGCAATGTGCTCTATGCGATTGGCAACTCCGGGGATGCGGCTTTGCAGGAGGTGGCGCAGGGGCTGTGCGAGGACGCGGACCCCACGGTGGCGGATGCGGCGCGCTGGGCGGTGCAGAGGTTGTCGTGATGCGGGACGGGGCAGTGGATCAGGTCACGCTCTTTGGCTTCAAGGAGAGCATCTACACCCAAGTGGTGAAGATGGCGCTGGCGGCAAAAGGCGTGGCGTTTGAGATGAAACGCGACAATCCGTTTGAGGCGGGGCCATCCGGGCCACATCCGTTTGCGCGGGTGCCGGTGCTGCTGCATGGGGAATTTGCGATCTATGAGACGGCGGCGATCACGCGTTATGTGGATCGGGCGTTTGACGGGATCGGGCTGGCTGCGGAGGACGCGGAATCGCTGGCGCGGATGGATCAGGTGATCGCGATTGCCGACAATTATGCCTATTGGCCGATGGTGCGGCAGGCCTATGCCCATGGGGTGGTGCGCAAACAGGCCGGGATCGATTGGGACAAGGCACTGGTGCAGGACGGGCTACGCGCGGCGGAACCAGTGCTGAAGGTGCTGGACGAGATGGCCAGCGAGGGCTGGGTGCTCAACGGGTTGCGGATTTCGCTGGCGGATTGCCATGTGGCGCCGATGGTCGCGGCCTTTGCGCAGCTGCCCAAGGGGCGCAAGATGATTGCGCAGTTTTCGGCGCTGTCCTGTTGGCTGGAGTGGGTCACCCACAGCCGCGCCTTTCGGCAGGCAGTGGGGACGTAGGCGCGCAGCGCGGCTGCGCCCCAATTGTTTGACTTAGCCGTTGCGTTTGGGCAGGACCCAATCGGGGCGGGCGAAGTGGCAGGTGTAGCCGCCGACGTTTTTCACCAGATAGTCCTGGTGGTACTCTTCGGCTTCCCAGAAATCGCTGACCGGTTCCACTTCGGTCACCACTTTGCCTGGCCAGAGGCCGGAGGCGTCAACGTCTTTGATGGTGTCTACCGCGACCGCTTTTTGGTCCGCGTCGGTGTAGAAGATCGCCGAGCGGTAGGACATGCCCAGATCGTTGCCCTGACGGTTTGGTGTGGTCGGGTCGTGGATCTGAAAGAAGAATTCCAAGAGTTTACGGAACGAGGTTTTGGCCGGGTCAAAGATGATCTCGATGGCCTCGGCGTGGGTGCCGTGGTTTTCGTAGGTCGCGTTTGGGACATCGCCGCCGGTGTAGCCGACGCGTGTGCTCAGAACGCCGTCCATTTTACGGATCAGGTCTTCCATGCCCCAGAAACAGCCGCCTGCCAGTACTGCGCGTTCGCTCATTGGTCGATCTCCTCTACTTGATCGAGATAGGCGCCATAGCCCTCGGCCTCCATATCGGCGCGGTGCACAAACCGCAACGAAGCGGAGTTGATGCAGTAGCGTAGCCCGCCACGATCCTGGGGACCATCGGGGAAGACGTGGCCAAGGTGGCTGTCGCCGTGTTTGGAGCGCACTTCGGTGCGGATCATGCCGTGGGTGCTGTCGTGATGCTCGGTCACGTGGGCGGCCTCAATCGGCTTGGTGAAGCTGGGCCAGCCGCAGCCGCTTTCGTATTTGTCAGAGCTGGCAAAGAGCGGTTCGCCGGAGACCACATCGACATAAATGCCGGGTTCTTTGTTGTGCAAAAGTTTACCGGAGCCGGGGCGTTCGGTGCCGTTTTCCTGAGTGACCCAGAATTGTTCGTCGGTGAGGGTGGCGATCACGTCTGTGTCGCGGGTGTATTTGGTCATGCGCGTCTCCTTCCCTTGGCCGCTTGAGTTACGGGGCCAAGTGTCCTGTGTTCAGGCATATGGGAGGATACGGGGGTTTGAAAAGAGGGGATCACGCCGACGTGTCGCGGTGCAACATTTGGCGTGATCCAGATGGGTTAGGCTGTGGCGGCGGTTAGGGCGGTGTCCAGGAGGTCTTTGATCTTGGATTTGTTGGTGCCGGCGACGATACGGCCAAGTTCTTGGTCGCCTTTGAGCACCACCAGTGTTGAGCGGCGTGGGATTTTCAGCTCGCGGGCCAGGTCGGAGTTGCTGTGCTGGTCCCAGTCCACGTTGATTAAGGTGATGGCGTCTTTGTAGGCGGGATTTTCGCGCAAGAGGGCGTCAATGGCGCGTTCCTGTGCGGCGCAAGTGGTGCACCACTCGGTTTTGAAATCCAGAAACACGGTGTCACCTGCAGCGAGGTGCTTTTTCACGAGGCCCGGGGTGTAGTCTGTGGCGGCGCGGGCGGCCATTGGCAGGACCAGCGTGGCGGGAGCAGAGGCAAGGAAAGTGCGACGGTGCATGTGGGGAACTCCTTTTAAAGGGCGACAGAGAGATCGAGCAGCCAGGGGGGCAGGACACCCAAGAGCCAGATTTCGATCATGTGGTGGACATTGAAAAACAGCGCGAGGCCAGTGAGGAAGAACACGCCCCCAAGGATGGGGCGGGATTTGGCAGCAATGGCGCGCAAGGTGGCTTGGTGTTTGCCAAGGGCCGAGCGAGCGCCATAGCCAAGGCCAAAGATCAGTGTGGAGACGCCAGCAGCAAAGGCAATCATGATGACCGTGGCGTGGGTGAGGCTTTCGCCTTGGGAGGCCAATGCAATCGCGCCACCCAACGTGGGGCCGATACAGGGGGACCAGACGAGACCGAGCAGCAGGCCGCCGAGGAATTGGCCTTGCAGGCTGGTGTGGTCTACTGCGTTGAGCGTGCTGTCCGCGGAGGCGGCAACACCGGCTGTGGCGGTGGAGAAGGCGCTGGAGAATTGTGGCACCAGCAGCACCGCGCCGAAGCCCATCATCAGGACGGCGCCAGCCTTGGAAAGCGTTTCCGGCGTCAGGCCGATGGCGTGGCCAAAGACGGTCACGGCCATGCCAAACACCACAAAGCTGAGGCTCATGCCGAGGGCCAAAACGGCGGGGCCATGGCGGGAGGCCTGCAGGGCGCTGGTCAGCACGATGGGCAGAACCGGCACCACGCAGGGGTTGATCAGGGTCAGCAGACCCGCGCCATATGCAAAGAGGTATTCCATGCCTCTCTTGTGCCAAGCGCAGTCGAGAGTGTCATGTCAAAGAGTGGTGCCGCGGGATCACTTGGCCGTGTGCGATTGTTTCGAAAGCTGCACGGCGAGGATGCCGGCGCAGATCACCGCGACGCCGACGATGTCCCAGAAACCCAGCTTTTCGCCAAGGATCATGGCGGCGATGGCAACGCCGAAGAAAGGGTTGAGGAAGTGGAAGGTGGCGGCTTTGACCGCGCCGATGCGGGCAACCAACGCGAACCAGATCCAGGTGGCGAAGAGGCCCGGCGCGAGGATGGTGTAGATGAAGGCGATCAGCATCTTGGGGTTCCAGTTGACCGTCCATGTTTCAAACACAAGTGAAGCAAAGAAGAGCGTGATTGCGCCGACATACATTTGCAGGCCAACGATCATGATCACGTTGCCGCCGGAGGACGCGTTGCGCACGGCGAGGGTGGCAATGGCCAAAGCCAGTGCGCCGATGACACAGAGCAGGACGCCGAAGAGGTCGACGCCGTTGCTTAAGCGGCCCGCCATGATCAACAGCACCCCACCAAACCCGACGATGAGGCCGATGGTGCCCATGGGGCTGAGTTTCTCGCCTTTGACAGCCCAGCCGAGCAGAGCGACGATCAGGGGCATAGTGGAGGCGATAATGGACGCGAGCGAAGCCTCGATGGTGGTCATCGCGGTGAAGTTCAGGCCCAAATAGAGCGCGTTTTGGCAGAGGCCAAAGATGATGGTGGCGCGCCATTGCGCTGGTGTGAGGTGCCAGGATTGGCCCAAGGCACGGGCGATGATCACGCCGATGGTGCCCGCGATGGCAAAGCGCAGGGAGGAAATCATCAGAGGCGAAGCGTCGGCCACAATGATGCGGGCGGAGGTGAAGGCAGAGGACCAGATCAGGGCAAAGAGCAGCCCCATGCCAATTGCGCGGATGTCCATGGTGCCTGCCTCAAGCCGTTGCTTTGTGAAGATGTTCGCTGGCGCGATGTAAACGCAACTTGAGTCTGGCTGCAACCGGCCTCAGCGCATGTCAGGTCTTCGCGCGACGCAAAAGGCCGCGTAGGCCCCGGCGGCGGCGTTGCCGCTTTTCCGGATCGAGCGGGAAGAAAGCGTCCACCACGATGTAGGCGATCAGCACAAAGATCAGTGCGTTGCCGATCTGTACAAGGCGGTCGATCATTTTCACGTCGGCATCTTTGCCAAAGGGGGCGATGGAGCCGCCAAACAAGATCACTGTGGTGGTCAGGGCGGTGCCGCCCATGGAAGCATCTGGGCGGTCCGAGATGAACCAGTAGGACAGCAGGAAAGCAGCCACGGCGAAGGCAAGCAATGCGGTCAGCATCAGGGGTGCAATGACAGTGAGTTCGTAGCAGGCGATCGCGACCAGTCCGCCGATGAAGTTGGCCTTCATCATGTTTTTCGCAACGATTGGACCAGCAGCGGTGGCGGCGGAGAGTTGTTGCGACAGGATGGCGACAAATAAGAGCGTCACCAGCGCGCCACTGCCCACAAGGTAAAAGTAGATCGCAAAGGGGATGGTGACCAGCGACATGCGCAGCACCAGCCGGTTTGGGTCATAATGCGGCGCGTCGGGTTTGGCTGCGGCGGCGACGCCTTGGGGCGTGGGCGGGAAGAAGTGGAACATCGCCACGGTCCAGAGCCACGCCAGCACAAGGTTGATTGGGATCCAGATCACCAGAACCAGCGCGAGGTCCTGAGACGTGAGTACCAGAGTTGGCAACATCAGCGCGGCCATGAGGGCCAGCACAACGCTGAGCATCCCGGCACCTTTGGTGGACCAGTAAAAGCAGGTTGCCACGGCGAGCGCGAGGGCCATGAGGAAGGCCACAGGATAGGGCGCAAGCGCGGTGGAGAAGACCCAAGACGCGACCAGAAACACCACCGCCTGCCGGAACAACGTGCGGATGGCGATGGGCGGCATCGGGCCGGGCGCCTGCAAGAACAGCACGGCGAAGACGGTGAAAATGGTTGCCAGGGGCCAGCCGATCAGGATGGCGAGCGCAAAGCTGCCGGACACGCCGGTTGCCAAGCGCAGGCCACGCCGTTCGAGGGCTGGGTCGACCTCAATAGGCATACGACAGCCAGGACACCAGTTTGATGTAGACGCCGCCAATGAAATTCAAAAAGGCATTGTCGTTGGTGTAGACAATCACATCCGCCTGTCCATTCACGTTAAACCGCACGTCGTCGGTTTCGTCGCCTTCGGTGTAGCCTGGCAGAATGATGCGCAGGGCAAAGCGTTGCGGGGCGCGGAGCCAGCCGTTGGCGCGGGGGATGTCCGTGGGTTCACCCGGCTTGCTCTTGGTGCCATCGGAGCTGGCGGCGCTGAGGCTGACCACCTCCCCTTTGAAGATTTTGCCGGGATGCATGTCGAGCACCACATTCACCGGGTCGCCCTTCTTGATGTTGCCGAGATTGTTTTCGGTCATATAAGCCTCGACCCAGACGTTGCTGGCGTCGATGAAGGTCATCAGGCTTTGGCCGGATTTGGCGTAGTTGCCCTCGGCGATGTCCAGATCGGAGAGCACACCCCGGGCGGGGGCCTCGAGTTCGGTCCAGCTGAGTTTCAGCTCGGCATCTGCGAGTTTGGCCAAGGCGGCCTGAATGCGCGGGTTGTCTTGCCCGGTGCTGCCGAGCGCTTTCTGTTCGCTTTCCAGATCGGCCTGTGCCTGTTCCAGCTCAGATTCCGCGTCCGCCAGACGGCGGCGGGCTTCGTCGGCTTTGGCCACAGCAATGAGGCCTTTTTCCTCCAGTTCAAACACACGGGCGGATTGCAGGCGTTCGGTTTCCAGGTCGGTCTGTGCACGGGTCACGCGGGTTTGGGCGCTGCTGACGTCGGCGCTGTCGGCGCCCACGTCTTGTGTGGCGCGTTCCAGTTCCGCTTCGGCGCTTTGTTTCTGGATTTCAAACTGGCGCGGGTCGATGCGGGCGATTACGGTGCCCGCTTCGACAATCTCGCCGTTTTCGGCATTGATCTCGATGACCGTGCCAGACACCTGCGGGGTGACCGGGGTGATGATCGCTTTCACACGTGCGTTGGAGGTGAAGGGCGTGATGCGGTCTGCGGCGAGGTACCAGGCCACAACAATGAACAGCAGGCCTAGGATGCTCCAGAAGGTGCGTTTCATTTCCGAGCTTCCTCCAGCGCTTCGGCGTCAGCCTCGATCTCTTCAGCCACGTCGGCCTCCATCCAAGCAACCACAAGTTCATAGAAGACCGACAGGATCACGGGGCCAACAAAGATGCCGATCAGGCCGCCGGAGAGCACGCCGCCGATGACGCCTACGAGGATCACCAGAATCGGGGTGTTGAGACCTTTGGCGATGAAGATCGGGCGCAGGAAGTTGTCCATCAACATGAGCGGAATCATGATGGCGGTGAACAAGAGCGCGGCGCCGGTGCCCATGGAGCCCCAAGCCCAGATCACCAGCGGGATCACAACGATGGTGGGGCCAACCTGGATAATGCCGAGGATCAGCACGACAACTGCTAGGGGACCAGCGGCATCGATGCCAAAGAGCATCATGACAATGCCCATGAGGCCAGCCTGCAGCGCGGCCATCCCGAGTACGCCGCGAGACACGTTGCGCACGGTGGCGGCGGCCATTTCGACAAACTCACCGCCTTTGGGGGCAAAGACACGGTTGCCAAATTTCTGCACCATCTCGCCGAGTTTTGGCCCGGGGGAGAGCATCATGCCCATGACAATCACCGACAGCGCCATGGCCAGCAACTGGAAGCTCAGACCCGCTACCGCGCCGCCGATGGTGGTAGCAAAGCCCAGCACCACATCGCCGTAACGATCCAAAGCGACGGCGAGGTTGTTGTTGAACAGGTTCCAGATTTCGGTGGCTTTGGGGCCGACCAGGGCGATCTCGCTTAGTCCTTCGGGGGCGGGAGGTAGGTCAAGCTTGCCGGTTTTCAGTTTGTCGCTGAGTTCGTTGAAGTGGGCGAAAAGCTGTTCACTGAGGCCCAGAGTGGACCAATGGTGAGTGCCAGACCCAGCAGGGTGATCAGGGTGGAGGCGAGGCCGCGACGGCCGCCAAGTTTGCTCGAGAGCCAGTCAAACAGGGGGTAGACCGCGACCGCCAGAATGATGGCCCAGACCACAATGCCAGAAAGTGGCAGGATAATGGTGAAGGCAGCGAAGGCAAACACACCGAGGAACAGAAGGCGAATGCCCAGATCAATCAAACGTCTTTCATCCATATCGAGTACTTCCCAAATTGTTCAAATTCCGCGTAGGCTGGCCTGAAATTGTGGCTTATGCGGTTGTTATGGCGGCATCTTTGCACGGCCAGAGGTGATTTGAGGAATAAAAAAGTGAATGGCAACAGTGAAATTTTAGCGCCCGAAGGGTTTTTCCAGAAACATCGCTGGGCGATTTTGTTGGGCTTGCTGGTGTTGCTGATGCTGCTGGATGGGTTGGATGACCGCTACGGCTGGGCCAGCACGGCCGGGTTGTGGGGGCTGAGCTTCTTGTTTCTTGGGGTTGTTGGAGCCACCGAGCGCAACACGTTTTTGCGCATCACCATGGCCGTGCCGGTGATGGCCTGGTTTGTGCTGCTGATCATGGCGGAGTTTTTCGGCATGACCGTAAATGGCGGGTTGTATGCCCTGGCGGCACTCATGCTGTTTGGCTCAATGATCATCAGCTTTCGCCAGCTGTTTGCTCCGGTGCATTCGGAATATGAGCGGCTGTCGAGCGGGGTGTTTGGCTACCTGTTGATCGCGATGCTTTGGGGGCTGGCCTATTGGCGCATTGAGGCGGCCTATCCTGGGTCATTCAATATGCCCGAAGATATCGCGGGGCAGAAAGCCGGGTTTGTGTATTTCTCGATGATTACCATGACCACGGTGGGCTATGGCGAGATCACCCCTGCGGCGAGCCTGACGCGGATATTGACTGGCATGCAGGCCATTGTCGGTACGATGTTTGTGGCGATCTTCATAGGCCGCATTGTGGGGCGATTGAAATGACGGACGTCACAGGGCAGATCACTTGGGTTTACACGGAAAAGCTGGCGACGGCGGCGAGCTTTTATCGCGATGTGTTGCGCTTGCCACTGGTGCGTGATGCGGGCACTGCGCTGATTTTTGAGACGGCGCCCGGAGCGCGGTTGGGGCTGTGTGAGGCCTTTGACGGGCGGGTTGTGGAACCGAAAGGCAGCATGATCACGCTCTTGGTCGCGGATCGCGCGGCGGTGGATGACTGGTATGCGCGGGTGACGGCGGCTGGGGCAACTGTGCGTGGCGCGCCGGAGGTTTTGGAGCGGTTCGGGATCTACAGTTTCTTTTGCGAAGACCCGAATGGCTACCAGATTGAGGTGCAGTGCTTTTTGGATGAGGCACCGCAGTAAGCATGCGCGGCCAAAAGCGCTTCCCTTGTTAAGCGAGTGTGGCTTTGGCGAGGCGTCGCGCCGCATTCGCGCGCTGCTGACTTCCCCCTTGGCGGCAAAGGCGCTACAGGTGCGGTGAAACGGGAGTTGCCGCATGTCGATGAATAGCTTTGGACATCTTTTTCGCGTCACCACTTGGGGTGAGAGCCACGGGCCAGCGCTGGGCGCGACGGTGGATGGGTGCCCTCCGGGGGTGTCGGTGGAGGAGGCGATGCTGCAGCATTGGCTGGACAAGCGACGCCCCGGTCAGAACAAGAACACCACACAGCGCAATGAGCCGGATGCGGTGAAGATCCTGTCCGGCGTGTTTGAGGGTAAAACCACCGGCACGTCGATCCAGTTGATGATCGAAAACACCGATCAACGCAGTCGCGATTATGGTGAGATCAGCCAGACCTTCCGTCCGGGACATGCGGATATCACCTATCACATGAAATATGGCAACCGCGACTATCGTGGCGGCGGGCGCAGCTCGGCGCGTGAGACAGCTGCGCGGGTTGCGGCGGGTGGCATTGCGCGCGAGGCAATCAAAGCGATTGCGCCCAATCTTGAGATCAAAGGCTATATGACCAAGATGGGCGCGATGGAGATTGATCGCGAGAACTTTCATTGGGACGCGATTGATCGCAATGATTTCTGGATTCCGCAGGCCGCCGACGTGGCGCAGGAGTGGGAAGACTATCTTCAGGCGCTGCGCAAAGAGCATGACAGTGTGGGCGGCGTAATCGAGGTTGTGGCGCGCAATGTGCCTGCCGGGATTGGCGCGCCGATCTATGGCAAGCTTGATACCGATCTGGCGGCGGCGATGATGTCGATCAACGCCGTGAAAGGCGTGGAGATTGGCGAAGGCATGGCGGCGGCGGGGCTCAAGGGTTCCGAGAACGCGGATGAGATTTTCATGGGCAATGACGGCCAGCCGGTGTTCTCCTCCAACCATGCGGGCGGCATTTTGGGCGGTATTTCGACGGGTCAGGATGTGGTGGTGCGTTTTGCAGTGAAACCAACCAGCTCGATCCTCACGCCACGCCAGTCGATCCGGATTGATGGCAGCCCAACAGAGGTGATCACCAAAGGTCGGCATGACCCCTGTGTGGGCATTCGCGCGGTGCCGGTGGGCGAGGCGATGATGGCCTGTGTGATCCTGGACCATTTGCTGCTGCATCGCGGTCAGGTGGGGGAGAATCAGGGCAAGATTGGCTGATGCTGGACAGCGTTGATCTGAGCGACCTGAGAGAGGCTCTGCGCGCGGAAGCGGCAGAGCGCATGGCGCAGGACAGCGCGCATGATTTGGCGCATCTGGATCGGGTTTGGACGACAGCGCAGGCATTATCCGAGGCGGAAGGCGGGGCCGATTTGCGTGTGCTGCTGGGGGCGAGCTATCTGCATGATCTTGTGAACTTGCCCAAAGATTCACCCCATCGGGCGCGGGCCAGTACCATGGCAGCAAGCGCAGCGGCGCCAATTTTGCGCAGCCATGGCTTTAGCAATCACGAGGTGGCAGCGGCGCAGCATGCGATTGCAACCCATAGTTTCTCTGCTGGCTTGAAGCCAAAGTCGTTGGAGGCACGGATTCTGCGGGATGCGGACCGGTTGGACGCGCTGGGCGCGATTGGCATTGCACGCACCTTTGCGGTCGGCGGGGCTTTGGGCCGGGCGTTGTATGACGAGAATGACCCCTTTGCCGAGCACCGCGCGCTTGATGACAGCGCTTGGGCGCTGGATCATTGGCCAGTGAAGCTGTTCCGGTTGCCGGAGGACTTGCAGACCGTGGCAGGCAAGCTGACGGCTGAGGAGCGGGTGGCCGAAATGCGGGCCTTTGCACAGGTTTTGGCAAGCGAGTTGGGGCGCACATTGCCGGAAAGCTGGGCGTAGCTGGCTTAACCCTGCGGGGTTACACCGGGGCGGGCTTTGCCGCGCTTCAATCCCAATTGCCGTTCTCGCCAGATGATCAGGATGCCCGCGGCGATCACGATGGACGCGCCGATCAGCATTTGAGGTGTCGGGATTTCGGAAAACCAGACGTAGCCGATCAGGATGGCAAACAGCATCGCGACATAGTCAAATGGGGCTACCACAGAAGCTGGTGCAAAGCGGTAGCACGAGGTCAACATGATCTGGGCGACGCCGCCGATGAGGCCTGCGGTGACAAGCAGTGCTGCCTGTTCCCATGTCGGGATGACCCAGCCAAACGGCAGGGTGAGCAGCGACAAGCACGAGGCCGTGAGCGAGAAGTAGAACACAATGGCTGAGGTTTGATCGGTTTGCACCAGCTTGCGGATGTGGATCTGCGCCAGCGCGCGGAAGAGGGCAGAACCCAGCACCAGCATGACGCCAACGGTGGCCATGGCGGAGGCCTGATCCGCGTCAAATATGGTCAGGCGCGGCCAGAGCACCACCGTAACACCAATAAGACCAATGCCAACAGCCGTCAGGCGGAAGGCGCGGACCTCTTCGCCCAGGAACATGGCAGCAAAGATCACGGTCATCAGGGGCGCGGCAAAGCCAATGGCAGTGACTTCGGGCAGCGGCAGGAGCCCTAGCGCGGCAAAATTCATTGCCATCGAAGTGGTGCCAATCACCCCGCGCCAGACGTGACCCATGGCGTTGGTGACACGCAGGCCTTGCGGCATCTCCCCGCGCTGCAGGAGCCAGATGAAGATCACAAACAGCGCAAAGAAAGATCGAAAGAAAACGGCTTGGCCGGCGGGCACCTCGTCGGCGGTGGCTTTGATCAAGGCCGCCATGATGGAAAAGAGCGCAATGGCGGTGATCTTGAAGGCAATGCCTTTGAGCGGCTGCATGAGGATGTCCGGTGCTTGGGGTTGGCCGGACTGTGGCGCAGGGGCGTTGGAATGACAAGGCGGGCTTGATCTTTGGCGGGGGAGCGGGAAAGGTCCGTGCCAACTACGGAGGGGCCGCCATGTATCAGGACAACTATTTGATTGCCGCGCTAAGCGCATCCGCCGAGGGGCGCGGGCGCGAGGTGTTTGCCGAGGTGCCGGGGCAGGACCAAGTGACTTTTGGCGGGCTGTTTGCCGGGGCGGAGCGCATGGCGGCGGCTTTGGTCACGCAGGGGGTGCAACCCGGAGACCGCGTGGCGGTGCAGGTCGAGAAGACCATCGAGGCGATCCAGCTCTATCTCGGCACGGTCATGGCGGGGGGCGTGTTTCTGCCGCTCAATACGGCCTACACGACCTCTGAGGTGGCCTATTTCCTGGGAGATGCCACCCCGCGTGTGGTGGTCTGCGATCCTGCCAAAGCGGAAGAGATTGCACCAATTGCCAAGGGCGCAGCGGTGCTCACTCTGGATGGCGCTGGGCAGGGCAGCCTGACCGATCTGGCGGATGGTCAAACGGGGTTTGCGCCTGTGGCGCGCGGCGCGGATGATCTGGCGGCCATCCTGTATACTTCGGGCACCACGGGGCGCTCCAAAGGGGCCATGTTGAGCCATGACAACCTGCTGTCCAACTCAGAGACATTGCGGGGTTACTGGCGGTTCACCAAAAAGGATGTGCTGATCCACGCCTTGCCAATCTTCCACACGCACGGGCTGTTTGTGGCGACCAATGTGGCGCTGCTGTCTGGGGCGTCAGTGGTGTTTCTGGCGAAGTTTGATGCGGATGCGATTTGGGACGCCATGCCCAAGGCAACCAGCCTGATGGGTGTGCCAACCTTCTACACAAGGCTGTTGAAAGACGCGCGGCTGACCAAAGAACTGGCGGCCAATATGCGGCTGTTCATTTCCGGCTCTGCGCCTTTGTTGGTGGATACGCATGAACAATGGGAGGCGCGCACCGGGCACCGGATTCTGGAGCGCTACGGCATGACCGAAACCAATATGAGCACCTCCAATCCCTACGACCGCGAGCGACGGGCGGGCACCGTGGGCTTCCCGTTGCCGGGTGTCGAGGCGCGGATTCGCGCAGATGGCGCAGAGGTGGCGCAGGGTGAGATTGGCGTGTTGGAAGTGCGCGGGCGCAATGTCTTCAAAGGCTATTGGCAAATGCCGGAGAAGACAGCGGAAGAGCTGTTGCCGGACGGCTGGTTCATCACGGGCGATTTGGCCAAGGTGGACGCGGACGGCTATGTGACCATCGTGGGGCGCTCCAAGGATCTGGTGATCACCGGCGGGTTCAATGTCTACCCCAAGGAAATCGAGTCGCTGATCGATGATCTGGATGGCGTGTTGGAAAGCGCGGTCATCGGCGTGCCACATTCGGATTTTGGCGAGGCGGTGGTGGCTGTCGTGGTGCGCTCTGATCCCACGCTGACGGAGGCGCAGGTGAGTGGTCCGTTGTCGGAGAGCCTGGCGAAATTCAAGCAGCCCAAACAGGTGATTTTCCTGCCGGAACTGCCGCGCAACACAATGGGCAAGGTGCAGAAGAAGGCGCTGCGTGAAAGCTACGCGGGGCTTTTCTCCTAAAGCAAAACGGGGGCCGATTGGCCCCCGCTTCGATTTGATCTTTTGTGCAGCTTACGCGCGCACAAGCTTCTCGTAGGACTCGGCGATGTCGCGGGTGATGTCGCCCACTTCAAAGGTGTAGTCGCCAATCTGACCTACCGGGGTCACCTCGGCGGCGGTGCCGGTCAGCCAGCACTGCTCAAAGTCGGCAAGTTCCTCTGGCATGATGTGGCGCTCGATCACGTTGATGCCTTTGTCTTTCAGCATGCCAATCACGGTCTGACGGGTGATGCCGTTCAGGAAGCAATCCGGGGTTGGCGTGTGCACTTCGCCGTCTTTCACGAAGAAGATGTTGGCGCCGGTCGCCTCGGCCACATAGCCACGGTAGTCCATGAACAGGGCGTCCGAGCAGCCTTTGGCCTCTGCCTTGTGCTTGGAGATGGTGCAGATCATGTAGAGACCCGCCGCCTTGGCGTGCACCGGGATGGTTTCCGGGCTTGGGCGTTTCCATTCCGCGATGTCGAGCTTGGCGCCCTGCATTTTGGCGTCGCCATAGTAGGCACCCCAAGGCCAGATCGCGATGGCAACGCGGACAGGGTTGGCCGCAGACGCGACACCCATGTCTTCCCCGGAGCCGCGCCACACAACAACACGCACATAGGCATCTTCAAGGCCGGACTTCTTCAGGGTTTCCTGCTTGGCCGCTTCCAACTCTTCCAGAGAGATCGGCATCGGCATGTCGAGAGCTTCGGCAGATTTGAACAGGCGTTCGTTGTGCTCGCGGCTCTTGAAAATCTTGCCGTTGTAGGCACGTTCGCCTTCAAAGACGGAGCTTGCGTAATGCAGCGCGTGGCTCAGGACGTGGACCTTGGCCTCGCGCCAGTCAACAAACTCGCCATCCATCCAGATGACGCCGTCACGATCGTCATATGCACCAGCCATGGTCGTTCCTTTCGCTTACCAAAGGGCTTTCAGTTTTTCATTTGTTGCGCGCCATATGGCCGAAACGGTCATAAAATTGCGCAAATCCTGCGATTCGCTACCAGTTAGCGCTTGGAGTGTCAACAAAGCTGACGTATTGTGACGGGCAAACCTGTCAATTGTGATGCTGGAGGGCCAAATGAGCGATCCAATTCGGAGTGAGAACCTGCTTTATCTCACCGATGAGCAGCTGCGGCAGGGGATTGAGGCGATGTATTTTGCCTATCGCGGCTTCACCGCGGATCCGGACCGAATCCTTGAGAGCATGGCCTATGGGCGGGCGCATCATCGCGCGATTCACTTCATCAACCGCGCGCCGGGCACCACGGTGACCAATCTGCTCGACATACTGGGGGTGACCAAACAGTCACTCAATCGTGTGTTGCGCACTTTGATCGAAGATGGGCTTGTGGAAAGTCGCGTGGGCACGTCTGATCGGCGGGAGCGGAACCTGTTTCTGACTGAAGAAGGTACGGCGTTGGAGCATCGTTTGTCGGACGCGCAGCGGGTGCGAATGCGCACGGCGTTTCGGGAGGCGGGACCGGAGGATGTGGCCGGGTTCCGGCGGGTGCTTGAGGCGATGATGGAAGGTGAAATGAAACGGCAATATCTGTCCTTGCGTGAGTCAGGCAAATGAAAGACATCGATCCCCACCTGCTGATTGTGGATGATGACGAGCGTATTCGCGAACTTCTGCGGAAGTTTCTGATGCGCAACGGGTTTCTGGTGTCCGCCGCCCGCGATGCGGCGCATGCGCGGCGGATTCTGTCAGGGCTGGATTTTGACCTGATTGTGCTCGACGTGATGATGCCGGGTGAGGATGGCATGAGCCTGACCCGTGGCATTCGCGAGACCTCGCAGACGCCAATTATGTTGTTGACCGCCAAGGGTGAGACCGAAGATCGGATTACGGGACTTGAGGCCGGGGCGGATGACTATCTGGCAAAGCCGTTTGAGCCAAAAGAGCTGTTGTTGCGGATCAATGCCATTCTGCGGCGGATGCCGGAGGTGGATGAGGCCGCCACGGTGCCCAAGGTGCTACATCTGGGTGGCATTCGCTATGACATTGATCGGGGCGAGATGTGGCAAGGCGAAGAGCCTGTGCGTCTGACCGCCACTGAGAGCCAGCTGATGAAAATCTTCTCGAAAACACCGGGCGAGGCCGTCAGCCGCGGCAAACTGGTGGAGGAGTTGGGCCGGGACAAAGGTCAGGCGCAGGAGCGGGCGGTGGATGTGCAGATCACCCGTTTGCGCCGCAAGATTGAGGAAGACCCGAAACAGCCACGTTACCTGCAAACCGTGCGCGGGGCGGGGTACATGCTGGCGCCGGACTGATCTGGCCGCGTAGCACGCACAACACATAGAATTTGGGGGGGAGTGGCATGGCCACAGCGTTGTTCAGTCACCAGAGTTCGTTGCAGCACCAGACGCCTGCGGGCCATGCGGAGCAGGTTGCGCGGATCGAGCATATTCAGGCGGCGTTGAAGGCGGCCCAGTTCGACGGGTTGGATCGGCGCGAGGCGCCGGAGTGTTCGGACGCCGATATTCTGCTGTGCCATCCCCGGAGCCATCTGGAGGCCATCACAGCAGCGGAGCCGGCAAGCGGCATTATAGCGTTGGACGAAGACACCTATATGTCGCCAGGCTCGACACTGGCGGCGCGGCACGGGGTTGGCGGCTGTCTGGCGGCGGTGGATGCGGTGCTGGCGGGGGAGGTGGGCAATGCCTTTGTGGCCTGCCGTCCGCCGGGGCATCATGCGGAGCAGAGCAAACCCATGGGGTTTTGTTTGTTTGGTACGGCCGCGATTGCGGCGAAACATGCGCTGGAACGTCATGGGCTGAGCCGGGTGGCGGTGGTGGATTTTGATGTGCACCATGGCAATGGCACGCAGGCGCTCTTGTGGGACGAACCGCGCAGCCTGTTCATTGGCAGTCATCAGAACCCGCTGTGGCCAGGCACCGGTATGCCGGAGGAAACTGGCGCGCAGGGTAATGTGATGAACCTGCCATTGCCGCCACACAGTGACGGGCGGCTGATGCGGGCGACCTATGAGGCGGAGGTGTTTCCGGCCTTGGAGGCGTTTGAACCGGAATTGCTGATCCTGTCAGCAGGCTTTGATGCGCATAAGGATGATCCCTTGGCGCAGTTGGAATGGAATGAGGAAGACTTTGTCTGGCTGACGGAGCGCTTGTGTGATGTGGCCGAGAAACACTGTCACGGGCGCGTGGTCTCGACTTTGGAAGGTGGATATGATCTGAACGCTTTGGCAGCGTCCGTAGCGGCGCATGTTGAGGTTTTGATGGAGAGAGCCGGATGAGCGACACACCTGTGGAAGAGATGAGCTTTGAAGCGGCAATGCGCGAGCTGGAGCAGGTTGTGGGCCAGTTGGAGCGCGGCGACGTTGAACTGGAGAAATCCATTGCGCTTTATGAGCGTGGCGCGGCGTTGAAGGCCCGCTGTGAAGCAAAGCTCAAAGAGGCCGAAGAAAAGGTCGCAGCGATCACTTTGGATGGCAATGGCAATCCGGCCGGTTTGACACCGGTTGAGGGTATGTAAGCCAACTGTTCAGCCGCGGGGCCGCGATGTTTGAAACACGTTTGAAAGAGGCCGCCACGCAAGTGGAGGCCCATTTGCTTGAAGTGATGGCACCGTTTGGCGATTTGCCAGTGGTGGACGCTATGCGCTATGCCAGTGCAGGCGGTAAACGGCTGCGGGCGTTTCTGGTGTTGGAAAGCGCGCGGTTGCATGGGGTTGACCCAAAACAGGCGATTTGGCCGGCGACGGCGATTGAGGCGATGCACGCCTATTCGCTGGTGCATGATGACCTGCCTTGCATGGATGATGATAACATACGGCGCGGGCTGCCGACCACGCACATCAAGTGGGACGAATGCACCGCTGTGCTGGCGGGAGATGCATTGCAGACCTTGGCGTTTGAATGTGTGTCGCGCGATGAGTGTCACGAGGATTCCGCTGTGCGGGCCGAGTTGACGGTGTCATTGGCACGGGCTGCTGGCGCGCAGGGCATGGTACTGGGGCAAGCGTTGGACATCGCGGCGGAAACCGCGCCGGTGCCTTTGACGCTGGAAGAAATCACGCGACTTCAGGCTGGTAAGACCGGCGCGTTGATTGCCTGGTCTGCGACTGCGGGCGCTGTGATGGGCAAGGCCGATATCGAGCCGTTGATGCGCTATTCGCTGGACCTTGGGTTGGCGTTTCAGATTGCGGACGACATTCTGGATGTGGAAGGCGATGCTGAGAAAGTTGGCAAGGCGGTGGGTAAGGATGCCGACGCTGGCAAAGCCACCTTTGTGTCGTTGCTGGGCTTGGATGGCGCCAAACAGCGGGCGCAGTCTCTGGTCTCGGATGCTTGTGACGCATTGGACGTCTATGGCGACGCGGCGGATTGCTTGCGGGAGGCGGCGCGGTTCGTTATCTCGCGAGATAACTGACGGAAGGCGCATCAATGGCTGCCAGACCCCACACCCCTTTGCTGGATCAGGTGAACCTGCCTGAAGACCTGAAACGGTTTTCAGACAGCGAGCTGTCACAGATTGCCGATGAGTTGCGGGCGGAGACCATATCCACGGTGAGTGAAACCGGAGGGCATCTTGGCGCGGGCCTGGGTGTTGTGGAGCTGACGGTCGCGCTGCATGCGGTGTTTGACATGCCGCGTGACAAGCTGATCTGGGACGTGGGCCACCAATGTTACCCTCATAAGATTTTGACCGGCCGGCGTGATCGGATTCGCACCCTGCGTCAGGAAGGCGGGCTGTCCGGGTTCACCAAACGCAGTGAGAGCGTGTTTGATCCCTTTGGCGCAGCGCATAGTTCGACGTCGATTTCCGCTGCGTTGGGATTTGCGGTGGCGCGCGATCTTGGCGGGGAGTGTGACGGTGGTCTTGGTGATGTGATTGCGGTGATTGGCGATGGGGCGATCACGGCGGGCATGGCCTATGAGGCGATGAACAACGCCGGTCACCTGGGCAAGCGTATGTTTGTGATCCTCAATGACAACGACATGTCGATTGCGCCGCCTGTTGGGGCGTTGAGTGTGTATCTGTCCCGGCTTTATGCAGGGGCGCCGTTTCAGGAGCTGAAGTCCGCTGCCAAAGCCGCGACCAGCCTGTTGCCTCAGCCATTGCGGACCGGAGCCAAACGGACCCGCGACGCGCTTAAAGGCCTGACGATGGGTGGCACGCTGTTTGAGCAGCTTGGGTTCTCATATGTCGGGCCGATTGACGGGCACGATATGGACCAGCTCTTGCCGCTGTTGCGCAGTTTGCGAGAGCGGGCCACTGGGCCGGTATTGCTGCATGTGAACACCAAAAAGGGCAAAGGTTATGCCCCGGCAGAAGCGGCGTATGACAAGGGGCATGCCACCGCCAAGTTTGATGTCTCCACCGGCAAGCAGCAGAAGGCGAAATCCAACGCCCCAAGCTACACGTCTGTGTTTTCCCAAGCGCTCCTGGAGGCTGCCGCAGAGGATGACCGGATTTGCGCGGTAACAGCGGCAATGCCGGATGGCACAGGGCTGAAATTGTTTGCTGAGCGCTACCCAAGCCGGTGTTTTGATGTGGCGATTGCCGAGCAGCACGGAGTGACTTTCTCCGCCGCTTTGGCTGCGGGCGGGATGAAACCCTTCTGTGCGATCTATTCGACGTTTTTGCAGCGCGCCTATGATCAGGTGGTGCATGATGTTGCCATTCAACGTCTGCCGGTGCGGTTTGCAATTGACCGCGCAGGGCTGGTTGGCGCGGATGGCGCCACCCATGCGGGCAGTTTTGACATCGCCTATTTGGCGAACCTGCCGGGCATGGTGGTGATGGCGGCGGCGGATGAAGCTGAGTTGAAGCATATGGTGGCCACAGCGGCGGCCTATGATGATGGCCCTATCGCATTCCGCTACCCTCGTGGCGAAGCGGTGGGCGTGGAGTTGCCGGAGCGGGGCGAGGTGCTGGAGATCGGCAAGGGGCGTGTGGTGCAGGCGGGCAAGCGGGTTGCGTTGCTGTCCTTTGGCACGCGGTTGGAAGAAACCAAGAAGGCGGCCGAGAGGCTGGCGGCGCAGGACATCACCCCGACGATTGCGGATGCGCGGTTTGCCAAGCCTTTGGACCGGGGGATGATCCTAGATTTGGCAGCTAATCATGAAGCGCTGATCACCATTGAAGAGGGCGCAGTGGGCGGCTTTGGCAGCCATGTGGCGCAGTTATTGGCAGACGAAGGCGTGTTTGATGGCGGGCTGAAATACCGCTCAATGGTGCTGCCGGATACCTTCATTGATCAGGCCAGCCCGAAGGCGATGTACGATGTGGCGGCAATGAATGCGGAGCACATTGAGGCGAAGGTGCTGGACGCGCTCGGCATCACAACGCCAGACAACACGCTTGCCTAAGACAGGACTGGAGCGGGGGCCAGCCCCCCGCACCCCCGAGATACTTGGGGAATGAGAAAGCGCCTAGGTGGCGGTCTCTTCGTCCAGCATGGCTTTTAAAGCGTCGCGGTAGTTGGGGTATTTCAAGACCACCCCCAGTTCCTCTTTTATGCGGGTGTTGCGCACGCGTTTGCTGTCAGAATAGAAGCTGCGCGCCATCGGGGTCATCTCCGCCTCTTCAAAGGGGATTTCCGGCGGTGGGTCCATGCCGAGCAATTCGGCGGCATAGGCGAGGATGTCTTGCGGCGGGGCCGGGCTGTCATCACAGACGTTGTAGATTTGGCCCACATTGGGAGTCTTCATGGATGCCTCCAGAACCTGCGCGATGTCATCCACATGGGCGCGGGAGAACACCTGGTTTTTCTTGATAATGCGGCGGGCGGTGCCTTTGCGCAGTTTGGCAAAGGGGCCGCGGCCAGGGCCGTAGATTCCAGCGAGGCGGAAGATGTGCAGTGGCAAGTCTGGCAATGCTTGCCATTCCGCCTCAGCCAGTACGCGCATCTTGCCGCGATGACCGTCGGGATCAAGTGGGGTGTCTTCGTCGACCCATCCGCCGTCCATGTCGCCGTAGACCCCAGTGGTGGAAAGGTAACCGACCCAATCGAGGTTAGGCGCAGCTCTTAGGAGCGCGTCTTTACCCAGTCGCAGCACCGGGTCGCCTTCTTTGTCCGGACGGATGGAACTCAGCACATGGTTGACGTCTTTGAGGGCGGTGTCAAAGTCGATCGGCCACTGCAGCGGCGTGATGCCTTGTTCGCGTAGGTCGGCCTCTTGTGCCGGATCGCGGTAAGTGCCGAGTATGGTCCAGCCTTGCGGAAGAAGACGGGTGGCGAGGGCCTGGGCGGTGTAGCCGTGGCCTAGCGAAAGCAGGGTCTTGGTCATGGGCGCACCTTGCCCCCCGAGGCGCTTGGGGACAAGAGGGGCTGCTATAAATTTGGCTCACAACGGTGTGGT
This sequence comes from Shimia sp., assembly GCF_022448905.1. GTDB lineage: Bacteria > Pseudomonadota > Alphaproteobacteria > Rhodobacterales > Rhodobacteraceae > Shimia. The sequence continues at coordinate 175,389 of NZ_JAKVCW010000008.1, read as the reverse complement.
TGCCGTAGAAATAGGCAAACGGAGTTATTTGCCTTTCCAGACCGGATCACGCTTTTCAGCAAAGGCGCGGGCGCCTTCGAGTTGATCCTCGCTGGCATAAAGCACATCCACGCTGCGCAGCTGGCGTTTGGTGATGCGGTTCATGGCGTCCTGGAATTTGGCATCCTCGGCGTCGCGCACAATTTCTTTGATGGCGGCGTAGACCAAAGGCGGGCCGGAGGCGAGCAAGCGGGCTTGTTCCCAGGCGCGGTCCATCAGTTTGTCAGCAGGCAGGATTTCATTCACCAGCCCCCAGCGCAGCGCTTCTTCAGCGTCAAACCAGCGCCCGGTGAGCAGGAGCTCCATGGCGATGTGATAGGGAATGCGTTTAGGCAGTTTCACCGAGGCTGCATCGGCCACCGTGCCGGAGCGGATTTCGGGCAGGGCAAAGGAGGCGTGGTCGGCGGCGAGGATCATGTCGGCGGACAGTGCCAGCTCCAAGCCACCGCCGCAGGCGATGCCGTTCACAGCCGCAATCACCGGTTTGTTCATGTCGCGCAGTTCTTGCAGGCCGCCAAAGCCACCAACACCGTAATCGCCATCGACTTCATCCCCATCTGCGGCCGCTTTCAGGTCCCAACCGGGGCAGAAGAATTTCTCGCCACCACCGGTGAGGATGGCGACGCGGAGGTCTGGATCATCGCGAAAATCGCGAAAGACCTCGCCCATGACGCGGCTTGTCACAAGATCAATGGCGTTGGCTTTAGGGCGGTCCAGCGTGACCTCAAGAATTGCGCCGTCGCAGCGGGTTTTGACCGGGCCGTCAGTCATGACATGTCCTTTCGTATCAGCGCGTCTGCGGCCACCGCGCGGGTGGGCGTGCAGATCAGCGGGTTGATTTCAGCCTCTTGCAAGCTGTCGAGGTTGGCAAGCACGTAGGCCTGCAGCGCGTCGATGGCTTGTAGGATGGCGGTGATGTTGGCGGGCGGTGCGCCGCGATAGCCGGTGAGCAGCGGGGCGATTTTGAGTGATGACAAGGCATCTCGGATTGTCTCGTGGCTGGCCGGGATCAGGAGTGAGACGCTGTCTGAGAGCACTTCGGTCAGGGTGCCGCCGGCGGCGATGGTGAGCACAAAGCCGTGGGCTGGATCACGGGTTATTCCAACGAGAAGTTCGGCGAGGCCATCGTTGATCATTTCCTCGATCAAGAATCGGTCGGTGGGCATGTCGGCAGCAGCGGCTGGCAAGTCAGCGGCTGAGAGATGGAGCTTAACTGCGCCGGCTTCGGTTTTGTGGGCAATGCCTTGGCCTTTGAGCACCAAAGGGGGCGTGAGGCTTTTGGCGGCTTCGGTGAGAGTACCCGTGTCGGTCACTGAAACGCTGCGCGGGGTGTCTAGGCCGTGGGCGGCGAGCGCGGTTTTGGCTTCGTGCTCTGTCAACAATTGAGGCCTTTTGGACGGTTCCGCAGGCGCCAGCGCCAAGGGCGTGGTCTCGGGGCTTGTGATCTCCGTGGTTGCGGCAGCAGCAATGATGGCCTCGCGCAATCCGTGCATTGGGACCACGCCGCCATCGATCAGGGTTTGCGTCACATCGGGCGGTAGCAGTTCCGGCAAAGAAGCCACCACGGTAATCGGGCGGCCTGTGGTCTTGTGGGCTTTGATCGCGGCGTCGGTGGCGCAATCCCAATCGGCGCGGTTTTCTGGGGGATAATCGACCACCGATAAGGTGAGGCCGATATCCTTGGTCATCATCGCAGACCAAGCTTTGGCCATCGCCTCGGCATCCCGCCAAATGTAGGTGTGGTAGTCCAGCGGGTTGGCCAGGGCGACCATGGGGCCGAGGGCGTCGGCCAATTGTGTGCGCTGCTCGTCTCTCAGGGGCGGGAAGGTGAGGCCGGAGTTAAGCGCCGTGTCGGCCATCAGGCTGGCCTCGCCGCCAGAGCAGCTGATTGAAGCGATGGTGGGCGCGGACAACGGGCCAGACAGGTGCAGCAGCTTCAGGGTTTCCAAAAACACCGGCAGGTCGTGCACGCGGGCAAAGCCCAGACGTGTGATCAGGGCGGCTGCACCGGCATCGCTACCGGCAAGGGAAGCGGTGTGGCTGACGGTGGCGGCTTGGGCCTCGGCGCTGGCGCCAACTTTCAAAACCACAACCGGGATGCCTTTGGCGTGGGCTTTGGCAGCCAGAGCTTCCCAGGCGCGCAGGTTGGTGAAGCCCTCTATGTGCAGGCCAAGCGCCGTGACGCGTGGATCATCCAAGACGGCAGAGGCGATGTCTGCCTGGTTGAGTTGCGCCATGTTTCCGCAGGTGGCGACATAGGCAATGGGCACGCCGCGCTGTTGGTTGGTGAGATTGATGGCGATGTTGGAGCTTTGCGTGAGGATTGCTACGCCACTTTCGACCCGTGCGCAGCCGTGCTGGTCCGGCCAGATCGCTGCGCCGTCCAGCGCGTTGATAAGGCCGTAGCAGTTGGGGCCGAGAATCGGCATGTCACCGGCGGCGGCCACAAGGTCTGCTTGTAGATCATTTCCGGAAGCGTCTTCGGCAATGGCCTCAGAAAATCCTGACGCGAAACACACCGCGCCGCCCGCGCCGGCGGCCGCAAGCTCTTGCACAACCGGGATCGTGGCGCGGCGGTTGATGCCAATGAAGGTTGCGTCCGGCGGTGCGGGCAATGCGTCGATGGATGGGTAAGCTTTGTGTCCCGCCACGTCTGATGACTTGGAATGCACTGGCCAAATGGCGCCATCAAAACCAATCTTTTCCGTTTGCCCAATGACTTCGGCACACCATGTGCCGCCGCCGACAACGGCGATGGATTTTGGGCGGATTAGGCGGGAGAGGTCGCGGGTCATGGCATGAACCCCGCAACACCAGGCCCGCCCCCTTTGGTGGGTAACCCTTTGTTAACCACGGTGCGGAAATATAAAACTGCGGTACAGGCGGGAGCGCCGATGGCCGCGTCAGGAGAAGCCCCCCGGCCAATGTCTACTCTTCGGGGGGCGGATCCATGGCTTCTTCTGACCGCAAATACTCCGGGGGTGTGGGGGCTGGCCCCCACGATGCATGGCGCTGCGTTTAATTGCTGCGGTCCAGGTGCCCCAAATCGCGGTCCGGTTCGATCACATCGCGCAGGCGCTTTTTCAGCTCTTTGGCCTCCGGAAAGCCCCCGTCGCGCTTGCGGTCCCAGATCACGCTGTCGTTGACCGTGACCTTGTAGGTTCCCGGCACGTCGGCAGGCGCAATGGTCACGCCAGCAAGATCGTCTTTGAAGGTGGACAGCAGTTCTTGCGCCATCCAGCCTGCGCGCAACAGCCAGTTGCAACCGACGCAATAGGTGATGGTGACGGATGGTTTCATGGGGCAGGTTCCTCGATGGCGTGTCGAGGTTGTGCCGTAGGCGCGCGCCCAACACAATGGGTTCCATCAAGCACCCAAGGGCCGCAAGAGGTCGCGGCTGATGATGTGACGCTGGATTTCGCTGGTGCCGTCCCAAATACGTTCCACCCGTGCGTCCCGCCAGAAGCGTTCCAATGGATAGTCATCCATCAGACCCATGCCGCCGTGGATCTGGATCGCGGCGTCGGTGACGCGGGCGAGCATCTCGGTGGCGTAGAGCTTGGCGGAGGCAATTTCGCGGTTAGACGGCAGGCCGCGATCCAGTCGGGCGGCGGCAGAGAGTGTCAGAAGGTCGGCGGCGTCGATCTCGGTGATCATATCGGCGATTTGAAAACCGATGCCCTGGAACTTGCCGATAGGCTGGCCAAATTGTTCGCGCTGGGCGGCGTAGTCGAGCGCATAGTCAAAGGCACGGCGGGCGCGGCCCACACAAAAGGCTGCCACGGTGAGGCGTGTGGCGTAGAGCCAATCGTTCATCACGGCAAATCCGCCATCGACTTCGCCAAGGACTTGCGCGTCGGGGAGGCGGCAGTCGTCAAACTCCAGTACCATGTTTTTGTAACCACGATGGCTCACCGATTTGTAGCCGTCGCGCACCGTGAAGCCCGGCGTGTCGCGGTCCACAAGGAAGGTGGTGATGCGCTTTTTTGGGCCTTTTGGGGTTTGATCTTCGCCGGTGGCGACAAAGACAATGAAAAAATCCGCGTGTTCTGCGCCGCTTATAAAATGCTTGTTGCCGTTGATGACCCAGTTGCCGCCATCGCGCACGGCGGCGCATTTCATGCCACGCACATCGGACCCGGCACCCGGTTCGGTCATCGCCAAGGCATCCATACGTTCGCCGCGCACGGCAGGCAGTAGATAGCGCTCTTTCTGCTCTCCTTCGCAGGCCATCAGGATGTTTTGCGGACGGCCAAAGAAATGTGTGAGCGCCATGGAACCGCGGCCCAATTCGCGTTCCACCAGGGTGAACTCAAGGTGGTTCAGGCCTGCGCCGCCAACTTTCTCTGGGAAGTTACAGGCATAAAACCCAAGGTCGATGACCTTCTGTTTGATTTGTTCGCCCAGACCTTCGGGAATTTCGCCGGTGCGCTCGACCTCGTCCTCATATGGGTAAATCTCGTTCTCCACAAAGCTGCGAACGGTGGAGACAATCATCTCCTGCTCTTCGGTCAGATCAAACTGCATGGCGCGTGTCCCTCTTTGGCTGTCGACAGCAGAGCGTGCTTGACCAGCTAGATCATGCAGGAATAGCGTTTCACTATGCAGATTTGGTCAAATACATCCGCTGCAGCGCAGAAGATTGGGGTTCTGCTGTTTGACGGGTTTTCCAACCATTGTCTGGCGAACACCGTGGAACCGATGCGGGCGGCCAATACGCTGTCGGGCAAAGCGCTTTTTGACTGGGCGTTTTTGTCTCTGGACGGCGCCGCTGTTCGTAGTTCCAGTGCACTGCCGGTCACCCCGCACGGTCGGCTCAGTGAAGCCTCCGGCGACATACTGGTGGTGATGCCGTCGTATGGTTTTAAAGACCACGCAGGCTGGCAAACACAGAGCGCTTTGCGGGCGGCAGCCAAGCGGTTTGGCACGGTCTGTGGCATGGACACAGGCAGCTGGTTGATGGCCGAAGCAGGCCTGCTGGAGGGGCATCGCGCCACGATTCACTGGGAGGAACTGACCGCTTTTGCGGAGCGCTTTCCAGATGTCGCGGCAGAGCGCGAGCGGTTTGTGATAGATGGGGCGCGAGTGACCTGTTCGGGGGCCATGGCAGCGTTTGATTTGGTGATGTTTCTGATCGGGCGCGATTTTGGGCAGGCGCTCGCTTTGGAGGTGGCGCAGTTGTTCATGACACGGGACAGCGCGCGCTCCCATGAAGGGGGCGCCACGCCTGCGGGGCGGGTTGTGAACCGCGCTTTGGCGGTGATGCAGGACCACTTGGAAGAGCCTTTGGCCCTGCCCGAGGTAGCGCGCCGGGCCGGTGTGACACAAAAAACGCTTGCGGCGCGGATGTTGGCAGAGCTTGGGGCCACGCCGGCGGTGGTGTACCGGCGTTTGCGGCTCAATCTGGCACGCAAGCTGGTAGTGGACACCGATTTGAGCGTGTCCGAGGTTGCGTTGCGCAGCGGTTATAGTGATCCGGCGGCGATGACGCGGGCGTTTCGGGCTGAGTTTGCCACCACGCCACAGGCGCTGCGCAAGGGGAGTTAGGTGGTGTAGGTGCTGCCTTCTTCGTCCAGAATGGCTTTTAGCTCTGCAAGGTGGCGCACGTCTTGTTCTGGATACTGCTCTAGCTCTTGTGCAGTTTTCTCCGCAATGTCATGAGGCAGAACTCGCAAAGGTTGGCCGGTTTGCAAGGCGCGGATGTAGGTCTCAGCGGCGCGTTCAAAATAGTAGAGCCGATTAAACGTGTCCGCGACGCTGTCACCAATCACCAGTACGCCATGGTTGCCCATGACCATGACTTTCTTTTTGGGGTCTGTGAGCAGGGCTGCGCAGCGTTCGCCTTCGTCCTCAAAAGCCAAACCCCCATAGCCGTCATCCACCACAATCCGATCATAAAACGTGGCACAGTTCTGATCGATGGGCGGGAGCGTGCTGTCCGCCAAGGACGCCAGAACCGTGGCAAAGATGGAGTGCACATGCATCACACAACGCGCGTGGGGGCAGTGACGGTGTACGCCGCCATGTAGACCCCAAGCGGTGGGATCAGGCGCATCTGGGCCTTTCAGGGTTTCGGGGTCATTGGCGTCGATTTCCAGCAGGTCACTGGCTTTGATGCGGGCAAAGTGCTTTTGATTGGGGTTCATCAGAAACCGCGTGCCGTCGTTGTTCACCGCAAGGCTGAAGTGGTTGGCGACGCCTTCATGCATGTTGAGGCGCGCAGTCCAGCGGAAGGCGGCTGCCATATCCACGCGTTCTTGCCAGTGGGTGATGTTGGGGTGCAGCTGTGCGACGGTCATGGAAGCCTCCTTGTTTTGCGCAGCGGAGCATTGCGAGGGCGCAGCGGTCAAGCGTGTTTGCGACGTCACTTTTGACATGTGACTGGTCAGGCGGTTCCAATTTTGGGTTTCAGTTTCCACCTGAAGGACATTTCGTAAAAGCTTCACCTGCGGTGAGGTTGAACATGGTCAAAACCCGTGGCACCGTGGGCCATGGAACAGAAGCATTTTCAAACATGGGCCGATGTGGCCCCCCGTCTTGTCGCCGTGGCCGCGGGCCGCGAGCCTGCTGATCTCATCATTCGCAAAGGCCAATGGGTCAATGTGCACACCCGCGAGGTGTTGGCGGATCACGATATTGCTGTGGCCGAAGGGCGGATCGCCTATGTCGGGCCGGACGCGAGCCACTGCGAAGGACCAGACACAGAGATCATCGAGGCCAATGGTCGGTTCATGATCCCGGGTCTGTGTGACGGGCATATGCACATTGAAAGCGGTATGCTGACCCCGGCAGAATTTGCCCGCGCTGTGATGGGCCATGGCACCACTACGATGTTCACCGACCCGCATGAGATTGCCAATGTGTTGGGGCTGGAAGGCGTGCGGATGATGCATGATGAGGCGCTGATGCAGCCGATCAACATCTTTACGCAGATGCCAAGCTGTGCGCCGTCGGCGCCGGGGTTGGAGACCACCGGCTTTGAAATTGGGCCGGATGATGTGAGCGAGGCCATGGGCTGGCCCGGCATCATTGGGTTGGGGGAGATGATGAACTTCCCCGGCGTGATCAATGGCAGTCAACAGATGCTGGCCGAGATTGCCGCCACACAAAACGCGGGCAAGACCGTGGGTGGGCATTATGCGTCGCCGGATCTGGGCACCCCATTCCATGCCTATGTCGCAGGCGGACCGGCGGATGATCACGAAGGCACCTGTGAGGCGGATGCGATTGCCCGCGTGCGTCAGGGCATGCGGATGATGATGCGGCTGGGCTCTGCCTGGTATGATGTGGAGACACAGATCACGGCGATCACGGAGAAGGGCTTGGACCCGCGCAGCTTTATCCTCTGCACCGATGATTGCCATTCCGGCACTTTGGTGAACGACGGGCATATGAACCGGGTGGTGCGCCATGCCATTGACTGTGGGTGTGACCCGTTGGTGGCGTTGCAGATGGCGACGATCAACACCGCGACGCATTTTGGTTTGGAGCGGGATTTGGGCTCTATTGCGCCGGGACGGCGGGCGGATGTGATCCTGACATCGGACCTCAAAACGCTCCCGATTGAGCATGTGATTGCCCGCGGTAAAACCGTGGCGCGAGACGGCAAAGTGTTGGCGGATTGTCCGCATTACGACTGGCCAGCCCATGCGCGTCAGACCGTGAACATGGGACGGGCACGGACGGCGGAAGACTTTGAGGTCAAGGCACCGGAGGGGGCCACCCAAGTCACCGCCAATGTGATTGGGGTGATTGAAAATCAAGCGCCAACCAAGGCGTTGACCGCCGAGTTGTCCGTCATGAATGGTGTGGTTCAGGGTGATATAGAGACCGATGTAGCACAGATTGCGCTGGTGGAGCGGCACCGTGCGACTGGGGATGTGGTCAACGGGTTTGTGTCGGGCTTTGGTTACAAAGGGCGGATGGCGATGGCTTCCACCGTGGCGCATGACAGCCATCATATGATTGTAGTGGGTACGGATCGCGAGATGATGGCGATGGCGGCCCACCGGCTTGGCGACGTGGGCGGCGGCGTCACTGTGATCAAGGATGGCGAAGAGCTGGCTTTGGTAGAACTGCCCATTGCCGGATTGATGTCAGATGCCCCAGCCACCGAGGTCGCGGCCAAGGCGCAGAAGATGGTGGAGGCGATGGAGGCTTGCGGTTGCACCCTGAACAACGCTTATATGCAACACTCCCTACTGGCCCTCGTGGTGATCCCGGAACTGCGGATTTCCGACCTTGGGCTGGTGGATGTGACAAAATTTGAAATGACCGAGGTAATCAAGGCTGCGCAATGACACCACAGAATATTCCCGTGCACTCCCCCGCAGTCCCCGCCCCAGAAGCCTTTACAGATGCTAAAGCCGCCGTGGCGCGTCTGGAAGAACTGTATCAGATTGCCACCACCTACCTGAGCGACCAGTTCCGTCGGGCGCTTCGCAAAGGGCCGGACGGGCATCGCATTCGCGCGTTTTATCCGGAGATCCGGATCACCACGACCAGCTTTGCGCAGATCGACAGCCGGTTGAGTTTTGGCCATGTGGCTGAGCCAGGTGTGCATGCCACCACCGTGACGCGGCCGGATTTGTTCCGGAACTATCTGGAGCAGCAGATTGCGCTTTTGCTGGAAAACCACGGCGTGCCGGTGGTGATTGGTGCGTCTGCGACGCCAATTCCGGTGCATTTTGCAGTAGCGGCGCAGAGCGACATGACCGTACCCCAAGAAGGGGCGGCAGATTTCACCCTGCGTGACATCTTTGATGTGCCGGATCTGTCGACCACCAATGATGACATTGTGAATGGCACGGCGGAAGTGAATGGCGTGGCGCCGCTGGCGCCCTTCACGGCGCAGCGGGTGGATTACTCGCTGGCGCGGTTGAGCCATTATACCGCCACCGATCCAGAGCACTTCCAGAACCACGTGTTGTTCACCAACTATCAGTTCTATGTGACCGAGTTTGAAGCTTATGCGCGGCAGATGCTGGATGATCCCAAATCGGGCTACACCAGCTTTGTCAGCACGGGGAACGTGGAGATTTCGGACGCGGAAACTCCAATTGCCCCGGTGGATAAGCAGCCGCAGATGCCAACCTACCACCTCAAACGCGAAGATGGCTCTGGCATTACTTTGGTGAACATCGGTGTCGGCCCGTCCAACGCGAAAACGGCGACGGATCACATTGCGGTGCTGCGTCCTCATGCCTGGATCATGGTTGGACATTGCGCGGGCTTGCGGAACTCGCAAAGCCTTGGCGATTTTGTCCTGGCGCATGCCTATCTGCGCGAAGACCACGTGCTGGATGATGACTTGCCAATCTGGGTTCCGATCCCGGCGCTGGCCGAAGTGCAGACCTCCATGGAAAGCGCCGTCGCTGAGGTCACGGAACTGTCTGGCTTTGAACTGAAGCGGGTGATGCGGACCGGCACGGTGGCCACCATCGACAACCGGAACTGGGAACTGCGTGAACATACAGGGCCTGTGCAGCGTTTGAGCCAATCCCGCGCCATTGCGCTGGATATGGAGAGTGCCACCATTGCGGCGAATGGCTATCGTTTCCGGGTGCCCTATGGCACGCTGCTGTGTGTCAGCGACAAGCCGCTTCATGGCGAATTAAAGCTTCCCGGCATGGCGTCAGACTTTTATAAGACACAAGTCGCGCGCCATTTGTTGATTGGAATTCGCGCCATGGAGAGCTTACGCGAAATGCCCCTGGAACGGCTTCATTCGCGGAAATTGCGGTCATTTGACGAGACAGCCTTCCTCTGACCCTACGGAAATCTGTGGAAAACCCTTAAAAACCTCGTTTTTTGGCACACAATTTATTGTGTTCACCCACAACATCCCGTTAAATGCCGGGCGTGAGGCCCAAGTAATCGGGCAGACTAATGGAGACCTGAAATGGCAAAACCGATGACCAAGACCCAACTCGTTGCCGCGCTGGCCGAAGATATGGGCTCTGACAAGAAATCCGCAGGCGCAGCTCTGGAAGCCGTTTGCGCATTGATCACCCGCGAAGTTTCCGCAGGTGGTGCAGTGACCCTGCCAGGCGTTGGCAAAATCTACTGCCGCGAGCGTCCTGAGCGTATGGTGCGCAACCCGGCAACTGGTGAGCAGATCAAGAAAGACGCGGACAAGGTTGTGAAAATGACCATCGCCAAAGCGCTGAAAGACAGCGTGAACGGCTGATCGCTCTGATCATTGTTACGGAAAGGGTCGCTCGTTTGAGCGACCCTTTTTGTATTTACAACTGCGCGCTGGGCGTGGAGTGGGAGATTGTGACTTCTTCGTCCGACATGCCCTCAGCAATGCCATCAAACAGCGGCGTTGACAGGTAGCGCTCGCCGATGTCAGGCAGCATCACGAGGATGTTGGCACCTTCCGGGGCGGTCTGTGCAACCTCAATGGCGGCGGCCAGTGTGGCGCCCGCAGAGACGCCCACCATTATGCCTTCTTCGGCCGCGAGGCGTTGCGACCACTGAATGCCGTCCGGTCCGGGTGTTTTAATCAGCTGATCGTAGCCACCTTTGTCCAGCGCTTCTTGCAGCACCCAAGGGATGAAGTCCGGGGTCCAGCCCTGGATCGGGTGCGGTTCAAACGCGGGATGGCTCTCTGTGGCCTGATGGGCGTCGTCCCGCGTGTTGACGTAACCGGAGTCCACCAGCGCGGCGTTGGCGGGTTCTGACAGGATGATCTTGGTGTCCGGGCTTTCGCGGCGCAGCAGGCGCGACACCCCGGCCACGGTGCCGCCGGTGCCGTAGCCGGTGACCCAATAGTCCAGCGTGGTGTCGGCAAAGTCGGTGAGGATTTCCCGCGCCGTGGTGTGTTCGTGCATATCCGCGTTGTCCGCGGTCTCAAACTGGCTGGCGAGGAACCATCCATTTTGCTCGGCCAGTTCTTGCGCCTTCTTGTACATGCCAAAGCCTTTTTGGGCTTTGGGAGTGAGCACAACCTTGGCGCCGAGGAAGCGCATCAGACGACGGCGTTCCACGGAAAAGGCCTCAGACATGGTGATGACCAGCGGGTAACCTTTGGCGGCGCAGACCATTGCAAGGCCGATGCCGGTGTTGCCCGAGGTGGCTTCCACCACGGTTTGACCGGGTTTCAGGCGGCCATCTTTTTCTGCGGCCTCAATGATGTTGAGGGCAAGACGGTCTTTCACCGAGCCAGCCGGGTTGGCCGCTTCGAATTTGACAAACATGTTCACATGTTTGGGTGCAATCCGGTTCAGGCGGACAACTGGGGTGTCGCCTACCGTGTCCAGAATGCTGTCATAGCGGCGGCCGCGGCCTTGAGTTTGGCGGGGCATGGGCGCCTCCTTTACTGGTACTTTCACAAATCAAGCTAAGCGGCGTTTGCTAAAAACGGTAGGCCTGCGAAGGTCGCAGGTGGAAATAAGAACGAGGCGTCTGGCCTGTGAAAATGAGCGTGACGGCGTTTTTTGTCAGGCGCGTGACGGAAAACAAAAAAGGCCGCAGCGGGAAGCTGCGGCCAATCTTGTTCGCAAAGGTAAGAGTTACATATTGTTCTTTTTGTACTCTTCCATCAATGCCTTGGCTTCGTCGATCAGCGCCTGACCGTCGATGCCGCGCTTGTCCATATCGGCAATCCAGGTGGCGTAGATCGGCTCTACAACCTCGGCCCATTTGGCGGCGTCTTCCGCAGAAACAGTCACGATGTTGTTGCCGCGAGCCACAGCCAGATCACGGGCAGGCGCGTCCATGTCCTGCATGACGCCGCCGGCAAAAATGGAGAACTCAACGCCGGAGTTGTTGTCCATCACGGCTTTCAGATCGTCGGGCATGGACTCATAACGGTCTTTGTTCATCGCCAGTACAAAGGTCAGCGTGTAGAGCGCATTGCCTTCAAATTCGGTGTGGTTGCCAACCAGTTCTGGCACTTTCAGGGCTGCGGTCACTTCCCATGGGATGGTGGTGCCGTCGATCACACCTTTGGACAGCGCTTCTGGAACAGCAGGTACTGGCATGCCGATTGGCGAAGCGCCGGTCTGTTTCAACAGGTCGTTCACCAGGCGGGAGCCGCCGCGGATTTTCATGCCTTTGAGGTCCTCCGGTGTGGTCACTGGCGCGTTGGTGTGGAACATGCCGGGGCCATGTACCCAGGTGCCGAAGATCTTCAGGTTCTTGAACTCGGAGTCCTTCATGTGGGTGTCAAACATCTTGGCGTAGGCGTAGGAACCTGCGCGGGCATCTTCGACCATGAAGGGCAATTCAAACACTTCGGTGGACGGATAACGGCCTGGCGTATAGCCAACCACGGTCCAAACGATGTCGGCCACGCCGTCGATGGCCTGGTCCATCAATTCCGGTGGCTTGCCCCCCAGAGACATGGCGGCATAGCGCTCGATCTTGATGCGGCCTTCACTGTCTTTCTCAATCGCATCTGCCCAAACGTCCAGAATCAGCTTTGGCACATTGGCCTGCGGTGGCAGGAATTGGTGCATGCGCAGGGTCACGTCCTGAGCCAGCGCGGTGGTGGCGCTGAACGCCATGGCGGCACCGGCGGCGAGTAGTTTGGCAATAGGTTTGCGCAGTGTCATGAGGGTCCTCCCAATTAGTCTTTTCTCCCAATTGAGAAGAGTGTTGTTGATGCAGCGCGTCCTGCCAAGGGAAATTTGACCAGTTGGACATGTTTCTTTGTTTTGACGGGATAAACTGCCTAAAACACTTGGGACAAAATGACATTTTGGCTTTGGGGCGAGTGGACAATTTGCGCCAAACGGGCGGCTTACGTTAGCGTTGTTTCACAAACAATTAGCGCCCTCTTGCCTCCACGGCGAAATGGCACAATGACAGTAAGCGAGCTTGCCAATCGGTGGCGAGCCTCGGCTTTCTTAAGGGGAGGCTGAAGGGAGGGGCACCAGAGCGGTTGCATGAATGAAATACTGGCAGGCCTGCTGCAAGCGGGTCGACTGATCGTCACATTTGATGCGGACCTAATCGAGATTTCTCTACGGTCCTTGCAAGTCACACTCACTGCGGTTGCGATTGCGTCCGCAATAGGTTTGCCTTTGGGCTGCTGGTTGGCTGTGCGACGCTTTCGTTTTCGCCGTTTTGTGATTGCGACTTTAAATGCGCTGATGGGGCTGCCACCGGTTGTGGTTGGTTTGATTGTCTATCTGATGCTGTCGCGGGCCGGACCGTTTGGCGTGTTTGGCCTGTTGTTCACCCCGACCGCGATGATCATCGCGCAGGTGATCATTTTGACACCGTTGATTGCCTCAATTGCCCATCAGGCCATTCGGGAACTTTGGGCCGAATACCATGATCTTCTGATTTCGATGAACACCACGCGGCTGCAGCGTATTGGCACGTTGTTGTGGGATGGGCGCAGGGCGCTTTTGACGGCGTCTTTGGCCGGGTTTGGCCGAGGTATTGGTGAAGTCGGTGCGATCATGATCGTCGGTGGCAATATCGACAATGCCACCCGCGTTCTGACCACCGCGATTTCGCTGGAGACCGGCAAAGGGAACTTCTCTCTCGCCTTGGCTTTGGGGTTTGTGCTGATCGGTTTGGCGGTGCTGGTGAACCTGTTGATCCACACCTTGTCGCGGACGGAGGTGAGTGGCCGATGGTGACCTCTATTCTTCCTTTGACGGTAAATGATGCAGTGGTGCGGCGGCGTGGCAAAACGTTGCTAGGCCCTGTGACAACCACGGTCAGTGACACGGGGCTGTCTATTGTGATGGGGCCTAATGGGGCGGGCAAAACCACGCTATTGCGGCTGCTGCATGGCATGGAGCGGGTGTCCAGTGGGGGATCGCTTCAGTGGCAAATTCCCGAAGAAGATGCCCGCGCGCTCCAGGCCTTTGTGTTTCAGTCGCCTATCATGATGCGGCGCACGGCGCTGGACAATGTGGCTTATCCGTTGACCACGCATGGGGTGTCCAAAAAGGATGCCCGTGTCCGCGCGGCGGAGTGGCTTGAGCGGGTTGGTCTGGCTGACAGCGCCCAAAAACAGGCCACAGTGCTGTCCGGCGGAGAGCGCCAGAAGCTGGCACTGGCGCGGGCGTTGATCCGCAAGCCTGAAATTCTGTTCCTTGATGAACCCTGTGCGAACCTTGACGGCCGGGCGACGCGGGAATTTGAGAGCCTGCTCAAGCAGGCGCATGACGACGGTACACGCGTGGTGATGTCCACGCACGACATTGGTCAGGCACGGCGGCTGGCGGAGGATGTTTGGTTCATCCACCACGGTCAAATTCTGGAGCAGACCCCTGCAGCGGAGTTTTTTGCTGCGCCCAAATCAAGTGAAGCGCGCGCTTTCATTAACGGAGACATAGTCGAATGAAGTTTGGCACAACGCTTGCCGCGGCGGCCATTGCATTGAGTGGTGTGATGGCAACGGCTGACACCATGAAAATGGCGGTCACAACCTCCTTCCACAACTCGGGCCTGTCGGATGTTCTGTTGCCAGAAATCCAGAAAGACCTGGGGCTGGAAGTACAGCTTTTGGTGGTTGGCACCGGTCAGGCCCTGCGGTTGGGCGAGGCAGGTGATGTGGACGCGATCCTGGTGCATTCCAAGAAGGCGGAAGACGCGTTTGTTGCGGGCGGCTATGGCACGCACCGTCGTGAGATCATGTACAATGATTTTGTGCTGATCGGCCCAAGTGCGGACCCGGCGCAGATTGCTGCATCTGATACTGTTGTTCAGGCCTTGACCGCGATTTCTGACACAAAGGCGGTTTTTGTAAGCCGTGGCGATGACAGCGGTACCCACAAGAAAGAGCTCTCGCTCTGGGCGGAAGCCGGCGTGGATGACGACGCTCGCACTGTTGACTGGTACAAGGAAGCCGGTGCCGGTATGGGCGCGTCCCTGAACACTGCGTCTGGGATGAATGGCTACATCATGAGCGATCGCGCAAGCTGGCTCAAGTTTGGCAACAAAGGCGATCTGGCGCTGCTGTATTCCGGCGATCCGGAGCTGTTCAACCAGTATGCCTATATTCCGGTGAACCCGGAGACCCACAGCCATGTGCGGGCAGACCTGGCGCAGAAGCTGGAAGCCTGGCTGGTGAGTGACCGCGCCAAAGACTTGATCGACGGCTACACTCTGAAAGGTGGCCGCCTGTTCATCTTCAACGCGGAACAGTAAGCGCGTTGGTGCACGTCACTCGTCTGGAATGGCGTGCACTGCAAATTGCTCCAACTCGGCTGCTGCTGGCGCGATGCTGCGGAATTGCTCCTTCACACCGGCGTCGGTGAGTTCACGCGCCAAAGTCAGAAGCGTATTGGCTTCATGCTCCGCGCAGAGATCGGCCATATGGGAAATCTCCTCGGCCGCCACCGGACGCGCCGCCTCCAGCGAGGGCGCGCCATAGACATCTACAAAATGCTGAGCGAGCGCGTCGGTGAGGGCTTCAACCTCTGCCGGCTCGATGGTGGTCACGGCCACAAATGTCACGCGGCCAAAGGTCTCCACACCTAGCCAGCCATTGGCAAACGCCTGCCGTGCCTTGCCGGTCAGATCTGCCTCGGACCAGTTGGAAAACTCAAATCCGCCGCTGATCGCCCATTCGCCGGTGCGGGCCGGGTTGAAGTAGACCCGTTGGTCGCTTTCATCAAAATGGATCGCACGTGCCAGAAGCATCAGCTGTCTCCTTCCAAGAGGCGGCTAAGTGGCAGCAGACGGGTGTTGTCGCCGCTACGCAGGAGCGCGCCAAAGTGTTCGTCTGTGCCAACAAAGGTGCCAGCTTCTGTGTCCTCGCCAAAGGTCCACTCGACCTCTTCGCCGAGGTTGTGGGCGAGGCCGCGCCATTCGGCGTTGAGTGGCTTGAGGCCCTCGTCTTCCATGCGGTTGACCCAGACCAGCGTGTGCCGCACCCACGCGCCTAATAGCGTGTCAGGTGTGACGTCCACACAGCCTTCCTCATAGAGCGCGGTTTGGTCCGGCGTCGCGCCGGGCGTTTCCGCATCTAGCGGGATCAGCGGCAATTCCAGCCCGACCACCAGCCAGTCCGGTACTTCACTCGCCTCTTGCGTGGAGGCCGCCACGCGCATCCGGCCACAGCGGGCGCCGTTGACCAAGATACCACCAGGCCAATCAAGATGCACCGCGACCTCTGGCGGGGCCAAAGCGCCAAGGGCGTTTTGAAAGCCAATCGCGCAGCTGATCAGCACGGGCATCGCTTCGGTCAAAGGCACCTCAGGCGCAAAGACAATGGCGGCGCGCAGCTGATCGGCAGCGAGATTGTAGACCACAAGCCCCGCGTCACATCCCATGATCGCTTGAGTCTTGGCCTTGGCAAAAGGGTCCGCGCTGCCACTCAGCGCGAGCCCTTCAAAAAGCGGTGGGAACTGCGGGGCGTCACTCATGCGTTGCCGTCCTCGATCAGGCGACGCGCGAGGGCGCGGAAGGATTGCGCTTGGGTCGATTCCGGCTTGGAGACCACAATCGGCGCCCCGCCATCGGCGGCGACACGGATGTCCAGCGCCAGCGGAATTTCTGCCAGCAGTGGCACACCCAGTTTCTCGGCTTCGGCGGCCACACCACCATGGCCAAAGACATGCTCTTCGTGGCCACATTGGGAACAGATGTGGGTGCTCATGTTTTCGATCATACCCACAATTGGCGTGCCTAGTTTCTCAAACATGTTGATGCCTTTGCGGGCATCCAACAGCGCGATGTCCTGTGGGGTGGAGACCACCAGTGCACCGGTCAGTTCGGCCTTCTGCGCGAGGGTCATCTGTACGTCGCCGGTGCCCGGTGGCAGGTCGACGATCAGCACATCCAGCGCGCCCCATTGGACTTGGTTGAGCATCTGTTGCAACGCGCCCATCAGCATTGGACCGCGCCAGACCACGGCCTCTTCTTCGCGGGTCATGAGGCCAATGGACATCATGGTCACACCGTGGTTGCGCATCGGCAGGATGGTTTTGCCATCGGGGCTCGACGGACGGCCGGAGACACCCAGCATGCGAGGCTGGGATGGGCCATAAACGTCCGCATCGAGCAGACCTACGCGGCGACCTTCGGCGGCCAGAGCGGCGGCGAGGTTGGCTGACACAGTCGATTTGCCGACGCCACCCTTGCCGGAGGCCACGGCCAGAATGCGGTCGATGCCGGGGATCTTCTGCGGGCCTTGCGGCTCTGCCGGGCGGGAGCCTTTGAGATCGGGTGGCGGTTTGGAAGCGGCGTGTGCGGTCATCACGATGGAGACGCTCTCCACACCGTCCAAAGCGTTCAGCTTGTCCTCGATCTCGACCTTCATCGGCTGCATGGCTTGCGCGCGGGCCGGGTCGATTTCCAGCACAAAGCGGACTTCGCCGCCGTCTACACTCAGCGCACGAACCATGCCGGAGGCTACCAAGTCAGAGCCAGAGGCAGGGTCAGTGAAGCCTTTGAGAACGTTCAGAATATCGTCGCGGTTTGCCATTTAGCCACGCCCTTTGATCTGACCGGTGACAACATGCTCCATGTCCAGGCCATCAATGGTCAGCACCATTTTGGCGGTGAACTCTTTGCCCGCTGTGGCCTCGGCCCCGGCGGTGCGCATGGCGTCCTCAATCGCTTGCTGGCTGGTCACGCCAACCTGCTTGAGGAACTTGCGCATGCTCATGTTAAAATCGTCGCTCATCGGTGGATATCCTTCTGCCTAGGGCATTCTACTTGGGTCCATGTTGACGCATGCCACGGCACAGGCCTAGGTTTGTGTCATGGATTTTTCTCGGATTTTGATGGGTGTTTTTGCCGCATTGGTTGGCATGGTGTGGACCATGCCGGCCATGTCGCAAGGCAAAACCACCACGCTTTTGGTCGCGCCGGAAGTGCAGGAAACCGGCATTATCAAATTCATGCTGCCGCGATTCACCCTGAAGCATGGGGTGCGGGTGACGGTCGTCAATGAAGGCGACGCTGCGGGCAGTTTGGTTCAAGATGGCGACGCCGTTGTGTTTTCGCGTGCCGGGACGAACTACGGCCTGACGGTATATGACATGGACGATCCGCATATGGCCACCTTGGCGGACTGGCTGACCGGCGATGTAGGTCGGCGCACCATTCTGAGCTTCAAGCAGGACGGCCAAGCGGTGTTTGAAGCGCCGGTTGTGGTGGCGGAGGTGGAAGAGGCGGTTGAACTGGACGGCGACGCGGCGCGAGGCGCGGATTTGGCGCTGAGCGCCTGTGGGCGATGTCATGTGGTGGGCGAAGTCAACCGGATGAACGGCATTGGCTCCACGCCGAGCTTTGCGGTGCTGCGCAGTTTGGATGACTGGCTGGAGCGTTTTCTGGCGTTCTACGCGTTGAACCCACATCCATCTTTCACCATCATTCCGGACGTAACTGAGCCGTTTGACGAGACCCGTCCGTCCCCGATCAGCCCCGTCACCTTGACGCTGGAGGAGCTGGAGAACATCGTGGCCTACACCGCAACCATGGATCCGGCAGATTTGGGATCGCCCATCGCGCATCAGTGATCCCGGCGCTTGCTGAAGTAGTCTTCCGAGGTGCGCACCTTCGGGCGTTCGCCACCGGCCAGCGGGTTGTTTTCCCGGTGGAATTGCGCGTTCACACGGCAGTCGTCACACATGCGGATCATACGGGCGGCATCAGAGGTGGCAAACATCGCGTGTTTGCCTTCCAGTTTTTCGACAATGCGCTCGATGGTGGATTTCACCCCAAATGGCGTGCCGCATTCGACACATTCAAACGGCTCTTCTTCGTGCACCACCTGCTGCGACAACGCGGCGTCCGAGGTGTTGAATTGTGGCACCAGAGAGATCGCGTTTTCCGGGCAGACATGGGTGCAGAGACCACATTGCAGACAGGCGTCTTCCTGGAAGCGCAGCTGTGGCTTGTCCGGGTTGTCGCCCAAGGCGCCGGCCGGGCAGAGCGAGGCGCAGGAGAGGCAGAGCGTGCAGGCGTCTTTGTCGACGAGCACCGCGCCATATGGGGCGTTCTCTGGCAGGGGCAGCGGGTCGGCCTGCTCACCGCGCAGCGCTTTGACAGCAAGGCGGGTGACCTGACGGCGGTTGCCAAGCGGCAGCACTGGCGCGATCTCCGTGAGGCTGCTGGTGGCGCCATAGAGGGCGTCACAAAGCGCGGATGGTTCCTCTGGGTCCAGAATGCGCAGGGCGTCGCTGTCACCACTCAGCGCTTGGGCCAGCATGAGCTCACTGTCGAGCGCGCCGCGGTCTGTGGTTGGCGCGGCGAGCACGTCGACGCCGACAAAGCCGCTTGAGAGCGCGGCCAGCATTTCGGCGTGGCCAAAGCCGCTCACCCGCTCGAGATCAAGCGGGATCACTTTGGCGGGCAGGCCGCGATCGTGGCGGGCGGCCAGTGCGATCAGTTCGGCGCCAAATGCGCGGTCGTGCACCAAGAGGCGCGGGGCTGCGCCACCAGCGCTTCGGAAAGCTTCTGCCAAGGCGCTAATGCGAGCAAAGAGCGCGCTGACCGGCGGGTCGTCATAGGTGATGGCCCCGGACGGGCAGAGTGCGGCGCAAGATCCGCAACCGGCGCAGATGTTGGGATCAATGTCGATGTGATCACCTGCGGGCCGGATCGCCGAGGTGGGGCAGACGTCCAGACATTTGGAACACCCGGCTTGTTCGGCGCGGGAGTGGGCGCAAATGCTGGGTTCCAGTGTCAGATAGAGTGGTTTCTCAAAGGTGCCGACCAGATGGGACGCTTCGAGAATGGCGGCATGGGTGGCGGGCAGGCTTTTGGGGTCCGCCAGCAGGTAGCCTTCGCGTTTTTCCGGCGCTGGGAAGAGGGGTGTCTCGCCGCGCAGGTCAAGCAGGATATCACAGGTGGTTTTGGCGCCATTGCGCGGTTCGCCAAAAACGGCCGGGCCGCGTGCGGACGAGTCCACCTGTTGCAGGGCGTCGATCTCCACCGAGAAATTCCCCAGCGCACCGGAGGCTTTCTTCAGGTGACCGGCAACCACGTCAAAGTCGCGATCTTCTGGCGCGTCGCTGCCCGGCGACAGGAGCACAGTGACGCTCAAGAAGTCTTTCAACTGACGCGCGGCAGGAAGAGCCACTTCTTCCGGGCCCACAATCAGGCAGAGCCCCTCGGAGGTGATGTCGAAGGTTTTGGTGGCCGGGGCAGCCCGCAAACCGTCCGCCAAAAGGGCGGCGGATTTGGGTCCGGCTTCTGCCCCTTCATCCGACCAGACCGCGCGATCGCGCAGGTCGATAAAGGTGGGTTCAGGTAGGGACAATTCGTCCGCCAGTTCCGCAAAGAAGGTCTGTTCCTCGGTGCAGGTGACGCAGGTTGTTGACGGGTCTGCGGCGGATTGCAAAAGCTGTGCGGCGGTCTGCATCTCTGCGTCGCCAAGAGGGGTGTTCACTTTGGAGCATTTCACGGTGCCAACAGAGTCGAAGGTCTCTGTATTCAACGGCATACTTTTATAACAGTCACACAAAATCAATGTCTTAGACATTATTTCCCCCGAGGGTTAGCTGGCGTTTACGCGCTTGGCACACCTCACACATGCATGATTTTTCGGCGCCGTAAAGCCCTCTGTCTTGATCGCGCTGGCAGATTTGTGGCGGTCAAAAAACCTAGTGATTCTATTGGTTTTTAGGTGATGTGGACAATCTGTCCGCGCCTGTCGTGATGGCAGGAATCGATGCCCCAAAATGTCCAGTTATTTTGCCGGAAATCGCGATTTTTGCGTTTTCCTTTGGCAAGGCTCAGGAAAGGACTGAGACTAATCATGCCCACGAAAAAATTTTCGAGAACAGCGTGGGCACGGGAGGAAGACGATTTCATGCGCCAAGCGCCGGTATCATTGCCGTTGGGCATCGTGATCCGCAGAACGCCCTCGGCCAACCGCTGGGCGAAATTTGCGTGGCAAGCTGTTGGCGTGCTTCCGGGCGCGGCGCAGGCGGATTGGCGTGTGATGCGCGAAGAAGGCGATGCGGTGGAGTATCACGCCGCAACCGTGCCGCTGGAGCTGTGGCACACCGACACCGAAGCCTATCTGACAACCCTAACCGCGCGGGTGCCCTCCATTGGCGTGGTGATGCGTGAGGCGGAAGAGGGCGATGCCGAGCGGCCCTATGAGGTGTTGCTGGCGACGGCCTCCGCTTATGAATTCCAAGATTATGCCGACAGCGGGGAAGAGCTGTTGGAGCTGGTGCCGATGCCGGAAGGGCTTGTGGCTTTCCTGCGCGATTTTGTCGAAGAGCACCACGAAGAAGAGACTTTTGTGAAACGGCGCCGCGACAAGAAGCGGATTGATCTGGTGGAAGATGGCCGTGGTGATGCGCGTATCTCCCAGTTGAGTGATGTGTACCGCGCGCCGCGCACCGGGAGGCCACATTGAGTCGCGGGGGCGATTTCTGGGCCCGCCGTAAGGCGGCCGTGGCGGCGGAAGCCGAAGCCGAGGTGCGCGCCGAGGAACAGGCGGTGCTCGCCGAAGCCCATGCCGAGTTGGAAGAAAAGTCTGACGCGGACATTCTGGCAGAACTGAATCTGCCCGATCCGGAAGAGATGCAGCAAGGCGATGATTTCTCGGTGTTCCTGGGCAAAGCCGTGCCGGAACGCATCCGCCGCAAAGCGCTGCGCAAGTTGTGGCTGACCAACCCGGTGTTGGCCAACGTCGATGATCTGGTGGACTACGGTCAGGACTTCACCGACAGCGCCATGGTCGTTGAGGCGATGCAGACCACCTATCAGGTGGGCAAAGGCATGTTGGCCCATGTGCAGGAGATGGCGCGACAGGAAGAAGAGGCCAAAGCCTTGGCCGAAGGTCGCGTGTCGCTGGAAGAGTTTGAGGTGCAAACTGAGGCAGTATTGGTTGAGGGCTCTGACGAGAGCGCAGAGACCGAGCTGGCAGAGGTTGCACCAGTGGAGGTTGTGGCCGAAGCTGAGGCTCCAACTGAACCAATCCCAGACACAGAGGCGCTTCCCGTTGCGCCGCTGCGTCGCCGTATGCGGTTTGAATTTGCCGCATCTGACATACCTGAAGAGAGGGCATAGCGATGAGCCAAGCCGTCACCAATACCCAAGTTGCCGAAGAGGATCTGCTGCGTGCGGATCTTTACGATTTTCTGGCCGCCCTTTTGGCCAACCCGCCAAGCAAAGACCTGTTGCAGCACGCCAGCGCGTTGAGCGGCGATGACAGCGATCTTGGCAAGGCGATCAGCACTCTGGCACGCGTGGCCAAAGCGACCAATGCCACCGCTGTGGAAAGCGAATTCAACGCGCTGTTCATTGGGCTTGGCCGCGGCGAGTTGATGCCCTTTGCGTCATACTACCTGACCGGCTTCTTGAACGAGAAACCGCTGGCCTCGCTGCGGGCCGGTATGGCGGCGCTGCGCATCACCCGCGCACCAAACGTTTATGAGCCGGAAGACAACATCGCCAGCCTGCTGGAGATGATGGCGGGCATGATCCGGGGGCGCTTTGGCGCGCCGGTGCCGCTGCAAAAGCAGAAGGATTTCTTCTTCACCCACATCGCTGCCTGGGCGGAGCATTTCTTCTCCGACTTGGAAGCGGCGCAGAACTCGGTGTTCTACGCGCCGGTGGGCACGGTGGGCAAAGCTTTCCTAGAGATTGAAACACAGGCGTTCCGCATGGGGGCGGACTAAACGTCGATTGAAACTGTCGGACCCCGACCGACCCAAATCAAGGAGCTCGCCATGAGCAAGCCAGAGGAAAAAGGTGCCAGCCGGCGCGATTTTCTGAAGCTCGCAACAGCAGCAGCCCCGGCAGCCGCAGCAGTGGTTGCCATGTCGCCACAAGCGGCAGAGGCCCAGCCAGCTGATCTGTCCCGCACGGAGATGCAGGACACCGCGCACACCCGCGCATACCTCGACAGCGCCCGATTCTGATCCGGACGTTTTCACCCCGCCCCTGACCACCGGTTGCGTGACGCCCACCGGTCAGGATTTGAGACTAACCGAGCCAGTCCCGAGAAACGGGACAGCAAGGGAGGAAAGAATGCTTAGGAAAAAGACCAACGGGGTTGCGCGACGCCCCCAGCGGACAAGTATCCTGTCTGTCGCAGCTGAAAAAGCTGTGGATCGACGCACATTTTTGCGTGGGTCCGGACTCGCCATTGGCGGTCTGGCAGCGATTGGTGCCACCGGTGGCACCGTTACTCAGGCGCAGGCGCAAGACGCAGCCAATACTGCCGTTCAAACTGTGAAATCCGTATGTACCCACTGTTCCGTGGGCTGTACGGTTGTGGCCGAAGTGCAAAGCGGTGTCTGGATCGGGCAAGAGCCTGGTTGGGACAGCCCGTTCAACCTCGGTTCCCACTGTGCCAAAGGCGCATCGGTGCGGGAACACGCCCACGGTGAACGCCGCCTGAAGTACCCTATGAAAAAAGAGGGTGGTGAGTGGAAGCGCATCAGCTGGGAACAGGCGATCGACGAGATCGGCGACGGCATGATGAAGATCCGCGAAGAAAGCGGTCCTGACAGTGTTTATTGGCTGGGTTCGGCCAAGCACAATAACGAACAGGCGTATCTGTTCCGTAAGTTTGCTGCCTACTGGGGTACAAACAACGTGGACCACCAGGCGCGTATCTGTCACTCCACCACCGTTGCGGGTGTTGCGAACACATGGGGCTACGGCGCCATGACCAACTCCTACAACGACATCCACAACTCCAAAGCCATCTTCATCATCGGCGGCAACCCGGCCGAAGCCCACCCGGTTTCCCTGTTGCACGTACTGCGCGCGAAAGAGCGCAACAACGCACCGCTGATCGTCTGTGACCCCCGCTTTACGCGCACGGCGGCCCATGCAGATGAATATGTGCGCTTCCGTCCCGGCACCGATGTGGCGCTGGTTTGGGGCATTCTGTGGCATATCTTCGAAAACGGTTGGGAAGACAAAGAATTCATCCGCACCCGTGTTTGGGGCATGGATCAAATCCGCGACGAAGTGCGTCAGTGGAACCCAGAAGAGGTGGAACGCGTCACTGGTGCTCCGGGTGAGCAACTGCGTCGTGTGGCACGACAACTGGTGAACAACCGCCCCGGCACCGTGATCTGGTGTATGGGTGGCACGCAGCACACCAACGGGAACAACAACACCCGTGCGTACTGCATTCTGCAGCTGGCCCTTGGCAACATGGGCACCAGCGGTGGTGGCACCAACATCTTCCGGGGCCACGACAACGTGCAGGGCGCAACCGACCTTGGTGTTCTCAGCCACACACTGCCAGGCTACTACGGCCTGTCCAAAGGCGCTTGGGCGCATTGGGGTCGCGTGTGGGAAGAAGACGGCGAATGGTTGAGTGGCCAGTTTGCCAAAACCACCGCTGCAGACGGCAAAGAGAAGTCGCTTCAGAACCTCACCGGTATTCCGGTGTCGCGCTGGATTGACGGTGTACTCGAAGATCCCGACAACATGGACAACCCGGACAAGGTCCGTGCCATGGTGCTTTGGGGCCACGCGCCAAACTCTCAGACCCGCGGTAAGGAAATGAAGACCGCGATGGAAAAGCTGGACATGCTGGTCGTTGTTGACCCGTATCCAACCGTTTCCGCCGTGCTTCATGACCGCACTGATGGCGTGTACCTGCTGCCGGCCTGTACCCAGTTTGAGACCCGTGGTTCTGTGACCGCTTCCAACCGCTCCATCCAGTGGCGCGATCAGGTTGTGGCACCGCTTTTTGAAAGCAAAACAGACCACGAGATCATGGGTTTGTTCGCCAAAAAGTTTGGCTGGGCCGATCGTTTCTTCCGCAACATCGAGATGGAAGACGAAAACACCCCGAACATCGAAAGCGTTACGCGCGAGTTCAACCGGGGTATGTGGACCATCGGTTACACCGGTCAGTCTCCTGAGCGCATCAAGCTGCACATGGAAAACCAGCACACCTTCGACCGGACCACGTTGAAGGCAAATGGTGGTCCAGCAGATGGTGACTACTACGGTATGCCTTGGCCATGCTGGGGCACCGCGGAGATGAACCACCCGGGTACGCCAAACCTCTATGACATGTCCAAACGTGTTTCTGAGGGTGGTTTGACCTTCCGTGCCCGCTTTGGTGTGGAACGTGACGGTCAGAACCTCTTGGCAGAAGGCGTTGCAAGCCTCGATTCTGAGATCCAGGACGGATATCCAGAGTTCACCATGCAGATGCTGATGGACCTGGGTTGGGACGGCGATCTGACGGATGACGAGCGCGCAGC
Source organism: Shimia sp. (assembly GCF_022448905.1). Taxonomy (GTDB): domain Bacteria; phylum Pseudomonadota; class Alphaproteobacteria; order Rhodobacterales; family Rhodobacteraceae; genus Shimia. The sequence continues at coordinate 150,232 of NZ_JAKVCW010000008.1, read as the reverse complement.
AATTGACGCTGTAGCTGGTCCAAAGACCAACTGGAAGACCGACCTCTCCGGCGGTATCCAGCGGGTTGCGATCAAGCACGAGTGTGCGCCGTTTGGTAACGCCAAGGCCCGTGCTGTTGTGTGGACATTCCCGGATCCGGTGCCGCTGCACCGCGAGCCGCTCTACACACCACGTCGCGATCTGGTCGAAGACTACCCGACCTACGAAGACCGGCATGCCTATCGGCTTCCAACGCTCTATGCGTCCATCCAGAAGAACGACTTCAGCAAGGATTACCCAATCATCCTGACGTCCGGTCGACTGGTGGAATATGAGGGTGGCGGCGAAGAGACTCGCTCCAACCCATGGCTGGCTGAACTGCAGCAGGACATGTTTGTCGAGATCAACCCGCGTGATGCGAACGATCTGGGCATTCGTGACCGGTCGCAAGTTTGGGTGGAAGGTCCAGAAGGCGGCAAGGTCAAAGTTATGGCCATGGTCACCCAGCGGGTTGGCGAAGGCGTTGCCTTCATGCCGTTCCACTTTGGCGGTCACTTCGAAGGGAAGGATCTGAGGGACAAATACCCAGCAGGCGCCGACCCATATGTGTTGGGCGAAAGCACCAACACGGCACAAACCTATGGCTATGACAGCGTGACACAGATGCAGGAGACCAAAACAACTCTCTGCAAAATCTGGGCCGCTTAAGGAGGAGAAGAGAAATGGCAAGAGCAAAGTTTCTCTGCGACGCCGAACGCTGCATTGAATGTAACGCCTGCGTCACGGCCTGTAAGAACGAGCACGAGGTGCCTTGGGGCATCAACCGTCGCCGCGTTGTAACCATCAACGACGGTACGCCGGGTGAGCGTTCGATCTCGGTGGCCTGTATGCACTGTTCCGACGCGCCTTGTATGGCCGTTTGTCCGGTGGATTGCTTCTACCAGAACGAAGAAGGTGTCGTGCTGCACTCCAAAGACCTCTGCATTGGCTGTGGTTACTGCTTCTACGCGTGTCCGTTTGGCGCGCCGCAGTACCCGCAGGCAGGCAACTTTGGCAGCCGTGGCAAGATGGACAAATGTACCTTCTGTGCTGGTGGCCCGGAGGAGAACCACTCCAACGCGGAATTCTCCAAATACGGCCGCAACCGGATTGCAGAAGGCAAACTGCCTCTCTGCGCCGAGATGTGCTCCACCAAAGCGCTGCTGGCGGGTGACGGGGACGTTGTCTCCGCGATCTACCGTGAGCGTGTTGTGGCGCGCGGCTTTGGCACCGGCGCCTGGGGCTGGGGTACAGCCTACGAACAGAAAGGCGGCTAAGGCCTGCCTTCAAAAAGTTGGCGGCGCGGATTTCCGCGCCGCCGATGCACCAGACACACTTGTCTCAAATGAGATGCGGCGGCTTTCCAAGGTGGTAAGGGCCGCTATGACTATTCAAACATCGAGGATGTGATGCGCGCGCTTCTTTGGATTGCACTAAGTTTTATGTTGGCTTTGCCTAGTTTTGCACAAGAGGCGCCTGATCGTTCCGCGACGGGCGGTGCCCAGACGCTGGAAGATATCATGGCCCGCCAACGCGGCGAAAAGCTGGATGACAGCTTCCGTCGGGATGCAACCGGTCAAGGCAATGTCGAGGCGTTGATGGGGCAACTCAGCACCCGTGGCACAGCCTCGGACGCGGACGTGTTCCGCGCGCTGCGCTATGGCAGTGCCGACACCCGAACCGCCGCGCGTGGACCGACATCCGGCCTCCTCATTCAGGATTCAGGCATGGCATGGCTGTCCTTTCGCGAAGGGCCGCTTCTGACCTATGGCTTGTGGTTCCTGGGCGGCATGATTGTCGTCATTCTCGGATTCTATCTCTACCGTGGCAAAATCCTGATCGACGGACCAAAGACCGGCCGCAACATTATCCGCTTTGTCGCCTTTGAGCGCTTCTGCCATTGGGTCATGGGGGTGAGCTTTATTCTTTTGGGCCTGACCGGGATTTACCTGATTGCTGGGCGCAAGTTCTTGCTGCCGTGGATGGGCCATGAAGCTTATGCCAGCATCGCCGAAGCGGGCAAATGGGTGCATAACAACATTTCCTGGGCTTTCATGATCAGCCTGGTGTTTGTCTTCATCATGTGGGTGAAGCACAACATTCCGGACCGTGGCGACATCAAATGGATGGCCAAGGCCGGCGGTCTGTTTTCCAAAGGCGTGCACCCGCCTGCCAAGAAATTCAACGCCGGTCAGAAGATCGTATTCTGGTCTGTAATCATCCTTGGCTTCTCGATCTCCCTCTCCGGTGTGGCGCTTTTGTTCCCGTTTGAGGTGTCGGTCTTTGCCAAGACCTTCCAGATCCTCAACATGACCGGTCTGCCTAACCTGATCATGGGGGCACCTTTGCCTGAGGTACTAAGCCCCTATGAAGAGATGCAGCTGTCGCAGCTGTGGCATGGCATTGTGGCCTTTGTCTTCATTGGCATCATCATCGCGCACATCTACCTCGGCAGCGTCGGCATGGAAGGCGCGCTGGAGACCATGGCGACAGGTGAGGTGGATGAGCAGTGGGCCAAAGAGCACCACTCCATCTGGTACGATGAGGAGATGGCCAAAGCCAAAGCGGCTGCGCCGGACAACGCCACACCTGCGGAATGACCCATGCGGGTGTGGGCGCCACTTCTGGCACTCTTGCTGTGGCCAGCAGCAACGCTGGCGGGTGACTTTTTCACCCTGGAAGGCCATGGCGGTCCCATCAAAGGGATCGCCGTGTCGCCGGATGGGCAACGTATTCTGACCGCCAGCTTTGACAACGCGCTTGGGCTCTGGTCCGCGCGCGCGCCTATGTGGTTGGACGGGCATGAGGCGGCGGTGAACACAGTGGCTTTTGTCGATGACACACGTGCAGTGTCCGGTGGCGATGATTTTGCCGTGCGGCTTTGGGACTTGGCCGCAGCGACATCGCTAGAGCTTGGCCGCCACAAGGGCAAAGTCATGTCGGTGCGCGTGTCGGGCGATCAGCAAATGGTGGCTTCAGCAAGCTGGGACGGCACCGTTGGGCTTTGGTCGCTTGATGGTGCTGCACCCCGCTTCATTAACGTGGGCTCCAACGTCAATGATGTGGCGTTTGGCGGGGATGGCTCCATTCTCTTTGTCGGGGCGGCGGACGGCAAGATCCGCATCTACGATGTGACCTCCGGAGAAATGCAGCAGTTGTTTTTCTCCAATGGCTTTGGTGTCAACAATCTGGTGCTGAACGAGGCAGCCGGATGGTTGGCGTTTGGCGCGGTGGATGGTGTGACCAAGATTGTTGACGTTCAAACAGCGGAGCTGATCAAAGACGTGACGCTGGAGCGCCGACCGATCCTGGCGATGGCCCTAGATCGTCAAGGTCAGCATCTCGCTGTAGGGGATGGCGAAGGTTACATCCTGTTGCTTGCCACGGAAGACTGGTCCGTTGCCAATGATTTCCGCGCCACCCATCGGGGGCCGGTCTGGGCGCTGGCGTTCTCGCAAGATGGCGAGAACATCCATGCCGGTGGATTAGACGACTCTCTGTTTAGCTGGCCTCTGTCAGATCAGGATGACGCCCCGCGCATGGTGGAACAGGACCGTGCCTTCCTGAATGGCAACGACAGCGCTTCCAACGGCGAGCGTCAGTTTCAACGCAAATGCTCCATCTGCCACACATTGACCGGAGACAGTGCGCGTCGAGCCGGGCCAACGCTTAAAAACGTGTTTGGCCGCCGTGCCGGGGCCGTGGCCGACTACAGCTATTCCGACACGTTACAGACATCAGACATCGTCTGGTCCGCGCAAACCATTGATGCGCTTTTTGATTTGGGACCAGACGTGTATATTGCGGGCACAAAAATGCCAGTTCAGCGCATCGCCCGCGCCGAGGATCGTGCAGATCTCATCGAGTATCTGCGGACTTACAGCGACATCAAGGACGACTGAGATGAAAACTTTTTTGCTAGCCTGTGTAACCGTCGCAGGGATTTCTGTTGTGGCCTATTACGGGCTGCACACCCTGGGCTTTTCCAGTACAGAAGCGGGCAGCGGACCTTCCGTACGACTGGACTAATCAATGAACCACCTCGAGCGACCACACTCCCGGAGCAAAGACCGCGCGTCTTCCGAATTTGGCATGGGGCTGTCTGCGGCCTCTGTTCTGGTGGTTGATGATGAGCCGGGCATTCGCAATTTTATTGTGAAAATACTGGAGCCTGTGGTCGCCCGTGTCGAGCAGGCGGCTAATACCGAGGTTGCCAGCCGGCTTTTGGATGCGAACCATTTTGACATTGTGATCCTGGACAATGTGATGCCAGGCACCACGGGGTTGGAATGGCTCAGCGAACAGCGCAAGTTGGGGTTCTTTGCCGACACGATCTTGATCACGGCTTTTGCCGATATGGACACGGCGATTGAGGCGATGCGCGCGGGCGCGGTGGATTTTGTCCTGAAGCCGTTCCGGTCCAATCAAATTCTCAACGCCGTGGCGCGCTGTGTGGATCGGGTGAACCTGCGGCGGGAAAACTACCTACTGAAATACGAGCTGGCCTCTGGCAATGAGCAGGTGCGCTCGCGCCTGTTGGGCAGTTCGCCGGAGATTGAGACAATCCGTGCCACCATGGCGCGGGCGGCGCCTTTGCCGACACCTGTATTGCTGACCGGTGACACGGGCACGGGTAAAGAGGTCTGCGCACGCGCAATCCATATGGTGTCGCCTCGGGCGGAAAAGCCTTTTGTGCCCATCAATTGCGCCACCATTGCCGGGGACATGATTGAACATGAGTTGTTTGGTCATATCCGCCAGGACGCAGGTGGACGCACGGTGCGCCATGACGGGGTGTTTATGAACGCCAATGGCGGCACGCTCTATCTTGATGAGATTGTGGAATTGCCGCTGCCTGTTCAAGCAGCATTGCTTCGGGTGATTGAGCAACGAAAAGTCAGGCCGGTTGGCTCATCGCGCGAAGTCCCGCTGGACCTGCGGTTCCTGTTTGCCACCAACGCAGACATGGAAGCGGCGGTGCAGGAAGGGCGCTTGCGCGAGGACCTCTATCATCGGATCAACGTGCTCAACATCCAAATGCCACCGCTGCGCACCCGCAATGGCGATTTGAAAGAGCTGGCGTTGATGTTCATTCAGCAGATTTCCAAGTCATTGGGGGTGCCGCCGTTGACCCTGTCCGAGGGCGTTTTGCTCAATATGGCGCGCTATGACTGGCCCGGTAACGTGCGGGAATTGCGCAATCTCATTGAACGGTCCCTGATTGTGGGGGAATGGGCGTCAGAGTTTGCGGCGGGCGGATCGGACGAAGAGGTTGAGGCCGTGGATAGCCTGGCGGCAGTGGAGCGGCGGCATATCCTGACAGTGTTGGATGCCTGCGACGGCAACCGGGCAGAGGCGGCGCGACGCTTGGGCATTTCCCGCAAAACCATCGACCGCAAATGTGCGATGTGGAATGACTGAGACCTCAGAGTCTCAAGGCCCTCCCCGTCAGGCGCCAGCAAAGCGTCGCGGCGCGTCCGTGCGGATGCGCCTTTTGGCCATTGCGCTTTTGCCAACACTGGTGATCATGCCGCTGTTCTTCATTGTGACGGCGGTCAACTGGTCCTCGCGGTTTGACAACCTGTTGATTGCAAAAGTGAATGGCGAGCTCACCATCGCGCAGCAATTCCTCAGCCAACTGTTGGAAAACAGTGACCTGCGGATGCAGGCGCTAGCGGAGAGTTCTGCCTTTGTGGATCGCGTGGTGTCTCAAGACCGCAATGCGGTTTTGACGCTTTTGGACAACAAGAAAGCCGAGATGGGGCTCGATTTTCTCTACTACATCAACGCCGACGGGGCGGTGTGGTCCTCGCCGCGGTTTGTGGATGATATGGGGCTCACCAAATGGCCGGTGGTGTCGCAGGCATTGGCCGGCACAGGCTCGGCGCAGATTGATATTTTTAGCGAGTTTGACCTAGGGCAAGTATCTGACAATCTTGCGGAAAAGGCGAGGATCAATTTGGTGTCCACGCAGGCGGCTGTGCCGACAGAACGCACCGAGGAAACCCGGGGTATGGTGGTGCATGCCGCCACACCGGTTGAGGGCAGCGGCCGTAGCGGGGCGCTGGTTGGGGGCGTGTTGTTGAACCGCAATCTGACCTTCATCGATACAATCAACGATCTGGTCTATCCCACTGCGAGTTTGACCGAAGGCAGCCAAGGCACAGCGACGCTTTTCCTAGAAGACGTAAGGGTTTCCACCAATGTGCGCCTGTTTCAGGACGAGCGCGCCCTAGGCACGCGGGTGTCGGCGGCGGTCTATGAAACCGTGCTGGAACGTGGCGAGGTTTGGCTGGATCGGGCCTTTGTGGTGAACGACTGGTACATCTCGGCCTATGAACCGATCATCGACAGCTTTGGACAGCGGGTTGGCATGCTTTATGTGGGTTTTCTGGATCAGCCGTTTCGGGATGCGAAGTTCTCGACCATCCTGACTTTTGCCGTTGCTTTTGTGGTTATCATTCTGATTTCCGTGCCAATTTTCCTGCGCTGGGCGCGGCAGATTTTTGCACCACTGGAGCGGATGGTGCGGACCATTGGACGAGTGGAGGAGGGCGATCTGAACGCGCGGACGCGGGTTGAGGATGGCGGTGAAATTGGCCGTGTTGCGGCGCAGATGGACAACCTGCTGGAGCAAATTCAGGAGCGAGATCGGGAACTTACGCGGCGGGTGGTGGCGCGGACGCGGGACCTGGAAGACGCCAATAGGCGGCTTGAGGCGACCTCGAAACAGTTGGTGGTGTCTGAGAAATTGGCCGCCGTGGGCGAGATCGCGGCCGGGATCGCGCATGAGATCAACAATCCGGTGCAGGTGATTCAGGGCAATCTGGATGTTTTGCGGGTGCAATTGGGCGACGATGCAGACCTGGTGAAGACTGAGTTGCGGCTGATTGATGAGCAGACGCATTCGATTTTCCTGATTGTGAACAAGCTCTTACAGTTCACGCGGCCGGACGAATATGCCGAGGGCAGCGAGGAGCATCGCCCCGCCGACATCATCACGGATACGTTGCCGCTTGTGCAGCATTTGCTGAGCAAAGGGCATATCGCGCTCTCGCTGGAGCTTGAAAGCCTTAAGGCAATCTCGATCCACCGCACGGAGCTGCAACAAATCCTGATCAACCTGATGGTCAATGCGATCCACGCGATGCCAGAGGGCGGGGCTTTGACCGTGGGGGCATTAGACGCGGATCGGGATGGAAAAGCGGGGGTTCTGCTCTTTGTGAAAGACACAGGAATGGGCATGGACAGTGACGTTTTGGCCCGGATATTTGATCCGTTTTTTACAACAAAACAAGGCGAAGGCACCGGTTTGGGCCTGTCGATCACCCGCAAGCTGGTGGAGCGCTACGATGGAGAGATCGAGGCGGACAGCTTGGTTGGCCAAGGCACCGAATTCCGCGTGTGGTTCCCGGCGACTTTGGCCTGAGATTCGGGGCAAAAGCGCGAAAAACCGGTCCAAAATTGCAACGTCGGTAGTGTGTCGGTATCGCGACTGTATTGCGGAGGTGGCGGTTTTGCGGGCAAAAACCGTTAACGCAAGGGCGTGAAGGCCAAATATTTTAGACATGAATTCAAACGCGGATATATCAGACAGCGCCGGTAAGCCGGGTGTGGCCGACGTTTTGCGGCAGCGGGCAGAGGTGGCACGGTTCCTGTTGGATGCCGGTCTGGGCCTGCGCGACCCAATTGTTTTCCTCACGTTGATCTCCGGGATAAGCCGTGCGGGCATGATCTTTGCCATCAACGAAACCGCGCGCAGCCATGCCGAGGGGCTGGGTTGGTCCGTTTGGCTGTTGCTGTTCTGTGCAGCGGGCATGGTTGTGTCGGCGTACCTGCAAAAGGTGCGGGCCTTCACATTGATCACCCGCATTGAGGCGCAGATGCGCCTCCGCTTGTCCGAGCTGCTGCTGCGGGCCAACATCGATTTCCTGATCTCTGGACGGCACGGCAAAGTTTATGGCGCAATGACGGCGGAGGTGAACCAACTGGCGCAGGCGGTGATCCATTTGGTGGAGGCGATTGGTGCGGCGATTGTGCTGCTGTTTGCCATTCCCTACTTGTTTTTCGTGAGCTGGATCGCCGGTGTCGCCGCCGTGGCGGCCATTGCACTTGGTGGGATTGGCTTTGCCTTTATGGACGGCCCCGCGCGGGTTTGGGCCTTAAAGGCGTCCGACAGTTTTGCCGCCTATTGTGACCGTGTTAGTGATATGTTGGGTGGCTGGAAAGAGCTGCGGCTGCGGGCCAGTCGGCGCGCGGCGCTGGAGGCGGAAACCAAAGACGTGATTGCGGCGCAGGTGGCGCATAAAATGCGCTCTGAACGGTTGTTTGCGGCCAGCACCGGCGGCGGGCAGGTCGCGGTGGCGCTGTTGATGTGTTTTGTGGTGATTGTGCTGCCACAGTTGCAGGGCGGCGATGCGATTGTGATGTTCCAGGTGCTGACCATCATCTTTCTGGTGAACGGTCCGACGGAGTTGGTGTTCAACACGCTGCCGGTTTTGAGCCGGGCGGAGAACAGTTTTTACAAGATCAAAGCTGTGGAGATGGAGTTGAGTGCGGCGCAGAGTTTGGCGCTGACGGCGGCGCCTGAGTTGTGCAGAAGCTTTGACGAAATTGCACTGCGTGGTGTTGAGGCCAATGTTGGCGAGGCGCGCGACGGTGTGGTGCCGTTTCATCTGGGGCCGATTGACCTGACCTTTCAGCCCGGAGAGACGGTGTTCATTTGTGGGGGCAATGGTTCTGGCAAAACCACGCTGTTGTCGCTGATTACCGGGATGCGGCATCCTGAGGCGGGAGAGATCACGCTGGATGGTGCCGGGCTGACGGACAGCACAACCGCCAGCTATCGCGAGCTGTTTTCGGCGGTGTTTGCGCAGTACCACCTGTTTGACCATGCCTATGGGCTGACCGCCGCGGAGCTGGGGGAATTGGAAACGCGAATTGCGCAGCTGGGGCTGGCGCAGCGGGTGCAGTTGTTGGGCGACAAGTTTTCCAACACGTCTTTGTCGGCCGGGCAAAGCCGCCGCTTGGCACTGGCCGTGGCTTTGGCAGAGCAGCGGCCGATCATTGTACTGGATGAATTTGCTGCCGATCAGGACCCGGCCAACCGGGCGTTCTTTTATGACGTGTTGATGCCGGAATTATCAGCATCGGGGCGGCTTGTCGTAGCGGTGACACATGATGATCACCAATTTGGGAAATGTGATCGCTTGATCAAAATGGACTCGGGGCGCATCGTGTCAGATGAGCGTATGCCGCGCCGCAAAGAGGTTTGAAGGTATGAGTGAAACGCAATGGCGCCCGGCGCTGAGCACTGGTTGGGCGATGCTGGTGTCTTTGGTCACAACCGGATTTGTCACCCTGTTGGTGAATGCGCAAATCTATCCCGCGCGGTGGAAATTTGCGGGGTTTTACCCGGAGAAAACCGCCGAGCGGCCGTACACCATCAGCGAGTCCATTGGGGATCCGCGCATTGGCGAGCCTTTTGCGGATTGGCTTTTGCTTGGCGCGCCGGTCCTGTTTGTCGGCGTGTGCCTGTTGACGCTTCCAACTTTGCGGGAGCTGCAAGCCAGCGGCAATGGCACGCGGCGGATTGCCGTGCTCACCTGGATCGTAGTGGTGCTGCAACTCTTGGCCTGTGTTGGTCTGGTGATCCTAAGCCAATACAGGTTTCCGCATTTTCGTGATGAGCATATGGCGGGTAGCTATTTGTTCTTCTTCAGCCAAGCCTTTGTTGTGGTCTTTGGCGAGGTGTTGTCCCGCAGCTACGCCGCATTGGGTCCAGAAGGTCAAGTCGCCGGGCGCGTTTGGTCACCGCGGTTTGCCGGGTGGCGGCGGGTGTACGTTTGGGTGCCGATTTATCTGGGACTGGCTTACTTGGCGTTGTTTTTGGGGAAGGGCTATGCGCCAGACTCGATCCGGTTCGAGGTCTATTTGGCCTATGTCAGCACGGAGTTGTTTCTTCTGAGTTCGTTTTTGTTTTACGTGATGAGCTATGCTCCGGATATGTGGTGTGCCTGGAAGGCAAGCCGGGCGCACTATTCGTCGCTGGAGGCGTCCTGAGCGCGCAGCATCTGTGTGGCGCGGCGGGCGCGTTGTAGCGCGGTGACGTGGGCAAGAATGGCAAACCCGGCAAGGCCCCAGAGGATGGCGGTGTCGCCGAGCACGCCTGCGATCAGCAGCATGGCGCAGAGGTAGATCACGCGCTCCATCCGCTCAAAGAAGTCGGGCCAGTCGGTGTTGGACACGGGCATTTCGATGGCGGTGCGGGCTTTGGCGTAGGAGGTGATGATCGAGCCTGAGAAACAGGCCAGCGCCAGCGGCCAGGCGTCATGAATATGCGCCAGCGTGGCGAGCACGGCGAGCTCTTGGTAGCGGTCGACCATGGCGTCAAAATAGCCGCCGGCTTTGGTGGACATGTTGCGACGGCGGGCGACCGCCCCGTCCAGCGCGTCAAACACAAAGGCCACGATCAGGGTTGCGCCGTACAGCGCGGGCGATTGGTGCCAGAGATAGGCCAGCGAAACGAGGAGGATCAGCACCAGACCGATGAAGGTAACCTGATTGGGTGTCAGGCGGGCTTTGACCAAGGGGGTGGCCATGGCCTCCCACAGCGGGTCGATGGTGGATTTCATCAGGCCATCAATCATGGCGGTGTCCTTCAGGTGTAGCTGCGGATCGCGAGGCGGCGGATTTTGGCGAGTTGTTCGGCGCGGGCGGCGAGTTGGGCGGTGCGTGTTGGGTTAGGCGTGTAACTGGCGGAGGTGCGGGTTTTGAGCGTGGCGGCGGCATCGCACACACTACCTGCCCAGCCCATCAGTGGCGCGGCCAATGTGGCGGTGCCAAGCATACCGGCGTGACGGGCGGAGCAGACGCGGATGTCGCGGTTGAGCGCGTCGGCCAGCGTTTGGGCAAAGACCGGGTCAGAGGCGACGCCACCGACAATGGAGAGCGGGCCGAAGGTTTGGGCGCCTTTCTCGCGGGCGACTTTGGACATAGCCCAGCGGAGATTGAGCGCAACGCCTTCGATGGTGGCGCGGCGCAGGGCATTTTTGTCGTGGTGCAGGCTCAGGCCGTGGAAGGTGCCGCGCAGGGCGGAGTTGTCCACCGGCACCCGTTCGCCCGCGAGCCAGGGCAGAAAGAACGGGTCATCATCTTGGGGTGTGCCGATGGCGGCAAAGCGGGTGTCTTTGGCGCCGTTGCCGGTGAGTTGGCAGACCCAATCAAGCGCGGACCCGGCGTTTTCCTGGCTGGCGATCAGCAGGGGGCGGTAGCCGAGGCCGGAGGTGATGGTGGCGTAGGAATGCGCCACAGACAGGCGGCGGGTGGGGAAGAACCCTGCGATCCAGGCGGAGGTGGCCACCGAGATGTGCAGCGCGCCGTCGTTCACTTCGCCGGAACCCAATGCGGAGGCCATGACATCAGACGTGCCCCCCAAGACTTTGACCGTGGCGTCGAGGCCAAGCTCGGCGGCAGCCTGGGGCGTGAGGGTGCCCACGATGGTGTCGGCTTGGGTGATCGGGGCCAGTTTGGCGCGCTCGATGCCGGTGAAGGCGCAAAGCGCATCGGACCAGCCTTCGCGGCCGGTGCGGCTGTCCATGACCCAGCTGAGATTGGCGCTTTCGGGGCTGGTGGTCATCTCGCCGGTGGCGCGGTGCACCAGCCAGTCTTTCACATCCACCATCCAGCGGGTCTTGGCGTAGATTTCCGGTTCCTGCCGCATCACCCAGAGCATCTTTGCGGTGGGGTCCATGCCGTTTTTGGCGGGCGCGCCATTGGCCAGGCGTAGCCACTTGAGCAGGCGTGGGAGGTTATAGCCATGCACCTCCGGAAAGCCGCCGGTGAGTTTTTTGCCCAAAGGGGCGGCCCGTTTGTCGAGCCATGTCAGGCAAGGCCGCAGGGGCGTGCCATTGGCGTCGCAACAGACCAGCCCGCAGAGTTGCGAGGAAAACACCAGTGCGGCGGCGCGTTTGGACAGGTCCGGCACCTCTTGGCGAAGGGTGGCCAGCGCATGGGCCAATGCGCCCCACCAATCGTCGGGGGATTGTTCGGCGATGCCGCCGGTTTTTAGAACCAACGGATAGCTCTCGGTGACGCGGGCCAAAACAGAGAGGCTGCTGTCCACCACGCCGACCTTCACGCCGGAGGTGCCAAAGTCGGCTGATATGACCAAATCGCCCTTTGTCACGCGGCGCACCTCAAAAAACGTCGTCCTAAAAAAGCGCCTGTCACAGGCAAAAATCTTGAGTCAGGTGTGGCATGCGGTCGGCAAGTTTGGCAAGGGCCGGAACGCCTTAGGTCGGGGCGGCCAAGGCCTGTGCGTATAATTTCACGTATTCGGGGCCTACGGTGGCAACGTCAAATTCCATGGCGTGTTTGCTCGCCCATTTGCTCAATCGGGCTCGATTGTCGGGATCATTTGCCAGGTTGATCAGCGTTTGCGCCAGAGCGGCGGCGTCTCCGGGCGGCACCAGCAGGTCCGCACCTATTCCGGTCATCACGGTGGCAAAGCCCTCGTTGGCGGCGGCGACTGGCAGGGTGCCTGCGGCCATGGCCTCGATCAGCACAAGGCCAAAGCTCTCGCCATGCAAGGCAGGAGCGGCGAAGACATCAGCAGAGGCAATGAGGGCGCGGGCTTCGGCATCACTGGGCGGCGGTTTGAAGGTGATGTTCGGCAAGTTGGCCGCTTGCAGGCGCAGGGCGGGTTCCTCTTCGCCTGCGCCTGCGATGATCAATTCAGCGTTGGGGACGGCTGTGGTCACGGTGTGCCAAGCGTCGAGCAGAACAGACACACCTTTGCGGGCTTCCAAACGCCCCATGTAGACCACGCGGAAGGCTTTGGATGGCTTTGCAGACTCTCCTGCGGCGCGCCAGTCTGACAGGTCGATGCTGGGCGGCAAGATGACGGGCACAGGATTGGCACCGGCGGCCTCCCATTGGCGAAACGGCGCCATGGACGGCACGACTACGCGGCTGATGCTACGGTTAAAGTAGTGGCCCACGCGGCGCAGAGCGGCGGACATGGGGTCGAACCCCGCGCCTTCCGGCAGGGTGGCGTGGAAGGTGGCGATGCTGGGCAGCTTGAGGGCGCGCCACATCTGCCACGGCAAAAGCGGGGTCCATGGCGTGTGCATGTGGATGACCTCCGCGCCCCAGTCACGCAGCTCTGACACGGCGGTTTTGATGTCTTGGCGCGTGGCGCGACTGACCTCGAAACTGGTGCCATGGATCGACCACGGTCGGGCGCTGCCAACCGTCATCAGGCCCTCTTCTTTGTGCGCCGGATTACCCGGCGGCGCGACGATGCGCACCTCATGGCCTTGGGTACGGCACCAAGCGGCGAGGTCACGGATGTTGCTTTGCACCCCGCCGGGGCGGTCCATGGCGTAGGGCGTCAGCTGCACAATCTTCATGGCAGGCTCCGTGTGGTGCGGCGCAGGTGTGGCAGGTAACCAGCTTGATACAGTTGCAGGAGCGTGGCGAGGCCAAGCGCAAAGAACGCGGGCAGGGTGGCGGCCAGCATGGGTGGCACAACGCCATGGATGCCAAGCGCCCAGAAGACTTTCACGGACACCACAGCGAGGTAGCCTACCGTGGCGAGCGCCAGCAGTTTGAACGGCGACAAGCGGCGGCCTTGGGTGCCGAGGCTTGCGAGGCTGACACCCAAGAAGGCAAAGATGCTGGGCAAGAAGATCGCAACCTTGCGCACGGCGAGTGCGGTGCCTGCGTCTGTGGCCGTGGGGGTGGCCTCAGACGTGTCGGTGGCGGCAATGATGCGGGCGACGTCGTTGGGCAGGTAGTAGCCGTCGATGCCGTACCAGCGCAGCTTTTCAGCGGAGATATTCAGCGCGAGGTCGAGTTTGGGCTCTATCTCTGGTGACTTTTTGGTGGTGTCCCAAATGGTCACGTCTTTGAGGGTCCAGACATTTAACAGGCCGCGTGGGGTGACGGTGTTTGCGTGCAAAACGTGGGTGAGCGCTGGCTGATCGATGCCGTAAAACAGCATCAGGTTGCTGAGCTGGGCCTCCGGGCCACGGGTGACAGTGGCGCGCAAGGCGCGGGTGTCGGTGAGCACCCATTGCGTGCCCACGTCGGTGTCGTAATAGCGGTTGCCATAGTCGCCGAGATTGGCCGCGACTTGAGCCTCTACCGCAGTGGGGCGCAGCCAGTTTTCACCGGCCATTTGCACGGTGCCCAGCAATAGGCCAGAGATCAGCAGGGCCGTGAGGCGCAGGCTTGGACTGGCACCCGCGGCGGCCAGCACCACATCATCCAGCCGTTGATGGCGCAACAGGGTCACCACAAAGCCGCCCGCGACGCAGGCCATTGTCAGCAGGCGGGTCACGATGTCGGTGCTGCGGTAGCCAATGTAAGGCAACAGCACCTGCCACAGCGGGCTGTCCGTGGCCTCCGCACGAGCGCGGACGGTGTCGAGCCATTTGGCCAGATCAATGGTCAGGGCCACAACCAGCAGGATGAACATCATGAAGCCAATGGCGGCGAGATCGCCGCGCACCATGGCGCGCACGGCCAAGCCTGTGTGACGGCGCCAGCTCATGTGCGGCCTCGTTGCGGGGTCATCAGCGCTTCGCCGCGCCAGAGCAGGTAGGTGAGCGGAGGGCCGAGGTAAAAGGCCAGTGCAAGCAGCAAGAGAACTGGTGTTGGGAATGTGGCGGACCATTCCGCCAGCAGGGCGCGGCTGGCCACATCGACGGACATCATCAGCAGCGCGACCAAGGGCAGGGCGGCATGACGCCAAGGACCCGCGCCCCCGATCAGCAAGGCGGCCAAGGCCAGCAGCCCTGCCATGGGCACCATCAGCGCGCGAGTGACAAGGCGGGTGAGTTGGGCGGGTTGATTGGCGTTCAGATCCAGCAGTTGCTCCGCGGCGGTGCGGGTGGTGTCCGGTGTGGGCAGGGCGTCCGCCATTTGAAAGGCAAAGCTGGCTTGGGCGGTCTTAAACCGGTTGAGCGGTTTGGGTTGTCCACTTGGGTAGGGCGCTTCGAGCACAGAAAGTGATTGGAGCGTGATGGTGTGGGTATCGGCCGGGGCTGGGTCGGTGACCTGCCAGTCCTGCGATTGCGCCACCCGCCAGTTGCCGTTTTGATTTGGCTGAAACACAAACAGCTGGCCGCGAGACTGGGCTGCGTCCTGCGGTGGGGTGGCAATGAAAGTGGTGTCGCGGATGGTTTGCAGGGTGGTGTGATCGGTGCTGGTGTTGATGCGGGACAGCACGTGGTCTTTTTGCAGCGCGGCGAGGGCGAGGCGTTCGCCGTATTTGGCCATCGGCAGCACCAGCCCGGCGTTGAGAAAGCTGAGCAACCCGCCGCAGGTGCCCAGCAGCAGCACAAAGGCGATCACGCGGCCCCAGTGGATGCCCGCGGTGGCGAGGATCACCAGCTCGCCGCGATTGCGGGCGTCCTGCGTGGCAAAATAGGTGGCGATCAGCAGGCTGATGGCGAGGGCGAGGTCGAGGATCTCGGGTGTCTTGAAGCTGAGCAAATGCAGCACGTCGCGTGCGGTGCCTTCGTAGCGTAGGGCATGCTCCATCAGAGTGGTGAAGCTTTCGGCGAGGAATATGGCTTCGATCACCAAAAGAAGCAGCAACAGCCGCAAGATCAACGGCTTGCCCAGCACGCGCACAATTGGCAGCCGGGGCAGGGGCAGCACAAATTTGCGTGTGTGAGGGCGGTGTTGTCTCATGGGGTGAGTGTCTCTGCCAAGGCGGGGGCTGGCAAGGGTCTCACCACAGTTGCGTGACTGTGTGCAGGGCGGTGATGCCCGCGCCGGCGGCGATCCAGCTGTCGAGACTGTCCAAAAGGCCGCCCTGACGGGGCAGGACTTGCGGGAAGTCTTTCACGCCTGCGATGCGTTTGTGGCGCGAGGCGGCGAGGTCGCCGACCACTGCGAGGACACCGACAAGCAGCGCGGTGAGGGCGGCGGGCAAGAGTGGCAGGTCGAGGAAGGCGGCGGTGATCAGGGAGAGGGTCAGCAGGGCGAAGCCGCCGCCGAGCAGGCCTTCAACGGTTTTGTTGGGGCTGAGAGTGGGGAAGGCTTTGGTGCGGCCCCACATGGCGCCGAAGAACAGCGCAAAGCTGTCGAAGATTTCCACCATCAGGTAGGTGGCGAGCAGGAGTGCGGCAAGGGCTGGGTCGGCTGTGCCTGAGGCCAGCAGGCAGGCGGGCAGGATTGGGAAGACCAGCGTGGACGCGATGGCTTTGCGCCGTCCGATGATCAGCCGGGCGAGGGCAATGAAAAACAGGCCCAAAGCGGCCAAGCCACCCCATTCAAACACCATGGCGGCACAGGCCAATGCGGCTGCTGCGAGGCCGAGCAGGAAGGCGGTTTGTTTTGAGGGCAGGCGCACAAAGACAACTTCGTAGCTGATGCGCGCCACGATTGCGGGAAGGGCGATGAATAGCGCGGTATCTCCAAGCCAAAACAGCGCCGTCAGCACAGCAATCAAGGCAACGGCGGTGCCGAGCGTTTTGCCAAACTCAATCGCGTCTTTGCGGCGGGCGGGGATCATTGCGAGTACGGCAATGATGCCAAAACCAAAGGCGTAGATGGCGACAATTGCGGTGGTAACCTGGGGTAACGTGAGGGTGGTCATTTGGCCTCGTGTTTGCGGATGATCCGCCTCTGATGCCAGCGCAGGATGGGCGAAATCAGGCTGCTGAGACCGTTCAGCAGCAGCATTTGCGGCCCCGGTGTGACCACCGGTTTGCCCTCTTCCATGCCTTTGATCAGGCGGCCAGCCACATCCACCGGCTGCCACAATCCGCCACCCTCGGTGATTTCTTGCGTGGCGCTAGGCTTGGTGCGTTTTTCCGCCTCAAGCTGGGGCGTGTCGGTGTCCGGTGGGTAGATCAGCGTCACCGAGATGTTGGTGTTTTCTAACTCCAGATGTAGGATTTCCGCCAATCCGCGCAGGGCAAATTTGGAGGGCGCATAGGCACCATAGCCGTAGATGCCAAAGAAAGCCGCACCGGAGGCGATCAGGCCAAAGCGCCCGCCGCCCGAGGCTGCCATGGGCCCACGCAAGGTCTCGATGAAGGTGAGCGTGCCAAAATAGTTCACGTCCATATGGCGCTGATGCTGTTCAAAGCTTTGCTCGCGGAACAGGCCCGGCTCGGCGATGCCCGCACTGGCAATGGCCATGTCCGGTGGGCCAATTTTGCGCACTGCCGCTTTTAGCGCTTCGACAAAGCTTGCGCGGTTGGCCACATCTACGGCGAAGACTTCAACTTCGATGTCCGGGGCCGCCTCCAGCAGCGCGTCTCGGGCGGCCAGAAGTTTGGCAGCGTCGCGCGCAAACAGCGCGAGGCTGTAGCCTTTGATCGCCAGCTCCCAAGCGGCGGCAAAGCCAATGCCGCTAGAGCCGCCGGTTATGAAGGCCGCGGGCATCAGGCCTCGTCGTTCACAAAGCGCAGAACCACGTCATGCGCGTCGGTGTCTTCGATCTGTTCCGGCGGGTGTTTGAACAGGAAGGCAGAGGCCTCGGAAATGGGGCCCGCCAAACCGCGATCCTTTGCGATGCGCGCCAAACGGATGGCCACCAGCGCTTCGGCGGCGGCGTTGGGGCTGTCTTCCACGTCCAGACGCACTTCGATGTTGGTACGCGCGCCGCCGAACAGGCGGCCTTCCAGACGCACATAAGCCACTTTGCGGTCCTTGAGCCACGGCACATAATCGGACGGGCCGATGCGAATGTCGTTTTCGTCCAGCCGCTGCTCCATGGCGGATTGCACCGCCTCGGTCTTGCTTTCGCGTTTGTTGGTCAGGCGGGCGTTTTCGCTCATGTTGAGGAAGTCGGTGTTGCCGCCCACGTTGAGTTGATAGGTGCGGTCGATCTCCACGCCGCGCATTTCCGCCAGATTGGCGAGGGTGCGGTGCAGGATGGTGGCGCCCATCTGTGCTTTGAAATCATCGCCAAGGATCGGGAGACCTGCGGCGCGGAATTTTTCGGCCCAAACCGGATGGGAGGCGATGAACACGGGGATGCCGTTGACCACCGCCACGCCTGCGGCCAGCGCGCATTCGACGTAGAACTCCACCGCCTGTTGGGAGCCAACCGGCAGGAAGATGATCATGACGTCCGCGTTGAATTCTTTAAGCTTGGCGACGATCTCGTCTTTGCTTAGCGCGGGCGCGTCCGACAGGCGGAAGCTGCGGTCTGCGGGATTGGCCAGCATATGCGCCGCCACACCATCCAGATCGGGGCCGCGCAGCACGGGGGCAGTTTGATCCGCCAGATCGGTGTGGAATTGTTCAGTGCAGTTGGGTGCGGCAAAGGCGGCTTCGCCCAGGGTTTTGCCGACCTTACGGCTGTCGACGTCAAACCCGGCCACCAGCTCCACGTCTCCCGGGGTGTACCCCGCCAGCTCCGGAAAACTGACCCCCACGGCCTGATCACCTAAGGCCCGGCAGTAGGACACCCCCTGGATCAGCGAGCTGGCGCAATTGCCAACGCCAACAATGACGGTGCGGATGGGGGAGGAAGCTGAGGCGTGGGTCATTCGGTATAAGCTCCGCCGGAAACGGCAATGGTATGAGTGACATAAAGACCGGTTTGCGGGTCGTTTGTATAGAGGCGCAGGCGCGTGACTTTGGGAAAAAGGCCGCTCTCGTCCACGTCCAGATAGGCGTAGATCAGGCGATACTCACGGTCTTCGATGCGGGCAAACAGCGCGGCTTTGAACGGGGCGGTCTGGCGCAATTCCAATTGTTGGGATTTCAGCCCATTGAAGGTCAGACGTAGCGTTTGTGGATTGGCGGTATTTTGGACACGCACGCCAAAGCCAAAGGCGCGTTCATACCAGGGCAGGGCCATGACCTGCCCCTGTTCCTGAAACCGACGCCAGTAGACCGCCACCGGTGCGTCGGGGTTCAGGTTGCCGGCTTTGTCAAAATGCGCGGTGTAGACCACGGTATTGGCGTTCAGCGTGCGTTGCAGAAAGAACAGTTGATGCGCGTCAGAGGGAAACCGAAACGCGCGGTTCACATGCGGCAGCTGCGGGGTTTCGCTGCGCGACAGATGGGTGAGCGCGGGTTTGGCCGCTGATGCAGACAGGGGAAGCAAGAGCGTCACAAGGGCCAGCAGGCAGATGCCCGTCATCGCCCGGCACAGGCGCGGCAAAGTCGTGAGTGCGTGCCCGGTCATGTCGTTATTCCGCGCTGAGCCGTTGTCGGGTGGCGGTGGCCGTGGTGTGGGCCGCCGCAACAGCTGTTATCACACGGTCGATGTCCGCCTCGGAGTGGGCGGCGGAAATGAAGAAGCGGATGCGTGGCATGTCTTTGGGGATGCCGACATGCACCACCGGTGGCGCGTAGATGCCTTTCTGCATCAGGGCTTCGGCAACAAAGACACAGTCGTCAGGGGTTTCAAACAGGATGGGCACCACGGCCTCACCAATGGCCGTGCCGGTGTTCAATCCGGCCTCGGTTGCTTTGCGCATGAAATACTGAGAGTTGGCACGCAGTTTGGTGACGCGTTCGGGTTCCGCCCGCAATAGTCGCAGGGCGGCGTGCGCGCTTGCCGTGGTCGCGGGGGGCAGGCCGACGGAATAGACAAAGCCGGGGAGGCAAAAGCGCATCCATTCAATCACGTCGGCATTGGCGGCCACAAACCCACCAGAAGAGGCAAAGCTCTTGGACAGGGTGCCAATGGCAATTTCCACGCGTTTGGGGTCTTCGCCAAAGTGTTCACACAGGCCACGGCCGGTTGCGCCCAGCACGCCGTAGGAATGCGCCTCATCCAGCAGAAGCCAGGCGTCGTAGGCGTCTTTCATGTCCAGCAGGCGCGGCAGGTCGGTGATGTCCCCATCCATGGAGAACAGACTGTCGGTGCAGATCAGCACACGGCCATAGTCGGCACGGTGTTTGTGCAGCAGACGTTCGAGATCATCCAGATCGTTATGGGCGTAGGTTTCCATGCGGGCTTTCACGCCGCGCGCGCCGACTACAATGGAGTTGTGGGAAAGCTCATCCACCAGAACCAGATCACGCGGCCCCAGCAGCAGCCCAATAACGGACACGTTGGTGAGGTAGCCCGAGATCACGGAGAGCACGCCGCCCACACCCAGAAAATCCGCCATGTCTTCTTCCAGCGCGCGGTGGGCCAGACGTTCGCCACCCACAAGGCGTGAGGCGCCCACGCCTGTGCCTTGCGCGTCAATTGCGTCTTTGGCGGCGGCGACAGTTTTGGGGTGATGCATCAGGCCGAGATAGTCGTAGTGCGACATCGACAGGTAGCCGCCCGACCACTGGTCTGCGCGGGCTTCCAAGGCGTCGGTGGGAACGAAGTAAGGATGACCATTTTCGATCAGGGCACGGCCACTTAGACGAAAGCGGCGTTCGGCAAAGGCCAAGAAGCTGGAAGTCTCTGTCGTCATCTATGTCTCCGCAGCGGGGCTGCGCCAATTGCCAAAGGATATGGTTCTAAAATGGGTCCAAAGAACACGCGGGCAGTTATATGCTCTTGGTTTAATATGACTGTTTAGTCGCATCCGGTCCAGAACATTGCAAGGCGGGATTGCCTAAGGTGCGTCTGCAAGGGCGCGGTTTTCGCGATTGGCGCACAAATCTGAGGCGGAAGGCAGGTAGGGACAGCCTAGATGCTTGCTCCGACAGGGATAATCATGTTGAGTTAACGCAAGGCGCTCCGCCACGTGGTGGATAATAACGAGAGCGTGGCGAGGGAACTTGGTGTGACGGCACTTCTGACTGTTGAAAACCTGAGTATTGGCTTTGGGGGCGATGCCCCTGTGGTCGAGGATGTCAGCTTTACGGTTGAGGCCGGAAAGACCTTGGCGCTTGTGGGCGAAAGTGGCTCGGGCAAGACCTTGAGTTGCCGGTCCGCGTTGCGGATTTTGCCGGCGGCGGCGCAGGTACGGTCGGGGTCGATTGTGCTGTGTGATCGCGAGGGGGGGCATCCGGTCGACCTGATGTCGCTCAGCGAACGGAAGATGCAGGACGTTCGCGGCAACCGGATTTCGATGATCTTTCAAGAGCCTATGCGCTCTTTGTCGCCGCTGCACCGGATTGGCAACCAAGTGTCAGAGGCGTTGAAGCTGCACCGGGACTTTAGCGCGACGGAACGCAAGAAACGTGTGCTGGCGATGTTTGAGCGTGTGGGCTTTGTTGATCCGGCACGCGTTTATGAGAGCTATCCGTTTGAGTTGTCTGGCGGGATGCGGCAGCGGGCGATGATCGCGATGGCGATGGTTGGGCGGCCTGATATTCTGATCGCGGATGAGCCGACAACAGCGCTGGATGTGACCACGCAGGCGCAGGTGTTGGGCCTGATCAAAGACCTGCAGGCCGAGTATGGCATGGCGGTGGTTTTGGTTACCCATGACCTCGGGGTGGTCGCCAACATGGCCGATGACGTGGTTGTGATGAACCGCGGCCGGGTGATGGAAAGCGGCTCTGCCGAGCTGATCCTTGGCGATCCCAAACATCCCTACACCAAAGACCTGATGGCGGCGGCGCCGGAGATTCCGGCCGCGCCCGCGGATCGGCCCGATGAGGCTGATCGCGATTACATTTTGGAAATGCGCGACGTCAACAAGACCTACATTCTCAAAGGCAGCGCGCCGTGGAAGCCCAAGACGGTGGTGAACGCCGTACGCGGTGTCGATTTTGGCGTGGAGCGTGGCAAGACGCTGGCCGTGGTGGGCGAGTCCGGGTCGGGCAAAACCACCTGTGCCCGCATGGCGCTGGGCGCGGAGCGGGCGGACGCGGGGGCGTCGATCCTGTTTCGGGAGACGGCAGATTCGGAGCCGGTGAATCTACAAGACTTGGACCGCGACGCGCGGCTGAAGTTTCAGCGCAAGGCGCAGATGGTCTTTCAAGACCCCTACAGCACGCTTAATCCGCGGATGCGGGTGAAAGACGCGCTGTGTGAGCCTCTCGAGATTCACGGCATTGGTTCGCCCAGTGATCGGATTGATCGGGCGGTGGAAATTCTCAAATGGGTTGGGCTGAACGAAAACATGCTCACCCGCTATCCGCATGCGTTTTCGGGTGGGCAGCGGCAGCGTTTGTCGATTGCCCGCGCGCTGATGTTGAACCCGATCCTGTTGGTATGCGACGAGCCGACCTCCGCGCTTGATGTGTCGGTACAGGAGCAGGTGCTCCAGCTGCTTGAAGACATTCGCGACCGGTTGAACCTGAGCTATCTGTTCATCAGCCACGACCTTGCCGTTGTGGCGCGGATTGCGGACGAGGTGGCGGTGATGCGTTCCGGTCTGGTGGTGGAACAAGGCCCGCCGGAGCAGCTGTTCTACAATCCGAAACACCCTTACACCAAGGCGCTGATCGCGGCGCAGCCAGAGCCGGATATCTCCCGGCCCATTGACCTCAAGATTGTGGCGCAGGGGGCGGGCGAGCCGTCGTCCTGGCCCGAAGAATTCAGATTTGTCGGCGCGGATGCCCCTCCGCTGACCGAAACCGACCCCGGACATAAGGTGCGTGCCCATGTTTAAAACCCCGATCCTTGCGGCGGCGTTTGCCGTATTCGGCCTAAGCGCGGCGCAGGCCGAGTATCAGGAGAGCGCGTTCTGGCAATCCGATGTGGACGCAGGCAGCTTGCCTCCGGTGGCGGAGCGCGTGCCCGAGGCACCCAAAACTGTCGACCTCAAGCTGCGCAATCGTGAGCTGGGCCAGCAAGGCGGCACTCTGCGCACCATGGTGACGCGCTCCAAAGACGTGCGTCAGATGGTGGTCTACGGCTATGCGCGCCTGGTGGGGTTCAACGAACGCTATGAGCTGGTCGCCGACATTCTCAAGAGCATTGAGAATGAGGACGACAAGAAGTTCACCATGCATCTGCGCCCGGGGCACAAGTGGTCTGACGGGCATCCGTTTACGTCCGAGGATTTCCGCTACTGGTGGGAAGACGTGGCCAACAACGAGCTGTTGTCGCCCTCCGGTCCGGTGGATTTCCTGCGGGTCGAAGGCGAGCTGCCCAAGGTCAGCTTCCCGGACGCACATACGGTTATCTATGAGTGGTCCAAGCCCAATCCGCAGTTTTTGCAGATGCTGGCCGAGGCGCGGCCCCCGTTTATCTACCGCCCGTCGCATTACCTGAAGCCCTACCACGCGGCCTACACCGACGAAGAAGAACTGCGTGAGCGCCTGTATGAGGCGCGGGTGCGCAGCTGGGCGGCGCTGCACAACCGTCAAGACAACATGTATAAGTTCGACAATCCGGATCTGCCGACGTTGCAGCCTTGGATGATGGCGACCAAAGACGGCAAAAGCCGGTTCTTGTTTGTGCGCAACCCTTACTATCACCGTGTCGATGCCAATGGTGTGCAGCTGCCCTATATCGACGTGGTCGAAATGCAGGTGGTGGCACCGGGGCTTGTGGCGGCCAAAGCCAATGCCGGTGAGGTAGACCTGCAGGCGCGCGGTCTGGATTTCAAAGACGCGGCGATCTTGAAAAAGGGCGAAGCGTCGGGTGGCTATCAGACCAAGCTGTGGGGCAATGGCACCGCCAGCCAGATCGCGATTTACCCCAACCTGAACTACAACGATGACGGTTGGCGCGAGACCATGCGCGATGTGCGCTTCCGCCGGGCGCTGTCCTTGGCGATCAACCGCAAGACCATCAACAAGGGTCTGTATTTTGGTTTGGCGAAGCCCGGTGGCATGACGGTTCTGCCGGTGAGCCCGTTCTTTAAAGAAGAGAACCGCGATGCTTGGGCGATCCGCGATCTGGAAATGGCCAACGCGCTGCTTGACGAGATGGGCATGGATAAGCGGGACAAAGATGGCTTCCGCTTGTTGCCTGATGGCCGTCCGGCCTGGGTGGTGATTGAGACTGCGGGTGAGCGTCAGGAAGTGGAAAACGCGCTGCAGATCATCACCGACAACTGGGCCGAGATTGGCGTGAAGCTGATCATGCGTCCGTTGGAGCGCGACATCCTGCGCAACCGTGTGTATGCCGGGGAAACCATGGCCTCGACCTGGTTTGGTTGGGACAACGGGTTGCCGCAGCCTTATACCTCCCCTGCCTATCTGGCGCCTTGGGATCAGGCGTTTCAGGCCTGGCCAAAGTGGGGGCAGTACCATCAGAACCACGGCGCCGTGGGCGAGCCACCTGATTTGCCGGCGGCGATTGAGCTCAATGACTTGGCACATCAATGGACCAAGGCCTATTCCTCGGTGGATCGTGGCCTGATCTGGCAGAAGATGGTGGATATTCACGCCGACAACGTCTTTGCCATTGGCATTCTGAATGGCGCGCCGCAGCCGGTTGTAGTGAGTAACAACCTGCGCAATGTGCCGGAGAAAGCCATCTGGGCCTGGTCGCCGGGCGCGCATTTCGGGGTGCATCGCCCTGATGAATTTTTCTTCGCAGAATAGGAGCGCAGAATGGCTCTGCTGCGGTTTGCAGTTTTCCGGTTTCTGACCATGCTGGCGACCCTCGCGGTGGTGTCGGTGCTGGTGTTTTTGATCATCACCCTGCCGCCGGGGGACTACCTGTCCAACCAGATCAACGAGTTGCGGGCCACGGGCCAGTCAGCGGGTATCGCCAAGGCAGAATTCCTGCGGGCGGAGTATTCGCTCGATCAGCCATTGTGGAAGCAATACCTGATCTGGGCCGGGTTTATGCCGGGGCCGCATGGGTTTGCCGGGCTGTTGCAAGGCGAGTTTGGCTGGTCGTTTGAGTTTGACAAGCCGGTGGCTGATTTGGTGGGCGGGGCGTTGTGGATGACCGTTCTGGTCAACCTCGCGGCGGTGCTGTTCATCTATGCGGTGGCTTTGCCGCTGGGCATTCTGGCGGCGGCGAAGTCGAAAACCTGGGTGGATTATACCTCGGCTTTTGTCGGCTATTTGGGATTGGCGACGCCAAACTTCCTGCTGGCGCTGATCCTGTTTTATTACGGCAACCGCTATCTCAACCTGCCCATCGGCGGCCTGATGGACCCGCAATACGAAGGCCAGCCGATGAGCTTTGACAAAATGAAGTCGGTGCTCATTCACCTGATTATTCCGACCTTTGTGATCGGGACAAGCGGCGCGGCGGCGATGATGCAGCGTCTGCGTGCGAACCTCTTGGATGAGCTGGGCAAACCCTATGTGGAGACCGCGCGGGCCAAGGGCATGAGCGAGCCGCGCATGCTGACCAAATACCCGCTGCGGGTGGCGTTTAACCCCTTTGTCGCGGACATTGGCACGCTGTTGCCGTCTTTGGTGTCTGGCTCGGTTCTTGTGTCCGTGGTGCTTGGCTTGCAGACCATTGGGCCGCTGTTGCTCTCTGCTCTGAAATCGCAAGACTTGTTCCTCTCGGCCTTTGTGCTGATGTTTGTGGCGCTGCTGACGTTGATTGGTACGCTGATTTCTGACCTGTTGCTGGCGCTACTTGATCCGCGCATTCGATTTGGAGGGCGGGAGCGATGACCATGCAACCGGATGGCCGGTACGTCGATCAGGCGCCGTATGATCCCGAAGCCGCCGCCGAGGCGCGCAGCGCTGAGCTGGACATGTCCAATGCGCGGCTGTTGTGGCTGCGGTTTAAGCAACACAAGCTGGGCTTGGTTTCGGCCATTTTCCTGTTGCTGTCCTACCTGTCGTTGCCTTTTGCGGGGTTCATCGCGCCCTATTCGCCCAATGAGCGGCTGGAGGATTACATCTACGCCCCGCCGCAGGGCATGCATTTCTTCCACGAAGGCAAGTTCATCGGGCCGCATGTCTATCCGACCACGGCAGAGATGGACTTGGAGAGCTTCAGTTGGAAATATGTGCCGGACACCAGCAGCCCAGCGATGCTGGAATTCTTCTGCGAAGGCTCCGACTACAAGCTGGCTGGCTTGATCCCGTCCAACACCCATCTGTTCTGCGCCCCTGAAGGCGCCACCATGTTCCTGTTTGGCGCGGACCGGCTGGGGCGGGATGTGTTCTCGCGCATTCTCTATGGGGCGCAGCTGTCGCTGACCGTGGGGCTGGTGGGTATCACTGTATCCTTTGTGATTGGCATCGTGCTTGGGTCTATTGCCGGCTACTTTGGTGGCTTCCTCGATTGGATCATCAACCGTGTGATCGAAGTGCTGCGCAGCCTGCCGGAACTGCCCCTTTGGCTGGCTTTGTCGGCGGCGGTGCCCTCGCATTGGGGGCCGGTGTCGGTGTTCTTCATCATCTCGATCATCCTTGGAATATTAGATTGGCCCGGGTTGGCCCGTGCCGTGCGCTCTAAATTCCTCAGCCTGCGCGAGGAAGAATTTGTGAAAGCAGCGGAAATGATGGGCGCGAAACCCAGCCGCGTGATCAAGAAACACCTGCTGCCCAACTTCCTCAGCCACCTGATTGCCAGCGCAACCCTGTCGATCCCGGCGATGATTTTGGGGGAAACCGCGCTGTCCTTCCTTGGGCTTGGCTTGCGGGCACCGGCTGTGAGCTGGGGTGTGATGCTGAACGACGCACAGAACCTGGCCTCGATCGAGATCTACCCCTGGACGGCGATCCCGATGCTGCCGATTGTGATTGTGGTGCTGGCGTTCAACTTCTTTGGTGACGGTTTGCGCGACGCGATGGACCCGAACCGGAGCTAAGGCTGCGGTTCGGCAATTTTTAAAAACGCTGAAAATTAATGACAGGCGGAGAACACCGGGCGTGGCGCACCGGTGCCCAGCGTCTTGCGGGTGCCTTCAAATGCGGCGCGGGCTGAGTTGATCAGGGATTGTTCCGCCCGGTTCCACTTTGCAGCGGCCTTTGGCGCAATCTGGAGTGGCTTTGGCGCGTCCAGTTGCGGGGTTGGCTCAACATGCTCAGGTGTCGCAACTACTTGCGCAGCTTTCCACGCTTTGGCCGCTTTGCGCGCCATGGCGTCCCGCTGGCGGCGCCATGCCTGACATTCTGCGGCCTGACGCGCTGTGCGTGGGCGGCGGTGGAGGCTTGGTTTTGGCGCAGCGCCTGCGTTTTGGCGCGCAATGTGGTGGGCCACCGCATCATAAGCGGCGTTGATCTCGCTCATGCGGCGTGCGGCTTCTTCCGGATTGGTTTTGGCCACATCAGGATGATAGCGCCGCGCCAGTCTGCGCCACGCGGCCCGCATCTCCTTTTCGGAGGCATTGGGTGTGACCTGCAGAAGGTCGTAAGCGTATGCGAGATCATGTGCCATGGGATGAGTGTGTGCCTTTGAGCTTCATTCATCAAGTATTTGGCTAAAATTCTAAGTATCTTCTTAAGTGCACGTTTAGGAGTATACTGCATTTGGTTAACGCCACCGCAAAGACAGCCAGTGCCAAAGAAAAAGGGCACGTGTTTGTCACACGCGCCCTTTGCTTGTTTTGATAGCGCGTTCAGCGCTTACCGGTCATCCCCGCCAGCGGGACCACCTTCCATGGCGTCTTCATCCATCGCCGCTTCCACAGCACCCACAACCGCTTCACGCTGTTTTGGGGTGAGGTCTTCGGCATTGGCATCATCGGCAATGCGTACGGTGACTTCGCGGTGGGCAAATTTGATGCCTTCCCGCTCAAACAGCTCGCGGATTTCCTGATACACCCGTTTGCGCACCAGCCATTGGTCGCCCGGTTTGGTCATGAACTTCACCCGAATGATCATGGCGCTGTCCTGCATCTCCACCACGCCCTGGGATTTCAAAGGCTGGATAAAGTTGTGGCCAATCACCGGATCGTCGAGCAATTCGATGCCAAGCTTTTTCACCAGCTTGCGGACGCGCTCCACGTCGGTGTCATAGGTCACACGCAGCTTGAGCTTCATGATCACCCAATCACGCGAATAGTTGGTGAGATACTGGATTTCGCCAAATGGGATGGTGTGCAGCGGGCCAAGGTGGTGGCGCAGCTGGAAGGAACGTACGGAGATCTTTTCCACCGTGCCTTTCACCGAGCCGATGTCGATGTATTCGCCTTTGCGGAAAGCGTCATCAAACAGGAAGAACGCGCCGGAGAAGATGTCGCGCACCAGGGATTGCGCGCCAAAACCGACGGCCAAGCCCACCACACCAGCACCGGCAAACAAGGGGCTGACGTTCACGCCCATTTCCATCAGCACAATCAGGATGATGGTGACCAGGATCACCAGCAGGACAAAGTTGCGGAACAGCGGCAGCAAAGTTGCCAAACGGGAGGCGCTGGCACCGCCGCCCTCATCGCCGAGTTCCCCTGCTTCTGACGGGTCTGGCTGTTCTTCTCGAATGCGGTTGTCGATCCAGATGCGGAACGCGTGAAAACCGATGTAGCCCAGGAAGAGGATGACAATCACGTCGAGGAACCGCCCGCCGGCCATGTCTTCGTTCATGATGTTGTCGGCGTTGAAGATGTAGAGCGCAGCATAAAGACCTGCGACCAGCGCCAGCACGCCGGAAATCCGCCGTGCCAGTTCTTCAAAGGTGTTCATCTGACGGTGGTCGATGATGTTTTCCAGTTGGAACAGTTCCGCTTCCTGCTGTTCGGACAGATGGCCCTCCTCAACGGCTTCATCGCGCAGCGCGTCCGCCGCGTCGTTCATTTCCTTCACAGCGCGGTTGCGCTCAAAGTAGCGTTCGATGCCGAAGTTGATGGTGGCGTAAACCACCAGTACGGCGGTGAGGATCATATAGGCGCCCGCGATCAGGGGGATTTCTGTCTCATTGCCGAGGATCAAATCCCAGGACATGCGCGCCCAACCGTAAATCACATAGACAATGAAAATCGGTGCCCAGAGGGTGCTGGCCCAGCGGGTTGCCAAAGGAACGCGATCCGCTTCGCGGCCGTTGCGAATGGCAAAAGAAATGGCGCGGTAGTTGGCAAAGACCAGCGCGATGTTGCCAAGAGCAAAGAGGCTGGAAAGCACCAGAGTGTTCACGGCATAGACGTCGTAGACCAGGCCCAGCTCACTGAGCCATTCGCCAAAAATAATCGTGGTGACATCGACGATGCCCAGCCCAGTGACCCAGTAGTGCAGCTTTTTGGAGTCATGGGTGGAGAATTTCGGAATCCGATACTGCGGCAGGTACGGCGACAGGATCATGCGCCAAGTCAAAGCGATCATGCGGGACAGAGCGTAGGCCGCAAAAATCGAAGCATTGGTGAAACGCACGGCCGTGTCATCTGAGGGGCCAAAAATCAGCAACCCAATCAGAGCCGCAAAAGCCATGCCCACAAACAAACCGATAACACCGGCGAGAAAGCGCACAACCAAAAACGGGAGTTTCTGGGTGTATCCTTCTGGGACTTCTCTGATCAATGGCACAACAAAGCGTGCCGCCAACCTCCGGCCGTAGACTTGCCTCTCAAAAATGACACCAACGCCCAGCAACAGCAGGGTGATCACCAGTTGTTTAGCAAAGAAGAGAATACTGCCATCCGGGCTGGAGGCGCGCAGAATGAAGAGTACCTCGTTGATGGCGACAGGAAGGTGCTCAATGCGATCCTGAAGGACTTTGTTGAAGCCTTCCATTTCCCACTGCAGGCGCATCACCGTTGTCATGTTGGTGGTTTCGTTGATTGTCTCAACGGGTTCGGCGGGCTCGCCCGGCGCCATCGGGTTGCCGTTGCTATCCAAAATGATGACAGTCATGCCACTTTCGCTGGCCTGTTGTACAAGCTGAGAAATGGTGTCTGAGGCAGGAGCAGTGTCGGCCTCCTGCGCGTGAACAGCGGCCAAAGGCAAAAAGAGACATACCGAGAGAACGGCAAGCAGAAGTCGGATCATGGGGTGGTCTTTCCTGTCGTCTTATCTTGGTCTTACACAAACAATGCGGTGGGGCAAAACAGATTACCGCGAGGGAGGGGCAATTTGCGGCTCTGTTGCATGGGTTTGCGGCGCTTTGGGGGTGACATCCGTGGGGAAACCCGATAGCGCGGAGGCAACGGGAAATGATACGCATTTTCGCAAAGGCACAAGAGACGTGAGCCTGACAAAGACAGAAAAAATCGCCGTTTTGGGATTGGGCTATGTTGGCCTGCCGCTGGCCTTAGGCTTGGCGCGGGCGGGCTTTGATGTGGTGGGCTTTGATACCAACAGCCGGTTGGTGGCGCGTCTGCTCAACAACGATGATCCCAATAGTGAAGTGTCCTCCGACACTCTGGCAGCGAGCACGGCGGTGTTCACTGACGACGCTGCCGATCTGGCAGGGCGCACTGCGTTTATTCTGGGGGTGCCCACACCGATCACCGATGCCAAGGAACCTGATTTGGGGCCGGTTTTGGGAGCCTGCACCACCATCGCGCCGTATCTGACGCCCGGCGCTTTGGTGATTTTGGAAAGCACGGTGTATCCCGGTGTGACCGAGGATGTATGCGGCCCGGCCTTGGCGAAAGCCAGCGGGCTTACAGCAGGCACAGACATCAAACTGGGCTATTCGCCAGAGCGGGTGAACCCCGGCGATGCGGAGCACACGCTGGAGCATGTGGTCAAGGTCGTAGCGGCGCAGGACGCGGAAACGCTGGACCGTGTGGATGCCATTTACCGCCCGGTGATCAAGGCAGGTTTGCACCGCGCCAGTTCGATCAAAACCGCTGAGGCGGCCAAAGTGATCGAAAACACCCAGCGGGATTTGAACATCGCGCTGGTGAATGAGTTTTCCCTGATCTTTGCGCGCATGGGGCTGGACACGCTGGAAGTGCTCGAAGCGGCAGGCACCAAATGGAACTTCCTGCCGTTTACACCGGGTCTGGTCGGCGGGCACTGCATTGGGGTCGACCCTTATTACCTGACCTATCGCGCAGAGCAGCTCGGCTATCGGCCCGAGGTGATTTTGGCGGGGCGGCGGATCAACGACCACATGGGCCGCCATGTGGCGCAGGAGTTGATCAAAGGGCTATTGGCCAAAGGCACCAATGCCGCTGGCGCGCGGGTGCTGGTCATGGGGCTGGCGTTTAAGGAAAACTGTGCCGACACGCGCAATTCGCGTGTTGTGGATATTGTGGATGAGCTCAAAAGCTATTCTGCGACGGTCGACATCTGGGACCCATGGGTGGACCCTGAAGCGGTGGATGCGGACTACGGCTATGCCTTGGTCGATCAGCCTCAAAATGGGGCGTATGACGCCGTGGTCGTTGCCGTTGCGCATCGCCAGTTCCGCGAGTTGGACAGCGCGGCGATAAGAGCCCTCGGAAAGCCGGACGCTTTGCTTTACGATATCAAAGGGGTTTTGCCGAAGTCCGAGTCGGACTGGCGGCTATAGAGCGAGGCGGGTGACGTGTCCGAGGCGATTTCTTTGACAGGTGATTTGGCGGCCAATGCGTCGCCGCGCGTGCTGTTTTACAGTCACGACACCTATGGTCTGGGCCATTTGCGACGCTCGCGTGCGCTGGCCACGGCGATCACACAGGCGGACAGCCGGATTTCTGCGCTGATCCTGACCGGCTCCCCAGTGGCGGGGCGCTTCCCGTTTCCGGACAATGTTGACCACATTCGCCTGCCCGGCGTGACCAAAACGCCGGATGGGGATTATGAGAGCGAGCGTCTGGGACTGCACATTGATGAGACCACGGCGCTGAGGGCTGGGCTGATCAAAGCCACGGTGGAGCATTTTGATCCCGATATCCTGATCGTGGACAAAGAGCCAACCGGCTTTCGCGGCGAACTGTTGCCGGCGCTGGAATGGCTCAAGGCCAAGCGCAAGGCGCATCTGGTGCTGGGTCTGCGCGACGTGCTGGACGAACCAAACGTGCTGGCGGCCGAGTGGGACCGCAAAGGCGCTCTGGAAGCGGCTGAGAAATACTACGATGAGACTTGGGTCTACGGGCTGCGCTCGATTTATGATCCGGTGGCCGGTTTGAACTTGTCGCAAAATTTCCGCTCCCGCATGAAATTCACCGGCTATCTGCACCGCGAAGCGCTGAGCGAAGGCGAAACCCCAGAGCAGCCCTATGTGCTGGTCACCCCCGGTGGCGGCGGCGATGGTGCAGGCATGGTGGATCTGGTGCTGTCGGCCTATGAGCAGGACCCGGAGTTGTCTCCACGTGCGGTGCTGGTCTATGGCCCCTTCCTGAGCGGCGAAGTGCGCGCCGAGTTTGAGGCCCGTGTTGCCAAGCTCAATGGCCGGGTGCAAGCCGTGGGCTTTGACAGCCGTATGGAAACCCTGATGAAGGGCGCGATGGGGATTGTCTCGATGGGCGGCTACAACACCTTCTGTGAGGTGCTGTCCTTTGACAAACCGGTGGTGATTGTGCCGCGCACACGCCCCCGCATGGAGCAACATATCCGCGCCAGCCGGGCCGAAAGCCTTGGCCTTGTGCGCATGTTGGACGAGCAGCGCGACGGCTTCACGCCACAGGCGATGATCGCCGCCATTCGCGCGTTGCCGGATCAACCAAAACCAAGCCACGCCTTTGTGCCCGGTCTGCTCGACGGGTTGGACGTGGTCTCCGAACGTACTTTGGCGATGCTTGGCATTGCCCGATCTCAAGGCGCTGCATGACTTCAGAAAGACCTAAGGTGGCGGTGGTGGTCAAAGGCTGGCCCCGCCTGTCCGAGACCTTTATTGCGCAGGAAATTGTGGCCCTGGAAGAGACGGGATACGACCTGTCGATGTGGTCCCTGCGCTTCCCCACCGACAAGAAACGCCACCCGCTGCATGAGCGTTTGCAGGCGCCGGTGCATTACCTGCCGGAATATCTGCATCAGGAGCCGCTGCGTGTGCTCAAGGGCGTTTTTGCGGGACTGTTCAAGAAACGGTTTTGGGCCGCCACGAGAGCTTGGCTCAAAGACCTCCGTCGTGATGTGACCCGCAACCGGGTGCGCCGTTTTGGGCAGGCCTGTGTTCTGGCGCGGGAGCTGCCGGACGACATTGACCTGCTATATGCGCATTTCATGCACACGCCGGCCTCGGTGACACGCTATGCGGCGATCATACGCGACATGCCGTGGTCGGTGTCGGCCCATGCCAAGGACATCTGGACTTCGCCGGAGTGGGAAAAGCGCGAAAAACTGCAAGACAGCACCTTTGGCGCGGAGTTTTTGGCGACCTGTACAAAGGTCGGCGCGGATCACTTGGCTGAACTGGCCGACAGGCCGGATCGCGTGGAACTGGTATATCACGGCTTGGACCTGACCCGTTTTCCAGAGCCACCCACAGAGCGGCCTGAGGGCGGTGGTGTGCGTTTCCTGTCTGTGGGGCGTTTGGTGGAGAAGAAGGGCTTTGACCGTCTGATCTCTGCCTTGGCACTCTTGCCCAAAGACCTCGATTGGCATTGGGACCATATTGGCGGCGGCGGGGACGGCAGCTTGTTGAAAGTACAGGCTGAGACCCTTGGCATTGCTGATCGTATCACCTGGCGTGGGGCCTGCGACCAGCCCGAAGTGATCGAGGCGATGCGGGTGTCCGACGTGTTTGTGCTGCCAAGCCGGATTGCCGAGGACGGTGACCGTGACGGCTTGCCAAATGTGCTGATGGAAGCGGCGAGCCAAAATCTGTGCCTGTTGTCCACGCCGGTGTCTGCGATCCCGGAGTTCATCACCGACGGCGAACATGGCGTGTTGTCCAGCGACGCGCCAGAGGCACTTGCGGCGGCCATGGAGCGGCTGGCGCGGGATGCGGAGCTTCGGGAGACGTTGACCGAGGCGGCTTATGGTCGGCTGACGGCGCATTTCCTGATGCAGCCGGGCATTGCCCAGCTCGACGCGCGCCTGCAAGCGGCTGCGGCGAAGGCCTAACCTCATGGGGCCGATTGCGTTTTATGCCCCTCTGAAATCACCGCATCATCCGGTGCCGTCCGGCGAGCGCCAGATGGCGCGCAACCTGATGCAGCTGCTGATGCGCGATGGCGTCGTGCCCCAGTTGGTCTCTGAGCTGCGCAGCTTTGATAAACACGGCGATGGTGCGGTGCAGGCAGCGCTGCTGGCACAGGCGGAGGCGGAGATACCGACGCTGATTGCTAAGGGGCGGGCCGAGGGCTGGGCGCTGTGGGCGACCTATCACAGCTATTACAAAGCGCCGGATTTGTTGGGGCCAACCGTGAGCGCGGCTTTGGGCATTCCCTATTTGTCCTTTGAGGCCACGAGAGCCAACAAACGCTTGGGCGGGCCTTGGGATGCTTTTGAGAAAAAGGCGCAGGCGGCCTGTGATGCGGCGGATGTGTTGTTTCACTTCACGGGGCGCGATGCAGTGGCTTTGCGGGGTCATCTGAAAGTCGGGCAACAGCTTGTGCATCTGCCGCCGTTTCTGGCGCAGGAGAATTTGCCAACCCAAGCGGAGCCGGATGCGTCGACCCTTCTGGTGGCGGGCATGATGCGCAAGGGCGACAAACTGGCGTCATACAGCATCATCGCGGAGGCCTTGGGGCATCTGACTGGCGACTGGCAGGTCGAGATTGCTGGAGATGGGCCGTGTCGTGCTGAGGTTGAGGCGCTGATGGCACCCTATGGGGGTCGGGTGCGATTTTTGGGACAGCTGGACGCCAGGGAAATGGCGCAGGCGTACGAGCGCGCGCGCGTCTTTTTCTGGCCCGGCGTAAACGAGGCCTTTGGCATGGTCTACCTGGAGGCGCAGGCACATGGTGTGCCGGTGGTGGCACAGGATCGCCCCGGTGTGCGCGATGTGGTCGCGGCAGAGGGCTTGGTGGCCGACCCAACCCCGGATGCGCTTGCAGCGGCGCTTTTGACGGTGTTGAATGACGATGAAACCCATCGGCAGCGGGCGCAAGAGGCGCGGGATTTGGTGCAAAACCACCACCTGCTCACAGCCGCCCGGCAGACCGTGTGGGAGGTTCTGAACCCATTGATGAAAGAGACATGATGATCCGATTGGCCATGCTGCGGCACGGACACACCCATTGGAACCGCGCCGGACAAATCCAGGGGCGCACGGACATTCCGCTGGACGATGAGGCGCGCGAAGGTCTGGCAGAGTTCAAACTGCCCGCAGGCTGGGACGCCGCCGAACTGGTGGCAAGCCCGTTGCTCCGCGCGCAGGAAACCGGCGAAATTGTCACCGGGCGCAGGCCAGCGGTGGTCGACGCGCTGATCGAGATGGACTGGGGGGATTGGGAAGGCAAAAAGGGCGTGGACCTTAAGGCCGATCCCAACAGCGGGTTTCGCGACATCGAGCAGTGGGGCTGGGACTACCAGCCGCCGGGCGGGGAAAGCCCGCAGATGGTCTGGGACCGCTTGGCGCCGTGGTTGTTTGGCCTAAAGCGGGATTGCATTGCGGTCTGCCACATCGGCATCATGCGGATGATTTTGGCCAAGGCGCATGGCTGGGATTTTGACGGCCCGGCCCCGTTTGCGGTGAAGCGCAACCGGCTGTTTGTGGTGGAAATTGAGGGGGATACGGTTAAAGTCGCAGACCCTGATATTGTGCGATTGGAAAGGCGCAGCGCATGAAAGTTTTGATCGCTGTCACCCATCTTCTGGGCACCGGGCATCTGTCCCGCGCTCTGACACTTGCCCGCGCGTTCACGCGTGATGGCCACGAGGCTGTGGTGCTGTCGGGCGGCATGCCTGCAGAGCATCTGGACAAGGACGGCATTGCATTGGTGCAGCTGCCGCCGCTGGCCTCGGATGGTGTGGATTTCACCAAGCTGTTGACTGAATTGGGCGTGGAGGCGGATGCCGCCTATCTGGCCAAGCGTCAGGCGATGATGGTGAAAGCGGTAGAGGACATGGCGCCCGATGTGGTGATCACCGAACTCTTCCCCTTTGGCCGTCGTAGCCTGTCGGCGGAGTTTGAAGCCTTGCTAGACGCCGCCAAATCATTGCCGCAGCCTGCCTTGGTGCTGGCCTCGGTGCGCGACATCCTTGCACCGCCGTCGAAAGCCTCCAAAGCGGCTCGCGCCCGCGAGGTGATCAAACAGTATTACGACGGCATTCTGGTGCATGCCGACCCAGAGCTGACCAAACTCGACATGAGCTGGCCATTGACCAGCGATGTGACGGCGATGCTGCGCTACACCGGCTACGTGGCGCCGCCCGCGCCACAACAGCATCCGGACAGCGCAGGTGCCGGTGAAATTGTGGTCAGCGCCGGGGGCGGCGCGGTCGGACAGGCGCTGTTTGAATGTGCGATCAAAGCCGCCAAACGTAGCCCGTTGCGGTGGCGCTTGTTGGTGGGCGGGGCCAATGCCGAGGCGCGGATTGCAGAGCTCAAAACGCTGGCCGATGATCCGATGATCAAGATTGAACCGGTGCGGCCCGATTTCCGGCAAATGCTGCACCATGTGACCGCCTCGGTCAGCATGTGCGGCTACAACACCGCGCTCGATGTGCTGCAAACCGGCGTGCCAGCGGTGTTTGTGCCGTTTGATGATGGCGGGGAAGTGGAGCAGACCCTGCGCGCGCGCGCCCTTTCCGTGCAGCCCGGCATCGAAGTGCTCAGCGCCACCGACCTGACCCCGCAAAGCCTGATGGCAGAGATCAAACGTGTGGCCTCCAAAGACCGCCGCAGCCCGTCCGGCCTGCGTATGAATGGCGCGGCTGAGAGCGTGCGTATTGCCCAATCCATGCTGGCGGAGCTGCGCGGGTGAGGATCGACTGGTCAGCGCTGCGGGCGGAACTGGCGCAATGGCGCGCAGAAGGTCTGGTGCTGCCCTTGTGGTGGCGCGATGACGACGCGGTTGCCCCCACCGAGGCGCTTGATCAGCTTGCGTCGTTAAGCACAGCGACGGAAGTTCCGGTACACTTGGCGATCATACCCAAAGACGCCAACGAGGCTTTGGCGCAGGACTTGGCGACGTGCTTTGTGCCGGTTGTGCACGGCTGGGCCCATGTCAGCCACACGCCGGAGGGTGTGAAAAACGCAGAGTTTGGGGCGGGCCGCCCTGCCAACGCGGCACTGGCGGATGCGTCTCAAGGCCTTGCGCGACTTCGCGCCCTGTTTGGCGACAAGTTGGCGCCGATGTTTGTGCCGCCGTGGAACCGGATTGCGCCCGATGTTGTGGCCGGGCTGGCCGAGGCTGGTTTTGACGCGGTGTCGACCTATAACCCTCGTAAAACCGCCATGGCCGCCTCCTGTGTGGCGCAGATCAACACGCACATTGATCCGATTTTCTGGCGCGGCCATAGAGGGTTGGTGGATGTAGAGACATTGCTGTCTCAAGTGGTCAAGCTGCTACAAGACCGCCGCGCGGGTCACACGGACAATCAAGAACCCCTGGGATATCTCACGCACCACCTTGTGCATGACGCCGATATCTGGGAGTTTTCGCGGCAGTTTTTGCAGGAAATTTGCGAAGGGCCAGTGCGGCTTTATCGCCATGATGGAAAGGGCATTTCATGAGCCGTTTGAACAGCATGATGCGTCGCTTGGCAGCGCAGGCCGATGGGCTGGAGTGGGGCAACACCATGGTGGACAGCCTCAAGGGGGATTTCCTCGACATGGGGCTGGGCAATGGCCGCACCTATGACCACATCCGCGAGATTGCTCCAGAGCGGCGCATCTGGGTGATTGACCGCGCGCTGAACTGCCACCCTTCCTGCGTGCCGCCGGAGGAGGATTTCCTTCAGGGCGAAGCCGAAGAGATGCTGAAAAAGATGGCGACAGACGGCACCAAAGTGGCCATGGCGCATTATGACTTTGGCTTTGGCGACAAAGAGAAAGACGTGGCCGAGGCGGCGCGTCTGTCGGCAATGATCAAAGAGATTATGTTGCCCGGTGGCGTGCTGGTGTCAGGTCAGCCATTGGTTGGATTTGAACAGGTGCGCGGGCCAACAACCGTGGCGCCAGAGCGCTATTATTTCTACAGAACATAAAGATGCGCCCGGTCAGTGACCGGGCGTTTTGTTCTTTGGCTTGGTGACTTAGGGATCAGTCCAGACCGATGATGTGCTGCTCGCCGCGCTGGCGTGCCAGAGTCATTTGCTTTTGACGTTCCCGGAACCGCTCTTTGTCATTTTCCGAATACTCGCCAACACATTGGTGGCAGCTCACGCCCGCCTCATACTCCGGACGCTCCTGATCTGCCGGTAGGATGGGGCGACGGCAGGCATGGCACAGCAGGTGCGGGCCTTCTTTCAGCCCGTGCCCAACCGACACACGTCCGTCAAACACAAAGCACTCGCCATCCCAGCTGCTCTCTTCCTGTGGCACCTCTTCGAGGTACTTCAGAATGCCACCTTTCAGGTGATAGACATCTTCGACACCCTGACTCATCAGGAAGTTGGTGGATTTCTCACAGCGAATGCCCCCGGTGCAGAACATCGCCACACGTTTGTTGTGGAAGCGCTCTTTGTTGGCTTCCCACCACGCCGGGAATTCGCGGAACGTCGCGGTTTCCGGGTCAATTGCGCCTTGGAAGGTGCCAATCGCCACTTCGTAGTCGTTTCGCGTGTCGATGGTGACCACATCCGGCGACTGGATCAGCTCGTTCCAGTCCTCCGGGTTCACGTAGTTGCCCACATGCGCGGTCGGATCGACGTTGGGCTGGCCCAGCGTCACGATCTCTTTCTTGAGCTTCACCTTCATGCGCGGGAACGGCTTTTCCGCCGCGGTGCTCAACTTCCACTCAAAGTTGGCGCAACCCGGCAGCTTTTGGATGTAGCCAATTACTGCATCAATGCCGTCGCGTGGCCCGGCAATGGTGCCGTTGATGCCCTCATGGGCCAACAACAAGGTGCCGGTGATGTTGTGCTTCTGACAAAACTCCAGCAAGGGCGCCCGCAGGGCCTCGTGGTTGTCAAAAGTGGTGAAGTGATAGAGAGCGCAGACTGTAAACATAGCGCCCCATTACGCCTATTTTAAAGGTCTATCAAGACTCAGTCCCCTGTGGCGTTTTGTCAGAGGAAGGTGCTGACCCCGCCCCACAACAGACGCAGCGCAATCAGGATCAGCAACACATTGAGCACCTTGTGAAATCCGTGGTCGCTCATCCGGCCCAGCACATGTTTGCCCACCCAGGTGCCCGCTGCGCCACAGATGATCAGTCCGGCGATGAACAGCGCCCAGGGGGCAAAGCCAAACCCCAGTGCCGCAAACATCGCCACCTTGAGCCCGTGCTGCACCGTCATCAGCGCCGCGTGGGTGGCGACATGGGTGTGGCGGTCCAGCTGCATGGTTTTCACATAGGCGGCGACAAACGGGCCGGTGGCGCCAAAGAACATGGTCAGAAAGGAAGAAAACGCGCCCGCGCCAATCGGCCATTTTCCGATCCAAGCAGGCGTCTTGCCGAGCACCACCCACAGCAGGAACAGACCAATGCCAATTTGCACGGTCGCAGGCGGCAGGCTCACCGCCACACTGCCGCCAATGGCCACACCGATGAGGGCACCGATGGTGAAGGCGGGCAAGGCGCTGCGCAAGATGTGGCTGCTGAACATGATGGCGCGCACGGCGTTGGAGCCCAGTTGCACCACGCCATGTACAGGGATCAGCGCCGCTGGCGGCAGGATCACCGCGGTCACCGCCAGGAAGATCGCACCGCCGCCAATGCCAAAAGCAGCGGTCATCAATGAGGTGGCAAAGCTCACCGCCAAAAGGAAGATTGCATGGGTTTGGGACAGGTCTGGCGGGAGCAGGTCAATCATGGCGCCACTATGAGCAGTGGGTCTCCCAGTGCAAGCTTTCTTCCGGCTTGGGCTTCTTCTTGCCAAAAATATCCCGGGGGTGCGGGGGCTGGCCCCCGCTTACGACCGCTCTGGCGAAATGCCCAACATCTCCCGTGCTTCTGCTGGACTGGCAATTGCGCGCCCGGCGTTTGTGGCGCAGGTGGCCAGCGCTTCAATCAACGGCCCATTGGAGCGGGTCTTGTCCCCATTCGGTAGGTAGAACGTGTCTTCTACACCGGTGCGCAACATGCCGCCAAGCTCGGCGGCCTTTTGGTGGCTCTGCCAAAGCTCGCTGCGCCCGATCAGGGTGGCTTGCCAGAAACTGTCTTTCAGCATGTAGGGCATGAGGAATGCCAGAAGTTTCGGGTCCACGGGCATGCCCGATGCCACGCCCATGACAAGGTTGTACTGCGCACAGCTGGTCATGCCGTTTTGCACATACATCGCCACAGAGCGCACGATGCCGGTGTCAAAGCACTCAAACTCTGGAATTGTGTTGGTCTCCGCCATCACATCGAGGTGGTCCTGAATTTTGGACGGCTGGTTTTCAAACAGCATTGGCGGCCAAGCCCACTCTCCGTTGCTGCGTAGCTTGAGATAATTGAGCGAGCCGGCGTTGCAGGCGGCGATTTCGGGCTTGAGCACACGAATGCAGTCCAACGCGCCGGAGTAATCCGGCCCTACCACGCCGGTGGTGGCGTTGATTAGGATGTCGGGGCAGGCATCGCGGATCGCGCCAACAATTTCCGTCGCCACCTTTGGGTCCCAGCTTGGCAGATGACCTTTGCCTTCTTCCTGCTGGCGGAAGTGGATGTGGATCACGGCGGCACCCGCGTCCATCGCCTCGCGCGCGGAGGCGGCGCATTGCGCGGGCGTGACCGGCACGGGGTGCTGTGTCGGATCGGTCAGAACGCCGTTGAGCGCACAGGTGAGGATGGCTTTGTCCATCTCAGCGCTCCTGTTTGTGGCGGCTGCCGGGGGCGGGCGGCGTTTCTGGCGGACCCGCAAAACATTGGGCGTTGGCCATCCAGGTCTGGGCAACTTCGCCTGTGGCGGTCAGCGCGGTATCGGCAAAGGCGCGGGTCTGAGTGACCACGGCGGCAAAATCTGCGGCAGGGCCTGCGATGCTGTTGTCGCCCTCTTCGCCAAACTCCCATGTGGCACCGGATGGTGCGGTCAGGGTGAGTCTGGGCATGGCCTCGGGCACCGGCAGGCTGTGCACCTGATGGGACCAGCCAAAGGTGTTCACGCCAAGGATCACGATGTTTTTGATGCGGTCGCTGTCTGCGCGGACCTTGCCCAGTAGGTCAAACACTTCAAACCCATGGGCCCAGGTTTCCATTTGCCGGGCGGTCATAGAGGAGCGTGCCGACATCGACGGGCCGACCCAGGGCAGGCGCGCCTTGGGGTCCATGTTTCGCCAGCGGGCGGCGACGTCGCGCGCCGTTTCGATCCAGAGGGCACGCAGGTCTGCGCCGCGCTCCGGGATGGTTTCATTCTCATAGCTGCGCAGGGAACCCGAGGCCTTGAGCGAGGCCATCGCGCCGCCCATGCGCGCCATAAAGGCGGCTTCGTCGGAGGCAGACAGGTCCGCGCCGGTGTTCCAGAAATGCAGGTGCACCAAAACGTCTTCGACGGTCCAGCCTTTGAACTGGGTTTGTGTGCGCAGCTCCGCGTCCGACAAACCAGACAGGGCGTCATACAGCACTTCGGACTCGGTGAGAAAATCATCAGCTTGGGTGAGGGTCATGTTGGGTCTTCCATGGTCAGGATCAGCGCGCCTTTGGACAGCTGTTGGCCGGTCTCAACGTGGAGCGCGGCGACAACGCCGTCGGCGGCGGCGGTCAATTGATGTTGCATTTTCATGGCTTCAAGCACGGCCAACGTGTCGCCTTTTTGGACGGTGTCCCCTGCGGCCACGTTGAGCGCCACCAGCAGGCCCGGCATCGGCGCGGTGAGGGCGCCGGTGGCGGTGGCGTC
Source organism: Shimia sp. (assembly GCF_022448905.1). Lineage (GTDB taxonomy): Bacteria > Pseudomonadota > Alphaproteobacteria > Rhodobacterales > Rhodobacteraceae > Shimia. Next base: position 108,795 of record NZ_JAKVCW010000008.1, on the reverse strand, counting down.
AGTTGTGGCCCAGGGCTGTGCGCGGGTGACATGCAGGTGGTGGCCTGCGGTTTGCAGATAAAGCCCCCTCATACCGTCAGGCGCGTGATGCGCAGTGGTGCGGTGTCCGTCGATGCGGAGGTCGCTCGAAACGTTGTGGGTCCAGCCGTCACCAGAAACCGTGATCTGGTCCGTGCCAACACTCGTTGCGGTGATACTATGTAGTTCTCCGTCAAGCGAGAGATCCAGCGGAATAGGCAGGCCGCCATCGCTGGAGAACCCTGCGAGGGAGGCGTCCGGCAGCAGACTTTGCGCTTGTGCTTTATCACTTTCGCTGCGCAGCAAAAGCGCGGCAGAAAGGGCGACAGTTTGGGACGTGACGGCGGTCTGCGGAGGGCCATTCGGGTAGGCGTCATCCAGAAAAGATGTGGTAGCCGTGCCGTTTTGCACCTCGGTGCGATCGAGCAAGTCGCGCAGGAACGCCACGTTTGTGGTCACACCCAGAACTGCCGTGTTGTCCAGTGCTTGGCTCAGCTTGCGCAGGGCTTCATCGCGGGTGTCACCATAGGCAATGAGCTTGGCCAGCATTGGGTCATAATGCGGAGAGACTTCGTCCCCACTGCGCACGCCGGTGTCGATGCGGATGATGTTATCTGTTTCAAATTTATGAATTTTCCCAATGGATGGCAGGAAGCCATTGGCGGGGTCCTCGGCGTAGAGCCGGACCTCTATGGCGTGTCCTGAGAGTGTGATGTCCTCTTGGGAGACGGGCAGGGGCGCGCCCTGCGCGACAGCGAGTTGCAGTGCGACGAGGTCCAGGCCCGTGACCATCTCGGTGACCGGATGCTCGACCTGAAGGCGGGTGTTCATCTCCAGGAAATAGAAATCCTCACCGTTTCCATCGAGCAGAAACTCCACCGTGCCCGCGCCGACGTAGCCCACCGATTGAGCTGCTGCGATGGCGGCCTTTTCCATACGCTTTCGTATGGTTCGGGTCATGCCGGGGGCAGGGGCTTCTTCTATTACCTTCTGATGCCGGCGCTGGACAGAGCAGTCTCGTTCCCCCAAGGCAATGGTATTGCCGTCGTGATCCGCAAAGATCTGAATTTCGATATGTCGCGCGCTTTGCACGGCGCGCTCGAGGATCAGCGTGCCATTGCCAAAGGACGCACTGCCCTCCGCTCGGGCCAAGGTGAGCGCCTCGGGCAGATCGTCCAAATCCGTGACCAGCCGCATGCCTTTGCCGCCACCTCCCGCTGCGGCTTTGACCATGAGTGGCATGCCGATGTTGCGTGCGTGAGACAGCAATGTCGCGTCAGTTTGATCATCACCTTGATAGCCGGGCACGCAGGGCACTCCGGCGTCCAGCATATGCGCCTTGGCGATGGCTTTGTTGCCCATGATCTCGATGGCCTCGGCGGATGGTCCTACAAAAACAAGACCTGCGCGTTCAACCGCGCGGGCAAAATCTGCGTTCTCAGACAGAAAGCCATAACCGGGGTGGATTGCCCCCGCGCCGGAGGCTTTGGCGGCCTCCAAAATAGCGTCGCTGTTGAGGTAGCTGTCGGCGGCGGGCGCGAGGCCGATGGGGTGCGCCTCATCCGCCATCGAGACATGCAGCGCATTTGCGTCGGCATGCGAATAGACCGCAACAGTGCGCAGGCCGAGGTCGCGCGCGGTGCGGATGATGCGGCAGGCAATTTCGCCCCGATTGGCAATCAGAAGGGTGTCAAACGTGCTCATGGTCACATCCTCGCCACGCCAAAGCTGTTGGAGTTGAGATCGCGACGACGGGCCTCGGCCACGGTGGCAAGGCAGAAAGCAATCACTTTGCGGCTGTCACGGGGATCGATCACGCCGTGGTCGAGCACTTTGCCGGAGGTGAAGAAAGGGGAACTTTGCGCATCAAACAGGCCTTGAATGGCGGCTTCCTGTTGGGCCATGCGGGCCTCATCCACGTCGACGCCTTTGCGGGCGGCCCCGGCGCGGGCGACGAGGCTCATGGTTTTTGCGGCCTGTGCGCCGCCCATGACGCCGGAGCGGGAGGTCGGCCAGGCAAACAGGAAATCCGGCTGATAGGCGATGCCGCACATGCCGTAGTTGCCCGCGCCAAAGCTGGCGCCGCAGTAGAGCGTGATTTTGGGCACGCGGGCATTGGACACGGCTTGGATCATTTTGGAGCCGTGTTTGATCATCCCGGCCTGTTCATAAGCCGTGCCGACCATGTAGCCGGTGGTGTTATTGAGGAACACAAGCGGGGTGCCCGCCTGTTCGCAGGCCTGAATGAAATGCGTGGCCTTGTTGGCGCCCGCCGGATCGATGGGGCCATTGTTGGCAAGGATGCCAACGGTGTGGCCGTAGATTTGCGCTTGAATACAGAGGGTTGCGGGGCCAAAATCCGGTTTGAATTCGTCAAAATCGGACCCGTCGACAAGCCGGGCGATCAACTCGCGCGCGTCATAGGGCGTGGACCAGTCGGCGGGCACCACGCCTGCGATTTCACCCACGTCAAAACGCGGTTCGTCAAAGGCGCGCGCCTCTGGTTTGGGCATGTCACGGTTCCAGTCCAGCCGCGCCATGACCCGGCGGGCCAGCGCGATGGCGTGCACGTCGTCTTCGGCGAGGTATTCCACCAGACCGGAGGTGGTCGCGTGCATTTCCGCGCCGCCCAAATCGGCGTCTTTCGCGACCTCGCCGGTTGCGGCATTTACCAACGCGGCCCCGGCAAGTGCGGCCATGCCGTTTTTCTTCACGCCAATCACATAGTCCGACAGGCCGGGCATATAGGCGCCGCCCGCAGTGGACGGGCCATGCAAAACCGCGACGGTGGGCAAACCGGCCGCCGAAAGACGCGCCAGATTGCGGAACACGCCGCCGCCCAGAGCCCAGTCTTCGACGCGGTAATTCATCAGGTTGGCGCCCGCGCTTTCGACCAGATGCACAAAGGGCAGCTTCTGGCGCAGGGCAATTTCCTGGGCGGAGAGCATGGCTTGCAGCGACATCGGAGACAGCGCGCCCGCGTTGATGCCGCTGTCATCCACAATCACCATGCAGCGCACGCCGGAGATAAAGCCAATGCCCATCAGGAAAGTGCTGCCTGGCAGGGATTTCTCTGGGTCATCGCTGTCTTGCAGATACCCCGCGAGACTGTGCAGGCGCAGGAACGGCAGGCCGGGGTCCAGCAGGCGGGCGAGCCGCTCTCGAGGGGTGATTTGCCCCCGTGCGGCAAAGCGCCCTCGCCGTTGTTCGGATTTCTCCGCCGTCCGGGTTTCCAGCGCGCGCAGTTCCGCCACGGCGCTCAACATTGCATCCCGGTTTTCGCCAAACGCAGGCGCGTTGGGCGTGATCTGTGTCTCAAACGACATGGGGGCTCCTCCTCCTGAGCGGTCCCGATATTGAGATCACTCTGAGCCGCCGGCGCGGGCGCATCAAGGCAGCGTGATTGTGACGCTGCGGCCAAAGCTTGTTGTTGAGGCTTGGGCGGCGTAGAATTGGCCCATGCAAACTGTTGATCTGCAAGAAGATATCAATGCCGTCGCCGCCTGTGGCCCGATCAAAGTCTGGTCGGTTGTGGTCACCATTCTGGGCGACCTGCTGCAAAGCGAAGAGGCCTGGCTGTCCGGGCCGGTGTTAGATGCATTGGTAAGTCGGCTCGGGATCAACAATCAGGCGTTGCGCGTGGCGGTACACCGGTTGCGCCGGGATGGTTGGATCACCTCGGAGAAGCGCGGGCGGTTGTCGGCGCATCAATTGACGGCCAAAGGCTGGGCCGAGACCGAAGCAGTGCGCGGGCAGATTTATGGCACAGCAGATACGGCGGAGGCGGTCTGGTTGGCGGTAGGTGGCCCGAATTTGACGGCAGCAGAGTTTCTGGAGCTTTTGCCGACCCACGCGGTTGCTTTGTCAGCACGCAGTGCGCTGGGGACCGGGACCGTGCGTCCGAGTGAGGAGGTTTTGCTGAGCAAGTTCACGCCGGAGCGTGTGCCGGAGTGGGCGGTCACTGCTTTGGTCCCGCACGAGCTGGCGACGGAATATGATGCGCTGTCAGAGGCGGTCGGGCGTGTGCTTGCGCATAGCACGCCGGAAGGCACATTGGAGCGTACCGCGCTGCGGCTGGTGATCTTGCACCACTGGCGGCGGTTGCGGCTGCGCCATGGCGCTGTTCAAGATGCGGTTCTGCCGTCTGATTGGCCCGGCGCACGGGCGCAGCGGCTGGTGATGCAGGCGCTGACCCGGCTGGAGTGGCCAGAGGTGGCAGAGCTTGAGCGGCAGGTGGCGCTGGGCTAGGCTTTTTCGAAACGGTTTGAGGTAACAGAATTAGGGCAGGATGATCCGGGGTTTGACGGACACTATGGAATGCGGAGTGCGCCGCGCATGAGCGTTTTGGCGGCGCCAGACCTGCAGGTTGCGGCCCAGGATGGGCGCGCCACTGTCCGCCTGTCAGGTGCTTTGCTGACCGAGTTTCTCGCCGACATGGAAGCGCCGTTCGCACAGGCTGCGCCAACTGAGACGCACGTCGACATAGACCTCTCCCCGCTCACCGCCTTTGACACAGGGGGGGCTTGGCTGGTCTCTCAACTGCGTGCGCGTCTGCAGACACAGGGCGCCGAGGTGCAGATCACTGGCGCGGCGGATCATCTTGCATTGATCGAAACAGTGGCCACCGCCACGCCGGAAGAGACACCCCATGAGCTGCCGGAACACGGACGCTGGGAATGGGTGGCGGATATTGGCCGCAAGCTGGTGTCCGGTTGGGATGACGCGCTGTCACTGGTGAGTTTTCTCGGGCAAACGCTCGCCGGGTTGGCGGATGTGATTGTCCGTCCGCACAAAGTTCGCTGGGCGAGCCTGTTCACGCATATGCAGGACGTCGGCTTCAACGCGGTGCCGATTGTGGCGCTGATGGGCTTCTTGATCGGCGTGGTGCTGGGCTTTCAGGGGGCCAGCCAGTTGCAGCAGTTTGGCGCAGAGGTGTTTGTGGTCGAACTGATCGGCATCTCGGTGCTGCGCGAGCTGGGCATCCTGCTGACTGCGATCATTGTGGCCGGTCGTTCCGGTTCTGCCTTTACGGCCTCGGTCGGGTCGATGAAGGTGCAGCAGGAAATCGACGCCATGCAGACCCTGGGCCTTGATCCGGTGCGGGTGCTGGTGGTGCCACGGGTGCTGGCACTGTTGATCATGTTGCCGCTTTTGGGGTTCATCGCCAATCTGTTTGGCCTCTTTGGCGGCGCGCTGATGAGCTGGGTGAGCTTGGATGTGAACCCCGGCATGTTCCTCACCCGCCTGCATGACAACATTGCCGTGAAACACCTGCTGGTGGGCATGGTGAAAGCGCCGTTCTTTGCGCTGGTGATTGGGGTGGTGGCCTGTTGGCAGGCCTTCCAGGTGAAAGGCAGCTCCACCAGCGTCGGCCAACGCACCACCTCCAGCGTGGTGCAGGGCATCTTTCTGGTGATTGCGCTCGACGCGCTGTTCTCGATCTTCTTTGCGCAGTTGGGGGTGTGAGCATGAGCGATATCCCAGAGCGTGACGCCATCATCAAGGTCCGCGGATTGCGCAACCAGTTTGGGCCACAGGTGGTGCATGACAATCTCGATCTGGACGTGTGGCGCGGCGAGGTACTGGGCATTGTGGGCGGGTCTGGCACCGGCAAATCGGTGCTGCTGCGCACCATTGTTGGCCTGAACAAACCGGCAGCAGGTACCATTGAGGTGCTGGGCACCAATGTGCTCACCGCGCCGGAAGAGGAACGGCGCAAGGTCGAAACCCGCTGGGGTGTGGCCTTTCAGGACGGCGCGCTGTTTTCCTCGCTCACGGTGTTGCAGAACGTGATGGCGCCAATGCGCGAGCATCTGAAGCTGTCGACCAATTTGATGAAGGAACTCGGCGCGCTCAAGATCAGCCTTGTGGGGCTGCCGCAGCTCGCCTGTGACAAGCTGCCCAGCGAGCTGTCGGGCGGGATGCGCAAACGGGCAGCCTTGGCACGGGCGCTCGCGCTCGACCCGCAGATTGTGTTTCTGGACGAGCCCACAGCGGGCCTCGATCCCGTCGGGGCGGCGGCCTATGACGACCTGATTGGCGAGTTGCAGCGCAGTCTGGGCATCACCGTCTTTATGGTCACACATGATCTGGACAGTCTCTACGCGATTTGTGATCGCATTGCGGTGCTTGCCGAGAAGCGAGTTCTGGTAGAAGGTCCAATAGAAACAATGACGGATGTCGATCATCCGTGGGTGCAGGAGTATTTCACCGGCCCACGTGCGCGGGCCGCGCAGGTCAAAGGCATCGACACCGAAACCGGGGGCGCATAGGGCATGGAGACACGGGCAAACTACCTCCTGATTGGGGTGTTCGCGCTGGTCGGCCTGATCGGCTCGTTCCTGTTTGTGCTGTGGCTCGCCAAGATCGATCTGGAAAAGCAATACGCCTATTACGACGTGCTGTTTGACAACGTCTCCGGCCTCGGGATGGCGGGTGGCGTGCGCTACAACGGCCTGCCGGTGGGGCAGGTTGTGATGCTGGAGCTGGACGAGGAGAACCCCTCACTGGTGCGGGTGCGCATTGAGGTGGGGGCAGACACGCCGGTGAAGACCGACACTATTGCCAAGCTGCAAGGGCAGGGTGTCACCGGCGTGAGCTTTGTGGCGCTGTCTGGCGGCACGGCGGGTGCGGCGGCGTTGGAGCAATTTGGCGAAATCCCAACCGAGCCAAGCGCGCTTCAGTCTGTGATCCAAGGCGCGCCGGAGCTGATGGAAAAGGCGATTGGCCTGCTGGAAAACCTGCAAGGCGTGGTGAGCGAAGAAAACACCGCTGCGGTGAATGAACTCTTGGGCAATCTGGCCAGCGCCTCGGGCCGTTTGGACCGCACCTTGGCGGAGTTTGAAGAGCTGTCCGAAGATGTCGGCAGCGCGGCACGTGAAATCGCCGCCTTCACCACGCGTTTGGAGGCCCTGTCGGACACCGCCGAAGAAACGTTGGTCGAGGCCACCGGCGCGCTGGGCTCCATCAAGGAGGCGGCTGAGCGCACCAAAGGCACGTTGGACAATGCGGAAAGCGCCTTTGCCACAGCGGATAGCCTGATGAAAGAAGACCTCAAAGACTTTATTCAACGCGGCGCAGATGCGGCGGCTGCGCTGGAGAATGTGGTGGAGGTGCTAGAACCCTCGGCGATTTCCGCGATGCAATCGGCGCAGGCTTTGATTGATGAGCGCCTGCCCGCCTTGGTGCAACAGGTGCAAGACACGGCGGAAGTGATGGAAACCCAGATCGCAAAGGTCGGCACCGATGCGTCGAGCCTGATGGCGCGGTATGAGGAGGTCGGCACCAGCGTGCAGGCCCGTGTGGAGCAGACCCAGACCGCCATATCGGCCTTTGAAACCGCCACCAATGCGGCGACCGACACGCTCAATTCGGTGCGGGTGGCCTCGGATACGGCCACCACAGTGATGAACACCGATCTGCAGCCGTTGGCGGATGAAGCCACAGCGGCGCTGACCACGGTGCGCGACATCGCGACCACCAAAGTCTCGCCTTTGATTGATCAGACCAACGAGACGCTGGTGGCGATTGAGACCGGCGTGGAGGAGATCACAGACCAAGGCGCGCTGATGTTGGAAACCGCCACGGCGCGCTTGGTGGAGGCACGTAGCACGCTTGCGAATTTCAACGAGGCTTTGGAGCTGTCGGATGAAATGCTGCGGTCGTTGGATGACACGGCGGATGCGGTGAACACGTTGGTGCGTGGCGGCGCAACCGAGATGGTCGAGGATGCCCGCGAAGCCGCGGCCAGCGCGCGCAGCGCCTTGGATGCCATCCGCGTGACCGTGGATGAGCGCCTGCCGGAGGTGGTGGAAAACATCTCTGAAGCCGCACAAGCCGCCAATACCATGATCGCCAGCATCGACACGCTGGCCGTGGACGCCACCGGCCAATTGGCCACGCTGTCCCCACAGGCCAGCGAAGCGTTGACGACAGCGATCGACACGTTTGAGCGCTCAAATCGCACCCTGGAGGCGATCTATCAGGCGATGGAAACCGCCGACGATACGCTGGCCACGGCGGGCGACACGTTCAGCGGGGTGAACCAGATTCTTGATGAGGATGTGGACCAGATTATGACCGACATCAGCGGTGCAGTGGCGGCGGTATCCGGAACGGTTACAGGTGTCTCTGATGACATCAGCAAGGCGTCGGACGAGGTGCTGGCCGCCTCGCAATCCGCATCTGATTTGCTCGGCACGGTGAATGAGATTGTGCAACGCAACGAGCGGCAGGTGTCGGAATTCCTGCGGTTGGGCTTGCCGCAAACTGTTAAATTTGTGGAAGAATCCCGCTATCTGGTTGGCAACCTTGACCGGCTGGTGGCCCGGATCAAACGCGATCCGGCACGGTTTCTTCTCGGCACGCAAGGATCGGAGTTTAGCCGATGACTCGATGGGGATGGGCAACGGTATTGGTGGGCGCGCTGGCGCTCTCGGGCTGCGGCGGGTTGGGCACGTTGAACCGCGCGGCCTCGCCGACGGATCTCTATACGCTGACGCCCAAAAGCACGTTTTCGTCGGGCCTGCCCCGTCTCAGCCATCAGATTGTGATCGAGGAGCCCACGGCCCATGCCGCTGTGGACACCGACCAGATCGCGGTGCAGCCGACGCCCTATCAGTTTGAATATCTGCCCGTGGCGCGTTGGGTCGATCGCGCGCCGGTGATTGTGCAGACGTTGCTGATCGAGAGCTTTGAAAACAGCGGTAAGGTGGCCGCCGTGGGCCGTTCCTCCGTGGCGCTGCGTCCGGACTTCCTGATTGTGTCAGACCTGCGCGAGTTTCAGGCGCGCATTCCGGCGGTGGAAACCGAAAGCAATGCGCTGGAAGTGCATGTGCGCATGAACCTCAAGATTGTGGACGCCTATGACGATCACATCATTGGGTCAAAGTCCTTTGAGAAAGTCATCATGTCGCCCAGCGAAGAGATGTCTGATGTGGTGGTGGCGTTTGATGATGCCTTGGGCAAAACCATGCGTCGCGCCGTGGAATGGAGCGTGAAAACCATCTACAGCCACGGCCAACGCAACCCGCGCCCGGCGCTGCGCTAGCGGATCAGCAACCGACAAATCATCGTGTTGTTGGTTTCCAGATCCGGCCCCCAGATGAACTCCGCCCGCCGGTCCCATTTGATATCGTTGTAGCCGTCTTTCGGCCGCACCTGACGTTTCTTGTACTCCGTCGCCCGAGGCCAATCTGAATCGTCAAAATACTCGGCAGTCCAGCCGCGCGGCGGCTTGCTTGCTTCAAACCCACACGGCCCTTCGCCCACGCGCGGGTTGCGCTCCTTGGTGCAGGATTTGTTGAGCGGTGCCTCATGGATCACCTTACAGCGCCAGTCTTTGTCAGACACGGCCACGATGTCCCCGGCGGCATCTTTGATTTGTAGGATCACGCCGCCATCACCCATTTGTTGGCGGTTGGTGCCGATGTATTCCAACCCGGTGTCGTTCTCTTTGAAGTCTTTCGCCATCAGCGCCAGCATAAACGGTCGTTCGGCGCGGAAGGTGAAGCTCTCGGCGTTAAACGAGCGTTCCGTGGCAATGGAGATGCGGTCCTGTCCCACCAAGGATCCGTTCGCATAGAGGGCAAACCAATTGTCGGCCCAGACGTCCGCCTTGAAGGTTTCTGCTGTGGCGGCGGTACTTAGAACCAGCGTGAGGGCGCCCCCGAGGACATGCTTCATGTCGACCTCCAAAACTTGCCTGCCTTAGTGGTAGCAGCTTGCAGAAGCCCGCGGAAAACAAATTGCCAAAAAGGTAAAGGCGCCCCTAAGGACGCCTTCGCAATTTCTCAAGCTGTGGCCTGTGCTTAGAGGCTTGCGTCCAGCGCGGCCAGCAGGGCGTCGCCCATCTCGGAGGTGGACACCGGGGTGCCGCCGTCTGCTTGCATCAGGTCGCCTGTGCGCACGCCATCTGCCAGCACTTTCTCCACAGCCGCTTCCAGACGGTCTGCTTCTGCGCCTTCGTTGAAGGAGTAGCGCAGCGCCATGGCGAAGGAGAGCACACAGGCACATGGGTTGGCTTTGCCTTCGCCTGCGATGTCTGGCGCGGAGCCGTGTACCGGCTCATACAGCGCTTTTGGACGGCCGTTGTCCATTGGTGCACCCAGGGAGGCGGAGGGCAGCATGCCAAGCGAGCCGGTCAGCATCGCGGCACAATCCGAGAGGATGTCGCCAAACAGGTTGTCGGTGTAGATCACGTCAAACTGCTTGGGTGCGCGCACCAGCTGCATTGCGCCATTGTCGGCGTACATGTGGGAGACTTCCACCTCTGGGTAGTGTTTGGCCACTTCGTTGACCACTTCGCGCCACAGGATGCCGCTTTCCATCACGTTGGCTTTTTCCATCGAGCACAGACGCTTGTCGCGCTTCATCGCCAGCTCAAACGCAGCGCGGGCGCCACGCTCGATCTCGGATTCGGTGTAGCGCTGGGTGTTGATGCCAACACGTTCGTTGCCTTCTTCAAAGATGCCGCGTGGTTCACCAAAGTACACGCCGGAGGTCAGTTCGCGCACGATCATGATGTCCAGACCGGACACGATGTCGGTTTTCAGTGAGGAGAAATCTGCCAGCGCGTCAAAGCACTGCGCCGGGCGCAGGTTGGCAAACAGGTCCATCTCTTTGCGCAGGCGCAGCAGGCCGCGCTCTGGCTTCACGGAGAAGTCCAGATCGTCGTATTTTGGCCCACCTACGGCGCCCAGCAGCACCGCGTCCACTTCTTGCGCTTTGGCCATGGTGTCGTCATGCAGCGGCACGCCGTGTTTGTCATAAGCCGCGCCGCCGACAAGGTCTTCGCTCACGTCAAATTTCAGGCCACGCTTGTCGCCAAACCAGCCAATAATACGCTGGACCTGGTCCATGACTTCGGGGCCGATGCCGTCGCCGGCGAGGATGAGAAGCGAAGGGTTGCTCATTGCGGTGCGTCCTTGATCAAATAGGTTCGCTACGGGTTACCGAGTGGCGCGTGAAAGATCAAGAAACAAAGGGCTTTAATGCGCTCTCCAGCAGGGTCCAGACGCGGGAAATGCGCGGGGTGTGGCGCAGGCTTTCATGGGCGGTGAGCCAGACAGGCAAATGTGGGATTGGAAAGTCGATTTTGATCTCTTCGATTCCCGGGGTTTGCCGCGCAATGTGGCGCTGACAAAACCCCAATCCACAGCCCGCGCGCACCAATTCCCAATAGGTGGTTTGATGGTCACAGCGCACCGGAAACCAATCCCGATTGGCGGGGATGCCCATGCGGCGCATTTCGCGGATGATGTCGTCATTGGCGTCATAGCCAACGATGTCATGATGGGGCAGGTCTTCGGCCCCGGACGGGCGACCTTTGCGGGCGAGGTAGCTCTCGGCGGCGAACATGCCCAGCGTGATGTCGCCCAGATGTTTGGTGATCATGTCGAGCTGCTCGGGGCGGTACATGCGCACAGCGATGTCGGCCTCGCGAAACAGCAGGTTCTGCGATTGATCCGACGGCACCAGCTCAATCTGGATTTGCGGTTCTTTCTGGCGCAGATCGGCCAGAATGTTCGGCATGACATGATGCGCCATGAAGATGGATGACGAGATCCGCACGGTGCCGGCCAGGTCGGTTTCCCCACCGGCGGCGGCCAGCGACAGGTCGGCCATGGCGGCGGCCATACGTTGCGCGGGTGCGAGTAAGGCCTGTCCTGTTTCGGTCAACTCAAAACCCCGCGCGTGGCGGTGGAAGACCTCAACCTTCAGCGTGTCCTCGAGCGTTTTGATATGGCGTCCCAACGTGGGTTGGGAGGCATTGAGCTGCCGCGCCGCGCCAGACAGGGAGCCGGTTTCCGCCACAGCCAGAAAGGACTGGATCAACGACCAGTCGAGGTTTGAGAGTGCCTTTTCCATTCATTTATGAATATCACGGCTGCGAATTTCGCCAATACCTAACTGTCTTCGAATGCCGCATGTTGGTGTCAAGACGCCAGACAGCAGGAGAGAGATCATGGCACAGACGGTTTTGATACTTGGCGCAAACGGGCGGTTTGGACGCAACGCAGCGCAGGCTTTTGCCAAGGCGGGGTGGGATGTGCGCCCCTTTGATCGCAGCAAAGACCGGCTGCGTGAGGCGGTGCATGGGGTGCAGGTGATCGTGAACGCCTGGAACCCGCAATACTTTGATTGGGCCGCACAGGTGCCAAAACTGCACGATGAGGTGATTGCCGCCGCCAAAATGGTGGACGCCACGGTGATTGTGCCGGGCAACGTCTATGTTTACGGCGCACAAACGCCCAGCCCCTGGGGCGTGACCACCCCGCATCAGGCAGAGAACCCGCTGGGCCAAATCCGGCGTGACATGGAGCGGGCCTATCGCTTTAGCGAGGTGCGCACGATCATTCTGCGCGCTGGGGATTTTATCGACACAGAGGCCTCGGGCAATTGGTTTGACATGATCATGACATCCAAGATTGGCCGGGGTGTGCTGACCTATCCGGGCAAACGCGATGTGGATCACGCTTGGGCCTATTTGCCGGATCTTTGCCGCGCGGCTGTGATGCTGGCGGAGAAGCGGGATCAGTTGAACCGTTTCGAGGACGTGCCGTTTCCGGGCTACACGTTGACCGGCAACGATATGGCGCAGGCGTTGGAGCAGGTTCTAGGGCGCACGTTGAAGGTCAAATCCATGGCGTGGTGGGCAATCCAATTGGCCTCGCCGGTGTGGAAACTGGCGCCGCACCTGCTGGAAATGCGCTACCTGTGGAACACGTCGCATCGATTGGATAGCGCTCGGTTTGAGGAATTGCTGCCGGAGTTTGAGCCTACCGAGTTGCACAAGGCTTTGGCCTCTGCACTGCCAGAGTCGGCGGTGCCTCAGAAGGCGATGTCGACCCAAACCATATGATGGCGGCTGGCGGCGATGTCTTTCTCCGATAGCAGCTCATGGCCCGGTTCTTTGGGTTTCGGCCAAAACACCCCAGCGTCGATCACCTTCAGATCGGCGCTGGGCAGGACATAATCGACCCGCAAATCCCCCGGCGTCGGCTCGCGCCAATCCACGGTGGGGCCTGCCTTTTCCAGCGGGTCTTGTAGGCGTGGATCAGTTAGCAAGCCTTGAATGGCTTCATGCCGCCCTTCGCCTTTTTGTGGATCAAGGTTTGCACCGCCCATCAAGACAAACGGCGGCTCTGGTGCGGGCCCCAGCTTGCCGTCCAGCAGATGAGACCACAGGCGGATTTCATCGGCATTGCGCAACCCGTTTTGATCTTCTGGCCCGTCAAACACCGGCGGCCCTGCGGCAAAGAGCATGAGCGTCACTGGGCCGTTGGGATGCAGCGCGGGCAAAACCCAATGGCCATTGGACGACAACCGCTGGATGGCTTGTGCTTCCTCTGAGGGGAACGGTTGCCCATTTACTCCGGGCAATGTGGCCTCCGGCAGGTCCCGCCACAACAGCACCGAGAAATCCCGCGCCTCGCCAAAGGGCCAGCGCGACAGAACCACCATACCACCGGCCCCGCGAAACTTGCCATAGCCCTGCGCATCCGCTGGTGTGTGCAATCGCCCGTCGCCATTCATGTCCAAGCCAGTGGGAATGCCGGTGTTGGGGGGCAGCGAAAAAACATGCGGGTAGTCCAGCTCTCTTTTGCCAAAGTGGTCCCGCAGCGCCTTGGCGCCCAACAGATCCGCGTCATAGTCCACGCCTTGCAGGAACAGAATATCCGGCGCGAGATGTGTCACCACCTGAGTGATCGCCACAACCTGCGGATCGCTCCGCGTGATGTCGCGCAGCATGAGGCCCGGCCCTTTGCGGCTCAGTTCCACATCATAGGTTGCTACGCGGATCGTCTCCGCATGCGCAAAACTCACAAAAAACAGAACGCCAATCAGGCGGCAGAGGACACCGGATGTGTACCACGCGACGCGGCATAGGCGCGGCGGCGGTTCTCGTCGATCATGGTGGCAATGCGGCTCATGGCAATGCCGCGCATGATCATGCTGGCCGGTATGAAAGCCCATGCGCTGATGGTCCAAATCATTGTCATCGGATCGCTTAAGTAGATCGGATCAATCAGGTCCGACATCATCTGAATGATCGCCGGGATTAAGAATGGCATAAGAAATCCTAACGCAATGTTAAGACGGCCATCCCGTTGCAGACGTGGCAGCACGTCGCCGCCTGCGGTGGGGTCAAACAGCGGCAGGTTGATCCAGACGTTAAACGCCCCGTTGCGCGCTGGCCATTCCAGAACGCGCGCAAAGAAGTAGAACACCGCCAGCGTCATCAGAGAGATCAGATAGCTGAGCCCAGACGCGGTGCGCACCTCTTTGATCAGCTCAGGCGTGGCGTTGTCCGGCAACATGATGACCATCAGCCGCACCGGCGAATAGGGGAAATCAATCGCGTCGCCAACAATGATGCCAAGCGCATGCAAAAAGGCGGTGAAGGCGTTGGGCGCCACTTCGCCACGGGCAATCACCGAGAGCGCAAATACGGTGAGAAAGATCGCCAGAAAGCGCATCCGGTTGAACGGCGGCGCGTGGCGGAATTCGATGAACGACGGCGCGGTGGTCACATATTCGATGAACACCAGGATCGAGCTGAAGATCGCAAACAGCAGCACAATGTGCACCACATCTTCGCTCACAGTGGGCAAGATGATGGCTGGCAAGGCAAACAGCAATGCCACCAGTCCCGCACGCGTTGCCGCGCCAATGATTCTGCCTATCACAGCTCGTGTCCCTTCAAACCGGATGTCGCGTTTTGTGGCTCTTTGGCCGTGCGATCTTGTTCCAACTTGATCCCGCTCTGATGGCGGGGTGCCTCATTTATGCCTTATTGTGCCATTGGATCTTGGCAAGTCTCAAGGTTTTGTTTGGATTTTGGCAACCAAGCCGCGGTCTGAGACAGAGACTGGTGCGCGAATGCATCAATTGTGCCTTTCAAAAAAGCACTGTTTTTCAGGGTGATACTAAATCTGGTGGGCGAATTTGGCGGGGCCACAAGGGTTTTGGAGAATGTGACCGCCTCGTAAAACGGCGCGCCACATTTTTGCCTTAATTCAACTTCCAGACATTCCAAATAATGAATATGTATTGATTTAGATCAAGGTAGCGCAAAATCTGACTCATATTCTTTTTATGGAATGTGAAAGGAAATCCTATGTCGTCCCCCTCTGTCACGCGTGAAGACACGCCTTATTCTCCCCTCTATTTTCTTGCTACCTTGGGCTCCGGCGGCCTGATGGTGACCTTCTTTATGTTCCTGATGTTCTGGGTGCCGCATCCCGGGCGCCCTGTACCGATTTTTGAAGACATCACCGCCGCTTTCTTATCTGGAGCACTCCCGCTTCAGACCGCAATTGTGGTCGCCATGGTTGGGATCGCCGGGCTGACCTTTCTGCTGATCAAATCGCTGATCTGGAACCTGCGCCACCTGTCGGCTTTCCGGGCTACGCCTGCCTATCAGGCGCTGCGCACGTCAAACGCCGAAACCCAGCTTATGGCGATCCCGCTTGCGCTGGCGATGGTGGTGAACGGCGGCTTTATCGTGGGTTTGGTGTTTGTGCCCGGCCTGTGGACCGTGGTCGAATACCTCTTCCCAATTGCCATGATCGCCTTTGTCCTGATTGGCAGCTACGGGCTGAGGATCATGCGCGACTTCTTTGGCCGCGTGCTGATCAACGGCGGCTTTGACTGCGCCAAAAACAACAGCTTTGCACAGGTTCTGCCCGCCTTTGCCTTCGCCATGGTGGGCGTTGGCCTGGCCGCTCCCGCTGCCATGAGCGGCTCCGCTTTGGTGGCGGGCGTGTCCTTTATCCTGTCGAGCTTCTTCATTGTGGTGGCAATCCTGTTGGCCGTGGCGAATGTGATCTTGGGCCTGCGGGCGATGATGGAAAACGGCGCCACAGCCGAAAGCGCACCAACCCTGCTGGTGATTGTGCCGCTGATCACAGTGATCACCATCGCTTGGATGCGTCAGAACCACGGTTTGCATGTGCATTTTGACGTGCACGGCGGCGCGGGCGAAACGCTCTCCATGCTGACAACCCTGTTGATGGTGCAGCTTGCCGTGCTGGCACTTGGTCTGACGGTGCTGCGCCGCTTTGGCTATGTGTCCACATTCATCACCGGGCAGGAAAAATCCGCAGGCTCCTACGCGCTGGTCTGCCCCGGTGTGGCGCTGTCGGTGATGTTGCACTTCTGGCTCAACAAAGGGCTGGTGGCGAGCGGTTTGGTCGACAAATTCTCGCTGGCCTATCTGCTGATTTCCGCCGTGGCGATTGCCCTGCAGGTGGCGATGATTTGGTTGGTGCTGAAGCTCAATGCCAAACATTTGGGCGGCACAGATCGTCAGGTGGCTGTGCCTGCGGAGTGATGTGGGGCTAGATTGCGATAAGACGCCAAAGCACCGCTTTGGCGAGCGCCCAAACCGCCCCCGTCAAACCATAGGTTTGCCTTCGGCAAAACGCGGGCGCTTCGCTTTCACCCCTCGGCTCGATCGCTGCTGAGGTTGCGAAGGTTACCTACCGAGGCCGACGCCAATCGTCTCGGTTCAGTTGCCAGAACGCGCAATCTTCGTAGCGCTGGCGCGCAGGCGTCCAAAAGGATTGGATGCCTTGGGGCGACATCCCTAGTTTTTTCAGCAGAGAAAGGGAGGCCGCATTGTCCACCCGCGCCCCGGCGCGCACTTGATGGCAATCCAAGGTCTCAAAAGCAAAGCCAATCGCGCCCTTCGCGACTTCCAGCGCAAAGCCGCGTCGCTGGTAGGCTTCACCAATCCAATACCCCATGTCCGCTTGCCCCTCCGCACAATCCAGCTTGCACCATCCGATTATAGTGCTGGACGCCTTTTCGATCACAACTGCAGGGAAGGATGTGCCACACATTGCATGTTGGCGAGAGTTCCGCAAAATTGTTTGTGTCTCAGACAACGACAGCGGGGTGGGCCATGTTGCAAGTCGGTCGCTGATCTGAGGCGTCATCAAGGCGGTGAGCGCGTCTGCGTCTTCCATCCGACAGGGGCGGAGCAGCAAGCGTTCGGTATCTATGGAGAAGTCCAAAAAACTATCAATCGGCCCAATGGATCCCATTGTTTCTTCCATAATCAAGTGTGCTTTTGGGTAAGGCCATATAGGCGAGTTTTGTGGTGATGAAATCGCTCGTTCAAACCGTTAAGCTCCTCTTCGGTGCCGGTATCTCCATTTAATTTGTGGAACACAATGTCATTGAATGAACCCATGCCGCCGTAAATAGTTTGGACGGCGTTACACAGCTGGGTTTCGTTTGTGGCCTTCATCAGGCTGCGTAGTTGGCTGACCCAAAATTCCCGCCCTTCGGAACTTTCCAAGAGCTCGATTAGTACCTTCAACTCGTCGTGGATACGTTCCACGCGGCTTTTTTGCCTGAACAGTTTTTTAAACATGCAAATCAACCCAAAAGAAAACCCCGCACAACTTGAGCGGTTGTGCAGGGTTATGTCAATCAGCGGTCGACGGGCTTATGCCCAAGGACGCTCCGCTGCCGCTTTGGCTTCATAGGCGTCGATGGAGGCTTCTTTCTCCATGGTCAGGCCAATGTCGTCCAAGCCGTTCAGCAGGCAGTGCTTTTTGAACGCATCCACTTCGAACTTGATCACCTCGCCATCCGATGTGGTGATTTCCTGCGCTTCCAGGTCCACGGTCATCCGGGCGTTTTCGCCTTTTTCCGCGTCTGCCATCAGCACGTCAACCTGCTCCTGCGGCAGCACGATTGGCAGCATGCCGTTCTTGAAGCTGTTGTTGAAGAAGATGTCGGCAAACGACGTCGACACAATCACTTTGATGCCAAAATCATCCAGCGCCCAAGGCGCGTGTTCCCGCGAAGAGCCACAGCCAAAGTTGTCGCCCGCAATCAGGATCTGCGCGTTGCGATATTGTGGTTTGTTCAGCACAAAATCAGGTATCTCTGTGCCGTCACGGTTGAACCGCATCTCATCAAACAGATTGGCGCCAAAGCCGGTGCGGGCAATGGATTTCAAGAACACCTTTGGGATGATCATGTCGGTGTCGATATTCACCAGCGGCATAGGCGCGGCGATACCGGAGAAGGTTTCGAACTTTTCCATCGTGTTACTCCAATGCGCTCAGGGCGCAATTAAGTCTCGGTGCAGCGGCCTCTGGACTCGTCTGAGGCCGCACATTCTTTCTTTTTGCGATCCGATAAAACAATTGGTTTGCGCTGAGAGTAATGGATTTCTCCATCCACCCAATATGCACTACGTCTCACAAGCACATCGTCGCTACGGTCAAACGCATATTCTTCCGTTTGAGCTGTATTTTTCGCGAGCTCCCATTCGCCTTGGTTGGAGGCTGCGAGAGCATCGAGAAACACAAAGAAATCTTCGCGTTTCGCGGATGCACTAAACCAGTACTCATTCTTACCGCTGCTTCGGCAGTGTGAGATATGCGTTCCATCTGTGAGAAGTTTTGTGTTTGGGCACGCAAACCAAGCTGGGCCACTCCAAAAAAACGAGATGATGGACACTGTTGTAAACAGTGCCCACCAAAAGCGTTTTTTGAAGAAAGCCAGCATTGCCTACATCAGCTCGCGAATGTCAGTGAGCTTGCCGGTGATCGCGGCAGCGGCGGCCATGGCAGGGGACACGAGGTGCGTGCGGCCCTTATAGCCCTGACGGCCTTCGAAGTTGCGGTTCGAGGTGGACGCGCAACGTTCGTTTTCTGACAGTTGATCCGGGTTCATCGCCAGGCACATGGAACACCCAGCCAGACGCCATTCAAAGCCTGCGTCACGGAAGATATCCGCCAGACCTTCTTCTTCCGCTTGCGCCCGCACAAGACCAGAGCCCGGCACGATCATCGCGCGCATGCCCTCTTTGATCTTCTTACCCTTGAGCACTTCTGCGGCGGCGCGCATGTCTTCGATGCGGCCGTTGGTGCAAGAGCCGATGAACACGGTGTCGATTTCGATGTCGGTCAGCTTCTGACCCGGGGTCAGCCCCATATACTCGATTGAGCGACGGGCCGCTTCCACCTTACCACCTTCAAAATCTTCTGGCGCTGGCACCACACCGGTGATCGGCAGCACATCCTCAGGGCTGGTGCCCCAGGTCACCACCGGCTGAATGTCTTCGCCTTTGATGGTGACCACTTTGTCGAAATGCGCGCCTTCGTCGGTGTAGAGCGTCTTCCAATACTCCAGCGCCTGCTCCCATGCGCCAGCTTTTGGCGCATGTGGACGGCCTTTGCAGTAGGCAAAGGTGGTCTCATCTGGCGCGATCAGACCGGCGCGGGCGCCGCCTTCAATCGCCATGTTGCAAACCGTCATGCGACCTTCCATGGACAGATCGCGGATCGCTTCCCCACAGTATTCAATCACATAACCCGTACCACCACCGGTGCCGGTTTCGCCAATCACGGCCAGCGTGATGTCTTTGGCGGTCACGCCCGGCTTGAGTTTGCCAGTGATCTCCACCTTCATGTTTTTGGACTTCTTCTGGATCAGCGTCTGAGTGGCAAGCACGTGCTCCACCTCAGAGGTACCGATACCATGCGCCAGAGAGCCAAAGGCGCCGTGGGTTGCGGTGTGGCTGTCACCACACACCACAGTCATCCCCGGCAGGGTCCAGCCGTTTTCCGGGCCCACAATGTGCACGATGCCCTGACGCACGTCAGACACCGGATAGTAGTGCACACCAAATTCCTTGGCGTTTTTGTCCAGCGCTTCCACCTGTATGCGCGATTCTTCGGTCATCTGCGCCGGATCTTCCCGGCCCATGGTGGTCGGCACGTTGTGGTCCGGCACAGCGATGGTTTTTTCTGGTGCGCGTACCTTGCGGTTTGCCATGCGCAGGCCTTCGAAAGCCTGCGCGCTGGTCACTTCGTGCACGAGGTGACGGTCAATATACAACAGGCAGGTGCCATCGTCGGCTTCATGCGCAACATGGGCATCCCAGATTTTATCATAGAGCGTTTTGGGGGACATCGGTCCTCTCCATTTTGTTTGGATAGCTGAAAATATGGCTGACTAACGGGCACAGCTCAGCTGCGCCAAAAGCTCATAGCGCGGCGATGACGGACTTGGACTGACCAAAGAATCGCCAAGGCAAAAAGGCGCGGTCAGAGATGTCATAGATGCGTTTCATGCTTCTCCCCTACAGGGTTGCGCAGATTCCTTCAAGCAGAAGCACACAATCCGACACACACGCGTTGCCGCAGAGGCAGAGCCCGTGCAAGGATGCATTTATGGCTGAGGAGAACACCACAGAGACCCAAACCACTGGCGACACGCAGGAATCCGAGCTCGACCGCATCGCCGGGGCCGAGCGTGAGGTTGTGGCCGCCCAACCCAGCGAGAGCAACACGCAAACCACCGAAATCGCGCTCAGCATCTGGGATCAGGTGGTGGATTTTGGCGAAAGCCTCCTGCGGCCCTGGGCGTTTTACCAGGTGCTGATTGCGTTGGGGCTGCTCGCACTGGCCTATGCGCTGGCGGCAGTGATCAAACCGCGGTTCTACGCCTGGCTCAAAACCCGCGAGGGTTGGTCCAAGCTGCGCTATCGCTACGCGATGATGGTGCACCGTCGCATGGTGCTGATCGTGTTCAACGGGCTGATCTGGTTCACGGTCTGGGGCATGCGCGCGGTGACCTGGCCCAGTCGGTCTTATCTGTTGGTGGGATTGGCCAATTTGGCGCTGGCCTGGCTGGTGGTGGTGGTGGTTCTGCGGGTGGTGCAGAACACCACTCTGCGCACCTTCCTGCGCTATGGGGCTTGGATTTGGGTCACGCTGGTGCTCACCGGCCTGCGCGACGATGCGGTGCAGCTGATGGACAGCATGGCATTGGTGTTTGGTCAGACTCGCATTTCATTATGGATGATTGCGCAAGCGCTTGTTTTGCTGGGTCTGACCTTTGCCGTCACGCGGCTGCTTTCGCGCCAGGCCGACGCAAGGCTCAAACGCAGCGAAGACATCTCCCCGTCCATGCGGGTGCTGTTTGGCAAGCTGCTGCAAGTCTTTCTCTACACAGCGGCCTTCTTTGTGGGGCTGCGCATCATCGGCTTTGATCTGCAGGGCCTCGCTTTCCTCACCGGCTTCATTGGCGTTGGACTTGGTTTTGGCTTGCAAAAGGTGGTGTCCAATCTGGTCTCCGGCCTGATCATTGTGATGGACAAATCGATCAAACCCGGCGACGTGATTTCGCTGGGCGAGACCTTTGGCTGGATCAACTCGCTGGGCGCGCGCTACATCTCTGTGGTCACGCGCGACGGCAAAGAATTCCTTATTCCCAACGAAGACCTGATCACCAATCAGGTGGTGAACTGGTCGCACTCGGACGCCTATGTGCGGCTCGATATCTTCTTTGGCACCGCTTACGGCGACGATCCGCATCTGGTGCGCAAGGTGGCGGTGGAGGCGGCACAGTCGGTCAAACGAGTGCTGCGCTACCCCAACACGCCGGTCTGTCACATCGTCGGCTTTGGCGACAGCAGCGTGGATTACATCCTGCGCTTCTGGATCGAAGATCCCACCGGCGGGCTGACCAACATTCGCGGCAATGTCTATCTCGCGCTCTGGGATGCCTTCCACGAGCACGGCATTTCGCTGCCCTTCCCACAGCGCGAGGTGCGCATGTTGGAGGGAGAGGACGGGCAGCCTACCCTCCCTTAGGCGCCTTCTCATTCTCTAAGTATCCCGGGGGAGCGCTTGGCTTGGCCAAGCGTGGGGGCTGGCCCCCTCTGCCAAAAACCGCTGAAAACCGCGCCAAACCGGCTGAGAGGCGCGAATCCCCCTTGCCTTTCGTTGAGAAAACCGCCAACCGGTGCTATCTTGAAATTACGCTCGGCACCGGGGCTGACGGGTGCGCTACAAGGAGGACAGACTTCTGTCTCTGAACACTGACGTGGCCAATGCTACTGACACTGGTTCGATTGTGACGTCGGACTCTCCGGATACGACAAGCGAGGCACTGCTTGCCCGTATTCTCACCTCTCTGGATGAAGACAAAGCCGAAGATGTGGTGCAGATCGATCTGCGCGGCAAAACCTCTATTGGCGATTACATGGTGATCTGCTCCGGGCGCTCCTCGCGTCAGGTGACGGCGATTGCTGAAAAGCTGATTGAGCGGCTGAAGTCCGAGTTTGGACGCGGCGCCAAGGTCGAAGGCAAGGACACAGGCGACTGGGTTCTGGTCGATACCGGCGACGTGATCTTGCACATCTTCCGTCCGGAAGTGCGTGAGTTCTACCAGCTCGAAAAGATGTGGGTGCCTGACGGTACCGCATAAGACTTCTGGCGGCCTGCACTGTGCTTGCAGGCCGGAGGGCATGACATGGCACTGAAGGTGCATATCTGCGCCGTGGGAAAGCTGCGGTCTGGTCCCGAGCGCGACCTCCTTGATGACTACCTCACCCGATTTGATCGCACCGGACGGGCCTTGGGCCTGGGTCCGGTAGCAGTGCACGAGGTGGAAGACCGCAAGGGCGGCGGTATGGCGGCTGAAGCCGGTCTGCTCGAAGGTGTGATCCCCAAGGGGGCCGTGATCTGTGCACTGGATGAGCGCGGCAAGCTGATGAGCAGTCCTGAGTTTGCCAATAAGCTGGGTGGCTGGCGCGACGATGGGCGCGGTGATCTGGCCTTTGTGATTGGCGGGGCGGATGGCATTGACCCAAGTTTGCGCGCACGAGCAGACGCCAAGCTGAGCTTTGGTAAAATGGTTTGGCCACACATGCTGGCGCGGGTCATGCTGAGCGAGCAGCTCTATCGTGCCGCCAGCATTTTGGCCGGTGCACCTTACCACCGCGTCTAAATCTCTCTTCATCTTTTGAAATGTTAACCTGGGTGGGTGCTTCGAAAGCGCACCTCCGCAAAACAGTCGTGATACCGACGCAATACCGACGTGGAAATTGACTGGTTAACTCAGCGCGGTTCCTGCAGCAGTGCGGCACGGGATTGGGAGGCAAACTCACGCCGCCCCAGGACAACCACTGTTACCAATACCCCAAGCAGCAGCATCACCGGCCCCAAAAGCCAGGCCGCCGCCGCCAACCCAAAATAGATCGCCCGAATCCCCCGATTAAAACTGCGTGAGGCGGTGATGTTGATGGTGCCCGCCTTCTTCGCACGCGACAGCGCTGTCGGGTCTTTGGCGTCATTTGGCACCGCCGCCATTAGCACCGAACAATAGCCGAAGAGCCTGTGAGACCACACAAATTTCAGAAATGCATTGCCGATAAACAGCAGCACCAGAACCAGTTTGAGTTCCAAGACGGAGGCCGGCTCCGCGGTCTGGGTGAGGTCTTTGGTCACCCCGGCAATTTGGTCGGTATTCCCGATCAATGCCACCAGGCCCCCGATGGCGATCATCGAGGAGGAGGCAAAAAACGCCGTACTTTGCCGCAGATTTCCCATGATCTGCGCATCAAAAACCCGCACCTCCCGTGCCACATAGTGCACCATCCATTCCTGCCGATAAAATGCCATCAGGCGCGACACGGAAGGCCGGTTTTTTGGTGGGTTTTCAATAAGGTGCGTGGTCAGCGCCCAAGCCGATAGGATGGTCAAAACCGCGATGAAATCGAGGGCGGAAAACTGTGCGAGGAGGGTGTCTTTGATCATGATCGCACCCTAACGTGAAGCGGTTGCGCTTGCCAGCCTCGATTATTGGTTATATTAGTTTACCAATTGTAGCGGAGGTCAGCCATGGACATGCCAACCCCAAATCCCGAGGTGCTTGCCAAAAAAGCCCGCATCGTCGCGCGTCTAAAAGAGGTGCTGCCAGCCGATGCCGTGATCTCCGACGAGGTCGAAGTCCGCGCCTATGAGTGCGACGCACTGACCGCCTACCGTTGCCCGCCTTTGGCTGCCGTCTTGCCGGCCTCAACAGAGGAGGTCGCGGCGGTGTTAAAAGTTTGTCATGCCGAGAATGTACCCGTTGTGCCGCGCGGCGCGGGCACCTCTTTGGCGGGCGGTTCCATGCCGACAGCGGATTCCATCATCCTTGGCGTCGCGCGTATGACGGAAGTGCTTGAAACGGATTATGAAAACCGCTTCATCCGCGTGCAAACCGGTCGCACCAATTTGAGCGTGTCCGGCGCCGTGGAGGAAGAAGGGTTCTTCTACGCACCCGATCCTTCCAGCCAGCTGGCCTGTGCGATTGCGGGCAATATTGCAATGAATTCCGGCGGGGCACATTGCCTGAAATATGGCGTGACCACCAACAACCTGATGGGCGTGACCATGGTGACCATGGAGGGTGAGATCGTCGAGATAGGCGGTGCCTATCTGGACGCTGGCGGGTTGGATCTATTGGGCGTGATCTGCGGCAGCGAAGGTCAGCTTGGTGTCGTGACCGAAGCGACCTTGCGGATTTTGCACAAACCAGAAGGCGCGCGGCCTGTGTTGATGGGTTTTGACAGCAACGAAGTGGCGGGCCAGTGCGTGTCCGACATCATCAAGGCAGGTATTTTGCCTGTGGCGATTGAGTTTATGGACCGCCCTTGCATCCGAGCCACCGAAGCTTTCGCTGGTGCTGGCTACCCGGATTGCGAGGCGCTCTTGATTGTCGAGGTCGAAGGCTCTGACGAGGAAATCGACGCGCAGCTGGAACGTATTTTGGCCATTGCGCGGGCGCACAGTCCTGTCGAACTGCGTGAAAGCACCAGTGCAGATGAAAGCGCGCGGATTTGGTTGGGGCGTAAGTCCGCCTTTGGCGCCATGGGGCAGATTAATGACTACATGTGCCTGGACGGAACCATCCCGGTGAGCCAGTTGCCGTATGTACTACGCCGGATTGGAGAGC
This sequence comes from Shimia sp., assembly GCF_022448905.1. Classification (GTDB taxonomy): domain Bacteria; phylum Pseudomonadota; class Alphaproteobacteria; order Rhodobacterales; family Rhodobacteraceae; genus Shimia. Next base: position 84,021 of record NZ_JAKVCW010000008.1, on the reverse strand, counting down.
TGAGCAAAGACTACGGTTTGGATGTGGGCAATGTATTTCATGCAGGCGACGGCAACATGCATCCATTGATCCTGTTTGATGCCAACAAGCCGGGTGATCTGGAAAAATGCGAGGCCTTTGGCGCGGATATTCTGCGGCTTTGTGTCGAAGTTGGCGGTTGTCTGACTGGCGAGCATGGCGTGGGCATTGAGAAGCGGGATTTGATGGTGGATCAATACTTGCCAGAAGATCTGGATATCCAGATGGCGGTGAAAGATGTGTTTGATCCCAAATGGTTGCTGAACCCGGCCAAGGTGTTTCCCTTGGCCTCCAGTGAAGCGCGCCGGATGGCGGCAGAATGACAAGCAGGGAGGGGCCAGACCCTAATGGCAACCAAGTTGCCAATTTATCGCGGATATTTGAAGGCCAAGAGAAAATGATGACACCCTTAACAGAAGCAGAGCTGTCAGATGTGATTGCAGGCGCGAAGGGGCCGTTGCGCATTCAGGGCGGCGGCACGCGAGATATCGGCGCGCCTGTGCAAGGTGAGGTGTTGTCGACCGCTGGCTTGTCAGGCGTAACGCTGTATGAGCCGGGAGCGCTCACCTTGGTGGCCGTGGCGGGTACGCCTCTCGCGGATATAGAGGACACTCTGGCGGTAGAGGGGCAGAGGCTGGCCTTTGAGCCGGTGGATCATCGCGGTTTGCTTGGCACCACCGGCACATCGACCATTGGCGGCGTGGTGGCGGGCAACATCAGCGGACCGCGCCGCATTCAAGTGGGTGCTTGCCGCGACAGCCTGTTGGGGGTTCGGTTTGTCGATGGCGCCGGGCGTGTGTTGAAGAATGGCGGGCGGGTGATGAAAAATGTCACCGGCTATGACTTGGTAAAGCTGATGGCCGGGAGCTGGGGCACGCTGGGCGTGCTGACCGAGGTGAGTCTGAAGGTGCAGGCATTGCCTGAGGCCGTCGGCTGTGTCCTGATCAACGGATTATCGGACGAGGATGCGGTGGCGGCCATGAGTGCGGCGCTTGGGTCGCCATTTGATGTGAGCGGCGCGGCGCATGCGCCGTCCGGTGTGGATGGGCATCCGGTGACAATGATCCGGATTGAGGGGCTGGAGGCTTCTGTGGCCTATCGTGCGGCGAAGTTAACGGACGTCCTGGCCAGGTTTGGCGGTGAGGTGAGTGTTGAGCGCGATGCCGACAAGGTTGCGGTCGGCTGGGCCTGGGTGCGCGATGTGGCGGCGATGCAAGGCGGTGCAGGTGATGTCTGGCGGATTTCTGTCAAGCCAAGCGATGGGCCTGAGGTCGTTGAAAAATTGCGGGCTCTCTATGCAGATCTTCGGGTTTTGTACGATTGGGGCGGAGGATTGGTCTGGGTGCAAGTGCCAGCGGGAACCGATGTGCGTTCGGTGGCTTTTGAAGGGCACGCGACTTTGATCCGGAGCTCGCGTGAGACCCGTGCCTCTTTGCCGGTTTTCCATCCGGAACCGGCGCCGTTGGCGACCTTGTCGCAAGGCTTGCGGGCCAAATTTGATCCGCGCGGCATTTTGAACCCGGGATTGATGGGGTAATTCGATGCAAACCACATTCACCGAAGACCAACTCAAAGATCCGGGTATTCAGCGGGCCAATGAAATCTTGCGCGCTTGTGTTCATTGCGGGTTTTGCACCGCAACGTGCCCGACCTATCAGATGCTGGGCGATGAGCTCGACAGCCCAAGAGGGCGGATTTACCAGATCAAGGATATGCTGGAAAACGAGCGGGTGCCGGACGCCAAAACGGTCAAGCATATTGACCGCTGCCTGAGCTGTTTGGCCTGTATGACCACCTGTCCAAGTGGGGTGCATTACATGCATCTGGTGGATCACGCGCGCGAGTACATTGAAGAGAACTATAGGCGTCCCCTTAGTGATCGGGTTTTGCGCTGGGTGTTGGCACAGATTTTACCATATCCGATGCGGTTCCGTTGGGCCTTGATTGGTGCCAAGCTGGGACGGCCGTTCCGGTTTTTGATGCCGGATGCACGCCTCAAAGCGATGCTGGATATGGCGCCGAAGTCTATTCCGCCGGTCAGTCGAAACGATGATCCGCAGAGTTTTGCACCGGTAACGGAGAAAAAGATGCGGGTGGCTTTGATGACGGGCTGCGCGCAGAAAGCGCTGAACACCAATATCAATGATGCCACCATCCGGCTGTTGACGCGGCTGGGCTGCGAAGTGGTCGTGGCGGAGGGTGCTGGCTGCTGTGGGGCACTGACGCATCACATGGGCAAAACCAGTGAGAGCCATGCGACTGCCGCCAAGAACATCATAGCCTGGTGTGCGGAGATGGATGGCAAAGGGCTGGATGCGATTGTGATCAACACGTCGGGCTGTGGCACTACGGTGAAGGACTACGGGCACATGTTCCGCAATGATGATCTTGCCGCCGACGCAGCGCGGGTGAGTGGCCTTGCGATGGATGTGTCAGAGGTTTTGATGAACTTGGACCTGCCTGATGGGGCGGGTAAGGATACCATAGTGGCCTATCACGCGGCTTGTTCTTTGCAGCATGGCCAGCAAATCAAGACGTATCCCAAGGACCTACTGAAGAAGGCAGGGTTTACGGTTGTTGAGCCCGCAGATAGCCATTTGTGCTGTGGCTCGGCGGGGACCTATAACTTGATGCAGCCGGAGATTTCCGGGCAACTTAAGGCGCGCAAGGTGCGTACACTTGAGGCCAAGAGCCCGGACATCATCGCAGCGGGCAATATCGGTTGCATGATGCAGATTGGCTCGGGCACCGATGTGCCGATTGTCCATACCGTTGAGTTGCTCGATTGGGCGACCGGCGGGCCGCAGCCGCGCGCGTTGACTGAGCCAGGAAAGACTGCACCAGAAATCCCTATCCTGCGTTAATGGATTGATCTTCGCCTTGCCAAGCGTGTGCCCTATTTCTGCCGCAGGGTGCGATTACTTCGGTGGAAACGACGCGTGGAGAGCAGGCTGTGGTGCGACTTTTAACAATTCTGGGTGCAGTCCTTTGGGCGGGCGTGTCCGCAGCCCAGGACACAGCACTTCAACGGTTGGATACCGGCGAGGACAGTCGCGATTGGGGTGCTGTCGGGCGGTTGGAAATTGATGGGCGCGGGTTTTGCACCGGTGCTCTGATTGCGCCGGATCTGGTTCTGACAGCGGCGCATTGCCTTTATGACAAGAGCACTGGCGCGGCCTACGACGTGAAGCAGATCGAGTTCCGCGCCGGGTGGCGCAATGGGCGGGCGGAAGCGTATCGCTCTGTGCGGCGCGCGGTGGTGCATCCGAAATACGCTTATAGCGGCGATGCGCAGATCGAGACTGTGCAGAACGATCTGGCGTTGCTGGAGCTGCATCATCCCATTCGCAACAACCGGATTGCACCGTTTGAAACGTCCACGGATCTGAGAAAAGGGTCAAAAATCGGCGTGGTGTATTATGCGGTTGGACGCGAGGCGGCGCCGTCTTTTCAGGAAGTGTGTCAGGTGATGGGGCGTCAGCGCGGCGTCTATGTGCTGTCTTGCAACATCGATTTTGGCAGCAGCGGGGCGCCGGTTTTTGTGTTTGAGGATGGTGCGGTGCGGATCGCGTCGGTGGTGGCTGCCAAGGCAGAGGTGCGGGGCAGCAAAGTGGCGCTTGGCACAGCGCTGGATCACAGCCTGCCAGAGCTGTTTGCCGCACGTGGGGTGGCGTCCGCGCAAGGGGCAAGAACCTCTCTACAGCAACGCAACAGCACCGGTGCGAAGTTTGTGCGCCCGTAATTTGCGGGTGGGTTTAGGAGGTTATTCCATGCATTTTCCGAGATTTTTGAGTCTGCTTATAGCCGTGCTTTGTGCGGGGCAGGGTATGGCTGGTGAGAGGTTGCAGCCTTTGACCAGTCGTGGCGACCTGCTGGGATGGGAAGCGCTGGGGCGACTGGATATGCGCGGCACAGGCTTTTGCTCCGGTGTTTTGATTGCGCCGGATCAGGTGTTGACCGCCGCCCATTGCGTGTTTGACAGCAATGGCGCGCCGGTGCCGCCGGAACAGATCACTTTTCGATCTGGATATGTCTCTGGTGACGCTCTTGCGGAGCGGCGGGTTGATCGCGTTGTGGTGGATAGTGGCTATCGTGACGCGGGCAATGGCAAGATTAGCACCCGGATGATTCCACACGACGTGGCTTTGTTACGGCTGGAGTCGCCCATTTCCACAGGAGAAGCCGATCCGTTTGCCATTCATGTTGATCCTCAGGAAGGGGAAAAGGTGTCTGTTCTGAGTTACGGCCGTGGCCGAAGTGAGCACCTCTCTTGGCAGCGCGATTGTTCCATTTTGGAGCGCGGTTGGGGCATTTTGACCTTTGATTGCAACGTGACCTTTGGCTCATCAGGCGCGCCGGTTTTTGTGCGCTATGGCAACCGCGTACGGATTTTGTCTGTGGTGTCTGCGACAGGAGACAATGGGGATGGGCAGAAAGTAGCCTTTGGTATGGAACTTCCAGAAGTTGTCGAGCGGCTCAAACATCGGATGCGTGTGGGTGACCGTCCGGCAGTGAAAACCGCCACAGGTGTGACACGCATTCAAGTTGGGACACGCAGCGGCGGCGGCGCAAAATTTGTGAAGCCCTGATGCGCGGGGGTTGAAACCGCATTTTGCCAACATAGGTCTGTATGCGTAAGGCGCCGATGATCGGGTCTTACACATTCATCGCCTGTCCGAATGGAAGGCACCTACATATCGTTGTCGCTCAATGGAGGATAACCCATGCGCACTTTTGATCTGGCTCCGCTGTACCGGTCGACCGTTGGTTTTGATCAGTTGGCAAATATGATGGACCGTGTTCTGTCCAATGACGTCGCCCAGCCGAGCTACCCCCCGTATAACATCGAAAAAACCGCTGATGATGCCTATCGCATTTCGCTGGCTGTGGCTGGTTTTTCGGCCGATGATCTGAATATCGAAGTCAAGCAGAACGCTTTGGTTGTGACCGCCAAGAAAGGCGAAGAGTCTTCGGACAAAACCTATCTGCATCGTGGCATTGCCACCCGCGCGTTTGAGCGCCGCTTCCATTTGGCGGACCATGTGCGTGTGACCGGCGCAAGCCATGAAGACGGCATGCTGCACATCAACCTGGAACGTGAAATCCCCGAGGCGCTGAAGCCGCGCCGGATTGAAATTTCCAGCGGTGCGACCAAAGCCGTTGAGCAGGATGTGGTCGACGCCAAAGCCGTCAACTGACCTCCAAACTTTAACTGACAAACTTCCTTCCCTTGTTGTCAGGCCCATTTGGGCAACGCGCGTTCCGTTTGGAGCGCGCGTTTTTGATTGGTTGTGTTCTTAACCTGTGAAGGGCATGTTGGCCGGACGTTTTCCAACAATCGGGAGTGGCGCGTGAACCTGGGCGCTTTGAAATCCAGAAATTTCCGCGCTTATGTCTTTGGCGCCGCCTTTGGTCTGCTGGCGATCTGGATGCAGCGGGTCACCATTGGCTGGTTGGCCTGGGAGATGACGGACTCCGCCAGCTTTGTTGGTGCGGTGGCGTTTTTGCTGTTTGCGCCGTCGATTGTGCTGTCACCGTTGTTTGGCGTTTGGGTGGACCGCTGGCGCGTGAAACACACGATGTTGGTGTTGCAAAGCATCAATGCGATGTTGAGTGCCGTGCTATGGGCAGTTGTGGCGCTGGGTTGGGCGACACCGTTTTTGATTGCATTGATAACACTTCTGATTGGCATGGTGATTGCTGCCAACCATCCGGTGCGGATGGCGTTGACGCCGAGGCTGGTACGGCGCGAGTACTTGGGATCAGTGGTCACAATTGTGGCCATCAATTTCAACATCGCGCGGATGGTCGGGCCTGCCGTTGGTGGCTTTCTGATCGCTGTTATCGGTGTGGCGGAAACGCTCTTTGTGCAGACGCTGTTGTTTGCGCCCTATCTGTTTGTGATTGCGCGGCTGACCCTAAGACCGCGGCGAGACAGCGGAAGCGCGCAGGAACCCTTTTTCAAGGCATTGGGGGCTGGCGTACGATACGTGTGGCAAACAGAGACGGTGCGCGAGGCGATGTTTATCGCGGGTGTTTTGGCTTTGGTGGCACGGGGCGCGCTGGAAGTTTTGCCACCTCTCGCGGACGGGGTGTTTGAGCGCGGCGCGGACGGGCTTGGCGTGTTGATGAGCGTGACTGGCGTGGGCGCTATTCTTGGTGGCTTCTCGCAAGCGGCGCTGCCGCAGCAAGAGCCAGGGCGGCTGCCGCTGACCACGAGAATAGCGATTGTTTTTGGGTTGATGCTTGTCGCAGTTCTTGGCGTGTCGCCGATCTGGGAAGTGGCCTTGGTGGTGGCCGCAGGGATGTCTTTTGTGACCACGGTGACGGCGATCTCGACACAGACAGCCATTCAACTGGATTTGGAAGATGACATGCGCGGGCGCGTTATGAGCCTGTGGGCGGTGATTGCCGCTGGTGGTTCGGCTTTGGGTGCGGGCGCTATGGGGATTTTGGCCGATTGGCTTGGGTATCAGACCGCATTGGTTTGGACCGGCAGCTTGGCGGCGCTAGGGGTGGCGGCCTATCTTTTGTTGGCTCGGCTCAAAGCGTAAGCCCCGATGCCAAACGGCACCGGGGCTTGCTTCCAATCAGACGGGGAGGGTCAGATCAGTTGGCGGCAGGTTCGATGTTGCCGATGTTCACAAACATCGTCTCACCTGAGTGATCGTCGACACCGTCGTTGTCGGTGGAGAAGTAGGCGGTGCCGTCTTCGAAGATTGCCAGGCCTTCAACCTTGTCCAGAACGTAGCCACCGGTAGCGGTCAGATCGGTGAGCAGGTCGCGGACCAGAACTTTGGAGACAACCGGCAAGTCGCCACCCAGAGGGGCTGGTACCATTTCGGATGCTGGGACGCGGTAGATCTTCTTAGTGACAGCGCGGTGGTCATGCTGGTTGTCACGTTCCACGATGTAGACCCAATCGCCGTGGGCGACGATTTCGGACAGACCTACCCAGCCGGTGGCAGGCGCAGCCTTCGGATAGTGCACAGCACCCCATTCCTTGGTCTCAAGGTTGTAGGACACGAGTTTCACGTGATCCGCTGGATCGTCTTTCCACTCACGCTGCACGGCCATCCAGAGGGTGTCGCCGATCTTGGTGATGCCCTCAAACCCGAAGCGTTTTTCGACGGCGGCCAGCTCTGCCGGGATGCCAAATTCGCCTTTGAGGTTCTTGATCGAGCCGTCGGCCTGCACGTGATAGATCGCGTGCGGGATCAGGCGCTCTGTGCGGCCTTCGGATGCCACGTAGAAGCCGCCTTTGCCATCCAGCGTGATGCCTTCGAGGTCAAGCTTCTGCGCTGGTGCGCCGTTGCGGGTGACGCGGATCACATCCACGATGCGGGCTGGGGTCTGGTTGGTGTCGATCTTAAAGATCGAGGGTTGGAAGCCGTAGAAGCTGTCATTCACAGCCCAGACGATGCCGTCCTTGTCTGCCACCATACCGGAAATCGCGCCCCAGCCGATGAGCTCGTCCGCGCCTTCAGATGTCAGGTGCGGATAGGTCGCTGGCGCGTTCTGATACTCAAAGAGCATGACGTGCGCGCGGGCGCCTTTGTCCTCAATGAGATCTTTTTCGTTGGCGGAGACCAACAGGTTGCGCTCTGGAATGGCCACGTAGCCTTCTGGACCTACACCGGAGGGCAGCAACTGTTTCAACACAGGCGCGGCGGGGTTGGTGACGTCATAAACACCCACTACGGACGCACGCTCGGCGCCGACAAACACGTAAGGTGTGCCATTGAAGGTGGCGAAGGTTACGCTTTCGGGTTCCACGCCCTTGCTGTCGGAGCGCTTGTCCGGGTAGTGGCCGATCTGGATGATGGCTTTCTCAAAGTCGGTGCCGCTTTCGTACACAACGGTGCCGTCCTTGTGGAAGATGGTCCAGCCGCGAGAACCGCCGTCCATGTCGCCTTCATTGGCTGTGGCGAAGTGGTTGTCGTCGATCCATACGACGGCGTCCGGCTCGCGCAGGCGACCTGCTTGGCTTTCGGTGAAGATCAGCGCGCCGCGTTCGTCTGTTGCGTCGATGCCTTCAAGGTCAACCGCGCCGGCGGAGAAATGCGAGATGATGTCGCCGTCCTTGGAGGCAACCACCATGTGGTTGTTTTCCTGCAGGGTGACCACAGTTTCGCCAAGAGCGTTGATGGAGACATACTCTGGCTCCGGATCTTCGGGCGAGACCTCGGCGAGGCCGGTCATGTCCACCAAACGCAGGGTGTCACAGGCCAGCGCGCCGTCTTTCAAGTCGACCATGGCCAGCATACCCGCTGGCATCTGCCCGGTGCGGCCGTCGCCGAGGTCTTCGTCGCGCTCGTTTTCAATGGCGACGGACACGAAGGAGGCGTCCGGTGCAATGGCAACGCTGTCAGGTTGGCCGCCGAGGTCACAGGACGCGGCGACTGTGCCGTCTTTAATGTTGATGGCTTGCAGGCTGCCCGACGGAGCGGTGTAGCTTTCGGAGGTGTTCACACCAACGATGGCAAAGTCCCCCAGAACGCCCACAGAAGTAGGTTCGCCAGACAGAGCAATGTTGCCCAGAGGCTTGGGGTTGGCGGGATCCGTGATGTCGATGCGGCCCAAAACGCCCAGCGGGCTGTCGGTGTATACCAAGGTCATGCCATCAGCAGTGGCAGCGATGATTTCCGGAGAAGTCTCGCGCTTGGTGTCTTCGCCTGCGGCCATGTTTTTGACCACTGGGAAAGAGGCAATCCGGTTGAAGTTCATCTCTGCGGCGGCGTGACCTGCGGTCAGGGCCAGCGCGGAGGTCAGGCAAAGGCTGCGAAGCAACATCTGTGCGTCTCCATGTTGAATACTGCGCAGGGGCATCGCATGGACAGGTGACGCATCTGTAACGGGCGAGTGACAGATTTGTTAAAGCCTAGAGCAGGAGTCGCAAAAGATGTTTGAGGTTTGAAATAGTTTCGCCCAGAGTGCTGTCGAGCTGTGGGGAGAAAACTATGGACTGGGACGACGCATATTCAAATGGCGCCTATATTGAGGGCGCAGAGGGCTATCCGCCGCGCTGGGAGCGCGAGGCGGCTGCGTTTCGCGAAACTGCAGACGTGGAGCTGGATGTCGCTTACGGCGACGGTGCGCGTCACAAGTTTGATCTGTTCAGGCCCTCAGGGACGGCCAAAGGCTTGTTGGTCTTTGTGCACGGCGGCTACTGGATGGCGTTTGACAAGTCGTATTGGAGCCACTTTGCACGCGGGGCTGCGGCGCGTGGTTGGGCGGTGGCGTTGCCGTCTTATGATCTTGCGCCCGATGTGCGGATTTCCGAGATTACCATGCAGATTGCAGCGGCTGTGACCAAGGCTTGTGCGCTCGTTGATGGCCCTGTTGTTCTGGCCGGCCATTCGGCAGGCGGGCATCTTGTGGCGCGGATGATCTGTGATGGGGTGTTACCGGAGGATGTGGCCGCGCGGGTATCTCGGGTTGTGCCGATTTCGCCGCTGGCCGATTTGCGTCCGCTGATGATGACGGCGATGAATGACAAGCTGCAACTGGATGCGGCGGAGGCGGATGCGGAAAGCCCAATGTGGCAGGCGCCGCGCGCAGGTGTCGATGTGACGGTGCTGGTTGGGGCGGCTGAGCGGCCAGTGTTTTTAGACCAAGCACGATGGTTGTCGGACGCTTGGGGCTGTGATCTGGTGGTGGCAGGCGGCAAGCACCACTTTGATGTGATTGACGCCTTTGCCGATCCTGACAGCGATATGGCGCGGATGCTGTTTTCCTAAGCGCGGAAGCAGGGGAGTGTGTCACCTTCCTTGGGGGTGGCATGCCACACGCCGCGTGCAATGGCTCGGGCGAGACAGGTGGCGGCCGCGTGGCCCAACCAGAGCGTGTCGGCAATGTCGTTGTCCAAAGGTTTGGCGTTTGTGCTGACCCCAAAGATCAGATCACCGTCCATCGGTGTATGCGCCGGCACCAACGCGCGGGCCATGCCGTCATGGGCGGCGGTGGCCATGCGGGTGCATTGCGCTTGGGTTAGATCAGCGTCAGTGGCGACAATTGCGATGGTGGTGTTGTGGCTGGAGAGTTTGGTGTTGGGTAAGTCGCTGGGAGCGGAAGGCATGAGGCCGTTGCCGCCGAACTCGGTGCCCACTTCCCAGGGCGCGGCCCAGAAATGTTTGCCATCTGGTGAGGCGTCGCCAAGGGCATTCACAGCAACCAAGGCGCCAACCGTGTGACCCGATGGGAGCACCATGCTGGCTGAACCAAGTCCACCTTTGTGAGTGGCGAGCGTGCCACCTGTACCCGCTCCGACTGAACCAAGCGTGAAATCCTCGGAAACTGCTTCTAAGGCCGCCGCGCCGAGGGCTTTGTAGGGGTTCGAGTCCCATTTTTTGTCACCGCCATTCAGCAGATCAAAGAGGATCGCGCCGGGCACAATCGGGACAGTTTGATCGCCGACAGAAAAGCCGCGACCTTGGGTGCGGAGCGCGTCTGCAACACCGGATGGCGCGTCCAGACCAAAGGCAGAACCACCGGACAAGGTGAGCGCGTCGACTTGCTGCACGGTTTTGTCTGGGGCTAGAAGATCGGTTTCACGGGTGCCTGGCGCACCGCCCATCACAGAGACGCCACAGGTAAAAGGCGCATCGCCAATCAGCACAGTGGTGCCAGTTTTGATGTTGTCGTCCTGCGCGTTTCCGACGCGCAAGCCGGCAATGTCCGTGATCAGGTTTCTGAGTCCGGTCTGCATTTTAGCGCCTCCTGTTCGGGTCACAGTAGGCGCGTGAATTTTAGGCGCAAGGTCGCGGTTGAGACATCTGTGTCGGATTTTGCTTGTCCCTGTGTCGGGGGATTTGGCAGAATGTCCGCAGCATTGGCGATGGCGTCGCCACATTCCCAACCGGAATGCGCACCAATCTTTCCAGTCCTGAACGCCGGGACCTCTTTGATCGGAGGTCAAAATGACTGCACGTCCAGAATTCTATCGTTTCCACAATGGCGAGAAAGCGCCGTTGCAATTTGCCGAGGCTGAATATGCCAACCGCGTGGCCGGTTTGCGTGCCATCATGGTTGAGCATGGGGTCGACGCGGCTGTCTTCACGTCGATGCACAATGTGTCCTATTACTCGGGCTTCACATACTGTGCCTTTGGGCGGCCTTATGCGGTGGTGGTGACGCCCACCGAATGTGTGACCATTTCCGCTGGCATAGACGCAGGGCAGCCTTGGCGGCGGTGTTATGGTGACAACATCACCTATACCGATTGGCAGCGCGACAACTATTGGCGGGCGATCAAATCGATCACTGGCGGTGGTGTGGTAGTTGGCATTGAGGGCGATCACCTGACCCTTCTGCAGCAAGGGAAGTTAGAGAGCTTCTTGGCTCCGTCCAAAGTGGTTGATCTTTATGAACCCACAATGCGTCAGCGGATGCACAAAAGCGCGGCGGAGATCGAAATGATCCGAGCTGGTGCTGCTGTGGCCGATGTGGGGGGCTATGCGATCCGCGATGCCGTCAAAGAAGGTGTGCGCGAGATTGACGTGGCCATGGCCGGTCGCGATGCGATGGAGCTGGAGATCGCGAAACGCTTCCCGGATGCGGAGTATCGTGACACCTGGGTGTGGTTCCAATCGGGCATCAACACCGACGGGGCGCACAACCCTGTGACCGCGCGCAAGTTGCAGCGGGGCGATATTCTGTCGCTGAACACCTTCCCGATGATTTCCGGTTACTACACAGCGCTGGAGCGCACGCTTTTTGTCGGTGAAGTGGATGACGCAAGTCTGAAGATCTGGGAGGCCAATGTCGGTGCGCATGAACTGGGGATTTCTCTACTGAAGCCCGGAGCGAGCTGCGCGGAGGTTACTGAGCAAATCAATGACTTCTTCGCTGAACGTGATTTGTTGCAATACCGAACTTTTGGCTATGGTCACAGCTTTGGCGTGTTGAGCCATTACTATGGCCGTGAAGCTGGATTGGAGCTGCGCGAAGATATTCCGACAGTGCTGGAACCGGGTATGGTGATTTCCATGGAGCCGATGTTGACCATCGCAGATGGGCAGCCCGGTGCCGGTGGGTACCGAGAGCATGACATCCTGGTGATCAACGACGATGGCAATGAGAACATCACTGGCTATCCCTATGGGCCGGAGTTCAACGTTGTCGGGTAAGGCGATGTGAGACAAGCTTGGGTTTTGGCTGCGCGATCACATGGCCAAAACCTCGCGAAATGCGGGTGCGTAACAGCAAGCCCTTTCTTTTGCCGTGCACATTTGCAACACTCTGCCCAAATTGGATCTGTGATTGATGTAAATGGGCATAACATTCCCCATATCAGTCTCAACATATTGGAAATAGGGAGTGTTTTATGGCAGATTTTGAAACCCAAGTGCGTGAGTCTCAAGCGCAGGTGGCCGAAGCACAAAACAAGATTGCCGAGCTGACCGGGCGCATTGATGCGGCGCGGGCGAAGATGAAAACCGGCGATGATGTTGCGATTGATATCGAGAACGCAACATTGGACGATGTGCATGCGCATACGGATGTGATGAACGCCAATATCGCTGAATTGATCATGGGGCTGGATGACGTCACCGCAGCGTTTTCCAAAGACTTTGACCAGATGCGGGATAAGACCGGCTGGGAGAGCTTTGTTGGTATCTTCAGCCGTGGCAAATCCGAGTCCATGCGGGCGGAACGGATCAAGACGGCCAACATTGATGACAAGCTGCAGGACCTGATTGCCAAATCCGACGTGATCACCAAGCTGCTCGAAAGCCAACTGGCTGTGCTCGAAGAGCAGAAGGTGAAGGTTGAAGCGAATCTGAGCGAGACGCTGGATGAGCGCGAGTTTACGGTTGGGGAACTGGAAAGCCTGCGGGCAGAGATTTTGGGCATGGATCCCAAGATCATCGAGATCGAAAACAAGATTGCGGTGGAGCAGGACGCGGCGGCGCGGACCAAGCTGGAAACCGAGCTGGCGGACCTGAACAAGGCTTACAATGCGTTGGTGCAGCAGGAGCAGGTGAAACTGTCCAAAAGCCAGACGCTGGAACGTTATATCGAGAAGGGCAAGACCTGGGTCGACTCCCTGCAAAATCAGGCGGCGACGCAGATGGTGCTGATCAACAAGCTGCAGACAGACACCAAGCAGCGCGTGGTGCTCTATGATGCGCTGACCAAATCTTTGAAGACCGCGCAGCAGCAGGACATCGCGCACCGCATCAACGAGATTGGTGTGGAGACCGACAAAGAAGCGCAGGCGTCTATGGCGGCGATTGGCACGGCGACCAACCAGAAGATGGCCGATATGATGGAAGCCCATGAGGAGCACATGGTGTTTGCGCGCGACGTGTTGGAAGCGAAGGCCAAGGCGGACGAACGCTTTGCGAGGCGGTTCCAGAAGATTGTCGAGAAGCACGACAAGAACCTTTATGGGGCGTGATGAGGCACGCTTGGGAATTCTTCCTAGATTGGGCAATTGGGCCGAAAGTCGCTTGGCCCACTTTGTTTTTATTGACCGGGGCGTTCTGTTGGGACGTTGTGGCTGCCTCCGGCGAGTTTGAACGAATATTTGGCGTGCCAAATTCGATGATTGGGTTAGCGTTCGTATTTGCCTGGTGGGTGACTTGGCTTGGCTTTCAATTGGCAAAGAGGCGTGATGCTTCCATTTAGACTTCGGTGTTTTTTGTGTGTGGCGGCGGGAGTTGCGTTGGCATTGAAGGCTTATTCCATTGCGCCCTGCTCGCTTGGCAGCGGCCCTTGTGACTCGGCAGGGCGTGCAGTGGCCTTCGTTGCGTTTCTCTTTGTAGTTTTTGGAGGAATCGGCCCGCTCTTCAATCGTTGGATGTGGAAGGTGACAAAGATGGCAGATAATCACTATCAGCTGGAGAAATGGCAGGATCGTTGCGACGGTCCTTCGGGACCTGCGATAATGTGGTTTTCTGGGATCAATCGTGATGGAAGTTTGAGACCTTGACTGACACAATCGAAGACCACACCGCTTTGATGGAGACCCGCGCGTCGCGGCGGTATTTTCAGAAGTTTGAGCGCATCACCGAGCATCTGACACAGGTGGCGGCGGCGCGCGCGGCTGAGGGGGCGATTGGGCAGAATGAGGTGGAAATCCTCACGCGCTATTTGGCGTCGATTGGCTACACTTTCAAAGCGTTGAGCATGAAGTACCTTCTGGTTGGGCGGCAGACCGGACAGTTCTTTGGCAGCCTTGCGATGGACGCGGTGGAGAGCGGCTTTCCGGTGTTCAACGAGCTGCTGGTCATGGCGAATGATGCGCAGCAGGCCGAAAGCCATTTGCGCAATATGCCAAGCGCGGAACAGCTCAAGGATGACATGCTGCGCGCCATCATTGGCGATCAGGAGATCCCGACGAAGCTGCAGTTCGCGCTGAGCCAACGGCTTTATTATGAGGAGCTTTTGAAAGGAGAGCTGTTCTGGGCGCAGAACCATCCGGAAGTGCGCTGGCAGGGCAATCTGTCGGAGCGGCGGCGTCAGTATCTGCTGCATTGGGCGGTTTATGACAGTCAGGTGAATTTGCCGACCATTTACTTGATGGACCTAGAGGACACCGGGCGTCGTGCTTTGCCCAAAGACGAGCGGCGCTGGCCGGAAGTGCAGGCGCATCTGATGGCGCAGGCGGTGGGCGGCTTGAAGTTGGTGACCATTGCCAAAGGGTTTGACGAGAGCTTTGACGACCTGCACCCGAAACGGCTGCGGCGTATCCATGTGGGGCCGATGTATTCGAGTGCCTTTACGCGGCAGTCGGGGCCGATCCGTGAGGTGCTGGAGGCCGCACGGGCGCCGGAAGGCGAAGATTGGACATTGGCCTGGACCACCGAGGATTTGGTAAGTGAGCGCGTTACCGATGAGCGCTCTGGCTGGTTTGGCACGGTGGAGCGGCAGGTCTTTGCCCTCGATCCCTTTGCGGGGCACGGCGCGGACACCGGGGCGACGAGTATGGAGCGGTCGATCATCCTGCCACAGCGGCCGTTTCAGGCGCTGGAAGAGCTCAACCCGCCGGGGTTTGGCAGCGTGACGAAATATGTGGTGAGCTCGCAGGGGCGGGTGTTGCGGTATTGAGACGGTTCAAGTGGATACTGATGGCGGGCTTATTGGCCTTGGTGGTCGGAGAAACTCTGTTCCTGTCGAAGCCAAAATTGGACCGAACCGACGTGTTTTGGGCCTACGCAAATTACTATTCGTTGGCGGAGTTTGAAGGCTGGGCCTTGCAAAATAGCTTTGTCGCCGAGAACGATTTTTTCGATCCTTTGACTGGGAAGTGGCGTTTTCCCTGTTCGATGCGCCCAGTGGGCTGGATGCTGGAGAAACCCAATGCAGCAATTTGCTTCAGCCGGGTTGTCGAGGAAAGTGCAGGCACGTCCAGTGAAGTGATTTTGGCATGCGTATCCAGCGAGGATTATCGGTACGATAGCATTGCGATTGCGCACGTGGACAAATCCTGGCCCGCCGGAACTTGGGAAGGAGAGTTGTTGCCTGAAGACTATGGCCAACGAAAATGGTGTGAGTTTGAAGCCGCGGTACAAAGATAGTCAGTGAACAATTGGCCGTTCTATCGGCTTGAGGAATTTAAAAAGATGAAGTTTGGGGTGGAGATTTAGATGAGCCTGACAAGTGATCAGATGGAGCTGCGCGAAGAGGATATTCGCAAGCATTATGATGCGGCGGTGGGGATGCTGGACGGCTTTGATCACACGCCGCGAATTGCCAAGGGCAAGGACCCTGTGGCCGCCCCGGAGCGGTCCAGCGGGATTGGCACGCGGCGGCGCTTTCGCAGCACCACGCCGGGGTTGGTGACACGCTCAACCGCGCGGCCGGAAGGCGTGCATCTGGTGGAGCGCATTGAGGGCGCGGGGGGGGAAGATCCGCTGGTGTCCCCTATTCAAGCCAATGTGCTGCACGGGATGCGGCGGGCTTTGGCGATTGCTTTGGCGGTGGGTGAAAACTTCGCCGAGGCCTCCGGTTTGGCGGATTTGAAGCGGGACAATCTCGCAGGCGCGCTGGGCGCGGATAAGAAGACGGCGTTTTCCGAATTGTTGGCAGCGGAGGCTTTGGCGGTCAGCTATGTGTTTGCCAATGCAACCTCGTTTCTGCTCGCGCCACTGCTGGGCGAGACGCAGGTTGAAGTGGGCGAAGTTGAAGAGGTGCTGACCGACAATGCGCAACTGGCGTTGCATGGCGCATTGTGGGAGTTGGATCAGGATATCGCTGCGCTGGTCTCTGATGAGGATCGGCTGGTCGCCTGTGTCTGTGCGTTTGCTGAGCAGTTGATGGAGAAGGTCGCCTTGCGGGCGCAGAATGCGCCGCAGCTTGCGGCTTTTGTTGGTGCCAGTTGGAAGGTTGAGGCCGACGATCTGACCATCAACGGGTTTACGCCAGCGCGGGCTGCGAAGGGTTCGACGCTGACCATGACCTTCAAGAAACCCAATGAGGTGGTCGGTAACCACATTGCAAAATACCAGGCGATGAAGCTCGCGAAAATGCTGATGGCTTATGATTTTGACCGGCGGCTCAATCCGTTTGCGGAGCTGGGCGGGTTCATCTTTACCTTCATGGGCGACGGCGCGCCGGGGACCGGGAAAACCACGCTCATTCAGATGATGGCGGGGCTGATCAACGACTATTGCCGGGTGGCGGGTTATGCCTTCCGCTATCAGAACTTTGGCATCGACAATATCGACAGCTATCAGGGCAAGTCGGGGCAGAACGCCAAGGCTTTTGTGCAGAATGTGCTCGACCCGCAAGTGATTGGCTTTGGCACCATTGATGACATCGACCAGATCGCGGGCAAGCGCGGGGATCGGCAGAGTTCGGCAGGGCAGCAGGAGGTCACGGCGGTGTTTATGGAGGCCTTTGCGGGCGCCAACACCGTGGTGCGCGGCAACTGCACCTTTGGCATGTTCTCCAACTATCCGGAGAACGTAGACGACGCGCTGCGTCAGCGGGCCGGGGCGCGGTTCTTGGTGGATGGGCCGCAGACGCGGGAGGATTACATCGACATCCTCGCTCTGTTGATGGGCAAGAACCACGACATTGCGCTGGGTGATCATGAACTGTTTGAAGCACAGGCCATTCAGAAAGCTGTAGCGGCGAGCTTTGAGAGCCACAACCGGCCACATGAGGAAGGCTTGCTTAACGTTTTCGACAAGGTTCATGCTCAGGTAGGCGAGTTGGACACCATTGCTAAGATGGGTACGTATCTGAAGGCCATTCAGGAGGCTGATCCGCGCTTTACGGGGCGGGCGATCAAGAACATTACTGACGCTGTGAAGGTGCGGGCGATGGACTTTGAATTGCCGGACGCATGGATGGAAAATCCAGAGCTGTTTTTGGCCAAAGACTACGACACCAAGAAGGCCATGATAAACGAACTGCGGGTGCCGATCACCACCGACATGGTGGTGCAGGAAATCAACCGCTATGCGGACAGTGAGTTCCGCTATGCCGATAAATCCGACGAGGTCGCGATCTCCAATATGGTGCGCGACATGCAGCGGTCCGAGGCGGCGAAGCGGCGGTATCTGGAGGGCAAAGGGTGAGTTGGACTGCGGTGCCTCTCCTATTGATGGTCAGCTTTTGCATGTGTCGCTTGACTCGTGTGGCACTGCCCAAAAATCTGTGGCTTTGGGCGCTGGCAGGTGCGCTGTCATGCGTGTTCATCGCAAGTGGCGCTGCCTTCATCGAACTTTATCGTGTTGGGGTTTGGAATTGGGACACAGGTGTTCTGCACGCGTGCGTTTACTTCGATTGGTGCCCAAGGGACTTTGCGTACCAAGTGTTTAGGGAGGCGATGTTCCTTCTCGTGCCCTTTGTAACGCTTGTCTTAGCAGTCCAACGCGACGCAAGCTGGCCATCCGGAGTGGCAAAATGAACCCGATTGACGCCCAACTCTGCGGGGGAGAGCCTTTGTGTTTGTGATCGACAGCATCGGTTTTTTCAACACGGCGGTGCCGCTCGGCGTCTTGGCGCTGTTGGCGGTGCTGTTGCCGCGTGTGCTGGTGGATCGTGAGACGCGCTCTCATGGCAAGGTGCTGCACGGAATTGCGCTGTCTGCGGCGTTTTTGGTGGCGATTGGGTTTATGATTTCGATAGGTCTCACCCAGATGCGCGGGTTTGAGGCCGTGGGGCATTTTGAGATTGATCCGCTGGGTGCGGCCTGGGTGCATTTGAGACTGTCGCTGATGGCGGCGATTGTCTGGGCGCCGATTTTGGGGCTGGCCTGGTTTGGCCATGCGCAGGGTGTGGAAGCGCGGCGCGGGCAGGATAGTGCGGCAGTGGAGCGGTGAGCATGGAGATGAGGGCCGCGCCCGACCTGGTGGGCGCTTTGGATTGTTTTGGAGTTGGTGATTTGGCGCAAGGAGCGCAGGTGTTTGTGTGTGTTGTGGACGGTGCAAACGCGCCCTCCGGGGGGAGGTCGGGCGCGGCCCGACTTAAGGCCGGGCGGGAGGTTAAAAAGTGACAGAAATCAGCAAGTGGTTAGCAGCAAACCAAGCATTACTAGTTTCGTTGGGGATACCGGTTTTTACAGTTTTCGTCGGCTTTTTTGGCAGTTATTTGGTTCACAAATCCAAAGCTGACGAAATTCGATTGGCCGGTAGAGTAAAGCTCTCGGAGTACCGGAAAGAAAACTTCGATGAGTTGATCAAACAAGTGGACCGAATTTATGCTTTAGTTGAGTCCATTTGCTTTCGGAACGCTTCGAATGAAGGTCTCAGCGAAGAGGATGTCAAGAAAGGCATGTCAGAGATGGTGCTGATTTCATGGGAAATTGCATCGAGAATCCGCGCTAAAGTTGTTGATCCAGAAGAGTTCGATCAAGCGGTTTTGGGCACAATTACACATCTATTTGGCGGTAATAGTGAAGATAGTGCCATTGGAGTGGTTCAAGTTCCGGAGTTTAGAGCACTTTGTCGGGCGATTGTTCGTGCTGAGTGGGAGCTTATTGAAAGTGAATTAAAGAGGTTGGCCTAAAATGCATAGACTGATCCAACGCGGCCTGATGTTTGGCAACCTGATCGAGGTGGCCTCGCCGGTTTTGGTGGAGCGCTATAACCGGGCGCTGAAACATCTGACGGGCAAGACCACCAATCTTACCGATTTCCACATCGATATCTCGGGTTATTCGCCGGAGATTGGCGACGAGCTAAACGATCATCTCTACCTCAATCACGGGGGCTGCAATCGGCAGTTCATCCTGCTGACCACGGATCAGAAATCCGCGCCGCTGTTGAACATCAAGTTCTCCACCAGCCGCGATATTCTGCGGCATTTCATTGAGGAAAACGAGCCTCAGCTCTTTGCTCTGACCGCGCGGGATGCCGTCGCAGGCGAGTTGGTGAATTCGGTATTTTCCGTAAGCCAGCCCGGCAAGCTGATGGACATTCGCAAGGTCACGATTGAGGCGGACACGACTGAGGGCACGCTGCGCGATGCGGAGAAGCTGGGCGAACTGGCGGATCGGTTCAAGCAGGAGGAAGACGGCTGGTTTGATGATGTGCTGATTGCTGACATGATCACGCTGGCAATACGCACTGGCGATGTGACGCGCAATCCGGTGAAGCTCAAACATATGGAGTTTGATCAGCAAGACTATTGGACCGCGCATTATGGCGGGGTCTACCTGTTCCGCGGCTTGGCGCATCCAGCGGTGATCACGGCGGGTGACAAGGCTGACCTGGGCAAGCTGCCGATCAAATACACGTTTGATTTCAAAGACCGAAATCAGATCGCGAAGTTTCTGGACTACAACGATCTGGCCGAGCCTATTGTGAAAGCGCGGGGCGTGGATGGCGCGGCGATTTTGCGCCAGAAGATGGATTTCATCGTTGTGGACGCGGCGCAGGAAGCCGGCGTGGACCTTACTGGGGCAACGCGCAGCGACATTCGCCGTCTGGCGCGACAGCATGCGGAGCAACTGCCGCCTGAATACCATGAGCTGCGTAAGATGGTGGATTGGGCGGAAAGTGATGGTAAATGGCCGAAGATCACCAGCGATCACCCCGCCTATTTCTACACGCTGCGGGCCACAGACACGGATCAGCGCGATCTGGTGAATATGCTGCTGGCAGAGTTGGCGCCCAAGGACATCCGGCAGCTGTTTATCTGCCACAAGGAGGTGTTTTATCGCCTCTATCAAGGCTGGTCAGAGACCAAAAAAAGCTTTGTGGCGGATTTCCTGGAGCGGGAGTATCAGGTCGACAAGGTTGGCGCGCGCGAGGCTCTGTTTGGCTTTGACGCACCACTGGAGATGCCCCGTGTGACGCGGCGGGCGTCTGAGGATATGATCGCACGGGTTGGTCCGTGGGGCGCGGTGAGGAGGTAGATCATGTTTGCATTGGTAAGATTGTCGGTCGTGGGCTTTGTCGTGCTCACCATTGTCTACATCTGTCTGTCGCTCTACTCGCGCGCCAAACGGCGCGACAAGCTTGAGGCGGAATGGGACCGTGAGGGTATGAGCGGCGACCGGGATGCCTTTGTAGAGCAAGGGTTGCAGGACTATGACGGCTCTTTGCGTCGCAAATTGATCTGGGGTGTCTATATCATCCCTGTGACCATCGTGATCGCGTTGATCTACTTTATGAATTTCCACTAGGGGGACCAAAGACATGGTCTATGTGAAATGGGGCTTTTGGACGCTCTTCTGGCTGTTTGTGGCGGCGTTTTTTCATTACACACTGCCGCAGCACGATGTCGTGCGGATCACCGACACCTATGAAAAGCGGATCGATTTTGGCGAGAACTCGATTTTCTGGGCCAAAGAAGACAGTGGCAATGCAACCGGCAACGTGAATCGCGATGTGTTTTTCATTCAGACCAAGTTTCCGAATGAAAAGGTGATGGTCTATCGCAACGAAGATACGTCCGCCGGGTGGCCGCCGTACTTCAAGTTTGACACCGCCAATTTGCAGGCCGAAGCGGCGGATATGAAGTCGTCTGCGGACGCGCCGCAATGGGTGGCTGTAAAGCACTACGGCTGGCGCAATGAGTTCCTATCGATCTACCCAAATGCCGTGGGAGTGAAAGCCGTAGAAGGGTCAGATGTGACCTTTATTCCATGGTTGAACATCCTGATCCTGACCGTGTTTTTCGCTTTTGTTTGGGCGATTTACGTGCGTTGGCGGCGCTTCCGTCAGGCGCGGATTGATCCGGTGCTTGAGGACATGGGAGACAGCCTGGAAGCAGCAGGCGACAATCTGGCTGAGAAGCGCGGGCGGTTCCGCGCCTGGCTGGACACCTGGCGCGGGAAGGCGCGTTAACGCATGCCGTAGTAGAGGCCGACCACGTGCTCGGCCTCTGCAAAGAACAGCCAGCGCGAGGTTGCGACACCTGCGACGTGGCTGAGGACTGCGATGATTGCCAAGACGTGGCTGAAGGGCAGCAGCAGGCAGATGATGGGCAGCACGAAGGTGAGCCCAAAAGCGATGCGGCGCAGTTTTTGCGCGTGTTTCCGGCCAATGACGTAGATGAATTCTCTCACCAGATAATTGGGCGCGGTGTGGGGATGTGCCATGGAGCGCACCGTGCCGCGCTCGCCTAATCCCGTGGCCGTGCCAAGGTCGGTGCCGCTGTCAGATAGGGCCGCGTCACCACGTTGCCACCAGATGAATTGGAAGATCGCGGCGATCACAAGCAGCAGGATGGCCATGTTCACGAGACCCGAAAGCAATGCGCCTCCAGCCAGAGAGAAACTCAGGTAAAGTGCTGGCGTCAAAGGGGTTTTCCAGCGTGGCACAGTTTCGAGCTGGGCGTAGATCATTGAGGTGGTGAAGACGGTGAACAGCGATAGGGCGGCACCGATCAGACCCAATGCGGTGGCGTTCATTTCAAGGAAAATCAGCGATATCGCGTGTAGCCCCATAAAAAGAAGGGCGAGGATGGCGCTGACTCCTTCGCGTGATAGCCAGCTGCTGCGCCATTGGGAGAGGGCGCGCCAGGCGCGTTCAGGGTGGCCGAGGTGGAAGGTGGAGGAGATCAGGCCACCAACGGACAGGGCGTAAGCAATTGCAAAGAATACAAAAGCTGTGAGGCCGGTGGGTGGCGTCGGATCAATGCCAAGCCAGAACAGGAGGCCGAAGCCAAGGCCGGAGAGCGTTGAGAAGACGATAACGGATGGGGCTGGATGCATCAGGCGGTCCCTCCGGGCAGTTTGTCGAGGGCCTTGTCGAGCCAGCCGAGGAAGCCTTGGGGTTCTTCGGCAACGGGTTCCAGAAGTGGGGCCAAAAGGCTTTGGTCGTCCCAGGAATCTTTGAGGCGGGGTGGCAGATATTTGTTGACGGGCAAGGTGCCCATTTCCGGCATGAGGTCAAATCCGCCTCTGGATTCAACAAGTTGGCTGACGTCAGATTTGGGATCGGACAGGTCGCCAAAGTGTCTTGCACCCGCTGGGCAGGTGCGGACGCAGGAGGGGATTTGATCCTCTTCCGGCAGGTTTTCGTTGTAGATGCGATCCACACAGAGGGTGCATTTCTTCATCACGCCTTCGGCTTGATCCAACTCGCGCGCGCCATAAGGGCAGGCCCAGGCGCAGAGGCCGCAGCCGATGCAGTGGTCTTCGTTGACCAGCACAATGCCATCCTCAACGCGTTTGTAGCTTGCGCCGGTGGGGCAGACTGTGACGCAGGGGGCATTTTCGCAATGCAAACAAGACTTGGGAAAGTGTACGGTCTGCGCGCTGCCTTGCTCTGGCTGCACCTCATAGCTGTGTACGCGGTTCAGAAATGTGCCCATGGGTTCGGTGCCATAGGGGCGTTGATCAGACAGCGGCGCGCCGTAGTTTTCGGTGTTCCAGCCTTTGCAGGATATCACGCATGCGTGGCAGCCGACGCAGGTGTCCAGATCGATCACAAGGCCGAGGGTGCGGTCGGTTTTGGCGGGTAAATCGGTCATTTTTTCACGTCGGTATTGCGTCGGTATTGCGACTGTATCGCGGAGGTGCGGATTTTGAGGCCTTGATGTCTCATTTGCCTACTTTCCATTCCAAATGATCCGGGCCTTGGGGCACTGGTGACTTGATAGGATCAAAGGCCGGTTGGCTCTCTTCAGGCGCATCCGCTTTCGCGATTTTCACGCGCAGGTCGAACCACGCGGCTTGGCCTGTGATGGGGTCCGAGTTGGCCCACCGCAAGCCGTCGCCTTTGGGCGGCAGCAATTCATGGATCAGATGGTTGAGCAGGAACCCTTTGTTGGCCTCCGGCGCGTCCTCAGAAAGCGCCCAGGCGCCTTTGCGTTTGCCAATGGCGTTCCAGGTCCAGACGGTGTTCTCGTTGAGAGCCGCCTGATGGGCCACAGGCACTGTGATCTCGCCGTGGGCAGAGGTCACGCGGGCCCAGTCGCCCTCGGCAAAGCCGTGTTTCTTCCAGAGTTTGGTTGGGAGGTAGAGCGGGTTTTCGCCGTGTAACTGGCGCAGCCAAGCGTTTTGGGTGCCCCAGCTGTGATACATCGCCATTGGGCGTTGGGTGAGGGCGTGCACGTTCAACTCGTCTGGATCAACACGGGCGTCCTCCAGCGGCGCGTACCAGATGGGCAGCGGCTCCATAACCTCCTTCAGACGGTCGCGCAGATGGTCTGGAGGCTGGATGTCACCATGTCCTTCGGCGGCACGTTGGAATTTGCGCATTGGTTCCACATAGAGCTGGAACAAGAAGGGTTGGGGGGCGTCATAGAGCCCAATGCCAACGGCCCAGTCTTGGTAGTGCTGATTCCAAGGTTTCATGTAGAGTGCGTTGTCCGGCACGTGTTCGATGGCAAAGCCACCGTTGGCAATGTACTCTTCAAGTTGATTTGGATTGACTTTGCCGCGGCCAAATTGGTCGCCGTTTCCACGGAAACCAGCAAGAGGACCCACGCCAGGGCGGCGTTCGTGGTTCACGATGTAATCGGCGTAGTCTTTCCACTTGGCGGTTCCGTCTTCTTTGAGAAAGCCAGGCAGGCCAATACGTGCGCCAAGTTCGATCAGCACCGATTGGAAGCCGCGCACGTCGCGATCTGGTTCAATCACCGGCCAGCGGATGGCGTCGGCCGCGCCGTCCGCTTCGCAGATTGGGCGGTCCAATAGCGAAATACAGTCGTGGCGTTCCAGATAGGTGGTGTCGGGGAGGATCAGGTCGGCATAGGCGACCATTTCGGAACTGTAGGCATCGGAGTAGATGATGCGTGGGATGCGGTAGCCGCCGTCGTCGTTGCGGTCGGTCAGCATCTTGATCACGCCCGAGGTGTTCATCGAGGAGTTCCAGGACATGTTGGCCATGTACATGAACAGGGTGTCGATCGGGTACGGATCCTGTGCGTGGGCGTTGGAGATCACCATATGCATCAGGCCATGTACGGACATAGGGTTTTCCCATGTGAAGGCTTTGTCGATGCGACAGGCGGAGCCGTCCTCGTTGATCTGCAGGTCTTCGGGGCCACGCGGGAAGCCGAGGTGTGGACCGGCTAGTGGCTTGCCGGGACGGCCATAGCCGTGGGGTGTTGGGTGCGCCTCAACCGGCTTGGGATAGGGCGGCTTAAAACGGAAACCGCCGGGGACTTCGACGGTCCCCAAAAGGATTTGCAGCACGTGTAGGGCGCGGCACGTCTGGAACCCGTTGGAATGGGCGGAGATGCCGCGCATGGCGTGAAAGCTGACCGGCCGCCCCGTCATGGTTTTGTGGACCTCGCCGCGGAAGTCGGTCCACTCCTGCTCCAGCTCAAAGGCCTCGTCAAAGGCCACACGCGCCAGTTCAGCGGCGATGGTTTTGATTTTTCGGGCGGAGATGCCGGTTTTCTCGGCGACGTTTTCCGGTGCGTATTGCGGGTCGAGATATTTCTCAGCCATCAGGTGCATCACTGTACGGTGGGTGACACCGGCCTGACGGTAGGTGGCCGACAGATCTGGGCGCACGCCTTTCTTGTCAAAGGGTGCGGGCTTGCCGGTTTTGCGGTCAATCACCAGTTGTTTGCCATCCGCGTCGCGCATCAAAAGGCCGGTTTCGGCGTCCACCAGCACGGCGGCATTTGTGTATTGCGCGAGGTAGTGCAGGTCGATTTTGCCGGCCTTCATCAGCTCATGCACGAGGCTGAGGATGAAGAGGCCGTCGGTGCCGGGCGTGATGCCCACCCATTCATCCGCAACGGCGTTGTAGCCGGAACGCACAGGGTTCACGCCAATGACTTTGGCACCGCGGGCTTTGATCTTTCCAATGCCAGCTTTGATTGGGTTGCTGTCGTGGTCTTCGGCGACGCCAAAGATCATGAAGAGTTTGGTGTGGTCCCAATCCGGTTGGCCAAACTCCCAAAAAGCCCCACCCATGGTGTAGATGCCCGCCGCTGCCATGTTGACGGAGCAGAAACCGCCGTGGGCCGCATAGTTGGGCGTGCCAAAGTGCTGTGCCCAGAAGCTGGTGAAGCTTTGGGATTGGTCGCGGCCGGTGAAGAATGCCAATTTGTGCGGCGCGGTTTCATGTAGCTCGGTAAGCCAACCGACAGCTGTGCTCATGGCTTCTTCCCAGCTGATCTCCTCATACTCGCCGGAACCGCGTGGGCCGACCCGTTTAAGGGGCTTTTTCAGGCGAGACGGCGCGTTGACCTGCATGATGCCGGCGGAGCCTTTGGCGCAGAGCACGCCTTTGTTCACCGGATGGTCGCGGTTGCCTTCGATATAGGCCACTTGTTTTTTGCCATCGGGGCCGTCCTTCATGTGCACGTTGATGCCGCAGCGACAGGCGCACATGTAACAGGTCGTCTGACGTATCTCGTCAGAGACTTTCGGACTGGTGTTGAGGTCGGGTTGCTGGAACGTCATCTGGCCTCCCTTGGGCGCGTTTATCCGGTGAGCAAGTAAATCCCCGCGAGAATGAAGCCTGCGATGAAGAGGGTTTCGACAAAGATGAGCGCGATGGCTGCGCCGCCGACGCCGAGCACCTGTTTGAGGTTGGTTTTCATGCCCACAGCCGCGACGGCGGTGAGCAGGAGATAACGAGAGGTTTCGCCCAGCAGGTCAGAAAGAAAGGCGGGAATGAAACCAAGCGAATTCAGAGCTGCGAGAGCAAGGAAACCGACCACAAAGCCCGGCAAAACTGGCGGGCGCTCGCCGGATGTGGGGGCTTCAGCAAAGGTGCGGATCAGCATGGAGGTGATCAGAACCACTGGGGCCAGCATGGCGACTCGGATCAGCTTGACCAGTACGGCGGTGTCGCCTGCCTCTTGGCTGATAGAGAAGCCGGCACCAGCAACCTGGGCGACATCATGGATGGTGCCGCCAAGGAAGACGCCCGCCATTTGATCGTTGAGCCCGAAGACTTCCACCAACGGCGGATACGCGATCATGGCAATGGTGGACATAACGGTGACGCCCATGACGGTGAAGAGCAGGCGTTCCTCAGAACGGGCGTCTTTGGGCAAGATTGCAGCCACGGCCATGGCAGCAGAGGCGCCGCAGATGGCAACGGAGCTGGCAGTGAGCGTAGAGAAGCGCCATTTGTGACCGAACAAAGGGGCTACGAGCAGACCAAAAAGGATTGTCGCCACCACGCCGAGGATGATGAGCAGCAACAGTTGCCAGCCCAGTTCCATGACCATCATCGCTGAAATGCGGGCGCCAAGCAGGGCCACGCCCAAGCGGAGTACTGTTTTTGCGGCAAAGCCAACGCCCTCAACGGTGCGGCCTTCCTCGCCCAAAAAATTGAGGGCAATGCCAAACAGCAGGGCAAGCAACATGGCGGGGGCGCCATGGTGCTCAGACAGCAATTGCGCCGTGGCCGCAACTGTGACGGCAACCGCAACGCCGGGGAAATAACGGGCAAAATCCGCGCGTAGACGCATTTTGATCTGCGTAAGGCGGTCAGGTTGGGAGCTTGTTCTGTCTGCTTGGGTCACGCGCGGAAATCCTTCTTTGCAGAAGCTGTGGCAGATTGAGCGTGTAGGTCAAGGACGTGTTGCGTACGTGCCGTAAAGTCAGGGATGTTGGTCATGCACCAATCCCCTGACGGAGGATCCCCAGCGTCGCCAATCCGATCAGCAGGCAGAGGCAAAACGGTTTGTAATATGGCTCCCACGCGGGGCGGAAGAGGGACTTACCGGCGATAACTCCCAGAGCGGATGCCGGTGCTAATGCAAGGCCGCGCAGGGCGGACTCGGTGTTCATCACGCCAAAATAGGTCAAGGTTGCCAGTGAAATGACGGAAGACGCAAAGAGGAACATCACCAGAGAGGCGCGCATTTCGCGGGCGGGGGCGTTGGAGGCTAACACATAGAGCGCAACGACCATGCCGCCAACACCGGCCAGGCCGGTCACGATGCCCGCCAAAATGCCCGATCCCCAGAGGCCTGGCCGTGTGGCCAAGACCGGCAGGCGCAGTTTGGCGAGCTGCGTCGCGGCAAGCACAACAATCACGCTTAAAGCTACCAATTTGGAGGTGTCGACCGGCAGGGACTGGGTTAAGCTGAGACCTATGGGCAGGCCAAACGCCGAGCCTAGCACCAGCCCGGTGACCACGCGGCGGTTGGCGTCTTTCATACCGCCGCGCACCATCAGTAGGGAGGCGGTCATCTCCTGAAACCAAAGGATGGGGATCAGTGTTATGGGGGCGAGAAACATCACGGCGATCGCCATAACAACCGCAGATAAGGCAAAGCCTGAAAACCCGCGCACCATACCGGCGACGAAACAAATCAGGATGAGCCAAACAAAGTGGTCAGTTGGCAGGGCGAGGGCGTCGATCATCAACGGTCTTTCATCGGGGTATAAGGGCGCATGTCAGGGCCGTTATAGAGCGTCAGTGGCCGGATGAGGATGTTGCTTTCTTGTTGGTCGATACACTGGATGATCCAGCCCGGCATGCGGCCGATTGCGAAGATTGGCACATAGAGATCCATCGGGATGCCGTGCAACTGGTAGATCACGCCGGAGTAGAAATCGACGTTCACGTTGAGGCCATGGCGGGCGTAGGGCTTCATCGCTTCGACCACGCCTTGCAGGATTTCGTACCACTCTGGTGCGCCCATTTCTTCGCCAAGTTTTTTCACACCGTCGCGCATGTGGCGCGCGCGCGGGTCTTCGGCGCGGTAGACGCGGTGGCCAAAGCCGGTGACCGCCTCGCGGTTTTTGCGCTTGGCTTTGACGTAGGCGGCGGCGTTGTCGGGCGTACCGATCTCGTGCACCATTTTCATCACGTCTTCGGCTGCGCCGCCGTGGGCGGGGCCTGCCAAAGTGGACAGCGCGGTGACGACGCCGCCGTGCAGATTGGTGTCGGTGCCAATGGTGACGCGGGCGGCAAAAGAGCTGGCGTTGGCGCCGTGTTCGGCGTGTAGGATGAAGTCGACATCGGCCAGTTTGGCGGCGTCCTCGGAAGGTTTCTCTCCCTTGAGCATCCAGAGCCAGTTGGCGGCGTGGGACAGAGTCTTGTCCGCAGGGATCGGATCGCGGCCGTTGCGGATGTTTTCATGCGCGGCGATGATCATCGGGACTTGCGAGGTTAGGCGCAGGCCGTTGGCGAGAAAAGCTTCAGTGCCAGTGTTCTGGCTATCTGCCTCCAGTGCGGCGAGGGCGGAGACCGCGGTGCGCAGTACGTCCATAGGGTGGCCGTCTTTGGTGGCGCGGATGATGTCGAAGATTTGGTCAGGCAGCTCGCGGGCGGCCTTGAGCGCGGCGTCGAATTCAGCCAGTTGTGTCTCGGTGGGCAGCTCGCTGTGGATCAGCAGGTAGCAGACTTCCTCAAATGTAGACTGCGTGGCGAGGTCGTGGATGGAATAACCTCGATAGGACAGCTCGCCTTTGGCGCCATCGATATGGGAGACGCCAGAACGCTCGAAATAAATGCCCTTGAGGCCGCGGTTGATCTTGACGTTTTCGGTCACGGATGGCTCCTGTTGCGTATGCGGAGGTATACATGAAGTTTATGGATGCGCTGTCGGCCAAGGTGGCGGCGAAAAACGCGCGGGTGGTGTTCCCCGAACACAAAGAGCCGCGCACAGCCGAAGCCATGCGGGCGCTGGATCGGGATGGTCTGTGTCGGCCTATGACGCTTGGTGACAACACCGACCGCTACGTACAGGCGCTGATCGAGACGCGCGGTATGAAAGAGCGGATCGCCCGACGTCTTGTGGAGAAGCCGCTCTATCGGGCGGCGGCCATGGTTGCGGCCGGTGAGGCCGACGCGATGACTGCGGGTGCTGAAGCGCCAACGCGGCGTGTGATCGAAGCGGCCTCCATGTCGATTGGCTTGGCCGATGGGGTGAGCGTGCCGTCGAGTTTTTTCTTGATGAATTTCCCGGATGGCCGGTCGTTGGTCTTTGCCGACTGCGGTTTGACGGTGGACCCTGATGCCGAAGGATTGGCGGCGATTGCCACAGCCTCGGCGCGCAGCGGAGAAGCCTTGCTGGGTGAGGCGCGGGTGGCGTTGTTGTCGTTTTCCACCGGCACCAGCGGAGCGGGTGCCAGTGTTGACAAAGTGCGCGAGGCGGCCGAGTTGAGCGGTTTCACGGGGCCGGTGCAAGGTGACGCCGCGCTGATCCCCGACGTGGCCGCGCGTAAGGGCGCGGGGACCGGCGACGCAAATGTGCTGGTGTTCCCGAATCTGGATGCGGGCAATATCGCTTACAAATTGGCGGTTGCATTGGGAGGCGCGCAAGCCTTGGGGCCAATCCTGCAAGGGTTCAAAAAGCCGGTGTGCGACCTTAGCCGTGGGGCAAGCGCGCAGGATATTGTGGCCGCGACCGTTGTGACGCTGGCGCTGGATTGATGTAGGCGCGGGGGTCATGCGGCCCCCTCCGGCGCCTTTTGGGTCTGATCCAATGCATCAGATTGGGCGACGGTGACGGCAACCATGTGCAAAATATCCTCAGCGGAACATCCTCGGGACAAGTCATTGGCAGGTTTGGCCAGGCCTTGCAGCACCGGGCCAATGGCGGTTGCCCCACCAACGCGCTGGGCGATTTTGTAGCCTAGGTTGCCGGCATTCAGGCTGGGGAAGACAAAGACGTTGGCTGCGCCGCCAAGCGCAGATTTCTCGGCTTTTGACGCGGCGACCTCAGGCACAAAGGCGGCGTCGAACTGAAGCTCTCCGTCGATAATGAGATCAGGATCGGCGACTTTGGCCAGATGCGTGGCCGCCACAACCTTGGACACTTTGGGATGATCTGCGCTACCTGCCGTTGAGAAAGACAACATGGCGACGCGTGGCGTCTCGCCGGTGAGTGCCCGGTAAGACGCCGCCGAGGCACGAGCAATTTCGGCCATTTCATTTGCGTCAGGGTCCACAACAAGACCACAATCCGCAAAGATATGCGCGCCTTTTACGGTGTGGTGCTCCTTGCAGTAGAGCATAAAAAAGAACGAGGAGACCATCGCCGCATCCGGCGCTTTGCCGATGATTTGTAGGGCAGTGCGGACTGTGTCGGACGTGGTTTCGGCGGCGCCGCCGACGGTGCCGTGGGCGCGGCCGGTTTGCACCAGAAGGGCCGCATAGGTCAGTCTGTGACGGACTTGTGCGGAGGCTATTTCCGGTGTCATGCCTTTGTGGGCGCGCAAAGACACCAACGTTTCGCGGAATTCGTCAATCAGTGGGGAGGTGTTGGGGTCGTGGATCTCGATGTCGCCGGCAACTTCCTCAGGGGTCGTGCCGCAACTGGCGAGATTGTCTTCGATCTTTTGAGGGTCCCCCACCAGCAGCACGCGGGCCACTTTTTCTTTGCGGATCATGAGCGCAGCCTCAGCTACGCGGGGATCATCGCCCTCAGAAAGGGCGATGATTTTGTCAGAGCCGCTGGCGGCACCAAGTATCTGGCGGAGCGGCTTCAAGGGGTCAGCTTCCGGTCTGTTTGACCATGTCAGCCGCGTCGATACCGGCCACGGAAACAGGCTTTTTCATCGCGTCGCGGCGGAAGGGTTCACCCAGTTCCTGGTTGATCATGGCTTCGATCAGCGTTGTCTTGCCGTGGTTCATCTGATCGTCGATGGCTTTGTTCAACGCGGCGGTCAGCTCGTCCATGGTGCGGGCCACAACACCTTGCAAGCCACAGGCTTGCGCGATGCCAGCATAGGACACTTGGGTGTCCAGTTCGGTGCCCACAAAGTTGTCGTCAAACCACAGGGTGGAGTTCCGTTTTTCAGCGCCCCACTGGTAGTTGCGGAAGACGATTTGGGTCACTGCAGGCCATTCGCCGCGGCCGATGGCGGTCAGCTCGTTGACCGCGATGCCAAAGGCGCCGTCACCGGCAAAGCCGCAGACCGGCACATCCGGCTGGCCGATTTTGGCGCCCACGATGGCAGGCAGGCCGTAGCCGCAGGGGCCAAACAGGCCGGGGGCGAGGTATTTGCGGCCTTCCTCAAAGGAGGGGTAGGCGTTGCCGATGGCGCAGTTGTTGCCGATGTCGGAGCTGATGATGGCTTCGCGCGGCAGAGCGGATTGGATCGCGCGCCAGGCCATGCGTGGGGACATCCAGTCTGGTTTGTCGGCGCGGGCGCGCTCGTTCCAGGTTGTGCCCGGATCGTCATCTTCGTGGTCCATCGAGGACAGTTGCTGTGCCCAGGCGGATTTGGTTTTGGAAATGCGCGCTTTGCGCTCTTCGCGGCCTGCATCGCCTGCGGTGTCGGAGAGTTGCTCCAGAATGCCATTGGCCACTTTGGCGGCGTCGCCAACGATGCCCACTTCGACTTTCTTGGTCAGGCCGATGCGGTTGGGGTTGATGTCGACCTGAATGATTTTTGCGTCTGCTGGCCAATACTCCATGCCGTAGCCGGGCAGGGTGGAGAATGGGTTCAGGCGGGTGCCAAGGGCCAGAACAACGTCAGCCTCTTTGATGAGTTCCATGCCCGCTTTGGAGCCGTTGTAGCCCAGTGGGCCTGCAAACAGTGGGTGGTTGCCGGGGAAGGCGTCGTTGTGCTGATAGCCCACGCACACAGGCGCATCGAGGCGTTCGGCCAGCGCGATGGACGCTGGGATGCCACCTTCAGACAGGACCGTGCCGGCACCGTTGAGGATCACCGGGTTCTTAGCTTCAGACAGCAGTTTGGCCGCGTCTGCCACAGAAGACGTGCCGCCGGAGGAAGCCTCAAATTCGATGGGATCGGGCAGGTCGATGTCGATCACCTGAGTCCACATGTCCCGTGGGATGTTGAGCTGTGCCGGGCCACAGAGGCGCTTGGCTTGGGCAATCACACGGGTGAGGACTTCCGCAACACGGGACGGGTCGCGGACCTCTTCCTGATAGGCCACCATGTCTTTGAACAGCGCCATCTGCTCAACTTCCTGAAAACCACCCTGACCGATGGTCTTATTGGCGGCCTGTGGGGTCACCAGCAGCAGCGGCGTGTGGTTCCAGTAGGCGGTTTTCACGGCGGTCACGAAGTTGGTGATGCCGGGGCCGTTTTGCGCGATCATCATCGACATTTTGCCGGTGGCGCGGGTGTAGCCGTCGCTCATCATGCCAGCGGAGCCTTCGTGGGCGCAGTCCCAGAACATGATGCCCGCTTTGGGGAAGAGATCTGAGATTGGCATCATGGCGGAGCCAATGATTCCAAAGGCATGCTCGATGCCGTGGCGCTGAAGCACTTTCACAAAGGCTTCTTCGGTGGTCATTTTCATGAGGCAAACTCCATGCTGCGCCCGACTCTTTCGGTGGGCGTTCCTTTTGCATGGAAAGTACGAACTGCGGCAATTTGGCGTTAGGGCCAGATGGGGTGCCCGGATGTGTCCAGATCAGCCAGAGCCAAGCGCGCGGGCGATCCGGGCCACGCCCTCGGGGATGCGTTCGGAGGGAATGGAGGAATAGCCGAGGCGGTAGAAGTTCTTTGGTGGGGTTTCGCCGGTGAAAAACGAATGACCTGGTTCGATGAGGACACCTTCGGATTTGAGGATTTCTGCCAAGATTTCAGTGTCGACGTCGGGGTTGGCCTGCATCCAAAAAGATGAGCCGCCAAAGGCGCCTTTGCCCGCAACGGTCAGGCCTGATTGATCAATGGCGTCCTGCATGACGGCGCGGCGGGCTTTGAGGGCCTCGCGGATGCGGCGGATGAGGGCATCGTAGTGGCCAAGGGATAGGAAATACGCGGCAGTGCGTTGGATGTGGCCGGGAGGATGACGAATGACGGAGGCACGCAGGGCGCGGGCTTCTCGGATGAAGGCTTCGGAGCCGACCAGATATCCAAGACGCAGGCCAGGAAACAGCGACTTGGAGAAGCTTCCCACATAAATCACACGG
This sequence comes from Shimia sp., assembly GCF_022448905.1. Classification (GTDB taxonomy): domain Bacteria; phylum Pseudomonadota; class Alphaproteobacteria; order Rhodobacterales; family Rhodobacteraceae; genus Shimia. The sequence goes on along the minus strand of NZ_JAKVCW010000008.1, from coordinate 50,835 downwards.
CCTTCGGTATCGAGTGATTTCAAGGCCGGGGAGGGGGCGTCAAGGAAGGACATTTCAAATTCGTAGTCATCTTCGACCACCAGCGCGTCGATGTCGCGGGCACGCTCCAGCAAGGCGTGGCGGCGGGCCATCGGCATGGTGGCGGTGGTTGGGCATTGATGGCTGGGGGTGGTGAAAATCACGTCCGCTTCAGAGGGGATCAGGTCGGGGTTGAGGCCGTCGCGGTCTACGTTGATGGCGTCCACATGGCAGCGCGATTGGTTCAGAATGTCGCGCAGGGCGTGGTAGCAGGGGTTTTCGATTGCGGCCATGCGGCGCTGGGTCAGCAGCACCTGCGCAGCAATCCAGAGCGCGTTTTGGGCACCCAAGGTGATCAGGATTTCTTCAGGGCGGGCGATGATGCCACGACGGGGTAGCGTGTTGCGGGCGATGAATTCGACCAACTCGGGGTCGTCCTGATCATAGTAATCCGAAGTGAGCGCGGTGAAGTCTTTTTGGCCCAAAGCCTGCAAAGCACAGAGCCGCCAGTTGGCGTGATCAAAAAGACTGGGATCGGTTTGTCCGTAAACAAAAGGGTAGCGGTAGTTGGCCCAGTCTTTGGGTTTGTCCGGAGTGTCACCGCCGGTGAAGCGACGCCCCAAAGCGCGGGTCCAATCGATGCGGTCTTCGCGTGGTTTAGGTGGATCAAAAGATGGGGGAACCGGGGCGTTTTCGCTGACGTAGTAGCCGGATCGGCCACGTGAAGTCAGGTAGTCGTTGGCCAGAAGCTCGGTGTAGGCGAGGGTGACAGTGATGCGTGACACGCCGAGGTGGGTGGCGAGTTTGCGCGAGGACGGGAGTTTTTCGCCGCGACGGAAGCGGCCGGACAGGATGCCCTCTGCGATCAATTGCTGGATTTGCGCCTGAAGTGTGCCCTGAAAGCCGGGCGCGAGGAAGAAGGTTTCGACAGATATGGCCATGGGCGGGAGGCTATACTGGACTTATCGCGCTGGCAAACTGGACTTTCACGCTTGTGCCATGCGTGCCAGCTTGTGCTTAAGATTTGCGCGCACGGCGGGCCATTCGTGTTGGCAGATCGAATAGACCGCGGTGTCGCGCAATGTGTCGTTGGCCATGATCATGTGATTGCGCAGAACGCCATCGAATTTCGCGCCAAGACGTTCGATCGCGCGGCGTGATTGTTGGTTTAGAAAATGGGTGCGGAATTCTACGGCAATGCAGTCCAATTCTTCAAAGGCGTGACGCAGCATCAGCAGTTTGCATTCGGTGTTCATTGGGCTGCGTTGGACCGCCGCGCGATACCATATGGACCCGATTTCCACCCGCCGGTTGGCTGCGTCGGCGTTCATAAAGGTGGTCATGCCAACGGCTTTGCCTGTTGGGTCGAGGATGGCAAAAGGCGTTATGCCTGAGGTCGCATTCCGCGCGTCGATGTTGGCCGGCACCTCTTCGGGTGTTGGCACCATGGTGTACCACAGGGAGGAAAGATCCCCGTCTGCGGAGGCTTCGGCCAAATCACTCGCGTGGTCCTGTGACAGAGGCGCCAATGACACATGGGTGCCGGTCAATGTGATGGGGGCAGGCCACATGGGTTTTCCTTTCACAGACACAAGCGCCACCTGCCCCGAGGGGCAAGCGGCGCGGGGTGACGGGGGAGGACGCCGTCACCGGACGTTGCAGTTCTGTTTAGCCAAACACTTTGGTCAGGGCGTTATCGACAGCCGTGGTGATGGCGTCGATGTCGTCTGCCGTGGCGATCAGGGCCGGGGAGAAGGCAATCACGTTGTTGCGGCCCGGCACGGAGCGGTTGGCTGCACCGATGATCACGCCTTGCGCGCCACAGTCGGCGACCACGGCGGCGATGTCGGCTTCGTCCACAGGCGCCTTGGTCTCGCGATCTTTCACAAGCTCACAGCCAAGGAACAGGCCTTTGCCGCGCACGTCGCCAATGACTTCGTGTCTCTCCATCAGAGCCTGCAGGTTGGCCATCATGCGCTCGCCCATGGCGGTGCAGTTTTCCAGCAGGCCTTCTTCTTCGATGATCGCCATGTTTTCCAGCGCGGCCGCAGGGCCAGCGGTACATCCGCCGAAGGTGGAGATGTCCCGGAAGTGGTCCAGCTTGTCGGACGCGTCGGATTTAAACAGGTCAAAGACCTCTTCGGTGGTGACCATGCAGGCGATGGCGGCATAACCGGAGGCCACGCCTTTGGCCATGGTCACGAAGTCCGGCTTGATGCCGTAGTGCTGATAGCCAAACCAATGAGTGCCGGTGCGGCCAATGCCACAGACCACTTCGTCGATGTGCAGCAGGATGTCATACTGTTTGCAGATTTCCTGCACCCGTTCCCAATAGCCTTCGGGTGGGGTGATGACGCCGCCACCTGCGGTCACAGGCTCAAGGCAGAGTGCGCCCACGGTGTCCGGGCCTTCCTTAAGGATGACCTCTTCGATCAGGTTGGCCGCAGCGATGCCGAACTCGCGCCCGGAGAGATGGCCGAGGCCAAGTTCGTCTTTGCGGTACTCCATACAGTGCGGCACGCGCACAAAACCCGGTGCAAAGGGGCCGTATTGCATGTTGCGTTCATCCTGACCGCCCGCGGACATCGCCGCCAATGTGGAGCCGTGGTAGTCGCGGTCGCGATAAAGGATTTTGTGTTTCTTGCCGCCGTATTTCTTATGCGCAATCTGACGGATCATCTTGAAGGCCTTCTCATTGGCCTCTGATCCGGAGTTGGTGAAATAGACTCGGCTCATGCCGGGCATTTTGTCGATCAGTTTCTCCGCATAAAGCGCGCCGGGTACGTTGCCCGCGGCATTGGCGAAGTAGCACATTTTCATCAGGTTGGCGTGCACGGCGTTTGCAATGCGCTCACGGCCGTAGCCGACGTTTACGGTCCAGACCGCGCCAGACACAGCGTCGATATACTCTTTGCCGTTCTGATCCCACACGCGCATGCCTTTGCCTTCGATGATGATACGAGGGTCGTTTGTTTCGAACGGCTTGTGCTGCACCAGATGATGCCAGACGTGGGCTTTGTCAGCGTTCACGACATGGCTAAGGTCGTTGTCTTTCAATGTGCCATCCATGGCGCGAGTCTCCCTGATTGAGAATCTACTTTAGATTGTTTTTCGGGCGCAAACTCCGCCCGCTACGTGGATTTCGGTGACATCCTCGCGACTTTTTCAAGCAGGTTTATAGGGCCAAAAAATTTGGCTCTGTAAGGCCAGTATTCCGACGGGCTGCGTCCAAAAATCCGTGAAGAGGGCTTCAAATCCCTATTTTATAACGTTTTCAACCAAGTGGTCAAATTTAATTGGCGGGGCCAAGACACGGGTTCGTGACGTTGAATTGCTGAAAAAAACATTGATCGGTGCCCGAATTTCCGCTCCCCTCAAGGAGGACGCGCATTGCCGGTGATCAAAAAAGAGGCTCAAGGCCCGACGAACCCGGCTCGAATTTCGCGCCAGAATCGACAACGGGAGAAATGATTATGAGCTTGAAAACGACGCTGATGGGTGCGGCGGCCTCCACCGCTATGTTGCTGGGTGCGCAGGCAGCGATGGCCGACGAGATCACCGTGGCCTACTTCCTGGAGTGGCCGATGCCGTTCCAATACGCCAAGCAGACCGGCATGTATGAAGAAGCCATGGGCACCAAGATCAACTGGGTCAGCTTTGACACCGGCACCGCGATGAGCGCGGCGATGGCCTCTGGCGACGTGCAGATTTCTGTGAGCCAAGGTGTGCCACCGTTTGTGGTTGCAGCCTCTGCAGGTCAGGACATCCAGATCGTGGATGTGGCGGTGAGCTACTCTGACAACGACAACTGTGTGGTGGCCTCTGGTCTTGAGATTGACAAGGACAGCGCCGCTGAACTGGCCGGCAAGAAGGTGGCTGTGCCGCTGGGCACCGCGGCGCACTATGGTTTCCTCAGCCAGATGAACCACTTCGGTGTGGATGTGGCGTCTATGGAAGTGGTCGACATGGCACCAGCGGAAGGCGCTGCGGCACTGGCGCAAGGATCGCTGGACATGGCCTGTGGTTGGGGTGGCGCGCTGCGTCGCATGAAAGAGCATGGCAACGTGCTGTTGACCGGTGCGGAGAAAGAAGAGCTGGGCATTCTGGTGTTTGACGCCACTACCGCGCCTGCGTCCTACATTGCCGAAGAAGGCGAGATGCTGGCGAAGTTCCTGGCGGTGACCGCCGAAGCCAACGCAATGTGGGCGGATGAAGCCAACCACGCCAAGATGCTGCCGGTGATCGCGAAAGACGCGGGTATGGATGAGCAGTCCACCGCAGATACGCTGGCGACCTTCAAGTTCCCAACCGTGGACGATCAGTTGGGCGGTGCCTGGCTGGGCGGTACGGCGCAGGACTTCATGAAAGGTGTGGCGGGCGTGTTTGTGGGCGCAGGCTCCATTCCAAGCGCGCTGGACAGCTATGACGGCGCGGTCAACACCGGACCGCTGGAAGCTGCCAAAGGCATGTAAGCGCATGTAAGGACAAGGCCCGCACCTTTGGATGTGGGCCTTGTTTTCAATGATTTCCCAATGAGAACAGGCGGGACAACCGCCGTGCGTCGCGGGGGCGATGCCCAACGTCAGATAGGGACCATGACCGGATTATCCATACAAAATTTGTCCATGCGTTTTGACCTGCCCAACGGCAGTCATGTGCAAGCGCTAAAGGACGTGAGCCTTGATCTAAAACAGGGCGAGTTGCTGAGTGTGCTGGGGCCTTCGGGCTGTGGCAAAACCACCTTGTTGAATATTGTGGCCGGGTTTCTGGCGCCGACAGAAGGCCAGATTATGCTGAACGGGCATCAAGTGCTTGGGCCGGATGCCGAGCGTGGCATGGTGTTTCAAAAGGGCGCCTTGTTTGAGTGGATGAGCGTACGGGACAACGTGCGTTTTGGACCGGATATGAAGGGCATGCCGAAGTCTGAGAGCGCAGAGATCGTTGACCATTTGCTCGACGTGGTGGGGCTGCAGGATTTCAAGGAAAAAATGGTCTATGAGCTGTCCGGCGGAATGCAGCAGCGTGTGGCATTGGCCCGCTGCCTTGCAAATGATCCGGATGTGATCCTGATGGACGAACCGCTGGGGGCGCTCGACGCGCTGACGCGGGAGAAGATGCAAAGCCTGGTGCTCAAGCTGTGGAAAGAGACTGGCAAAACAATCATTTTGATCACCCACTCGGTGGATGAAGCGCTGTTGTTGGGGGAGCGCCTGTTGGTGATGGCACCGCGGCCGGGGCGGATTCACAAAGAATATCGCCTGCCTTTTGCGGACATGGGCGTGGGCGCAGATTTGCGGGAGGTGAAGGAGCATCCGGATTATGCCGCAACCCGCGAAGAGATCCTCAACATGATCTGGAACATGGAAGAAGAGATCATGGGCCGCACCGAGGAGAGCGCATAACATGGGACAGATTTTTTCAGACCTCGGTGGTGAACTGATCACACTTCTTATTTCTGTGGTCAGCGCTCTGCCGTATTTGATTTTGTATGTTGGCCTGATCCTCTTGGCTTATGCCTTGTATACTCAGGTCAAACGTCGCTTGACGCCTGTTCGGGACTATACATCGCTTAAGACGGTGACCTTCGGGGATGAGAGCGCCGTGATCTCCAACAAAGCGGCCTCGGTGATATCAATTGTGCTGATCTTTGTGATTTGGGGCGCGTTCACCGGATCTTCCTTGTTGCCGAAATTCCTACACGCACCGGGACCGTTTGTGGGGGAGGCGACCTTTACCTACACGGTGGAAGCTGAAGGCGGTCAGACGGCGGACGCCACCGTCAGTGTGCTGGTGCATGAAGCTGGCGAAAAGCCGGACGCACCTGTTGTTGCGGAGAATGACGGGATTGCCAAAGATGATTCCCTTGTGGTGCAGGCTTACCGGTCAAAACTGCTGCGCTGGGATGCCAACGATGAGGTAACCCGCAAAGACGGGGCGAAGATCGTCGCGGTGGATGGCCAGCCAATTGATCGTGAGACCGATGTCGAACTTGGTTTTGGGCGCGTGGCGCTGACCGACAAAGGCACGTTGAACTTTGAGCCGGCCAAAGGTTGGCAGATGGAGAACATCTGGCTGCCTGCGCCGGAAAGCGTATGGAAGCGTCTGATTTCGGTGAGCCAGGACGGATACCAAAACGTCACCCTGGCGGAGCATCTGAGCTATTCCCTGTTCCGGGTGATCGTGGGCTTTGCACTGGGCGCGGCAGTGGGTATTCCGTTGGGCTACGCCATGGGGCTGTCCAACTGGTTCCGAGGCTGGTTTGATCCGATTGTGGAATTCATGCGGCCGGTGCCGCCTTTGGCCTTGATCCCGCTGGTGATCATCTGGGCCGGGATTGGCGAGCAGGGCAAAATCATCCTGCTGTTCCTTGCCGCGCTGTGGATCATGGCGATTGGCGCGCGCTCCGGTGTGTCGGGGGTGAATATCACCAAGGTGCATGCGGCTTACTCGCTGGGGGCCAATAAGCGTCAGATCCTGCGTCACGTGATCATTCCAAACTCCCTGCCGGAGATATTTACGGCGGCGCGGGTGGCGATGGGCGTTTGCTGGGGCACGGTTGTGGCCGCAGAGCTTGTGGCGGCGGAAAAAGGTGTGGGTAAGATGATTGTGGCGGCGTCCAAGTTTCAGGACACGGATATCGTTTTGATGGGCATTATCCTCATCGGGATCATCGGATTTGGCATCGATATGCTGATGCGCTGGGGAGAGAAATACCTCGTGCCGTGGAAAGGCAAGGCCTGACGCTCTTAGGTGGCTTGAGATAAAAAAAAGAGGGGCTGGCGCGGGACGCTGGCCCTTTTTGTCTATTGGCCAACAGTTGACTTTGTGTCGCGAGGCTTTATGTGGAGCAGGTCGCTGCGCAGCCGCGTGAGCAGGCCGCGCCGGGTTTAAAAGAACCGTCCGGGCGCATCAGCGACGCTTTCGTTCCCATCACGCAGGGTTCTGACTGGCAGACCGGGCCGCGCGGAATGTGCTTCGCGGTGGCGGTGCTGTCGAACCCGATCGCGGCTCCTGTGTGGGCCGTTGACGCCATGCCATGCGCTGTCACGCGTGTGGTTTGAAAGGACATTTTGTGTCGACGTTCGAAGACCTGGGCCTGTCGCCCACACTTTTGAAAGGCCTCAAGGCGGCTGGTTTTGATGCGCCTACGCCAATCCAGCAGAAGGCCATTCCACTGGCCTTGCAGGGCCATGACATTCTGGGGCTGGCGCAGACCGGCACCGGCAAGTCGCTGGCCTTTGGCCTGCCGATGATGGACCGCCTGTTGGCGACCCCGGGCAAGCCGATGCCGAAATCGGTAAAGGCGCTGGTGCTGGCGCCGACGCGGGAATTGGTGAACCAGATCGCCGACAACCTGCGCCCGATGGTGCAAGGCACACCGATGAAGGTGATGACTGTGGTGGGTGGGCAGTCCATCAACCGCCAGATTGCCATGCTGAAACGCGGCACGGATATTCTGGTGGCAACGCCGGGCCGGTTGATTGACCTGCTGGATCGCAAGGAAATCGACCTGTCGACCGTGGGCTATCTGGTGCTGGATGAAGCGGACCAGATGCTGGACATGGGGTTCATTCACTCCTTACGCAAAATTGCGCCGCATCTGGGCAGGCCGCGCCAAACCATGCTGTTTTCGGCCACCATGCCCAAGCAGATGGAAGAGCTGAGCCAGAGCTATCTGGCCAAGCCCAAGCGGGTGGAATGTGCGCCTCCCGGCAAGACCGCCGATAAGATTGCCCAGTCGATGGAATACCACGAGAAGGGTGAGAAGCGGAAACGGCTGCGGGAAATCCTGTCCGAAAACATGGGTGAGAGCACGCTGATTTTCTCGCGCACCAAACACGGTGCGGAGCGGATGATGAAGCAGTTGGTCGCCGAGGGCTTCAATGCGGCGTCGATCCACGGCAACAAAAGCCAGGGGCAGCGGGATCGTGCGATCAAGGCGTTCCGCGAAGGCGAGGTCACCATTCTGGTGGCCACCGATGTGGCGGCGCGTGGGATCGACATTCCGGTGATTTCGCTGGTGATCAATTTTGATCTGCCCAACGTGGCCGAGGCCTATGTGCACCGGATTGGCCGCACCGCGCGCGCCGGTCGCGAAGGGCGGGCGATTTCCTTCTGTGCGCTGGATGAACGGGATTACCTGAAGGACATCGAGAAGCTGATTGGTCGTCAGTTTGACCGGCCTACTGATGAGCTTCGTGAGATGAAGAAAGAATACGGCGCGGGGCCACGGTCTGGTGGAGAGGGCCGCAAGCGTGGCGGCGGCAAGCCAGGTGGCGGCGGCAAGTCAGGCCGGGGAAAACCCGGAGGTGGCAAGCCAAACAGCGCGGCCAACGGCAATGACAAGCCGGGAGGCGGTCGTCCTCGGCGGCGGCGCAACCGCTCGCGCAAGCCGGCAGCGTAACAAAAGAGGCCGCAGCGGGATGCTGCGGCCTTTTCTTTTGTGTCAACGTGCGGCTCAGCCCATGGGCACGCCGGAGATCGCCTTGGTTTCGCAGAACTCTTCCAATCCCCAAGAGCCGCCTTCGCGGCCGTTGCCGGATTGACCGTAGCCGCCAAAGGGCGAGCCGTTGATGCGGGACACGCCGTTGGTTTCCACCATGCCAGAGCGGACCTGACGCGCCACGCGCAGACGTTTGTCGTCATCTTGCGTTTGGATGTAGTTGGTCAGGCCGTAGACGGTGTCGTTGGCCATCTGCACAGCCTGCTCTTCGGTTTCAAACGGAGAGATCGCCAGCACCGGGCCGAAGATTTCTTCGCGGTAGATGGTCATATCCGGCGTCACGTCGGCGAATACGGTTGGGCGCACGAAGTAGCCTTTGTTCATGCCTTCCGGACGGCCGAGGCCGCCTGCGACCAGCGTGGCGCCTTCTTTGATGCCGGTCTCGATCAGGCCCTGGATTTTGTTGAACTGCAACTCTGAGACCACCGGGCCGATATGGCGACCGGACTCCGTGGTGGCACCAACTTGGGTCGCTTCGGCTGCAGCTTTGGCTTGCTCTACGGCGTCGGCGTAGCGGCTGCTTTCGACCATCATGCGGGTAGGGGCGTTACAAGATTGGCCGGAGTTCTGCATGCAGTGGATCACGCCGCGTTTGACGGCTTTTTCGTCTGCATCTGCAAAGATGATGTTGGCACCCTTGCCGCCAAGCTCAAGGCTGACGCGCTTAAGCGTATCGGCGGCGGCTTTGGAGATGGCGATGCCCGCACGGGTGGAGCCGGTGAAGGACACCATGTCCACGTCTGGATGCGCGGACAGTTGCGAGCCGACACCCACACCGTCGCCGTTGACCATATTGAAGACACCCGCCGGGAAGCCAGCTTCGTGCATCATCTCGGTGAAGACGATGGAGGACAGGGGCGCGATCTCAGACGGTTTGAGCACCATGGTGCAGCCGACCAGCAGCGCCGGAATGGCTTTCAAGAACACCTGGTTCATGGGCCAGTTCCATGGGGTGATCATGGCGCAGACGCCAATTGGCTCTTTGCGCATGCGATCGGCCCCCATGGCGTATTCGAACTCGAAGTTTTCCAGAGCTTCGAGGAAGCCATCGAGATGCCAGACGCCAGCGCCCCATTGGTTGTTCTTGGCCAGATCGGTGGGCGCGCCCATTTCCAGGCGCATGGCTTCGGCCATATCATCACGGCGGGCCATATAGATGTCGCGCAACTTTTTGACCAGCGCCACGCGCTCCTCCAAAGGCGTGTCCGCCCAGGCGGGGAAAGCAGCGCGTGCGGCAGCCACGGCAGCGTCGGTGTCCGCCTGATCGCCGAGTGAAATCACGGCGCAGGTATCCTCGGTAGCGGGGTCAATGACAGGCAGGTCATTGGCGGCAACAGGGTCGACCCATTGGCCGTTGATGTAGAATTGGCGTTTCTCGATCATGGTGTTCACTCCCTCTCGATCTTGGCGTCACTCTGCGCGGCAAAACGGGGGGGCCGCAAGTGGGCGCGACGCGCGGTCACGAGCAATTTGATCAAATTATTTCTTCCGGTAAAGGGGTGGCGTTCAAAAAAGACGGATGTAGTCTGCGCAAAGTCGCTTTGCGACAGAGAACCGTTTTTACATATCGCCCCACCCGCGAGAATTGTCTCGCCTCAAGCTGGCAGGGCGGAGTGTGCGACCCAAAGAGAGGGAGATACCCATGGGCCTGCGAATCAATGATGTTGTGCCAAATTTCACCGCCGAGACGGATCAGGGCACGATCACTTTTCACGACTGGATCGGCGACAGCTGGGCCATCCTGTTTTCCCATCCAAAAGACTTTACGCCGGTCTGCACCACCGAGTTTGGCGCGGTCGCGCAGCTTGCCGATGAGTGGCAGAAGCGCGGCACCAAGGTGATAGGGGTCTCCGTGGACGGAGTGGAAGACCACAAAGGCTGGAAGAAAGACATCGAGTCCTATGCGGGCACTGGCGCGGGCTTCCCGATCATTGCCGATGACGGTCTGGCTGTGTCCAAAGCTTTCGATATGCTGCCAGCCGAGGCGTATCTGCCAGATGGCCGCACTCCAGCGGACAGCGCCACCGTGCGCTCGGTGTTCATCATCGGCCCGGACAAGCAGCTGAAGCTGTCGATGACCTATCCGATGAATGTGGGCCGGAACTTTGCCGAGGTGCTGCGCGCGCTGGATGGTCTGCAGACAGCGGCCAAAGAGAACGTCGCGACGCCTGCGAACTGGACCCCAGGTGGCGATGTGGTGATCCCGGTTGCGGTGAGCGATGAGGATGCGAAGGCGAAGTACGGTGAGTTCACAACCCATTTCCCATACCTGCGCACCACCAAGTTGCCAGGCTAAGTACCTGTCCCAATAATCGGAATGGACATTTTGAAAGCGCGCTGGGTTTCCCAGCGCGTTTTCTTTTGGCCTGTGCGGGGCAATCTGACGTGGGGTAATTTCGCCGCGCAAACTAATTGCCCTTCCGAAATTAAGCGGCTGGAAACTGTTTTGTCCGAAGAAGGGCAGGATGACCCAACGCATGCAATATCTTCCGGCGATTCTCGCTGTTGTCTTTTGCCTGACCGTGACCCCGGTTCTGGCAATTGTCAGCGCCCCTGTGAAATCAGGGGGGCCGGTTTTGATTGTCGCGCGGCCGGGCACAGATCTGACAGAACTCGTGGAGACATCCGGCGGACATGTCGTGGGCGTGACACAAGCCCCGCTCGCTGTGATGGGGGCGTCAGAAAGCGAAGACTTTGAACAGAGACTGAAACGGAATGGAGCCTGGGCCATTCTGGACGGCGAAGCGCTGGCCTGGCTGTGTGGTGATACGATATGACAGAAGATCTCAAATTGACGCAAGCCCGTCAGACGGGTGTGAAAGTTTTGGCCATCGTGGCGGCGGTTCTTGGCGCTGCGGCGGCAACAATTGCATTTATGCGAGGCGGCCAAGTTGTGATGATCGGCGCCTCCGCAGGCGCCTTTGCCGCATTGGCGTTTTATGCCTATCGGTTGGGCGGCAATCTTGCGGCGCGTGTGAGCGTGACTGTGGCCGTAATTGGTCAGATTGCTTTGATCCTTGCGTCTATGACGGGACACGCATGGCAACTTGACGTGCATATGGTGTTCTTTGCCGCGCTGGCGATGCTGACCCTGATGACTTGTCCGACAGCTTTGCTGGTAGGAGCGGGCGTGACGGCTGTGCACCATCTGGCGTTGACGTTTTTCTGGCCGGCGATGGTGTATCCGTCGGTGGATTTGATGGAAAACATTGGCCGCACAGTGTTGCACGCTGTTGTTGTGATTGCGGAAACTGGCATTTTGCTGACTTCTGTCATGACGACACTGCGTCAGATGAATGAGCGCAACAAAGAGCAAGCAGTGCTGTCGGAGACAATGGACGCGCTGAAGGTTGAGAAGGCGGGCATTGAAGCGCGTGAGAAGGCGCAGGCGGATGTTGTGGAAACACTGCACGAGCGTCTGACACGGATTGCCGGTGGCAATTTGGATGCTTCGATCAATCATTCCTTTGACAAAAGCTATGAGGCGTTACGCAAGAGCTTCAACGACGCGGTCAAGTCTTTGAGTGGCATCGTGACCTCCGTGACATCCGTGTCGAGCCAGATCGAAGTGGACAGCCGCGAGTTGTCTGAGGTGTCCAACAGCGTGGCGCACAGCACCGAGAAACAAGCAGGTGCCTTGCAAGGCGTGACCGATGCGGTGGAGCAGATTGCCGATGCGATGAACGGGGCGGTTGAGAAGGCCAAGTCCACGCAAGAGCGGTTTGACAACACCCGCAACATGACCAGCAACGGGGCCGAAGTGGTACGTCAGGCCGTGAGCACGATGGATGAGATCGAAGCCTCCTCGGCGCAAATTGACCATGTGGTGACGCTGATCGAAGACATTGCGTTCCAGACCAACCTGTTGGCACTCAACGCCGGGGTCGAAGCGGCACGGGCCGGGGAAGCGGGCGCAGGTTTTGCGATTGTGGCCTCTGAGGTGCGCGAGTTGGCGCATCGCTCGGCAGAGGCGGCGCAGAACATCAACACACTGATTTCGGAAAGCAACGGCCATGTGACCAACGGCGTCGCGCTGGTGCGTCAGGTGGGGGATGCGCTGGAGGCGATCTTGGGTGACGTGAACCAAGTGTCTGGCAATGTGGCGGAAATCTCGGATGTGTCCAGTGAACAGGCACAATCGGTTGAGAAAATCCGCGGCAGCATGCAGACCATTGGCAGCGAGACGCAGGCCAATGCGGCACGGGCGGAAGAGGCCTCTGCGGCGACTTCCAGCCTGGACATGGCGGTGGATCGTCTTGTCGATGCGCTGGCCGGGTTCCGTGTGGCTGCGGTTGCGCCGCAGACCGGTGATGTCGAGATGTTTGACAACGATGGCGATGACGAGGCTTGGGCCGCCGCCTGATCTGGTTAGGTATCGAAAAAAGTAAAGCGCCGGTGGGGACCCACCGGCGCTTTTTTGTTGGTGTGGGCTAGGCTTATTCGCCGTAAGGCACCCAAATGTTTTTGACTTCGGTCGCGGCTTGCAGGAAGTCACGGCCTTCGCCTTCGGCGCCCATCCAGTCTCGCGACAGGCCGTTGTTGACCCAAGTGCGCTTGAGGTTGCCCGCGCTGGCGCGTTCGATCTCCGCAGACACATCCGAGGAGGAGAACGACCAGACCGCATCCACATCGAGGTGACCTGCGAGTGGTCCAGCCAGTTCGGCGTGGGATCCGGTCAGGATGTTGACAACCCCACCCGGCACGTCGGAGGTTTCGAGCACCTGATAGAAGTCTGTCGCCGCCAACGGGTAGGCTTCCGAGGCGACCAAAATGGCGCGGTTACCCATCGCAATGGCGGGCGCCATGGCGGAGATCAGGCCGAGAAGCGGCGCGTCATCCGCACAGAGCGCGCCGATCACGCCCACGGGCTCTTTCATCGCCAAGGCCACGCCGCGGATCGGCACGCCATGCGCCTGACCATCGTATTTGTCGGCCCATGCGGCGTAGGTGAAAAGGCGGCGGATCGAGGTTTCGACCTCTGCAGCGCCGGTCTTTCCGCCGGTCAAGAGGTTCACGCGTGTGGCAAACTCGTCTTTGCGGGCGGAGAGATTTTCCGCGATGTAGTAGAGAATTTGCGCGCGCAGGTGGCCTGTGGTGCCGGACCAGCCTTTGGCGGCATGAGCGGCCTCAACCGCGTTACGCACATCCTTGCGGTTGGCAATCGGCGCTTGGCCCAGTAGGGCGCCGGACTTGCCGTAGATGTTCTGGCTGTAGCCGCCATCCGGGCGGGCCTGTTTGCCCCCCACATAGAGTTTGGGGGTGCGGTCCAGCGGGTCGGTTGGGCCTTTGTCGCCGGTAAAGGCTTCGACAGGCTTGAGCGCCTTGGGGGCACCTTTGGGCTTGGAGTAGGCCGCCAAACCTTCCCAGCCGCCTTCACGTCCGTAGCCGCTTTCACGCACACCACCAAAGCCGGCAGCCGCGTCAAACAGGTTGGTGGCATTGATCCAGACCACACCGGCGACCAGTTTCGGCGCAATGTCTAGTGCGAGGTTCACGTTCTCCGTCCAGAGCGTGGCCGCGAGACCGTAACGCGTGTTGTTGGCCAGCTGCACGGCCTCAGACGGGGTGCGGAAAGTGGTGGAGACCAGCACAGGGCCGAAGATCTCTTCCTGCATCAGCTTGGAAGACGGCGCGAGGCCGGTGATCAGGGTTGGCGGGTAAAAGCAGCCCTCGGCAGGCATCTCGATGGGGGCGTGGTAGGTTTCGCCGTCGGTGTTATTCTCGACCATCTCGGTGATGGTGTTGAGCTGCACCGGATCGACCACAGCTCCCACGTCGATGCATTTGTCCAGTGGATTGCCAATGCGCAGACCATCCATGCGGGCCTTGAGTTTGCGGTAGAAGGTTTCGGCAATGCCTTCTTGCACCAGGAGGCGGGAGCCGGCGCAGCAGACCTGGCCCTGATTGAACCAGATGGCGTCTACCAAACCTTCAATCGCGGAGTCAATGTCGGCATCTTCAAAGACGATATAAGGCGACTTGCCTCCAAGCTCCAAAGTTAGCGATTTGCCGGAGCCTGCGGTGGCTTCGCGAATGCGCTTGCCCACTTCGGTGGAGCCGGTGAAGGCGACCTTGTTGATGTCTTCATGCGCGGTGATCATTTCGCCCACTGTGCCGTCGCCGGTGACGATGTTGACCACACCCGCTGGCAGGCCTGCTTGCTGACAGATGTCGGCAAAAGCCATGGCGGTGAGAGAGGTGTATTCGGCAGGTTTCAGCACAACCGTGTTGCCCATCGCCAAAGCAGGCGCGACTTTCCACGCCAGCATCAACAGCGGAAAGTTCCATGGGATGATCTGGCCACAGACTCCGAGCGCTTGCGCGTTGGGTAGTTCCGCTTCCATGAGTTGCGCCATGCCTGCGTGATAGTAGAAATGGCGCTGCACCAGTGGGATGTCGATATCACGGCTTTCGCGGATCGGCTTGCCGTTGTCCAGAGTTTCCAGAACCGCGAAGAGGCGGCTGTGCTTTTGCAGCAGGCGGGCAATGGCGTAGAGATATTTGGCACGGCCATGACCGCCCAAGCCTTCCCATTTGGCTTGGGCTTTGCGCGCAGCTTTGACGGCGGCATTGACCTCGTCCTGAGATGCCTGCGTCAGGTCGGCGAGAGTCTCGCCGTTGGCGGGGTTCTTGGACTGGAAGTCCTTGCGTGGTGTGGTCCAGTCACCGTCGATGAAGTGGCCAAAGGCCGCGCCTTGATCGACAATCCAGGCCAGCGCATCAGCTGCGCTTTCGGGGGCGGGGCCGTAATCCATGGTTTCGAAGATCTCTTTAACGGTCATGTGTCTTCCCCTTACGAGGTTATCTTGTGAAGTGCGGCCTGCAACGCGTCGGCTGGCACTGTTTCGCTGTGTAAAATTCCGGCCATTACGGCTTCGGCAATTTGGGCGGTGGTTTTGTCAAGCAGGTCCGGCTGTGTGTGTGCGTACTCAAAGGCTTCCTGCAGGAAGTCCGCAAGCCGGCCTTCCAGGGTTGCACCAGAGAGGTGGTCGTCGCAGCGGGCGACCCATGTGCGTTGGGACCAGACCTTCATGCGCAGAAGGTGCTGGTCCGGCACAGAGGCGTTGGTGTCTGCGGATGCGCTCACCGGACTGTCCTTACGCCATCGCGTGGCGGTAGTTGGCCGAATACTGGCCGGTGACGTGATGCTCCAGCTGGCGTTCGATGTCGCCCAACAGGGAGGACGCGCCAAAGCGGAACAGGTCCGGTTGCAACCAGCGATCGCCCAATTCGTCTTTGATCAGGGACAGGTAGACCAGCGCGTCCTTGGCTTTTGAAATGCCACCAGCTGGTTTGTAGCCGACGCGGAACCCGGTGCGGTCATAGTAGTCGCGAATGGCACGGATCATCACCAGGGACACAGGCAGGGTCGCGTTCACGCTCTCCTTGCCGGTGGAGGTTTTGATGAAGTCAGCGCCGGCCATCATGCACACCAGAGAAGCGCGGGCGACGTTGCGCAGGGTACCAAGTTCGCCGGTGGCCAGAATGGCTTTGACGTGGGCGTCGCCACAGGCTTCGCGCATTTCTTTCATTTCGTCATAGAGCGCCTGCCAGTTGCCTTGCAGCACGTGGCGGCGGGTGATGACGATGTCGATTTCCTCTGCGCCCGCTTTCACGCTTTCGCCGATTTCGGCGATGCGCAAGTGATAAGGCGACAGACCCGCCGGGAAGCCGGTGGAAACGGCCGCCACTGGAATGCCTGTACCTTTGAGTGAGGACACGGCGGTTTCGATCATGTCGTGGTAGACACAAACTGCGCCGGTGGTCAGGCCGGTCATGCCAAGTGCATCGAGAATGTCGACGCGGACCGGTTGTTTGGCTTTCGCGCAGAGACGCTCCACGCGGCCTTCGCTGTCATCGCCGGACAGGGTGGTCAGGTCGATCAGGGAGATCGCCTTGCACAGCCAGGCGGCCTGATAGTCCTTTTTGACCGAGCGGCGGCCCGGCAAGGTCTTGGCGCGGCGTTCGATGGCCGAGGTATTGGCCTGCGCGGTGCGAACCCAATCAAGGTCCAGCGCCATCCCGGGGTTGCGCGGTTCCAGCGCAGTGGGCAGCTGATGCCCTTCGGCAGTCGTGGTGGGCGTGTGCATCGATCCATCCTGTTGCGGAAAACAGGGACCAAAATGCCTCAGAAATATGGGCCTTGGCAAGTCGCAGAACGACACGTCAGCTACTTTTTTGACCATTTAGTCAACAAAAAGATGAGAATAAGTCGCAATTGCGTTGACTTACTTGCGAATGGTTCTCATAATCAGCTAGAAACAGCGCAATAGGAGAGACAATGCGATTCCCTCGGCGAAATTTTTTGATGGCAGCAGTCGTTGCCATGTTCAGCACGGCGACACCGTCGTTTGCGGATGAGGCCCTGCAAGTTGTGGCGACCACGGGTATGATTGCTGATACCGCGCGGCGTATTGGTGGGGATGCCGTTGAGGTCAAAGGGCTTATGGGCGCTGGTGTTGACCCGCACGCTTACCGTCAGACCCGCACAGATATTGTTGCCATGACCAAAGCTGACCTTGTGTTGTGGCACGGCCTGTATCTGGAAGCGCAAATGGAAGACTTCATGCACAAGTTGGAGCAGCGGGGAACGGTTGTTGCAGTGACCGACACGCTGCCTCGGGAGATGCTACGTGGACATGACGATTATGCCGATAAGTTTGACCCCCATGTGTGGATGGATCCACAGCTGTGGGTGTTTGTAACTGAACGGGTGCGTGATGCGTTGATCGAGAAAATGCCCGCGGCAGAGGCGCAGTTTGTGGCCAACGCCGACACCTTCCTTGCAGAGCTGTCAGACTTGAGTGCCTACGCAGAGAAGTCGCTGACCACGGTGCCGGAAGAGGCGCGTATTCTGCTGACAGCGCATGATGCCTTTGGCTACTTTGGCGCGGCCTACGGTTTCTCGGTTCTGGGTGTTCAGGGCATCTCCACTGAGAGCGAGGCCGGTTTGAATCGGATCAGCAGCTTGGTGGACACATTGATCGAACGCGACATCAAAGCCGTATTTGTTGAAAGCTCCGTGTCAGATCGCACCGTTCGGGCGCTTGTTGAAGGCGCGGCGGCCAAAGGCCATGAAGTGGCGATTGGTGGCGAGCTGTTCTCGGACGCGATGGGGCCGAATGGAACCTATGAGGGCACCTATGTGGGCATGATTGACCACAACATCACCATCATCAGCGATGCGCTGGGCGGGGATGTACCGGAACGCGGTATGAATAATCGCCTGTCGGCGGGATCGTAAGGACAAGACCATGAGCCTGGAAGTGGCAGCAAATATGGGCGCAACGCCTAAAGCAGAGATCCCAGCGGACAGCCCGATGGTGATCCGGGGCATGACCGTCTCCTATGGTCAGAAGCCGGTGGTGTTCTCGGTGGATATGACGGTGGCCGAGGGCTCGATGACCGCGATCATTGGCCCCAACGGTGCCGGTAAATCCACGTTGTTGAAGGCCGCTTTGGGTATTGTGCAGCCGCTGGCAGGCCAGGCTCTGGTCTTCGGGAAACCGTTGCAATCGGCGCGCCATCGCATTGCCTATGTGCCGCAGCGCGCCAGCGTGGATTGGGATTTCCCGACCCGCGTAATTGATGTGGTGCTGATGGGGCTCTATCGCGAGCTGGGCTTGCTGCGTCGCATCCGTCCGCATCACATTGAAAAGGCGCGGGCCTGTCTGGAGCGGGTGGGCATGACAGATTTTGCCGATCGCCAGATCGGGCAGCTTTCCGGTGGGCAGCAACAGCGTGTGTTCCTCGCGCGAGCGCTGGCACAGGAGGCGGATCTCTATTTGCTGGATGAGCCTTTTGCCGGTGTTGATGCGGCGACGGAAAAAGCCATCATTGATGTGCTGAAGTCCCTGCGTTCTGAGGGCAAAACCGTTGTGGCGGTTCATCACGACCTGACAACGGTACGCAGTTATTTTGACCGGGTGTTCCTGATCAACACACGCAAGATGGCGGAAGGCACGGTGGATGACGCCTTTACGTCTGAGAACTTGAACCAGACCTACGGCGGGCGGTTGGCGACTGGCCAGATCGACCAGCTGGAGCTGGCAGCAGGCTAACTCATGTTTTGGAATGCGTTGACTTTGCAGCTTGGCTATAACGCCACGCTGGTGACCATTGGTGCGACCTTGCTGGGCATTGCGGCGGGGGTAACCGGGACGTTTTTGTACCTGCGCAAGCGGGCGTTGGTGAGTGATGCGATCAGCCACGCAACCCTGCCTGGGGTGGGCATTGCCTTTATGCTCATGGTTCTTTTGGGTGGTGATGGGCGGGCCTTGCCGGGCTTGTTACTGGGCGCGGCGGTGTCCTCCTGGGTTGGATTGCTCTGTGTGAGTTGGCTCACGCAACGGACGCGCTTGTCCGAGGATGCCGCGATTGGCGCGGTGCTGTCAGTGTTTTTTGGCTTTGGTATTGTGTTGCTGACGGTGATCCAAACCATGGGCGCAGGGCGCGCGGCCGGTTTGGAAAGCTTCCTGCTTGGCGCTACGGCGGGCATGTTGTTCAACGATGCCTTGGTGATTGCCGGCGGCGGCGCGCTGACGCTGGTGGCGGTGCTGATCCTGCGGCGTCCGATGACGTTGTTGGCGTTTGATCCGGAATATGCGGCGGCACGCGGCATCAACGTCGGGCGTATGGATCTCGCGATTATGGCGCTTGCATTGGCGGTAACTGTGATTGGCCTGAAGATTGTGGGGCTCATTCTGATTGTGGCCATGCTGATCATTCCGCCGGTCACAGCGCGGTTCTGGACCGAGCGCACCGATCATATGGTGATGATTACAGGACTTTGCGGTGGTTTGGCCGCCTGGATTGGTGCGGGGCTATCCGCCGTGGCACCGGCGATGCCTACCGGGCCGATCATTGTGTTGGTGAGCTTTGGCTTGTTTGTTGCTTCGCTGCTGTTGGCGCCAAATCGCGGGGTTTTGGCAGTTTACTTGCGGCATGTGCGGTTTCAGCGGCGGGTGCATCTGCGCCAAGGTTTGCTTGCCTTAGCACAGGGGCAGCCAATTTATGAGGCATATACGGTGCGCCTGTTGAAACAGGCTGGGCTGGCGCATGCCGATGGCGTCCCAACCGAAGCAGGACGGGCACGTGCTGCGAAGGCGTTGCGGGACGAAAAGCGCTGGGAGCTCGTGCGGGCGGATCAAGCATTTGAGAGTGCCGCCGCGCTTTACGACGGGTTGCGCGACATTGAGACCGTGCTGACTGGCGATCAAATTTCGGAAATAGATCAACGCATTGGCGGACCGCAGGGGGTGGCATCATGAGTGGCGAAGAATTTGTACCACTATCGTTGACGCCGATGTTGATTGGTGTGTTGGCAGCGGTGGCTTGCGCATTGCCTGGTAATTTTCTGGTGCTGCGTAAGCAGGCGCTGATTGGGGATGCGATTTCCCATGTGGTGCTGCCGGGCATTGTGGTGGCGTTTTTGATCACCGGTGTGGTGGCGGCCGCGCCAATGATGTTGGGTGCGGCAGGGGCGGCTTTGGTGTCTGTGGTGATGATTGAAGCCATTCGGCGGCTGGGCAATATCGAGCCCGGCGCGGCAATGGGGCTAACCTTTACGACATTGTTTGCAGCCGGTGTTTTGCTTTTGGAACAAAGTGATACGTCCTCTGTGCATCTGGACGTGGAGCACGCGCTGTATGGCAATCTGGAGAGCTTGATCTGGCTGGATGCAATCGGTTGGGAAAGCTTGCTTGACCCCGTTGCCTTGGCGGGGTTGCCGCCGGAGTTGGGCCGGGTTGTGATCGCGTTGCTCGGTGTTTGTGCGTTCCTATGGCTGTTTTGGCGACCACTGGTGTTGTCCACGTTTGACGAGAGTTTTGCGCAGGCCATGGGCATTGCGACCAACCGTGTGGGCGTGGCGCTGGTGATGGTGGCGGCTTTGGCGGCGGTGGCGGCGTTTGATGCGGTGGGGTCGATCATCGTGATCGCGATGTTCATTTGCCCGCCGGCGGCGGCGCGTTTGATGACCAACCGGTTGGAACATCAGGTGGGCTGGAGCGTTGTTTTTGCAGTGCTTTCTGCTGTTTTTGGTTATGTCTTTGCCGGATATGGGCCATTGTGGTTGGGTTTTGACAATGCGGTGAGCGCAGCGGGCATGATCGCTACGGTGTCCGGGATTATTCTTGCTATTGCAGCGTGTTTTGCACCCCACCGGCATCGCAGCGGGGCGCCAGCGGTTTAGGCCGCTTGACTGCTGTCTGTCGTGGTGAGTTCTGTCCACGCGTCATATTGAGACAGGAAGATCTCGCCGCTTAGGTCTTCGAGGAAATGGCTGCGCTTGAGACGGTCCATGACGGGGCCTTTGACCTCTGAGAAATGCAGGCGGATGTCGAGTTCTTTGAGGCGGCTGTTGATCGCCTCAAGGCTTTCCAGCGCGCTCATGTCGATCTCGTTCACAGCTGAGGCCATGAGCACCACATCGGTGATCGGTTGGTCACAGACCACGCGGTCATAGACATAGTCTTCCAAGAATCGTGCGTTGGCGAAATACAGGCTTTCGTCAATGCGCAGCGTGACCAAGTGCGGTGCGGTTTTTACCGTGTGGCGCAGGATGTTACGGAAGTGCTGTGTTCCGGGCACAAGGCCGACCTCCGCCACATGCGGACGGCTGGTTTTGTAGAGATGCAAGGCGATGGAGAGGATCACACCGGCGCTGACACCAACCTCGACGCCAAGGCCCAATGTGAGTGCAATGGTGGTGGCGACGGCGGCAAAATCAACGCGGGAATAGCCCCAAGCGTGGCGCAGTATAGAGAGGTCGACGAGGCTGAGCACGGCGACGATGATGGTGGCGGCGAGGGTGGCTTTGGGCAGGAAGAACAATAGCGGGGTCAGGAAAAGCGCGGCACCGGCGATGCCGACGGCGGTGAAGGCCCCGGCGGCGGGGGTTTGTGCGCCTGCGTCGAAGTTCACAACCGAGCGGGCAAATCCGCCGGTGACCGGGTAACCACCTGAAATCGCTGAGGCAATGTTGGAGGTGCCGAGGCCGATGAGTTCCTGGTCCGGGTCGATGCGCTGGCGGCGTTTGGCGGCGAGGGTCTGGGCGACAGAGACACTTTCAACGAAGCCGATGATGGAGATCAGGAGTGCGGCCAAGAAGAGTTGGGACCACAAGTCCGGGGAGAAACTGGGGGCTGAAAGTGGCGGCAAGCCGGTTGGTACGGTGCCAACGATGGCCACGCCTTTCCCCGCAAGATCAAAGACATATACGGACAGCGTGGTGGCGGCGACGGCGACGACGGGGCCGGCTTTGGTGAGGACGTCCGCGAGGCGAGGACCGGCGCCGAGCTTGAGCAGGAGCGGTTTGAGGCCTTTGCGGGTCCAGAAGAGGAAGGCCAAGGCGGTTACGCCAAGGGTAACTGTGTAGAGGTTGGCTTCTGGCAAATGAGTCACCAAAGATCCCAGCAAATCGGGCAAAGTATGGCCGTGGGCGGTGATGCCGAGGATGTGTTTCAACTGGCTTGTGGCGATCAGGAGTCCGGAGGCGGTGATGAAGCCTGCGATCACCGGATGGGACAGGAAATTGGCAAGGAAACCAAGGCGTAAGACGCCCATCAGGGTGAGCATGACGCCGGACATGAAGGCCAGTGAGATGGCCGCGATCAGGTAGTCTGTTGTGCCTTGTAAAGCGACGTTTCCGAGGGCGGTGGCGGTCATCAGGGAGACCACGGCGACGGGGCCGACGGCGAGCACGCGGGAGGTGCCGAAGATGGCGTAGGCGACTAGTGGCAGGATGGAGGCATAAAGGCCCACTTCGGGCGGCAGACCGGCGAGCAGGGCGTAGGCCAGAGATTGCGGAATCAGCATGATCGTCACGATTACGGCGGCCATAAGGTCGGCGCCAAGTATCTGACGGTCATAGGTTTTTACCCAATCTAGGATCGGGAAGTAACGCTTGAGCTGGTGTGGCATGGGGGCCTCATGAGAGTCGCGGGTGCACTCTATATATTCCAAAAATGGAATAAAAAAACCCTTACGGGAAAACTTGTTGGCAGATAGGGACGCGGCTCAAAGGTTAACGCAGTTCGCTTGGCCGGATGGGACGTCGGTATTACGTCGGTATCGCGACTGTTTTGCGGAGGTGCAAAAAGTGACGTCCACGTCAGGTTAACGAGCGTCTGGAGCACGTGGCCCGGAGCGATGGGCCCCGAGCCGCAGGGATTTTAGGCGGATGCGAAGCCGGTGTCCAAAGCGGAGAGGATGGTGTTCACCTCGCCCTCGGAAATGGTCAGCGGTGGGGACATCAGGATGTTATGCGCGCCAAGGCGGACCATGGAGCCGGCCTGATAGGTGGCCTCATGGATCTTTTTCATGGTGGCCATGTCCATCGGGGTTTTGGCGGTGGCGTCAGAGACCAGCTCGATGCCGGTCATGAGGCCGTGACCGCCACGTATGTCGCCGATGATGTCGTATTTCTCAGCCAGCTTTTTCACGCCTTCAAACAGTTGCGTGCCACGGGCGGCGGCGTTGGTCTTCAGGTCGAGACGGGTGGTCTCTGCCAAAGTGGCAATCACGGCGGCGGAGCCAACCGGATGAGCCGAGTAGGTGTAGCCGTGGAAGATACCCGCTTCGCCGGTTTGGTCGTTTTCAAACACGTCGGCAACTTTGTCGCCGACCATGCAGGCACCAACTGGGAAGTAGCCGGAGGTGATGCCCTTGGCGGTGGTCATCATGTCAGGCTGCACACCCCAGTGCCGCGCACCGGACCAGTCGCCGGTGCGGCCAAAGCCGGTGATGACTTCGTCAGAAATCATCAGGATGCCATGGCGATCACAAATCTCCCGCATCAGCTTCATGAAAGAGGCGTCTGGCACAATCACACCACCCGCGCCCTGGATCGGCTCCATGATGAAGGCGGCGATGGTTTTTGGGTCTTGGAAGGCGATCTCGTCCTCAAAAGCGGCGGCGATGTTTTGCGCCAGCTGGGCCGGATCGCTTTCGTGGAACGGGTTGCGGTAGGTATAGGGCGACGGCAGGTGGAAACAGCCGGGCAGCAGCGGTTCGTAGTTGATGCGGAAACGGTTGTTGCCATTTACCGACGCGCCGCCAAAGTGCGTGCCGTGGTAGCCTTTTTTAAGGCTGATGAATTTGGTGCGGGTCGGCTCGCCACGCAGGCGGTGGTACTGGCGGGAGAGACGCAGGGCGGTTTCCACGGAGTCCGAGCCACCGGAGGTGAAGAACACACGCGACATGCCGTCCTCAGCGAAGAACTCGCGCACCGCATAGGAGGCCTCGATGGCCGGTGGGTTCGAGGTCCCGGCAAAGGCGGAGTAGTACGGCAGATCATAGAGTTGTTTGGCGATGGCCTCTTTCACCACGTCGTTGGAGTAGCCGAGGTTGACGCACCACAAGCCGCCCACCGCATCCACGGTGGAATGGCCGTCGATGTCGGTGATGTTCACCCCTTCCGCGCCTTTGATGATCTTGGGTGGGGTGCTGTGGCTGTCCGCTGGTGCGCCCATCGGATGCCAGAGATGGCGGGCGTTGTTTTCCGTCAGGAAGTTGTCGTCTTTCATGGCTGTGCTCCCTAAGCGGCAGGGGTGATTCCTGCGTGTTTTGAAATTTGATCAAATTATGGAGTCGCGGTGAGATCCTGTCCAGAGAAAGAGCGACAGCGGGTTGGGAAAAAGCGACGCAGAGGAACCGCAATCTTGGTGGTAGAATCAAAGGGGAACATGCTAGATTTCGTCTTATGCCTGTGGATAACCCCAATATAAGCTCCGAAAACGCTCCTTCCTTGCCTGTTATTCGGCAACTGGACGACGCTGCGATAAACCGAATTGCTGCCGGTGAGGTGGTCGAACGTCCAGCTTCTGCGGTGAAAGAACTGGTGGAAAACGCCATTGATGCGGGCAGTCGGCGGATTGAAATTGCCTATGCTGACGGCGGCAAGACGCTGATCCGCATCACCGATGATGGCTGTGGCATCACCGAGGAACAACTGCCGTTGGCGCTGTCGCGCCATGCGACGTCCAAGATTGATGGCACGGACCTGCTGGATATTCACACCTTTGGCTTTCGCGGAGAGGCGTTGCCTAGCTTGGGCGCGGTAGGACGGTTGAGCATCACCAGCCGGGTTGGCAAAGCGTCTGCGGCGCAGATTTCTGTGGAAGGTGGCGCGATGAGCGCGGTGAAACCGGCGGCACTGTCCGGCGGCACCATCGTGGAATTGCGTGATCTGTTTTACGCCACGCCGGCGCGGTTGAAATTTATGCGGTCCGATCGGGCGGAGGCGCAGGCGATTACCGATGTGGTCAAGCGTCTGGCGATGGCGGAGCCGTTTGTAGGCTTCACATTGCGCGATGTGACCGGCGGGGGCGAAGGCCGCGTGACCTTCCGCGTGGAGGCCGAAAACGGCGACCTGTTTGACGCGCTGCATGGCCGGTTGGCGCGGATATTGGGCAAGGAGTTTGCCGAAAACGCACTGAAGATTGATGCGGAGCGGGAGGGGCTGCGGCTGATTGGTTATGCGGCGCTGCCAACTTATTCGCGCGGGTCGTCGGTGGCGCAGTATCTGTTTGTGAACGGGCGTCCGGTGAAGGACAAACTGCTCGTCGGCGCGCTGCGCGGGGCGTATTTTGACTACCTGAGCCGGGATCGCCATCCGGCGGCGGCGCTGTTCATTGATTGTGATCCACATCTGGTGGATGTGAACGTGCACCCAGCCAAATCCGAGGTGCGGTTCCGTGATCCGGGGCTGGCGCGCGGGCTGATTGTGTCGAGCTTGCGCCATGCCTTGGCGGAAGCAGGCCACCGTGCGTCGACCACGGTGGCAAACTCGACGTTGGATGCTTTCAAACCGGAACCGCTCGGCCACATGGGCGCTTTGGGGGCGACGCCTAGCGCGCCCGCGGGTCCTGCTCGGGTTTACCAAATGGATCGGCCAAGTTTGGGCGCCCGCACAGCAGCCTATCAGGCGCAGGCGCCATTGCCGCAAGAGCCGGGGTTTGCGGATTTGACCGAGGCCTATTCCGCGCGGGTGGAACCGGTGGAGACCGAGGTTGCACAGGAGGTGCCTGCCGAAGGGCTGCCGCTGGGCGCGGCGCGGGCGCAGGTGCATGAGAATTACATCGTGGCGCAGACCGAGACCGGCATGGTGATTGTCGATCAGCACGCGGCACATGAGCGGCTGGTTTACGAGAAACTCAAACGTCAGATGGCGGAGAACGGCGTGGCGGCGCAGGCCTTGTTAATTCCCGAGATTGTTGAACTCTCGGAAGGCGACTGCGCGCGGATCATGACCGTGGCCGACGAACTGTCCAAGCTGGGGCTGACGATTGAGGCTTTTGGCGGCGGCGCGGTGGCGGTGCGCGAAACCCCTGCGCTCTTGGGCGAGGTGAATGCGCGGGCCATGGTGCTTGATATTCTCGATGAGCTGGATGATGCGGGCGAAAGTATGTTGGTGCAGGCCAAGCTGGAGGCGATCCTCAGTCGTGTGGCCTGTCATGGCTCGATCCGCTCGGGGCGGCGGATGCGGGGCGAAGAGATGAACGCGCTGCTGCGGGAGATGGAGGCGACGCCGCATTCCGGGCAATGCAACCACGGGCGGCCAACCTATGTGGAATTGAAACTGGCCGATATTGAGCGGCTGTTTGGACGGACGTGATGGAAGGTATGGACGAAGCGATGGCCAATATGGAAGCCATGGCGCTTTATGCGGCGGCTGGGATTGGCTTTGCAGTTCTGGTGCTGTTTTTGCTGCTGCGCGGGGCGGGGCAGAAGCGGGCAGAGCGGACCGAAGCGGTGATTGCCCAGCACATGGGGCAGATGGCGCAGCGGGTCGATCAATTGGCCACTGGGCAGGCCCATTTGGATGGTAACCTGCAGGCGCATGCGCAGTCTCAGGGGCAGATCGCCACGCTGATGGAGCAGCGGCTGGGCGAGGTGCAGGTCAATATGCACGAAAACCTCGCCAAGGTGCAGCGCAGCACCGGTGAGAACCTCGCCAGCATGCAGCAGAAGATGACAGACACATTGGCGACGCAGCAGCTTCAGATGCAGGAAAACCTCGCCAATATGCAGATGCGCACCGGGCATGCATTGAATGAGATGCAGGAGAAGTTAAACGCGTCTTTGAGCGGCAACGCCAAGCAGACGGCCACCTCATTGACGCAGTTGCAGGAACGTCTGCAGACCATCGACAAGGCGCAGGAAAACATCACGCGGTTGAGTGGTGATGTGCTGAGCCTACAGGATATCTTGAGCAACAAGCAAACCCGCGGGGCTTTTGGGGAAATTCAGCTCCATGATATTGTGTCCAAAGCGCTGCCGTCTGACAGCTATGCGCTGCAACACACGCTGTCTAACGGCAAACGCGCCGACTGTCTGATCCACCTGCCCAACCCGCCGGGCCCAATTGTGATCGACAGCAAGTTCCCGCTGGAGGCTTATGAGATGCTGCGCACTGCCGAAACTCAGGCGCAGCTGAATGAGGCGGCGCGCATGCTGCGCACCTCGGTGAAGAAACACATTAAGGACATCTCAGAGAAATACATCATCGAAGGCGAGACTGCCGATGGCGCGCTGATGTTCTTGCCCTCCGAAGCGGTCTACGCCGAGCTGCACGCGAACTTCCCGGAGCTGGTGCGGGAGGGCTTTGCGGCGCGGGTGTGGATTGTCTCGCCGACCACCTGCATGGCGACTCTCAACACTATGCGCGCGATCCTGAAAGACGCGCGGATGCGGGAGCAGGCCGGGGCGATCCGTAAGGAGCTTGGTATGCTTTACTCTGACGTTGAAAGGCTGGGCACGCGGGTGGAAAATCTGGATCGTCACTTTGGCCAGGCAGCCAAAGACATCAGTGAGATCAAGATCAGCGCGGACAAAGCGGGGCGCCGGGCGCGGCGGCTCGACAACTTCGATTTCGAAGAACTTGCGCAGACCGATGATGACAAAGTTGTGCCGCTGACCAAGCCAGACAGCTAAGCCTCTTCTCATTCGTCAAATATCCCGGGGTCCGGGGCAGCGCCCCGGTGGTCAGAAACAGTTTGCGCCATGTCAAAGACGTGGGGCATGCTGGGGGTGACACTGGGCCAAACCAAATTGGAGGCGCGAAAAATGCTTGAGATTTCTGCATGGAAGGTGGCGCAGGTTGTGCTGATGTCCCGGGAACTGGACCGGGCCGAGGGAGAGCTGCGTGCGTTTATTGATCGGCTGAATGAAGACGAACAGGCCAGCCTGGTGGCGGTGATGTGGATCGGACGCGACAGCTTTATGGCCGATGATCTGGAAGAGGCGATCATGACCGCCAAAACCGAGAACACCGTGCCAACCGCTGACTACCTGTTGGGTTCGCCGCATCTGTCAGATCATCTGGAAAACGGCATGGAAGCGCTGGGCATTTCTCTGTCTGATGAAGAGGACGATCTGGTCCGCCGGGGCTGATTTATCGGCACAAATTGGCTGGTTGGCCCACAGGTTTTGCGATTTTACGCCAACAGATTTGGGATCCGCGCCATGCTTTGGCGCGGGTCTTTACGTTTGGAAAGTGCCTTCTTATGTGCGCCTCGAGAGGGAGGGCTGACGCGCCTGCGCGCCGCCCGATCCACTACATGATCCACTGACGCTGCGCCTGTTTTTAAGAAACATCCGCACCCTGCATTTTGCGGGCGGTGCCCTTTTGTCTTGTGTCTGAGCCTTGCAACCCATGGGGCGGCGTTGGGAGGTCTGTCGTGCAGAAGGAGGTCGCCCATATCCAGTTTCTGGGGTCGTTTTGACGACAATCACCGCAAAGACAAAGAGATCGAGCCTACCGATGATCCGGCCAAGGAGATCACCTTTGTGCCCAAAGGTGAGGATGGCGATCTGGTGCTGGAGAACGATGGCAAGAAAGTCGATCCGGACACGGCGGTGGAGATCGACGGCGAGGAATATGATTTTCGTTTTGAGATGACCGGTACAGTGCCCAAAGACGACGACATTCCCGAGCAGTTCTGGGGACAGGAGATGGCGGTGATCACCATCATGGATTACCCCGAGCCCGGCGAGTCCACCCGCGTGTTCTTCTTCCCGGAGATGGATGTCGACGAAGACGACATGAACGAGTTTGACGATGACGATTTTGATCTGAAAAAACCGGATCGCACGCCGGAGGATTTTCCGGTGTGTTTCCTGCCGGGCACCATGATTGCCACCCCAGACAGCCTGCGCGCAGTGGAAAGCTTGCAACCGGGTGATTTTGTCTGTGTTGCAAAAGGCAAACCGGCCAAGGTGTTTTGGGTGGCAAAAAGCCATTTTTCCTATGCGGAGATGTTGCAGAACGCAGGTCTGCGCCCGGTGTGCATTGATGCGGGTAGCCTTGCGCCGGGGGTGCCTGCGCAGGATTTGTGGGTCTCGCAACAGCACCGCATTGCGCTGCGGGGCTGGCAGGTGGAGATGCTGTCCGCATCTGAGGCGGCTTTTGCGCATGCCAAACATCTTGCGCCGCAGCCGGGCATTCCGGGGCGCGAGTGGCGCGACGGGGTGGACTATGTGCACTTGATGTTTGATCGCCATCACATTGTGGAGGCCAATGGGGCCGAAGCGGAGAGTCTGTTTCTGGGCGATCAGGCGTTGGACAGCTTGGATGTGGAAGCGCGGGCCGAGTTGGATCAGCTTTTGGAGGCGAAGCCGTGGTTGAAGCCACGTTTTGCCCAGACCGCTTTGCCAACGATGAAGGCGCATGAGGCGCAGACATGGCGCAAGATGGCAGAAGGGCGTCCGGTGTTTCGCGATTTGGTGCGCGTGGCGGCCTGAGCTCAGGCCGATGGCATCAGCCAGGCGGCGAGGTAGGTTTCCAGCCGTTCGCGCGGGGCGACGGAGTTGTGCAGGCTGCAAAACATCAGCGATATCGCTTGTACCATAAAGGCTTGCACGCCTTCGGCCTGAAGTTCGGCGGAGATGTCTTTGCGGAAGGGGCGGTCCCAGAGCCATTTGGTCACCACCTCGGCGTGGCGGCCAAAGGTCATGGCAATGGGGCCAATGTCTGCGTTGGCCGCCGCGCCGGAGTGGCGCAGAATCACGTCAAAGACATAGCGCTCGCAGGTCATGAAGGTGATCAGAGGCATCATGGCGTCGGCCATCTCTGCAATGGACGTCGGCGCGTCCAGCGCGTCTATGCCATCCAGATGACGGTCGATTTCCGCGCCGATCAGTTGGTCCATCAGCGCGTCTTTGTCTTTGAAATGAGAGAAAAACGTGCCTTTGGCGACGCCTGCGCGCAAGACCACTTCCTCCACCCGCATGGCTTCATACCCGCTTTCTGAAACCACCGCTTGGGCGGCGTCTAAAAGCTTGGCGCGGGTTTTTAGGGTGCGTTGTTGAACTGCTTTGGCCATGGCCTGTTTTGACATGAATTTTGACCGTGGTCAAATTTGTAATTGACCGCGGTCATTTTTGTGTGCGATGAAATTGACCGTGGTCAATATTTGGAGATTCGCAATGACACAGAAACGGATTTTTATCTTGAACGGACACCCGGCGGCGGAGTCGCTGACAGGGAGTTTGGCTGACAGCTATGCCAATGCGGCGCGCAAGGCCGGGCATCAGGTGCGCATGACAAATCTGCATGATCTGCAGTTTGATCCGGATTATGGCTTTGGCGGCTATGTGAACCAAAAACCGCTGGAGCCGGAGTTGGAGCAGGTGTTGCAGGATCTGGAATGGGCCGAGCATGTGGTGGTCGCGACCCCAATGTGGTGGGGCGGATTGCCGGCAAAGCTGAAAGGTTTGTTTGACCGTGCTCTGTTGCCTGGCCGTGCCTTTGACACGCGCAATACCACCAAGCTGGGCCTGCCGGCGCCTTTGCTGACCGACAAGACTGGGCATGTTCTGGTTCTGTCAGACACGCCGGGTTTCCTGTTCCGCCTGTTCTATCGCAACGCGCTGATCGTGCAGATTCAGAAGCAAATTCTGGAGTTTGTCGGCATCAAACCGGTGAAGGTGACGCAGTTCAACGGCACCAGCCATCCCAAGGCGGGCGCGGTTGAGAAATGGCTGGCCAAAGCGGCCCGGATTGGCGCGCAGGCGGTGTGAGCGATGTCAGCTGTGGCGTGAGACTCGTGTGGTCAACACGCCCGCCGCCATCAGGCAGCCGCCGCCCGCACGATTGAGGCTGCGCATGGCGCGCGGGTGTTGAAACAGCCCGCGTAGCCCATCTGCGCAGAGCAGCCAGAACACGGTGTTGAGCGTGGCGACACCCACAAAGGTGGCGATCAGGATCGCGAATTGCGGCAGCACCGGCTGCGACAGGGTCACAAACTGTGGCACAAAGGCGATGTAAAACGCCGGGCCTTTGGGGTTGAGCGCGCTGATCAGGAAAGACTGCCAGAACAAGGGCCTGAGCGGTTTTTGATCTACTTCGTTTGAGCCAATGCTCTCGGCGGGTGCGCGCCAGAGGCTGATGCCGAGCCAGACCAGATACACCGCGCCAATGAGCTTCATCAGCGTAAAAAGCGTGGTGGAGGCCGAAAGCACCGCGCCTGCGCCCATAAGGGACACAGACATGCCGACAAAGGCCCCTGCAGAAATGCCGGGAATGGTGGCGAGGCCTGAGCGTTTGCCAGAGCGCACCGCGTGATTGATTGTCAGAACAATGTTGGGTCCAGGGATCAGCACAACCAGCGCGCTGGCCAATACAAAGGCAATCCAGGTTTCCAATGACATGTCGCGCTCCTCACCTTCGGGTTGTGGCGCAGACTTTCGCAGTCAGATGGGAATGGCAAGGGGATTTGAGAGAGGGGCGCAGCCCAAGAAGTACGGGCTGCGCCGGAGTGTTAAAAGATCAAGCGGTGTGATCGACGATCTGCATGTGTTGCGCCAGTGTGCCAATGTGGTCGAGCCACTCGGAGAACAGCGCTTCTTCAGACGGCGCCGCGTGCACGCCGGGGGCAATCTTGCCGTCCAGCACGGCCTCAATGGCGAGGGACACAGGGATCGACACGAGACGCGCCATGGCGGTGCCGCGTGCGTCACCCCAGGCGTCCATGGCGTAGGTTTTGTGGTAGACCTCGGCGCCGTCTTTTTCGGCTTTGAGGCCGACACAGAGGATCACGCGGTCCGGCTCGCC
This sequence comes from Shimia sp., assembly GCF_022448905.1. Classification (GTDB taxonomy): domain Bacteria; phylum Pseudomonadota; class Alphaproteobacteria; order Rhodobacterales; family Rhodobacteraceae; genus Shimia. The sequence continues at coordinate 19,258 of NZ_JAKVCW010000008.1, read as the reverse complement.
TTCGTCATAGGAGTTTTCGTCCCAGAACTGGTCGGACATTTCTTTGAGACGCGCGTCGCCTTCGGGGCCGGAAAGCGTTTCGATTTCGTGGAAAACGTCGGACCACGCCTCGGCCCAGCCGTTCAGGCGCAAAGTGCCGCGTACAAAGGTGTCAACCTTCCAGGCTGGGTCAAATTTGTAGTCTTCCATGAAGGGAATGCTGTCGCGGTTCGGGTAGACCTCGAAGGTTTCTGCCTCCGCCAGCGGCGCCTCATAACTGCTGATCGCGTCCCAAGGACGGTTCACGTCCAGAGGTTTGCCGTCGCGGATCGAGCGGGAGGGCGAGCGCAGGGCTTTGAGCACGCCAAGCGGGGACCAGCTGAATTTGTAGCGGAACGGGTTGGCATGTTTGGGCACGCCGCCGCAGTAGCTGATGAAGCTGAGGGTGTTGTCTGTGTCATAGGCGGCGGAGGCGCGGTAGTCGGCCACCAGAGCATGCGCCATCAGGTGGTCGATGCCCGGGTCCAGGCCCACTTCGTTCACGCAGGCGATGCCGGCCTCTTTGGCCTTGGCATCGAGTGCCTTCATTTCTGGCGCGATGTAGGAGGAGCTGACAAAGTTCGCACCTTTCTCGATGCACAATTCGGCCAGCGGCACGTGCCAGTCGCCCGGCAGCATGGAGACAACAACGTCGCCAGACTCAAGCACAGCTCCTAGCGCTGCGATGTCGAAGGCGCGGATGTCTTTGGTCAGATCGCCGACGGCCTCTTGTGCTTTTTCAACGGTTCGGTTCCAGACGGTGACCGCGCGGCCGCCTTCGATCAGGCGGCGTAGGCCGGGAATGGCCGAGAGGCCGGTGCCACACCAGTGGATTGTCATGTCTCTTCTCCCCTCAGAGATTTTTGGAATGGGTGATGAAGTCGGCCTCGGCGCGGGTCCAGACACCGTCGCTGAGGTCATCGAGTTTCATCAAAGTGTCGAGCAGCTGCGCGGCGTAGTCTTCCGAGCTTTCCACCGGCAGCATGGATGGCAGGTTGTCGATCGCCATGACGTCCAGCACTGGGGCCTCGGCCACGCGCAGGGCGGGGGCCTCCCATGTGGTGGCGCGGTCATAAACCGGCACCGGGTTGTAGTCGCTGTCGGGATCGCAAGCCACGTCGCCAATGGCGGTCAGTTTGCGGTCGGCCGTAAGGGCCTCTTTTGGCACAAATACGGGCGTGCCGGGGCGGGCAAAGATGCAGTTCAGGAACAGGTCATGGTGCAAGATTTCCGGGAACGGGCCGCCAGAGGCGGTTTCCGCCATGTCCCATTTGGTGACGGTGCAGCCCATGGCTTCGAGCAGGTCGGCAGCGCCGGTGCCAACGCGCCCCAGCGCGCCAATCACGATGGCAGAGGGGCGGTCTTTGGACAGCGCGTCGAGTTCTGCGCCAAGGTCTGCCAGCAGGGCGTCTTTGCCTGCGTAGACGCCCACCGGAGCGCAGAGCTCCCCGCGTTGTTGGGCAGCCCAGGATTTTAGGGTCACGGCAGACCCGGCATAGCCCGCCCAATAGCCAAAGGCGGCAACGCGGCGGCCGGTGTCGTCCACCAGATATTCGAGATCATACAGCGTGCCGCCACCTTCTTTGAAGCGCTTGAGCAGGGCCACGCCAGAATGCTGGCCTTTGAAGGCGTGGCCAAACATGATGTGGCGGTGTGGCAGAGGCGTGCCGTCTTCGGGCAGTTCTTTGAGGCCAAAGATGATGGCGTCGCGGGGCGCGTCCGGCCAGCTGTTTTCCGCGGCGATGTCACACCCTGCGGCTTTGTAGCCGTCAATCGGAATGGCCCGCACCGAGCTTTCCTCCACGGTGACGCGGATGCCCTTGTCCAGCAGTGCTTTTGCACCTTCGGGTGTTAGCCCCACCCGCTCCTCATTTGGCCGCTGTTCGGCCCGTACCCAAAGATGAGTCATCTTGGCTCCCCTCATATTCGCATTTCCATAGATCAGCCCCTTGCGACGATGGCAAGAGCCGCGCCGCTGCGTCTTTTGCGCGGCAGGTCCCGCCACGCTCTGCCTCCATCTTCTCCTTCTCCAAATATCCCGGGGGAGTCGCCGCATGCGGCGATGGGGGCAGCGCCCCCCTTGCGCAGGTTTTCGACTGGCACCGAGAGGGGCGGCATGGCACAACGGGGCCAAAGCAGAACAAAACGGGAGCGCGCCATGAGTGTTGGAGAGGGTTTTGGCAAAGGATGTCACCTGCATCTGATCGATGGGTCGGCCTTTATCTTTCGGGCCTATCACGCGCTGCCGCCGTTGACGCGGAAGTCAGACGGCTTGCCTGTGGGGGCCGTGGCGGGGTTCTGCAACATGTTGCAGCGTTATGTGGAGGACAATTCCGGGCCAGATGCGCCCACCCATGTGGCAGTGATTTTTGATTACTCCGGCAAGTCGTTTCGCAATGAGATGTATGATCAATACAAGGCGAACCGTCCGCCTGCGCCGGAAGACTTGGTGCCGCAGTTTCCGCTGACGCGGGAGGCCACCAAAGCCTTCAACATTGCCTGCAAAGAGGTCGAAGGCTTTGAGGCAGATGACATCATCGCCACGCTCGCTTGTCAGGCGCGGGACGCCGGTGGGCGCTGTACCATTATCAGTTCAGACAAGGATCTGATGCAGCTGGTCGGCGACGGCGTGGAAATGCTCGATGCGATGAAAAACAAGCGCATTGACCGCGACGGGGTGCATGAAAAATTTGGCGTTGGGCCGGAGCGTGTGGTGGACGTGCAGGCGCTGGCCGGTGACAGCGTGGACAACGTGCCGGGCGCACCGGGCATTGGCATCAAGACTGCGGCCTTGTTGATCAACGAATATGGCGATCTGGAAAGCCTGCTGGACCGGGCGGAAGAAATCAAACAGCCCAAACGTCGCCAGACGCTGATCGAAAAACGCGACCAGATTGAGCTGTCCAAACGATTGGTGCAGCTGGACTGCGAGATGGAGCTGGACTTCACGCTGGACGATCTGGAAGTGCGCGACCCGGAACCGGAAGCGTTGTTGGGTTTCCTGGCGGAGATGGAGTTCCGCACACAGATCAAACGGGCGGCGGACAAGCTGGGCGTGGAAGCGCCGACCATTCCGGAGCCTGTCGCGAGTGCCGCGGATGAGGTGCCTGCGCAGGATGATGTGCCGTTTGACGCGTCCAAATACGAATGGGTGAAAGACCGCGCGGCGCTGGACCGCTGGATCGCCGCCATAATGAAACGTGGCTATGTGGCGGTGGACACGGAAACCAACTCGCTCAATGAGATGGTCGCGGAGCTTGCGGGGATCTGTTTGAGTGTGGAGCCGGGTGAGGCCTGCTACATCCCGGTGGGGCATAAGAAGGGCGCCAGCGACGACCTGTTTGGGGGCGATGAGCTGCAAGAGGGGCAGATGCCGCTCAATGAGGTTTTGGACGCGCTGAAGCCGGTGTTGGAAGATCCGGCTGTGCTGAAGATCTTCCAGAACGCCAAATATGACTGCAAGGTGTTTGCCAATTACAACATCACCGTGGCGCCGATTGATGACACCATGCTGCTGTCTTATGCGCTGCACGCGGGTGAGCACAATCACGGCATGGATGCGCTGTCCGAGCGCTATCTGAGTCACCAACCGGTGCCGATTAAGTCATTGATTGGCAGTGGCAAGAGCATGATCACCTTTGACAAGGTGCCAATTGAGGACGCGCTGCCTTATGCGGCGGAAGATGCCGACATCACGCTGCGCTTGTGGCAGCTGTTCAAGCCAAAGCTGCACCGGCGGCAGGTGACTTCGGTTTATGAAACACTGGAGCGTCCACTGGTGCCGGTGTTGGCGCAGATGGAACGGCATGGCGTCAAAGTGGATCGCGACACGCTCTCGCGGATGTCCAATGCCTTTGCGCAGAAAATGGCCGCGCTTGAGGCGGAGATTCACGAACTGGCAGGGGGCACGTTTAACGTGGGGTCCCCCAAGCAGCTGGGTGAAATCCTGTTTGATAAGCTGGAGCTGCCGGGCGGCAAGAAGGGTAAGACCGGGGCCTATGCCACGGGTGTGGACGTGCTGGAGGATCTGGCCACTGAACACGCTCTGCCGGGGCTGGTGCTGGATTGGCGGCAGTTGAGCAAGCTGAAGTCGACCTATACCGACGCGTTGCAGACGCACATCAACGCGGACACAGGGCGGGTGCACACGTCTTATGTGCAGACCGGGGCCAACACCGGGCGTTTGGCCTCCACCGATCCAAACCTGCAGAACATTCCGGTGCGCTCCGAGGAAGGGCGGCGCATTCGCGAGGCCTTTGTGGCGGAGGAAGGCAAGACGCTGATTTCGCTCGACTACTCGCAAGTGGAATTACGCATTCTCGCGCATATTGCCGAGATTGATGCCCTCAAAGCGGCGTTCCGCGATGGGCACGACATCCACGCCATGACCGCGTCCGAGGTGTTTGATGTGCCGATGGAAGAGATGACCAGCGAGGTGCGCAGCCGTGCCAAGGCGATCAACTTTGGTGTGATCTATGGCATTTCCGGCTTTGGTCTGGCGCGCAATCTGCGCATTCCGCGCGGCGAGGCGCAGGACTTCATCAACCGCTATTTTGAGCGCTTCCCGGGCATTCGGACCTATATGGATCAGACCAAGGCGTTTGCCAAAGAGCACGGCTATGTGCAGACGCTGTTTGGCCGTAAAATCCACACGCCGGAGATCAACGCCAAGGGGCCACGCGCCAGCTTTGCCTATCGCGCGGCGATCAATGCGCCGATCCAAGGCACGGCGGCGGACATCATCCGGCGCGCAATGATCCGTATGCCGGAGGCGATCAAGGAGCTGCCTGCGAAAATGCTTCTGCAGGTGCATGACGAATTGATCTTTGAAGTCGAGGATGCGGCGGTTGACGAAACCATCGAGGTCGCCCGCGACGTGATGCAGCGGGCCACGGAGCCTGCCATCAAGCTGGACGTGCCATTGACAGTGGATGCGGGGCGTGGGGCCAATTGGGCCGAGGCGCATTAAGGTGGTTAGTTCGGGCTGCAAGCCCGGACCGCGCCCGACCCTCCCCACGGGAGGGCGCTTTCAGCCCCCACCCAGGCTCGGGCGCGATCCTTATGAAAGCCAGCCCAAGCCTTGTTCGGTGCGTTTGGCTGGATTGTATTCGGCGCTGACGGCACCGGTGTAGCCGGTTTCATCCAGCATCTCGAAGAACGCCGGATAGTCGAAGTGTTTTGACTTCACCGGCTCTTTGCGGTCTGGCAACCCGCCGATCTGAATGTGGCGCACGCGGTCCTTATGTTTGTCCCAGCAGCCCAGCACGTCGCCGTGGATTTTATGGGCGTGATAGGTATCAAACTGCAGCGCCAGATTGGGGGCGTTGACCTCGTCCAAAATCTCCGCCGCCAGATCGAAGTTGTTCAGAAAGTACCCCGGCATATCGACATCGTTGATCGGCTCGATGGTGAGCTGCTGTTTGGGGGCGAAGGCGCAGGCCCATTTCAGGTTTTCGACAAAAGTGGCGCGGGCGTCATCACCTGACGCAACGCCCGCCATGATGTGCACGATGCGGGCGCGCAGCATGTCGGCGTAGCGCAGAGTGCGCCGGAAATCGCGTTGAAAACGGTCCTCTAAACCGGGCACAGCGGCAAAGCCACGGTCGCCGCCGGTGTAGTTGGGCGGCGGGCAGTTTATCAGCTCCAGCGAGAGGCCGTTGCGCAGTAAAGCCCGCTGGGTTTCCGGCGCGGGAGTCTCATAGGGGAAGAGGATTTCCACCGCCTCAAAGCCTGCCTCGGCGGCGGCCTCGTAACGGTCCAACTCCGGAAATTCGGCAAACAACATGGTCAGGTTGGCGGCAAATCTGGGCATCGGTGTCTCCTCTGGCGAGGGTTATTCCAGCTTTGCCGCGCGCGGAACAGTCTGAATTTCCGCAAGTTTGAACGGTTTGGCGGAAGTTTGCCTTAGTCCAGCGCCTCTGATGGCAGGAAGGGGAAAAACACGCCGGAAGACATCACGCCAAACATGCTTTGGCCGTTGACGTCCTGATGCGTGCCCAGCTCCACAAGGCGATAAAACGCCTTGCGGGTGATGCGGGCTTCGAGGTTGGCGCGGACAGTGACGTAGGGGGCAGGTTGGTCCGTTTCCGGGTCGATGTCGACGCGGATTGGATTGTCCGGCCCCGCTGTGGCAAGGTCGCCGACGTGGGTCTCGAAGGTCAGAACTTGGGTGTCATCCTCGCCCATCACCTCGAAATCTTCGGTCACAAAGGGCGCGTCTTCGACCGTGATGCCGACCTTTTCGACGGGCGTGACGAGCACGTATTTGTCGCCATCCTTACGCAGGATGTTGGAGAACATTTTCACCATGGCGGGGCGATTGATTGGGCTGCCTTCGTAAAACCAAGTGCCATCGCGGGCGATGCGCATGTCCAGATCGCCGCAAAAAGGCGGGTTCCACAGGTGCACAGGTGCCGGGCCGCGCGCTTTCACGGCGGCGGTGGCGGAGGCGGCGATGGTGTCTGCGTTCACTTTCACAGGAAATTGTTCCCTCATTGCTTTTGCCATTTCATCTGAGCGCGTTACTGTCAACGTAAGCAGGTAGAGTTACGGGAGACACAGTATGGCGGATGTGGACAACCTTGTCGCAGAGATTGAAGAGCTGGGCGGCAAATTGGCGGAGGCCAAGGCGGCGATCACCAAGCGCTTTATCGGACAAGAACAGGTTGTTGATCTGACGCTTTCGGCCTTGCTCTGTGGGGGGCATGCGCTGCTGATCGGCCTGCCGGGCCTGGGCAAAACTCGCCTTGTGGACACGCTGTCGACTGTGATGGGGCTTAATGGCAACCGGGTGCAGTTCACCCCGGATTTGATGCCCGCCGATATTCTCGGTTCTGAGGTTTTGGAGAAAGGCAAAGGCGGCACGCGGGAGTTCCGATTCGTGCCGGGGCCGATTTTTTGTCAGCTGTTGATGGCGGATGAAATCAACCGCGCCAGCCCGCGGACGCAATCCGCGCTGTTGCAGGCGATGCAGGAGAAACAGGTGACGGTGGCCGGGGCGGATCGCCCGCTGGATGCGCCGTTCCATGTGCTCGCAACGCAAAACCCGATTGAACAGGAAGGCACCTATCCGTTGCCGGAGGCGCAATTGGACCGGTTCTTGGTGCAGATTGATGTGCCATATCCGGATCGTGACACGGAGCGCGATATTCTTTTGGCCACCACCGGTGTGGAAGAGGAAGAGGCCCATGCGGTGTTTACCGCAGAGGAGTTGATCGCGGCGCAAACGCTGCTGCGGCGTATGCCGGTTGGCGAAAGCGTGATGGAGCTGATCCTGGATCTGGTGCGGGCGTGCCGTCCGGATGACGAGACGGCGACCGAGGCGGTGCGTGAAAATGTGGCCTGGGGGCCGGGACCCCGCGCGGCGCAGGCCTTGATGATGACGGTGCGGGCGCAGGCGTTGTTGCAAGGGCGGCTCGCGCCCAATGCGCAGGACGTGATTGACATGGCCGGTCCGGTGTTGAGCCACCGGATGGCGCTGACCTTTGCGGCACGGGCGCGGGGCGAGAACCTTGCGGGGCTGATTGCCGAAACGGTGTCGCGATTTGACAATGTTGGAGCCGCCGCGTGAGTGCAGCGCCCTATCTGCGCAGTCAGGCTGAGGCGGAGGCCGCCAGCCTACCGCCCCTGTTGGCACATGCGGAGCATTTGGCGGGCACGGTGTTGCTCGGCGAGCATGGGCGGCGGCGCGCAGGCATGGGCGATGATTTCTGGCAGTACCGGCCGGTGCAGCCTGGCGACAGCCTGCGCATGATTGACTGGCGGCGGTCGGCCAAATCGGATGCGCAGTTTGTGCGGCAGCGCGAATGGCAGGTGGCCCAGTCGGTGATGATGTGGGTCGATACGGCCCCGTCGATGTTGTTTGCCAGCGATAAGGAAACACCGCAGAAGGCGGATCGGGCGCGGCTTTTGGCCTTGGCCTTGGCGATCCTGCTCATTCGCAGCGGCGAACGGGTCGGGTTGACCGGCACGGATTTGCCGCCCCGTCGGGGAGAGGCGCAGATTTTGCGGCTGGCGGAGATGTTTTTGCGCGACGATGTCGGTGGCGAGACGCCGGACTATGGCACGCCAGAGTCGCGGGCCATGCTGCCACATGCGCGGGCGGTGTTTGTCTCTGACTTCATGGGGGATTTTGACGCGGTGCAAGCGGCGCTGACCAAAGCGGCGGATCGTGGGGTCATGGGGGCGTGTTTGCAGGTGCTGGACCCGGCAGAAGAGGATTTTCCCTATAAGGGCCGGGCGATTTTTGAGAGCATGGGCGGCAGTCTGAGCCACGATACCAAGAAAGCGGATGATCTGCGGCCGCGGTATCTGGAGCGGTTGGCAGAACGGCAGGCGGCTTTGAAAGACCTATGTCGTGCTACCGGCTGGCTCTATGGCCATCACAGCACGGGGCAACCCGCGCAGGCGGCGTTGTTGTGGTTGCATCGGGCATTGGAGCGGCGCGGATGATCTTTGGCTTGCCCATAGGATTTACCGCCCCTTGGGTGCTGGTGGCACTGATCGCGCTGCCGGTGCTGTGGTTGATTTTGCGGGCGATTCCGCCGGCGCCAATCCGGCGGCGGTTTCCCGGCGTGGTGCTGCTGCTTGGGCTGAGCGACGAGGACACGGTCACGGATCGCACGCCGTGGTGGTTGTTGTTGCTGCGGATGCTGGCGGTAGCGGCGGTGATTGTCGGGCTGGCGGGGCCGGTGCTGAACCCACAAACTCGCGAGGCTGGTAGCGGGCCGCTGTTGATTTTGATGGACGGCAGTTGGGCCTCGGCACCGGATTGGGACGCGCGGCGGGATATGGTCACAGCGCTGCTGGATGAAGCGGCGCGGGATGGGCGCGTGGCAGCGGTGCAGCGGTTGAGCGCGCCGGAGCCGCTGTTGTTCCTGCAGGCGGATGCGTGGAAGTCGCGCATGGCGGGCGTGGTGCCGATGGCCTGGGCGGCGGATGAAGCGGCGATGGCCGCGTTTGCCGAGACGTTTGCGGCTGCGGATGGGTTTGACACGGTGTGGCTGTCAGACGGTGTGGCCCGCGAAGGTCGCGATGATTTGCTGGCGGCGTTGCAGGACAAGGGCGCGGTGCGGGTGGTGCAGACCGGGCGCGGGGCCATGGCGTTGATGCCGCCCAGTTATGAAGACGGCAAACTGGTGATGACCGCGCAGCGCAGCGAGGTGGCGATTGCGCAGGAGGTCACGGCACTGGCGATCGGCACCGATCCCGGTGGCACGGAACAGGTTTTGGCAAGCTTGCCGCTGGTGTTTGAAGAAGGCGCGCAGTCGAGCGAGAACGCGCTTGTCTTGCCAAGCGAGCTGCGCGCGCGGTTGACGCGGTTTGAGATTGCGGGGGTGCGTTCGGCGGGGGCAGTTGCGCTCAGTGATGACAGCCTGCGGCGGCGCGAGGTGGCGCTCATTGCCGGGCGGGAAGACCGCGAGGGGCTGCAGCTGTTGTCGCCGTTGCACTATCTGCGACAGGCCTTGGTGCCGACGGCGGATGTGATCGAAGGCGCGTTGAGTGACATTCTGCCCGCCAATCCTGACGTGATTGTTTTGGCCGATGTGGCGGTGTTGTCTGAGGGCGAGACCGCGGCGATGATTGAGTGGCTCGAAAACGGCGGGCTGCTGTTGCGCTTTGCCGGGCCGCGTTTGGCGGCGAGTGAGATCAGCCGCACCGAGGAAGACCCGTTGTTGCCAGTGCGCCTGCGTGCGGGTGGCAGAAGTGTCGGCGGCGCGATGAGTTGGGGCGAGCCTAAGTCGCTGGCGCCGTTTGATGTGGAGAGCCCGTTTTATGGCTTGCCGGTACCCGATGAGGTGACCGTGACGGCGCAGGTGATGGCGCAACCGGACCCAACTTTGGCGGAGCGGGTGATTGCCAGCCTGAGTGATGGCACGCCGCTGGTGACGCGTAAGGCTGTGGGGCAGGGGCAGGTGGTGCTGGTGCATGTGACCGCCAATGCGGAGTGGTCCGGGTTGCCTTTGTCGGGTCTGTTTGTGCAGATGCTGGACCGTTTAGCGGTGCTGAGTGCGGTGGGGGACGAGGCCGAGGCGCGCTTGGCGGGCACCACTTGGCAGCCGCTGAAAGTGCTGGATGGATTTGGACGCTTGGAAGATGCACAGACCCTGCCCGGCGTGGCGGGCGAGACCTTGGCAGAGGGGCGCGTGGGGCCAGACTTGCAGCCCGGGTTGTACCGGGATGGGGAGAAGGTGTTGGCGCTGCATGTGATGGCGCGTGACACAGAGCTGGCGCCTGCAACTTGGCCAGTAACCGTGCCGGTAGAAGGGCTGCGCGGGGCGGTGACGACGGATCTGTCGGGCTATTTCCTTGCGGCGGCTTTGGTGATTTTGGCGCTGGATGTGCTGGCGTCTTTGTTTGTGTCCGGGCGGCTTTGGGGCGCGCGGTTGGCGGCTGTGGCCTTGGCGCTGATGTTGCCAGCAGCAGACGGCTTTGCGCAGGAAGTGTCCGCCACGGCCAGCCATGCGCAGGAGGTGGTGTTGGGCCATGTGCGTACCGGCAATCGTGAGGTCGATGACATCGCGCTGGCGGGGCTGCGGGGGTTGAGCAATGTGCTTTACTTCCGCACGTCGGTGGAGCCTGCGGACCCGGTGACAGTGGATCTGGAGACCGATGAGCTGGCGTTTTATCCGTTTCTCTACTGGCCGATCACGCCGGATCAGCCCACCCCGTCGCAAGAGGCCTATGGCAAGCTCAACGCCTATCTGCGCAGTGGCGGTATGATCCTGTTTGACACGCGCGACAGCGATGTGGCGCGGTTTGGCGCGAGCAGCCCAACGGGGCGGAAGTTGCAGAGGCTTGCGGCTGGTTTGGACATTCCGCCGCTTGACCCGCTGCCGGAGGATCATGTGCTGACGCGGACGTTTTACCTGCTGCAGGATTTTCCGGGGCGCTACATGAGCCGTGATGTCTGGGTTGAGGCGGCGCCTGCGGATGCGGAAAAGATTGAAGGCATGCCGTTTCGCAATCTGAATGACGGGGTTACACCGGTGGTGATTGGCGGCAATGATTGGGGTGCGGCCTGGGCGGTGGACACACGTGGCAACACGTTGTTCCCGGTGGGCCGCGGTCGAGCGGGTGAGCGGCAGCGGGAGCTGGCCTATCGCTTTGGAGTGAACCTGATCATGCATGTGCTGACCGGGAACTATAAGAGCGATCAGGTGCATGTGCCTGCGTTGCTGGATCGGTTGGGCCAATGACGGGCGTGGTGTTTGATCCGATTGTGCCGCTGTGGCTTTTGGCGGTTTTGGCGGTGCTGAGCACGGTGGCTATTTCGGTGGCGCTGTGGCGCGGCTTGGCCGGATGGGCTTGGCGTGGGGCGGCGGGTCTGGTGATTTTGGCAGCTTTGGCGGGGCCGGTGTTGCAGACCGAAAACCGCGCGGCGCTGAGTGATATTGTTCTGATGCTGGTGGATGGCTCTGCCAGCCAGCGGTTGAGTGATCGCGAGGCGCAGACCGAAGACGCGGCGGCGGCTTTGGAGGCACGCCTGGCGGCGCGGGACAACACCGAAGTGCGCCGGATTGATGTGGGCGATGCGGATGGTGACGGCGGCACGGAGTTGATGGCGGCGCTGTCTGAGGCTTTGGCGCAGGAGCCGCGTGGGCGGATTGCCGGTATTGTGGCCTTGAGTGACGGGCAGGTGCATGACATGGATCGCGCACCCGACCTGCCGGCGCCGTTTCATTTGCTACAATCCGGGCGTGAAGGCGATTGGGATCGGCGGTTGAGCATCAAAAACGCCCCCGCCTTTGCCATTCTGGGTGAGCCGGTGACGCTGACCCTGCGGATTGAGGACACTGGCGCAGCACCCACCGATACCGACCGTGTGGAGGTGGATATTTCCATTGATGGCGACGATCCGCAGCGGTTCTCTGTGCCGTTGGATCGTGACATTGATCTGCCGGTGACGTTGTCCCATGGTGGCCGCAATGTGATCCAGTTTTCGGTGCCGATGGCTGACGGAGAGCTGACCGATCGCAACAACGCCGCGCTGGTGCAGATCAACGGCGTGCGGGATCGGTTGCGCGTATTGTTGGTGTCCGGTGAGCCACATCCAGGCGGGCGGACTTGGCGCAACCTGCTGAAGTCGGACGCCAGTGTGGATCTGGTGCATTTCACCATTTTGCGTCCCCCGGAGAAGCAAGACGGCGTGCCGGTGAGCGAGTTGTCGTTGATTGCCTTCCCAACGCGGGAGTTGTTTTTGGAGAAGGTTGAGGATTTCGACCTGATCATCTTTGACCGCTATCAACGGCGCGGGATTTTGCCGTCTCTGTATCTGGAAAACGTGGCGGATTACGTGCGTAAAGGTGGGGCGGTGCTTGTCGCGGCGGGGCCGGATTATGCCTCGGCTGATAGTATTTTTCGCTCGCCATTGGCCGAAGTGCTGCCCGCCAGCCCAACGGCGCGGGTTGTGGATGAGGCCTACGCGCCAACCGTGTCAGAGCTTGGGGCGCGCCATCCGGTGACGGCGGGCTTGCCGGAGCAAGAGACCTGGGGGCGCTGGCTGCGGCAGATTGAGGTGACGCCGGATGCGGGCGATGTGTTGATGACCGGTAGTGAGGATCGGCCGCTATTGGTGCTCAATCGGGTGGAAGAGGGGCGCGTGGCGCTTTTGGCTTCCGATCACGCCTGGCTTTGGGCGCGAGGCTATGAAGGTGGCGGCCCGCAGTTGGAGCTGTTGCGGCGGTTGGCGCATTGGATGATGGGCGAGCCGGAGCTGGAAGAAGAGGCGCTTTGGGCCGAGCCCACGGGGCAGACGCTGCGGATTGTGCGTCGCAGTCTGGAAGAGGCCGTGGGACCGCTGACCATTACCACGCCAAGCGGCGAGACGGTCACGCTGGAGATGCGCGAGGGCGCGCCGGGGCAGTTTGAAACTACCTTTGAAGGGCTGGAGATGGGGCTTTATCGCCTTGCTCAGGATGACATGGAAACCGTTGTGGGGCTTGGTCCTGCGGCACCGCGGGAGTTTGAGACCACCATCGCAAGCGCGGAAGCGTTGACGCCGCTACTGGAGGCAACGCGAGGTGGGGTGTTGAGGCTGGAAGACGGCGTGCCGGGCGTGCGCAATGTGCGCGAAGGCCGCCCTGCGGCGGGGCGCAATTGGATTGGCCTGACACCAAGGGAGGCATTTGAGACGCTGGACGTGGCGCGGGCGCCGCTGTTGCCGGGCTGGTTGGTGCTGCTTTTGGCGTCCGGGTTTATCCTGATGGGGTGGCTGCGCGAAGGTCGGCGGTAGGGTTCCCCTGCTTCTTCTTGCCCCAAATATCCCGGGGGAGTCGCCCGTCAGGGCGGCGGGGGTTGGCCCCCATTTCTCCACCGGCGGGCGCTTTCCACCCCAGCTACCCCAAAAACCGGTTCCTTCGCGGCAGCCTGCGCGGTAGAACGCCTGTAATTGAGGCCGACCTTCCTATTGGAGCAAGTGATCATGGCGCCAAAGCCCGTTGTATTGTGCATTCTGGATGGCTGGGGGCTGTCCGATCAAACCGAGGCAAACGCGCCCTCTCTGGCGAAAACTCCAAACTTTGATGCGATGATGGCCGACGGGCCACATGCGACGTTGATCACCCATGGGCCGGATGTCGGTCTGCCAAGCGGGCAGATGGGCAACTCCGAGGTGGGCCATACCAACATCGGGGCGGGCCGAGTGGTGGCGATGGATCTCGGGCAGATTGATCTGGCCATTGAAGACGGATCGTTTTTTGAGAATGCGGCCCTGCAGGCGTTTATTGCCAAGCTGAAAGACACCGGCGGGACAGCGCATTTGATGGGTGTGGTTTCTGACGGCGGGGTGCATGGACATATCACCCATGTGCTGGCGGCAATGAAAGCGATTGCGGACGCGGGCGTGCCTGTGGTGCTGCATGCGGTCACGGATGGGCGTGATGTGGCGCCGAAGTCGGCGCTGGAATACTTTGCAGCCCTGCAAGCGCAGATGCCGGAAGGCGCCAAAGTTGGCACCGTGACCGGGCGCTACTATGCAATGGATCGCGACAATCGGTGGGAGCGAGTGTCTCAGGCGTTTGGCGCTTGGGTGACAGGTGACGCAGAGCACAAAGCGGCAGACGGTGTTGCGGCGGTGGAAGCGGCCTATGCGCGCGATGAAAGCGATGAGTTTATCGTGGCGACTACCATTGGCGATTATGCGGGCGCAAAAGACGGCGACGGGTTCTTCTGTTTGAACTTCCGCGCCGACCGGGCGCGGGAGATTTTGGCGGCGCTGGCGCAGCCGGATTTTGACGCCTTTGATGCCTCCGCGCGTCCTGACTGGGCTGCGGTGCTGGGCATGGTGGACTATTCCGAACAGCACAATGGCTACATGACCACCGCCTATCCCAAGCAAGAAATCAAAAACACGCTTGGCGAATGGGTGGCCAAGAAAGGCAAGACGCAGTTCCGTTTGGCGGAGACCGAGAAGTACCCGCATGTGACCTTCTTCCTGAACGGCGGGGAAGAGACGCCTTCTGAAGGCGAGGATCGGTTTATGCCGCTGTCGCCAAAAGTGGCGACCTATGATTTGCAGCCGGAAATGAGTGCCGATGAGGTCACCGAGAAGTTTGTTGCCGCGATTGAGCATGGCTATGACCTGATCGTGACCAACTACGCCAACCCGGACATGGTCGGCCACACCGGCAGCCTTGAGGCGGCGATGGCGGCCTGTGAGGCAGTCGATCGCGGGCTGGGCAAGGTGCGCGCAGCGCTGGAAAAGGTTGGCGGGGCGATGATTGTCACCGCGGATCACGGCAACTGCGAAGTGATGGTTGATCCCGAGACCGGCGGGCCGCACACGGCGCATACCACCAATCTGGTGCCTGTGGTGCTGGTGAATGGGCCAGAAGGCGCTGGCTTGCGGGCCGGGCGCTTGGCCGATCTGGCGCCCAGCCTGTTGCAGTTGATGGGACTGGCGCAGCCGGAAGAGATGACCGGAGAGAGCCTGATCGTTTGAGGGCTCTGCGCGGATATATCCTTGCGGCGTCTTTGGCGTTGATGGCCGTCCCCGCGTGGGGCGAGCCAGATCCGGCGACGGCGGCGCGGGAGGCTGTGGATCAGCTGGAGGCGGCCTCGGTGGCCTTGGCACAGGCCAAAGGCGGGCGCGATCGGGTAAAGTCGCTGACCGGTGTGGTGCAGGCCTATGAGACCGGGTTGACGGCCCTGCGGTCAGGACTGCGGCGTGCGGCCATTCGTGAGGCGCAGTTGTCCAAGCAGCTCAAGGCGCAAGAGGCGGAGATTGCCAGTTTGCTGGGCGTGTTGCAAAGCATGGGAAAAGGCCCGCCGGAGGTGATCATGGTGCACCCTGGTGGGCCGATGGGCACGGCACGGTCCGGCATGATCCTTGCGGATGTGACTCCTGCGTTGGAGAAGAGCGCAGCAGAGTTGCGGCGGGATTTGGAAGAAGTGACTATCTTGCGCAGCCTGCAGGAAGGCGCTGCGGATACGTTGCAGGACGGGCTGGAAGGCGCGCAGGACGCGCGGACCGAATTGTCCAAAGCCATTGCCGATCGCACCGATTTGCCCAAGCGCTTCACGGAAGACCCGGTGCAAACCGCGCTGCTGATTGCCTCCACCGAAACGCTGGAAGGCTTTGCCAGTGCGCTGGTGGATTTGCAGGTGGAGGGCATGGCAGAGATCGTCCTGCCGGATGTGATGGACCGCAAAGGCAGCCTGCGTTTGCCGGTGGAAGCCAGCGTGCTGCGCCGCGCAGGAGAGGCGGACGCGGCGGGCATTCGACGCCCCGGTCTGGTGCTGGCGACGCGACCTAGCGCTTTGGTGGTCTCCCCCACAGCGGCGACAATCCGCTATCGCGGGCCATTGTTGGACTACGGCAATGTGATGATCCTTGAGCCGCAACCTGGCGTACTCTTTGTGTTAGGAGGTTTGGCGCAGGTTTACGGGGACGCGGGCGAAGTGATTCCTGAGGGCGCGCCAATTGGCCTAATGGGAGGAAATGGGCTGGAAAGTGGCGCAATTCTCTCACAGTCTGGTGAAGCCTCTGGCAATGCGCGCTCAGAAACGCTCTATATAGAGGTCAGAGAAGGCAAAGCGCCTGTGGACCCGGAAATGTGGTTCCAAACGAATGAGGATGGATAACCTATGAAGAAATTCGTCGCCGCAGCAGCGGGAGGCATTGTGGCCGGTCTGTTGGTCACCACACAGGTGGCCGGGCCGCTGTTGGCAGAGGAAAGCGCGCGCAAGTCCAATGTCTATGAACAGCTGGACCTGTTTGGCGACATTTTTGAACGCATCCGCATTCAATATGTGGAAGAGGTGGATGACGCCGATCTGATCGAAGCGGCGATCAACGGTATGCTGACCTCTCTGGACCCGCATTCCAGCTATCTGAGCCCGGATGATGCCGATGACATGCGGGTGCAGACCCGTGGCGAGTTTGGCGGCCTGGGCATCGAGGTGACGCAGGAAGAAGGCTTTGTGAAAGTTGTCTCGCCAATTGATGAAACCCCGGCGGATGCGGCGGGCATCGAAGCGGGCGACTTTATCACCCATGTGGATGGCGAAAGTGTGCTGGGTCTGACCCTGGACGAAGCGGTTGAAAAGATGCGCGGCCCAGTGGGCAGCGAGATCGTGATCACCGTGGTGCGCGAAGGCGAACCGGAGCCGTTTGACGTGACGATTGTGCGCGACACCATCAAGCTGACCGCTGTGCGCAGCCGCAATGTCGGCGAGAGCGTGGTGCTGCGGGTGACCACTTTTAACGATCAGACCACGCCAAACCTGGTGGAAGGCTTCAATAAGCAGGTTGAAGAGCTGGGTGGCATGGAGAACGTGAACGGGATTGTGCTGGACTTGCGCAACAACCCCGGTGGTTTGCTGACGCAGGCAATCAAGGTCTCCGACAATTTCCTTGAAAAGGGCGAGATTGTCTCTACCCGCGGCCGCAACCCAGAAGATGGTGAGCGCTACAACGCGACGCCAGGGGATCTGGCCGAAGGCAAGCCGATTGTGGTGCTGATCAACGGTGGGTCTGCCTCGGCGTCTGAGATTGTGGCCGGTGCGCTGCAGGACCACCGTCGTGCGATTGTTGTGGGCACAAAGAGCTTTGGTAAAGGTTCTGTCCAGACGGTGATGCCACTGCGCGGCGATGGCGCGATGCGCTTGACCACGGCGCGCTATTACACGCCGTCGGGCCGCTCCATTCAGGCGCTCGGCGTGAGCCCGGACATTGTGGTGGAACAGCCGCGCCGGGCTGCAGAGACGCCGGAGGAGGAAGAGGACACCAACCGCCGCACCCGCTCTGAGGCGGACCTGCGCGGCAGCCTCAACAACGACAGCCTGTCCGAGGATGAGGTGCGTCAGATCGAGGAAGATCGTGCCAAGGCGGAAGAAGCCGCCAAGCTGCGCGAAGAGGATTATCAACTGGCCTATGCGCTGGACATCCTGACCGGTCTGTCGGCGTTGGGTCCAAAAGAGTAAGCTGCGCAGTGCGTGAGATTTGCGGGCGTCCCGGTGGGGGCGCCCGTTTTGGTTTGAGGGGCGCTGCCCCGTCACAGCAGGCTGTGACTCCCCGGGATATTTAGGGAAGGAGAAGCCCAGGCGCATTGCGTCCGGGGAGGCGCTTCGCTAGGACGGGGAGAGATCTGTGTTTGGAGTGCGCAAATGACCCCTGAAGAGCTGGAAAAGCTGCCGTATCGCAAGAATGTGGGCGTGATGCTGGTGAACGCCGAGGGTGGCGTGTTTGTGGGCCAGCGCATCGACAGCAAGGAGCCGGCCTGGCAGATGCCCCAGGGCGGGATCGACAAGGGTGAAGCGCCGCGCGACGCCGCGCTGCGCGAGCTTGAGGAAGAGACCGGTGTGTCGGCGTCTTTGGTGACCATTGAAGCCGAAACCGAGGGCTGGATTGCCTATGATCTGCCGCTGGAGATTGCTTCGCGCATCTGGAAAGGCAAGTACCGGGGCCAGAAGCAGAAGTGGTATCTGATGCGGTTTCAGGGCCGTGATGAGCAGGTCAATATCGCGCTGGACCATCAGGAGTTTTCCGAGTGGCGCTGGCTGCCAGCGGACCAGTTGGTGGCCAATATCGTGCCGTTCAAGCGTGAGGTGTATGAGCAGGTTGTGGCCGCTTTTGAAACGCATCTCTGAACCTTGTTTTCTAGAAATTCGCAGGATGACAAACACACAAGCCGGGGTTAGAAGGCCCCTGCGTGGCCCCGTGGCTCAACTGGATAGAGCAGCCCCCTCCTAAGGGGCAGGTTGCAGGTTCGAATCCTGCCGGGGTCGCCAATAAAATAAGGGCCTTTTCAGTCTTTTAGGGTTTTCCCTCTGGTTCGTTGAACCAAACGGGGGCCATTCAATTCAAGTGAACCTGCAGCGTGGCGCAGATAATCGGGCGAGAATTGACTGTATGTCGCGCGGGTGATGTTCGGGTTCGTATGACCGAGATACTGCGCGATCTCCTCAATCGGCACTCCAGATTCCGCCATAAAGCGCCCAGCGGTGCGGCGCAGATCGTGCGGGGTGCAGTGATCAATCTCAGCGCGTTTGACTGCGGCGTTAAAGCCGGTCTTGATCGATTTCACGCGTCTACCTCCCCACTCGACAACATAACGACTGAGTGCGGCCTCACGCGCCTCTTGCAGCGCAGCCATTAGGGTATCGTTTATTGGCACAGTCGCGCGGCCCTTGCGGGGGCCAATATCATTGGTGGAGAGCTTGATGATCCGGCGGTCTAAATCGACGCGATCCCAAGTCAGTTCAAGGATGGCGCCAGACCGGCCAGCCGTGGTCAGCATTAACAGCATGGCGAGACGGATATGCGGATCAATCGCAGATGCCAGCAAAGCGCTTACTTCGGTTCTCGTCAGATAGCGGTCGCGTGGCGGGGGCGCAGAAGGCATCTCTATCGTCGGGGCGCGGTGGATCAGCTCGGCGCTATGCGCCCACAGAATCGCAGACCGAAGGCATCCAAGCTCGGTGCGAATGGTGGAGTCTTTGCGCCCTTGGCTGCGGCGGTGCTCGACGTAGGACCGGCAATCGTCCTTCGTGACCTGCGCAGCGGAAAGATGCCCCAATTCGGGCAGTATATTCTTTCCTACCTGCGCGAGCTTTGCCGCTTGTCTGCGCTCTCCCATCTCGACTTGATAGGCATCCCATATCTGCGCCACGGTCATTCCGGCCTCTGGCGCCGATATTTTCAGGATCAGGTCGCGGGCTTCGCGTTCAGCTTCTTTTGGCGTGTGATCCTCCCCCACTGAAGTGGTCCGCCGCTATGTTTAGAAAACGGAGGATTCAC
>NZ_JAKVCW010000007.1 GCF_022448905.1 Shimia sp. | reverse complement strand
ATCAAGCTTTCGCTTGGAAATCCCAATACCACCGTTATCTGCCCTCATTCCTTCGCCCAGTCGCGGAATGTGGACCGAAACCCATGCACGGTTACCCCCTCGACCTTCATGCGACGCAAAAGCATTAGCATCGACATATTAGAAAGCGGTTGATGGCGTTTCTGACCCTCAAATACAAATTCGGATTGCATGACCTTTAGCGGCTCTATGATGGCCAGGATCTCAACTGTCAGCGGGACGCGGTGTTCCTCTCCTGTTTTCATCCGCTCTGCGGGGCAGATCCAAAGGCGCTGTTCAAAATCCAACTCGGCCCACCGTAGCCCCAAAACTTCACCGGTTCTTGATCCTGTTAGGCAAGTGAACATTAAGGCCTTGGCAGACATAGCATTCTTGGTCTTTAGAATGGCATAGAAGTCAGGCACGTCTTGCCAGCGCATTGCCATATGGTGCTTTGGTTTAGCTTTCACCTTAGGCAATACTTGCGCATCTTTGATGGCAGTCACGGGGTTCTCACCAGACCGAAACCCTCTCGACTTTGCCACATCCAACACAATCTTTATCCGCTGCGACAAACGTCGTGCTGTTTCATGCTTGTCGGTCCATATCGGTGACAGGCACATCATCACTTCGGGTTGATCAATGCTGTCGACAGGCATGCGCCCAATTTTTGGAAAGGCATAGTCGCGTAGGGTGTTAATCCACTGCGCCCCATGTTTGGCGTTCTTCCAGGTCGGCATGCGATCAATATGGACCTGTTGCGCCACCTCTTCAAAAGTCGGCACTTCCTGTCGTCCATTGAAACGAGGGTTAAGCCCCTGTTTAGCCATGCGTCGATACTCCAACGCGCGCTCTCGTGCTTGGTTCAGCGTGACAATATCCGCGCCCCCCAATCCAAAGTCAGTCCTAAGTGGCGCTCCCTTCTTATTCTTCTGCCCTTTGACCACCACCCGTACAATCCAGCGTCTCGCGCCCGAAGGGTCAACGACCAGGTACAAGCCGTTGCCATCGCCATGCCGCCCAGCGCCGAGATTCTCGACCAGCTTTTTCGTCAGCTTTCCTGAAAGCGCCATTCAACATACCACATTTCATACCACTCAATGAAACGATACGGTCACTATCGAAAGAAATCCAATAGAAATTGAAAGAGTGCCTAGTGTTATGAAAACATTTGAAAAAGGTCGAGTGATGCGATCCGACTAGATCGAGCGAAATAGTAGGGTGGCGGAGACGAAGTCCTCCAGGTTTCTCGTTTTTAACGTCTAATGGCATGTAATAATTGAGCTTTATTTTTTGTGTATCGCAATTTGTATAGCATTTTGTATAGCTAAACTAGCACTAGAAATCCAGTTTTTAGGCCGTTCTCCACATAGAAAGTTCTCAGCTTGCAGCTTCCGCGGGACTCCCTTTAAGCTCGGCAGGGCTAAGCATCAGTATCAACTCCGCACTAAATAATCTCAGTGTCAGATTGTGCTTCGGATTTTAAGATTTCTTCTGCCCGCTTTAAAGGCTTTCGTAAGCTGCCTGGGGTCCATGGCCGGCGTTCATTTCGCGCTTCACTGATTAGATTGAGAGGACCGCATTCATTCAGTAGGTTCACTTTTTTTCGTAGCGTGAGTTTGTTCCAATCGGTGGCCTTTGAGATAAAATCCGCTAGTTCGCGGATTTTGCAGTCTGAACGCATCACATTGGAGATCGCTCCTTTCCGTTGCGCTGACGCAAGATTTTTGCGGTTTCCCAATTTCTTGCCGGAACGCTTTGACTGACAAGCCCCAAAAAGGGAATGTCGTTTAATTCCAGCCCACTGAATCTGCGCCTTTTTTATCTGCTGTACAAGATGCTTTCGACCGATACGACGCCCTTCTGTCACAGACCAAACGCTGATTTCGCTCTCAAATAATTCATCCAAGATAGCAGGATGGCGCGCCAATCGATCCACACGTGGCACAACTAATCCCGCTTTTGTCTCTTTTGCGAGCCGGAGCGCTGTAGATAGCCCAGGACGGTTTAAGTGCGCTCGAGCACCTCCAGCCGTGCAGTCATCTTCTTCGATTGATATCAACTTAAGGTTCTTTTCCTCGCAAAATTCCCGCACAGAGTAAGCCTGCTCATCTAAGCTCTCGTTTTCCTCGGCCTGTCGTCGGGTAGAAACGCGGATGTAGCCAATCACGTTTTGCATTTAAGGTTTCCTTTGTTGGATCGTTCTTGGAGCGTGTGATAACTGTTTGTAATATATCGACTTCACGTGTGTTCATGACTAAAGCAATGAGCCTACGAATTTCTTCTGATATGCACTTCCTAAATCCAAGCGCACAGAAAGTTCGGCCGTTTGAAGTTGGTTGTTGACCGGGGTTTCCTAACTATACGGGCGGACCACTTCAGTGGGGGAGGATCAATACGTGAGAAGCTTTTTGCGGAGCTCCAGCCTCAAACGTTGATGCAGAGAACGCCCCTCTGCACCACTTTCGAAAATCGGGCTAGTCCAATCCTTCATGCTCGCTTTCTTTTCTTTGTCACCACTCATGAATGATTATAGCAAGTCGGTCTAGAAATGCGGCCGGAGGAGACGATTTTCTTTTCAGTGTGATGTCAGCTGCCACGGACTGGCTTGAATGGGAGCATTCAACTCAGTTACGCTATGACGCCAGAACCCATCCCCTTTAAGTATTCGAATTTTTCCTAGGACTCCGTCACGCTGGCCGTCCAAAAATGTTCGATGGGGCGTGCAGTCTAGACCAGCGAATACACCAAAAGCCCGGACATTGGACGGAGGCTTGCCCCTAGCGTTGGGTATTCAATGTGTCCATTTCTTCGTTCCTTAAGGCTCCTATGGACGAATGGTAATAATCTGATCTCTCGGTTGGAAAGTTACCAACTCGATAGAATTGGTCCGCCGCTCAGAGCACGATCGTGCGGCGTAAACATCTAACAGTTCTGCTACGCCCAAGCCAGCCAGGCACCGCAATGTGCTTCGCGCAGTGCGATTTAGTCCGAGAGGTATCTATTCGATTGCCACTTCCAATGAAATTGAATCATCGAAGTTCTGATAACCGACAACTTGTCAAACGCGGTTGTCCTCGTTTTATTGGGCTTTTTGCGAACCCAACGTTTACATTTTGCCCCAAAAATCTAAGTTCTAGGTTCTCATGTGAACATTAGGACAACATGGGGACAACATTGCCCACCGGAAATCGGCGAAATTCGGTGGTATTGGCGCAAATTCGAGGCCCACATGTTTCCAACTAGATTACTCATGTAAACATCCGACGCGGATTAGGTAAACAAATGTCAACGTCAGACAAGTCATATAGGGACCCAGCGCCATAATTCCGCTGAGCCATTCCTAGTAACCATTCGCCCAAAGGATGCCATCGCTCTTATTGCGCTCTTCGCTAAAGTCCGATGCCGCTCACACAAAGATGGAAATCCTACAGCCGAATGGTGCGGACAGCCTATGATGACTCCCACCGACGTGTTTGCCCTTTGCGATACTGCCCTCTGCCTCTTTCACAACAAACCCAGATCAATCAGCCACTTAACAAGCGTACTCATCCCCAGAGTAAACGCAGAGCCGCAAAGCATCATAAAGACCTCTCGGCGTGCAAAAACTTGTGACTGAATTACGTTCATTTCCGCGATTGAGGTACGCAAGCTGGCGTCGCTGGCTGTATCAATGGCGGCTCGTCTAGTCTCATTCATGTGCGATGCTCCTTCATTCTTGCGATCAAAGTATCATGGCGCGAACTCACCGGAGAGGTCAAACCTACGTAAGCGTTGCATTCGGCCTCCATTTTACAGAGCACCAAATAAATTTGGGCATGCCGATTTTGACGCGAAGTGCCAGTTTACAACGCAGCGCTTGATGCCCTCTCGGCCCAAAGCTGACACTTTGTTTCCCGCAATCGAATGTCCGCAAAGCAGATCGCAGCAACCGTCAGAATGCATGCTTGATGGTTTTTGCTGTGAGGAGTGAAAGCTAAGGTGAACGAAATTTATTTGCATTACGTTATAACATAACATATCAGGTGCGAGTCTATTGAGGGTCCGCCTGTGAGTAAGAAAAATGAAACTTGGGCAGAGAAAGTGCTGGGGATCATTCGCCAACGTGATCAGCCCGTTTCTGCTTACGGTGTTCTGGAGGAGTTGCGGTCTGAAAGCCCGAAAATGGCCCCTACCACTGTGTACCGTGCACTCAAGTCTCTGACGGAAAAAGGCAGTGTGCATAGGATTGAGTCTCTCAATGCCTATGTTGCTTGCTCCGATGATGGTCATCATCATCCGTCGATCATGTCGATCTGTGGCGATTGCGGATCCGTAGATGAGCGCGATGCACCGGCCGTGTTCTCGCACCTTTCCTCTGCATTGGGCGAGGCCGGCTTTACGGCGGATCACCACGTGATTGAGGTCCACGGATTATGTGCTGACTGCAAGGAAACAGAGGACGGTATCTGATGGAGAAAGCTGAAATCCAGCGCATCCTGCTTGTTGGTGTCCTCCCCCGACTGCTCGTCGCAGCAGCGGTGATTGTCGCGCTATGGCTGGGGTTCTTCTGGGCCACCACCACGCCGGGGGCATTATGAGTACGTCGGTTGCTTTCAAAAACCTAACACTTGGCTATGAACGCCTGCCTGCAGTTCAGCAACTTGATACTGAGATCAAACAAGGCAGTTTGACGGCCATCGTTGGTCCCAATGGCGCTGGAAAATCCACACTCCTGAAAGGCTTGACTGGATCGTTGTCGCCGATTGAGGGGCATATCGAGGTGTCCAATTTGCGCGCGGATGACATCGCCTATTTGCCGCAGCAATCTGAAATCGACCGGAGTTTTCCAATTTCGGTGTTGGATCTGGTTGCGATGGGCCTGTGGCGTGAGATTGGTGCTTTTGGCCAGGTTGGCCGAAAGATGCGTGGCCGGGTTGAGCAAGCTATCGCCGCGGTTGGACTGCGTGGGTTTGAAAGCCGAGCCATTGGCTCTCTCTCCGGCGGACAAATTCAAAGAGCCCTGTTTGCGCGTCTGCTTTTACAGGACGCAGAGCTGGTGCTCTTAGACGAACCTTTTTCCGCTATTGATATGAAAACAATGGCAGACTTGATTGGCATCATCGAACGTTGGCACGGAGAAGGCCGAACGGTTCTTGCGGTTTTGCACGACGACACCACCGTGAGATCCCACTTCCCCGAGACTCTGATGTTGGCCCGTGAGCTTGTTGCGCACGGCCCAACTGAGACGGTGCTAACGTCCGAAAATCAGTTTCGAGCGCGGCAAATGTGTGAGGCCTGTGCAAGCACGCCTCATGTCTGTGGAAAGTCCGCTGCATGATCTGGGATCTGTTTTTGGCGCCATTCGCGGACTTTGGGTTCATGCGCCGCGCGCTGCTGGGCTGCGTCGCTGTCGCAGTTGGTGCCACGCCTGTTGGTGTCTTTCTGATGTTGCGCCGCATGAGTTTGACCGGGGATGCGATGTCACACGCCATCCTACCGGGCGCCGCGATTGGGTATTTGGTCTCTGGTCTGTCGCTCGGTGCAATGACACTTGGCGGTTTGATCGCGGGTATGGTTGTCGCTTTGGGATCAGGTTTTGTCGCGCGGTTCACCACACTGCGCGAAGACGCCAGCTTGGCAGCCTTGTATTTGATCTCTTTGGCTTTGGGCGTTCTAATAGTCTCGACTCGCGGCAGTAATGTGGATTTGATGCACGTGCTGTTTGGCACAGTTTTGGCGTTGGATGATGCGTCCCTCGTGCTTCTGTGCTCGTTCGCAAGCCTGTCGCTTTTGGTCCTTGCGTTGATCTACCGTCCGTTGGTGCTTGAATGTGCGGATCCGCAGTTTTTGCGCTCTGTCAGCAAACTCAGCGCGGCAACCCATTTCACCTTCCTCATGTTGGTGGTGATGAACTTGGTTGCCGGATTTCATGCACTTGGCACATTGATGGCCGTTGGTATCATGATCTTGCCTGCTGCCGCTGCCCGTTTCTGGGCGGGGGGTATTGGCACCCTGATCGCCGCCGCTGCGGCCATCGCGTTTCTGTCAAGCCTTTCCGGTTTGCTTTTGTCCTTTCACTACAGCTTGCCGTCCGGCCCCGCGATCATTCTTGTCGCCGGGGTGATCTACACGCTGTCCCTGTTTTTTGGCCCGGAGGGGGGCGTGATCGCCCAGACCCTGCCGCGCCGCCGATTTGAAACCTAACGAAGGAACTCTCATGTTTTCACGTCGCTCTATTCTGCGCTCAGCGGCCGCCGTTACCGCGCTGTCGCTGCCATTCTCCGGCTCCGCTTGGGCGGACGAACCGCTGCCGGTCGTCGCGTCGTTCTCCATTCTTGGTGACTTGGTCGCGCAAGTTGGTGGCGAGCACATCGCGCTGACAACACTCGTTGGCGCCGATGGTGACGCGCATGTGTATCAGCCAACACCACAAGACGCGCGTGCTGTTGCCGGGGCGGAAGTGCTTTTTGTGAACGGGCTTGAGTTTGAAGGCTGGATGGAGCGACTGGTTGAATCCTCCGGTTTTGGCGGCATGCAAGTTGTCGCTACCGATGGCATCGAAGCCATTGCCTTTGATGAACACGATGAACATGGCGACGAACATGATGGCCACGACGATCATGATGATCACGCAGATCACGATGACCATGGTGATGAACACGGTCATGGCGCCCATGCGTTTGAGTGGGCCGGATTGTTCGACCTGAAGGCCGGCACGTACCAGTGGTCCTTTGCCAAAGTAGACGGCGACTACGCTGACCCCGCCATGAAGATGGTCATGTTGGCCGCGAGCGACATTGAAGCTGTTGAAGAAGCGGCTGAGGGCCTGCTCGAAGCGGACGCCTCTGACATCAAAATGGGCGGCGACACGCTGATTGCGGCTGATATGGCTTATGCGCTTACCTTTGACGCGGACAAGGACATCACCCTGTTCACTGTCGAGATCACAGAAGACGGCACTTACGCGTTCTTTACCGAGCACATGCCGTTCGAGTTCGAAGCGGATGCGCATTTCTTCAAAGACACGTCTGGCGCTGATGTCGAGCCGATTGCACAGGAGCCTGAAGGTGATCACCACGCGCATGGGCATGATGACCATGACGATCACGATGACCACGCCGAAGAGGGGCATGACGATCACCATGGCCACAACCACGGCGCCTTTGATCCGCACGCGTGGCAGAGCGTGGATAACGCGGTCATCTACGTAAACAACATCGCCGCAGCACTTGCCAAAGCCGACCCTGAGAACGCAGCGGCCTTCGAAGCGAACCGCGCCGCGTATGTCGCTGAGCTTGAAGCATTGGAAGCTGAGATTGAAGCCTCTATCGGCGCTTTGCCTGCTGAGCAGCGCACCGTGGTGACGCCGCATGACGCTTTTGGATACTTCGCACAATCCTACAACATTCGGTTTGAGGCGCCTCAAGGTCTGAGCACCGAGAGCGAGGCCTCCGCCGCGGATGTTGCAAAGCTGATTGAGCAAATCCGTGAGGAAGGCATTAACGCGGTGTTTGTGGAATCCATCACCGATGACCGCTTGCTGAAACAGATCGCCAATGAGACCGGTGCTGTAATTGGCGGCACGCTCTATTCGGATGCGCTGTCTGGCGAGGATGGTCCCGCCGCCACCTATTTGGACATGATGCGCCACAACGTGGTGACCCTGTCCCAGGCCTTGGGCTCCTAAATGGAAGAGTCGCGCGTCCCAGTCACACTGCTCACCGGCTTCCTCGGCGCGGGCAAGACAACCTTGCTCAACGCCGTGCTGGCGGACAGTTCATCGGGGCGCGTGGCCGTCATTGTGAATGAGTTCGGTGAGGCCGGGCTCGATCACGATTTGATCACCGAAAGCAGCGAAGAAATCGTGCTGATGAGTTCGGGGTGCTTATGTTGTTCGATCCGGGGCGATCTCGCCAAGACCATGGTACATATGTTGCAACGACGTGCACAAGAGGAGATCGCTTTTGACCGCGTGGTGATCGAAACCACCGGATTGGCCGATCCAGGACCAATCTTGCAAACTTTGGTCGCAGATCCCTTTTTGGCCCGCTACACGCGCATGGATGGGGTTGTCACCGTTGCCGATGTTGTGAATGGCCCGGCAACGTTGGACGCTCAGTTTGAGGCGGTTTCACAAGCCGCCATGGCCGATCTGATCGTGCTGAGCAAAACCGATCTGACAACGGAAGCCGAAACAGAACAGTTCAAAAACAGGCTTGCCGCGCTCAACCCGCGGGTGCGGATTATCCCCATCGTCAAAGGACAGGGCGTCGCCGGTCAAATTTGGGGATTGAGCGCGTCACAGCCGAATGCGCCAACGTCAGATGTTGTGACTTGGGCAGTTGGCACACCCCATAAGCAAGACCCACTCGAAGACCTTTCAGGCCTTGCGCCAAGCGCTCCAACGACCGCGTCGCTAAACCAGAATGATGGGCGCATAAGCTCCGCCTCTATCATTCTGGATGTTCCCATCTTCGATGACGTTTTCCATGGTTGGCTGAACTCACTTATCGGCATGCGGGGCAACGACATTCTCCGCATCAAGGGCATTGTGTTTTTGGAATCCCAAGAGGAGCCGCAGGTTTTTCACGGCGTGCAGCACGTCTTTGATCCGCCCAAACCGCTCTCCGATTGGCCAAGCGAGGATCGCCGCTCGCGCATTGTCGTCATTGCGCGCGACATCCCACAAAGCCGGTTGGAACGCAGCCTTCAGGTGTTGCGCAGCAAACCGCCAGAACTCTCTCTATTCAACAACACGCAGCAGGAAACCCAATGACCGACACGCGTCTTCCCGTCACCGTCCTCTCCGGCTTTCTTGGCGCCGGAAAAACCACGCTTCTCAATCGCGTCTTAAATAACCGCGAGGGCCGGCGCGTGGCCGTCATCGTCAACGACATGTCCGAAGTGAACATCGACGCGGACCTCGTGCGCGCCGACACAGAGTTGAGCCGCACCGACGAAACTTTGGTGGAAATGTCCAACGGATGTATCTGCTGTACGCTCCGTGATGACCTTCTGGACGAGGTGCGTCGCCTCGCCGCAGAAGGGCGCTTTGACTACCTGTTGATCGAATCCACGGGCATTTCGGAACCGTTGCCCGTGGCGGCCACATTTGAGTTCCGCGACGAGTTTGGCGAAAGCCTTT
The DNA here is from genome assembly GCF_022448905.1 of Shimia sp. Taxonomy (GTDB): domain Bacteria; phylum Pseudomonadota; class Alphaproteobacteria; order Rhodobacterales; family Rhodobacteraceae; genus Shimia. The sequence goes on along the minus strand of NZ_JAKVCW010000007.1, from coordinate 219,528 downwards.
CCGATGTGGCGCGACTGGACACGATGGTCACCGTTGTCGACGCAGTAAACTTGCTGAAGGACTTTTCCAGCCACGATTTCCTACATGACCGCGGCGAAGTGATGGGCGAGGAAGACGAGCGCACATTGGTGCACCTCCTGACAGATCAAATGGAGTTCGCAGACGTTGTCATCCTGAACAAAGTCGCGGACGCCACGCCGGACCAAGTGGATGCCGCACGCAAGATCATCCGCAGCCTGAATGCCGACACGGAGATTGTTGAAACCAACCATTCCCGTGTTGCGGCGGACAAGATTTTGGACACCGGACTGTTCGACTTTGACAAAGCACACGAGCATCCGATGTGGGCGAAAGAACTCTATGGTTTTGCCGACCACGTGCCAGAAACTGAAGAGTACGGTGTTGGCAGCTTTGTCTACCGCGCGCGCCAACCCTTTATTCCCGAGAAAATCCACGCGGTTTTGAACGGCGCATTGCCCGGTGTCATTCGCGCCAAAGGGCACTTCTGGATTGCGACGCGGCCTGAGTGGGTTGCTGAGTATTCGTTGGCTGGCGCGCTTTCCAGCGTTCAGCCCATCGGCACATGGTGGGCGACCGTCCCTAAGGAGCGCTGGCCAGATCGTGGGGCAGCGCAGCCCTATCTCGATCAGCATTGGGTGGAGCCTTGGGGCGACCGGCGGCAAGAACTGGTGTTCATTGGGTCCGGTATCGATTGGGATGCCATTAAAGCTAAGCTGGATGCCTGTCTGCTTCCAGTCGTGGCGGCGTCTGGGCCAAATGACTTGCCGCTTGATCTGCCAGATCCGTTCCCGGGGTGGCGCCGCGTCGAGGAAGTCGCATGACTCAATTTCTGGACGTTGAAACGGACGCGATTGTTGGCGTTGGCTTTTCGGACACGGCTGAAGGGCTTTCTGCCATCAAAGATGCTGGATGTGCGGCCGTGGTTTGGGAGCGAGATGCGCCAGATTTTACCGCGTGGTTGGCGGCGTTATCGCCAAGCCAGCTTCCCAAAACGCGTGTGGTTGTCAAACCTGCGCAAATTGCGGCTGAGGTCGAACTGGCTTGCCAAGAGGCAGGCACGCCAGACGGTGGTGAACGCGAAGCCATGATCGTGGATTTCGCACATCTCGCGGAAACTTTCGCGGCTACCACAAACGCACCCTACCTTCGCTTGCGGCTCGATGTGGTGACGACAAACGCCTGTCGCAAGTTTCACATCGATGCGGTTATGTCTCGCTTGGTCTGCACTTATCGGGGCACTGGCACACAATACGGAAACTCGCCGGACCGAAGTGATCCGGCGTACTTTGGCACTGTGCAGACGGGCAACCCAATTGTGTTGCGCGGAACGCTTTGGCCAGAAAGCCCAAGCGCTGGCCTGCTGCATCGGTCCCCTCCTATTGAAGGCACAGGGGAAACCCGATTGTTGCTTGTGCTGGACCCGATTTTTGATGTGGAAGATGCGTACCAACGTATTTGATTGTCGGGCAAAATAGCCTGTCCTTTGCTTCAGGAGGGCAGGCCATTGTTTAGACGTTAGCCATTGGCTTCATCAGTTCCACTTCGGCGTCGTTTCGCACGGCCGTGTAAAAGCAGCTCTTGCGGAAGGTGTGACAGGCCGCGCCTATTTGTTCCACCATGAGCAAAATACAGTCCCTGTCACAGTCAAACCGCAGGTCCACCAAGCTCTGTATGTGTCCGGACGTGTCACCTTTGCGCCAGAGGTTTGCACGCGAGCGCGACCAATACACAACTCGCCCTGTCTCAATGGTTTCGCGGATCGACTCCGCATTCATCCAAGCCATCATCAAGACCTCGCCGGTCTCCGCCTCTTGGGCAATCGCCGGGATCAACCCGCGATCATCAAACTTTAGGTCTTCAATATTGAAGGTCGTCATCTCGTTGTCCTTTTGGGCCAGCGCGGCGCGCCGGCAAAATCAGAGTGTGTAGCGTAGGAGCGACAGGCTCATCCAAATCACCAATAGTCCGGTGAGGACTTGCAAGCCTGCAAAGGCTACACCTGCCGCTTTGAAGTTATCTGCTGAGGCCAAGGCGGCCGTGCGGGCTGCCACGCTGGACACAGCCACCAACCCGGTGAAGGAGGCGGTACCGAGTCCCATAACCAAGACTGCCAAAACTCCGGCCAAATGAAGATCCATTTGCCAGGCTATGACCAACAGGAAGATGGCGCCCGTGCAAGGGCGTATCGCAATGCTCGTGATCAAGGCGACGGTCTCTCGAAGGCTGCTCAGCTGCGCCACTTGCGAGGGGGATGGCCCGTGTGCGTGACAGCCACAGTCTGAATGATCGTGATCGGAATGGTGATCGTGATTATGATGGTGGTGATCGGCATCGTGATGTTGGGCCGTGGCCTGCGGCAGGGACCGTGCGCCACGCCACACCAAAAGCGCGCCCACAGACGCGATGGCAAGATAGCTCAACGGCGCCAGAAAATCTTCGGCGAGGGCCGTCATATGATTTGCTGAGACTTCCAAGATCCAAAAGCCGCCGTAGACCAAAACAATGGCCCAGAGGGATTGCGCCAAACTGGACGCCACCGAAAGCAACAGCAAGCGAGACGCGGACACTTGGGTGCCTAATCCGACACCACCAATCAACGCCTTGCCATGACCAGGCCCGACTGCATGGAAAAAACCGTAGGCAGCCGCGCCTGCAAACAAGGCCAAAAGCGCTTCTGTCTGCCCCATGCGAAGGGCGCGAATGGCATCAGCCATGCCGTTTTGAAATCCACGCTGCTCCGTCGCGGCCCATTGCGCGATGGCATCAAAATCAATGACCATAAGCGCACCGCCAAAGAGAAGCGCAAGTATGGCCAATACAGCTATTGTCCGCATCTCAAATAGATCCTGTCAGCAAAATTTGCGCCTACATTGGCCTCTGTTGGTGTTTCTTCGCGGCTGAGTTTCGCCAAAGCCTTGAGCAATGGGTCATGACTGTTGGGTTCAAACGATATGACGGTGGCCCGGCAATTATCTTTGTTGGCGATCACTTCGGGCGTTTTGGTGATCGAAAAATCGAAAAAATAGGTTGATTCATAAAACGCGACCTCAACGTCGGCATCCTTGAGCGGCAAAGGGGGTTCAAGGCCGCGCAAGAAGGTGAGACGGAGGCGTCCATCGATTATTTGCACATCCAAGCCGCTTGGCCATGCCAAATTGACGGCCTGACCGTTCACGGTCAGGTGCGCAGATCCGTCAAAGTCATCCGGCCAGTTGCTCAACCGATCTGTAAGCGCCACGCGGTCGTCTTCGCTCAGCACGCCGTCTTGCGTCAACGACATGTCGTGTGACGACAACATGTAGAGCGTTTCAAACGCATCATAGAGCCACGTCACACGCAGAGCTTTGAGCGTGTCGTTTTCGGACAGGTGAAAGTCGACGCCGCCGTCAATAAACACATGTGGGTGGGCCCGTACTGCATTGGCGCTGCTCAGAGTGAACACCGTCAAGGCAATGACAGGCGCTACATGCCGGACCGCTGCCCAAAAACGAGACTTCGAAATTGTCCGTTTCACGCGTTCACCGGTTTTGGGACGGCTGTCAGCATGTTGAAGCTGTAAGCCAGCTCTTTCTCAGAAATATCTCGACCAATCACCACGATGCGAGTGCGACGGTCGTCTTTGGGCCAATCTTTCATCTGCACTGGCGGATCAAAGATGTTTTGCACGCCGTGAAACACAAAGGGCGCGTCGATGCCTTGGAGAAACACGATGCCTTTGACGCGCAAAATATCGTTGCCACGCAAAGCGATCAGCGTATCCAGCCACTTGTCAAATGCCGCGTCTAATAAGGGTTCGTCCAGCACAATCGAGGCCGAACCGATCCGGGAGTCATGTGGAGAAAACGCGTTTGTCGGCTGCGCAGCCGGCGCAAACCCAGACAGATTGACCAGCGGATCTGCTTTTGACTTTCTGCCGGTTGTCCAAGCAAGCACATCAGTATTTTTGGCATCCTTACGCAATCCACTCAGCCCCCAGAGCTGATCCACAATGCCTTTTCCACGTACCGAACGAATGATCTTGGCCGTCGGGTTCAATCCGCGCAGCCGTTCCTCCAGAACAATGACCTCTTCCGGCGGAACCAAGTCTGTCTTGCTGAGAATGATGAGATCGGCAATCGCTGCCTGCGACACAGCCTCAAACTGAGCATCCAACGTGGCCCCGCCGTTTGCGGCGTCCACCAGCGTCACAACCCCATCCATTCTTGTGATCTGCGCCAAAGAGCGATCCACCAAAAGCGTTTGCAAAATTGGCCCCGGTTCTGCCAGCCCTGTCGTTTCAATGACAACGCGATCAAACGCAAACTCGCCCGCATCCCGCCGCGCAATCAACCCCGCCATGGTGTCGGACAACTCTCCACGCACAGTGCAACACAAACAGCCAGACTGCATCAAAACAACATCATCTTTGGCAGTTTCAATCAGATCATGATCCAGTCCAGCTTCGCCAAACTCGTTCACAATTACTGCTATCCGGCCGTTCTCTTGATGAGCCAGAAGCGCATTCAAAAGGGTCGTTTTACCAGCCCCTAAAAAGCCCGTGAGCAGGGTGACGGGGACGCGTGTGGCGGGCATAGCTGACTCCTGTCAAAGTGGTAGTCGTCAAAAAAGCTGCCTTTAGGCAGTCAACCTGAAGGGTCGATCAGTCGGAGTAATTTAGTATGTTATGATATAACATTATTCAAGACATGGCCGATGTCTTATCAAGGTGTCTACGTTGAAAGACAGAGCGGGAGAGTTGGTTTTCCACCCTTGATCATGGGCAACTCTGAACAAAAGCTGTCGATAGCAAAAGATGCAGCGAAAGATCGCTTACCAACCATACACCGAATGGTTGGGTTCCTTTCGTATCGCAATGGAGAATCGAAGTGCCTACGACCGAAGCACCAATTGTGCGTTAAGCTAAGTTAGTGTTCCGCATTTGAGTCTTTAGATGTCGTTTGCGATCAATCGCATACGATGACAAGATCTATCGTTTCCGTGTAAGGTGCTGCCGCTTCGACAACAACGACCGGCAGAGAATTGGGAAGCCGGTGTAATTCCGGCACTGCCCCCGCAACGGTAACGAAGGTTAGGTGACGGCAATCAGCCACTGGGTCGAGGAGCCCGGGAAGGTGCCAGAACCGCGCGAAAGTTCCTTCCAAGTCCGGAAACCAGCCTTGCGTCTATGTCAAACTGCGGGTGGCAGTGGGGGCACGTGTGTCGGTTGGCCTCCTCAAGCTCTCCGCCAATGTCCTCCTGTCTTCCGCCCAAGCAAGGCCGCGGGGTGCGGCAGGAGAGCCACAAATGACCTCAACAATCGAGTTGTTGGCGCGGCGTGTGCCGGGCTATGCACTGGAACAGGCGTTTTATGCGGACCAGGACGTCTTTCAGACAGATCTTGAAACCATTCACTATCGGGAGTGGTTGTTTGCCATTGCCGCCTGTGAACTCGAAAAACCGGGCAGCTATGTGACCTACAAGGTGGGCGCCTTCAATGTGATCCTAGTGCGGGGCAGCGACAATCAGATCTGCGCGTTTCACAACACCTGCCGCCATCGCGGCTCGGTGATTTGCAAAGCCCACAAAGGCCACGCGCCCAAGCTGGTCTGCCCCTACCATCAATGGACTTATGAACTGGACGGCTCGCTCCTTTGGGCGCGCGACATGGGTGCAGATTTTGACCCTACCCAACACGGCTTGAAGCCGGTGCATTGCCGAGAGCTTGCTGGTCTTGTTTACATCTGCCTTGCCGATCAAGCACCCGATTTCGACGTTTTTGCCGATGTCGCTCGCCCTTATTTGGCGGCTCATGACCTTGCAAACGCCAAAGTCGCGCACGAAAGCAGCATCATTGAGAAGGGCAACTGGAAGCTGGTGTGGGAAAACAACCGCGAATGCTATCACTGTGGCGGCAACCATCCGGCATTGTGCCGTACATTCCCGGACGACCCAGCGGTAACGGGTATCGAGGCTGGTGAGACGCCAGCAGCGCTTCAAGCGCATTTTGAGCGGTGCGAAGCCGTTGGCTTGCCATCGCAGTTTCACCTCAGCGACGACGGCCAATACCGCCTCGCCCGTATGCCGCTCAAGGAAGGGGCGGAAAGCTACACCTTAGATGGCAAATCCGCTGTGCGCCGGTGGTTGGGGCGGTCGCCGTTTGCCGACGCAGGTTCGCTGCTCAAATTCCATTACCCAACAACCTGGAACCACTTTCTTGCGGATCACTCCATCGTTTTCCGCGTGACCCCGATCAGCCCGACGGAGACCGAAGTCACGACCAAATGGCTTGTCCATAAGGACGCAGTGGAAGGTGTCGACTATGATCTCAAACGCCTTACCGAAGTCTGGGACGCCACCAACGACGAAGACCGACAGGTGGTTGAGGACAATCAGCAGGGCATCAACAGCCCGGCTTATGTGCCCGGTCCTTACTCGCCAATACAGGAAACGGGCGTGTTGCAATTTGTGGATTGGTACTGCGCCACATTGGCTGCGCGCCTGTCCCCTGATGTTATGGCGGCGGAGTGACGGTTATGAACGAACTTACCCCTGCAACCGCCCCTGCCATCTGGGATGATGGCGAGATGCTGGAATGCGTGTCGGTGGTACCCGAAATGGCCGACACCGCCAGCTTCACCTTCCGCGCGCCCTCCGGAGCCCTCTTTGCCTATGACTCGGGTCAATTCCTGACGTTAGAGATCCCGGCGCCGGACCAGCCAGGCGGCGTGGTACATCGCACCTATACGATCAGCTCAGCGCCCTCGCGCCCTCGATCCATCACCATTACCGCCAAGGCGCAGTCCGATAGCATGGGCACGCGCTGGATGCTGGACAACCTCAAGCCCGGCATGCGACTGCGGGCGGTTGGTCCGGCGGGGCTTTTCACCAACGCTCAAAGCACATCCGACAAATTCCTGTTCCTGTCGGCAGGCTCGGGCATCACCCCGATGATGTCGATGACCACTTGCATGTGGGACGAAGGGCGCGATTTGGACATCGTTTTCATCAACTGCGCCAAACGTCCGTCTGAGATCATATTCCGTCAGCGATTGGAACAGATGGCAAGCCGTTCACCGGGGCTAGATCTAAAGTTTGTTGTGGAAGAACCCGATCCCTATCGTCCATGGACCGGTTATCAGGGCCTGTTCAATCAGCTGATGCTCGGTCTGATGGCGCCGGACTATCTGGAGCGGGAGGTGTATTGCTGCGGCCCTGAACCATTTATGACCGCTGTGCGAGAGGCCTTGGCTGGTCTCGGCTTTGACATGGATCGCTATCATCAGGAAAGCTTCGGCGCGCCTGTGGAAAGCGTCGCGGAACAACCCGCGCTGGAGGACGTTGTCCCCGATGATGACGCGGTGGCAGAAATCCACTTTGCCACATCAGGCGTTACGGCCAAAGTGGCGGAAACTGACACCGTGCTGATTGCTGCCCGCGCTGCAGGTTTAAACATCCCGTCAGGCTGTACCTTTGGGGTGTGCGGCACCTGCAAGGTCAAGAAGACAGCCGGAGAGGTGCACATGGTGCACAATGGCGGGATATCCGAGGATGACATTGAGGCTGGCTATATTCTCGCCTGCTGTTCAAACCCAATCGGCAAAGTCTCGGTCGACGTTTGAAAATAAGAAAGGGGCCAATGCGATGCGACGGCCCCATTTTTCATGTCCGCGGTAGAAACTTCTGCAAATCTGGTGGTCGGAAATCTGGCCCTTTCAATACCTTGCCATCCTCTCGCAAGACCGGTTGGCCATCTGCGCCAAGTTTGGACATGTTGGAGGCGTGCACCTCTTCCAAGGCATCCTGCTTTACGCCGTGCAGGCCAAATTCGAGGAAGGTGCCATCCAACACGTATTGGATGTCGCAAAGAGCATCGAGGGTTTCGACCATATCACCTGCTTCCACCGCCGCGCGCAGCTCGGCGACCTCTTCTTCGAGGATCGCCAACCGCATTTGCGCCCGTGATTTCGAGATCGTTGGGTCGGCTTCCACCGGCACCCCAAACGCCTCATGCCATTCTCGCACAATAGTCAGCGCGTCTTGAACCATTAAAAGTCCCAGTCTTCGTCTTCCGTCGCCACGGCCTTGCCAATCACATAGGACGAACCAGACCCAGAGAAGAAATCGTGGTTCTCGCTGTCCGGGCTGAGCGCAGCCAAGATCGCCGGGTTCACCTCCGACACTTCTGGTGGGAAGAGTGCCTCAAAGCCGAGGTTTTGCAGGGCTTTGTTCGCGTTGTAGTGCAAGAAGACTTTCACATCCTCGGTCAGTCCGATGCCGTCATAAAGCTCTTCGGTATATTCGTTTTCGATGCCGTACAGCTCAAACATCAGGTTGAAGGCGTAGTCTTTCAACTCTTGCTGTTTGTCTTCAGACAGTTTCTCGTAGCCGCGCTGGAACTTATATCCAATATAGTAGCCATGCACCGCCTCATCCCGAATGATCAGACGGATCAGGTCCGCGGTGTTGGTTAGCTTTGCGCGGCTGGACCAGTACATCGGCAGATAAAATCCCGAATAGAACAGGAAGCTCTCCAGAAACACACTGGCGATCTTGCGCTTCAGCGGGTCATTACCCGGCGCGTAAGTGTCCAGAATGGTGCGCGCCTTGGCCTGCAAATGCGGGTTTTCCTCGGACCAGCGGAAGGCCTCATCGATCTCTTTGGTCGAGCACAATGTCGAGAAGATCGAGGAATAGCTGCGCGCATGCACCGCCTCCATAAAGGCGATGTTGGTCAGCACGGCCTCTTCGTGCGGCGTGACCGCGTCGGGCATCAGGGACGGTGCGCCGACGGTGTTCTGGATCGTGTCGAGCAACGTTAAGCCGGTGAAGACGCGGATAGTTAACTGCTTTTCATGATCGGTCAGCGTCGCCCAGCTTGGGATGTCATTGGACAGCGGCACTTTCTCTGGCAGCCAGAAATTCACGGTCAGACGGTTCCAAACCTCTAGGTCCTTCTCATCCTTCATCCGGTTCCAGTTGATCGCGCGGGTGATCTTGGTGTCTAGCATATCTTTCATGGTCTCTCTCCGATCACAGCGAGCAGGAAACGCAGCCCTGAACCTCTGTGCCCTCAAGGGCATCCTGGCGCAGGCGCACGTAGTAGATTGTTTTGATGCCTTTTTTCCACGCGTAAATCTGGGCGCGGTTGATGTCTCGTGTGGTGGCCTCTGCTGGGAAGAACAGCGTCAGCGACAGGCCCTGATCCACATGTTCGGTGGCTGCCGCATAGGTATCGATCAACGCTTCGGGGCCGGTTTCATAGGCATCGCGGTAATAGTCGAGGTTGTCGTTGTTCATGTAGGCCGCGGGGTAGTAGACGCGACCGATCTTGCCCTCTTTGCGGATTTCGACCTTGGACACGATCGGGTGGATCGAGGAGGTCGAGTTGTTGATGTAGGAGATCGAGCCGGTGGGCGGCACCGCCTGAAGGTTGCGGTTAAACAACCCGTGTTTCATCACATCCGCTTTCAAAGCCGCCCAGTCCTCCCGCGTCGGAAGATCAACGCCGTCAAACAGCGCCTTCACTGTATCGCCTTCCGGCAACCAATCGCGGTCTGTGTATTTGTCAAAGAAGACACCGGAGGCATAGTCGGACGCTTCAAAGCCTTTGAAGCTCGCGCCGCGTTCTTGAGCGAGGTCACAGGACGTACGGATCGCGTGATAGGCCACCGCTGCGAAATAGACCGAGGTAAATTCTACCCCTTCAGCGCTGCCATAATGCACCCGTTCACGCGCGAGATAGCCGTGCAGGTTCATCTGCCCCAGGCCAATCGCATGGCTGTCATCATTGCCTTTGCGCACGGATGGCACAGAATCGATGGCCGACATTTCCGACACCGCGGTCAGCGCACGGATCGCAGCCCCAACGGTGCGGCCAAGGTCGTTGCCATCCATGGTCTTAGCGATGTTCAGCGAGCCAAGGTTACAGGAGATATCGCTGCCCATTTTTGCATAGCCAAGATCATCGTTGAACTCAGACGCCTCATTCACCTGCAGGATTTCGGAACACAGGTTGGACATGTTGATGCGGCCCGCGATCGGGTTCATCCGATTCACCGTGTCCTCAAACATCACGTATGGGTAGCCGCTCTCAAACTGGATTTCGGCAATGGTCTGGAAGAACTCGCGCGCATTGACTTTGGATTTGCGAATGCGCTTGTCCTCAACCATCTCCTGATATTTCTCGGTGACCGAGATTTCCGAGAATGGCACGCCATAGACCTTCTCTACATCATGCGGAGAGAAGAGATACATATCAGCGTTCTTCTTGGCCAACTCAAAGGTAATGTCCGGGATCACCACGCCAAGCGACAGCGTTTTGATGCGAATTTTTTCATCCGCATTTTCACGCTTGGTGTCCAAAAATCGCATGATGTCAGGGTGGTGCGCGTTGAGGTATACCGCGCCGGCGCCCTGACGTGCGCCGAGCTGGTTGGCATAGGAGAAGCTGTCTTCGAGCAGCTTCATCACCGGGATCACACCGGAGGATTGGTTTTCGATGCCCTTAATCGGTGCGCCATGTTCGCGGATATTGGTGAGCAAAAGTGCCACGCCGCCCCCACGCTTAGACAGCTGTAACGCCGAGTTGATGCCACGTCCGATGCTTTCCATGTTGTCTTCCAGGCGCAGCAGGAAGCAGGAGATCAACTCGCCACGCGAGGCCTTGCCGGCGTTCAGGAAAGTTGGCGTCGCGGGTTGGAAACGCCCTTCGAGGATTTCTTCCATAAAGGACATAGCCAGCGCTTCGTCACCGCGCGCTAGCGTTAGGGCTGTCATCACAACGCGGTCCTCATAGCGCTCCAGGAACCGCTGCCCGTCGCGGGTTTTGAGTGTGTAGGAAGTGTAATATTTGAACGCACCAAGAAAAGTTGGGAAGCGGAACTTCTTCGCGTAGGCCTCATCCCAGATCTTGCGCATGAAGTTCTTGGAGTATTGATCCAGCACCGCCTCTTCATAGTAGCCTTCGCTCACAAGGTAGCCGAGCTTTTCATCTAATGAGTGGAAAAACACCGTATTTTGGTTGACGTGCTGCAGGAAATACTGCCGCGCCGCCATGCGGTCCGCGTCAAAGCGGATTTTGCCATCCCCGTCATAAAGGTTCAGCATCGCGTTCAGCGCGTGATAATCCAAAGTGCTCAGCTCACTGTCGAGCATAGGTTGTCCCCCAACTTTCGCAGCCCGTCTGTCACGCGGGCGATATCTGTGTCGGTGCCTGCCAACTCCATAGTGTAGAGCAGCGGCACGTTGCATTTTTCAGAGATGATGCGGCCTGCAAGCGCGTAGGTCGCACCGAAGTTTCGATTGCCTGTGCCGATCACACCGCAAATATGCCTGCGCCGTGCCGGGTCGTTGAGAAAGCGGAGCACTTGTTTAGGCACCGCGCCTCGGCCCTGGCCATCCGCATACGTCGGACACACCAAAACAAAAGGCGCATCCACCACCGGCAAAGGCGCTTCAGGCTCCACAGCGATACGCGTCGCAGCCCAATCAAGCCGCGTCACAAAGCGGTGTGTGTTGCCAGAAGCAGATGAGAAATAGACAAGTGCCGGATCGCGGCCCGCCACTTTAGGAGGCCAGGCGGGCAATCATGTCCGGACGGAACCCAGACCAATGTTCTCCGTTGGCTTCCACTACCGGTGCTTGGCGATAGCCCATCTCAGTCACGCGGGTCAGCGCGGTGGTGTCTTCGGTCAAATCCACCACGTCATAGCTGATGCCCTTTGCATCCAGCGCACGGGTGGTGGCAGTGCATTGTACGCAAGCGGGTTTGGAATAAACGATGATGCTCATCTGTCCTCTTTCTGTTGTCAAAGTCGAGGACGCAGTGCCGGGCCAGACCCATTGCACGCCCCCGAACCCTCCGTTCGTGGTCTTTTCCATGCGGACGGCAGGTCTCCTGACTCGCGGATCTCAGCTTGGCTGGCCTTCCCGAAAGCCAAGCTTTCAGTGGCGTGATCAACCTTGCTCACCGCTAACAGTTGCGGGGGCAGTGCCGGATTTTCACCGGCTTCCCTCTTAGCCCTCGACCAGAATCGAAGGAACCGAAGCAACACTATATAGAGTACCCCAAGCGATCATCGTCAATATATAGATTTGAGTTGACATATGTTTTTTGGAGCCGGCAACACGAAGTGTATCTGGTATTGACTTTCGATCAGTCTAGAGCGGCTTAGCGTCCGAAACCCTATGATTGTGAAACCACGACAATGGTTTTTCGCCCAGGAGAGGCGGTCATTTCGCGTCGATAGCGAGGAGCGACTTTTCATACCAAAGCGGGCTTTCAAGCTGTTCGCAGCGAATACTCGTTCACCGTCCAAGGTGCAGGATTGTTGTGTCCGCTTTGGCTGAGCGATACTTCAAATACCACGTTGGGCCAGATGTGACCTTCAATGACACACGAAAGCCGTTTCTCCAGAGCATCTGTTCCTCCTTAATTGCTCCCTGCAAAGCTGTCGTAAGAGTTGGACAATTTGCAATGAGAGAACAGGGTCGCTTTGACAACTTATTTCCCGAGATAAGAGCAGCCAGGTACGCTCGGTGCGGGTCAGAACGTTTTGCGTCTCGCACATTCCACCTACCTCCCAAATATCGCTCGAAGTGTTGCGTGGGATCTGCTGGTTATTCGCGGGTCGCTGTTTTTCGACGCATCTCGTATCGCCTTTAGCCATCCCATTTCATTCGAAGTGACCGGCTCGCCTAAGATTTCAAGTACAGCTTCAGCCGCCGTTTTGCCGATGGCTTGTTCTAGTGCAAGGCACATCAAAAATGCCGGATCGCAGTCCAGGGCAATAGCAAGGGAAGGCACTCTATCCAAGGCAACTTTCGTGCTGCCCAGCTTGATCATAGTAATCATGTTAGGATTCGTGTATCCGGCTTCTTCGGCGATCTTGGCTTGGCTCTTAGTTGGTTTCAGTTCAAGAACTCGGCGCTCAACATACTTTGCCATCTGAGTGTTTTCGTGGGGTTTCTTTGTCATCGCTATTTTCTCAAAAGTAACGCAGCACATGCTGCACATGTTCATTGTAGCGAGGGCATGGATGGGGATGTGTGGCGGGAGCGTTTTAATAATTTGGGAATGATCAAGACTAGGTATTGCACGCAAACGCTGCCCTGCCGCCCGTGCATCGAAGGGGTGTGACACAACCGAAACAAGTCGAGAAATTTTCCGGAGTTTTCTGCCTCCCGTCGGCTCGTTGCTATAGCAGAAGCATGAGCGTTGATCTGGAGAAACTGAAAGCCGCATACAGCAAAACGGCTGCCTTGGTTATCGAGGACCCGGTTTACCTGCCGGTCTTCGAGCGGATCGAACGCGAAATTTCCTTTTTCGAAAAACGGGATGACGCAATCCAGAGGGCCAAGGCCATCGCCGAACGCTACAAAGCGGTCGCCTGAATGAGCCGGAGCAGGTGCGCTAGGCTCGCCCCTTTGCCATATCTTTCGCGATCGAGCGCGTGCCCCATGAGATCACGTCGGATGCGCTCATCAACTCCTGCCGCCAACATGCGGTCCTCGAAGCTGTGCCTCAGGCCATAGAGCGTATGCTTTGGTGTCTCCATCAGGCCGTTCTCGCGCAGGAACTTGTTCACGGTCGCCGACAGGCTGGCGGAGCTGTCCCTGTAGCGTGTGAAGCCGTCCGGACGCGCGCGCATTGCTTCTAGGCTGATGCCACAGAGCGGTATCACGCGCCGAGCGTTGGCGGTCTTGAGCTGGCGAACCACCGGCTCGATGGAAATGTGCGGCACGTTACCGTCTAAGCATATCTGAGGGGCTGTTAAGGCTGCTAGCTCGCTGGGTCGGGCGCCTGTGTTTATCATGGCCAGCAGGATGCAGCGTGCGTCCTCGTTCAGCCCGTCCAGGGCTCCGGCCTCCAAGATTTTTTCCTTTATCCAGGCGTCCGAAAACGGCGGTCGAGACTCGGCTTCTCCCTCTTTAAAACTAAGATCAGACAGAGGGAGAATTAGGTTCAAACGCTTCATCTTGTTTACGGTCTTCAGAACGTCGCCGAGATGAATGAGGTCTTTGTTGGCGCTGCCAGGAGAAAGGCCTTCGTTTTCGATCCTGTCTAGCCACCAAGTGCGGAAATCAAGCATATCATCGCCAGTGATCTCGGATATGGGCTTGTCGCCCACGACAGTGACGAAGGTCTTAATGGCCTTCTTTCGAGGGTTCTGCCACTTGCGGACCTGGTCATCGCTCTTACCCAAGGTCTTCTCTCGGGCCAGGTCCCAGTAGAGCTCTAGAGCGCGTGTAATAGCGATCGCGGGCTCCTTGGCGCCTCCGAGCAGCGCAGCTGCCTCCCGGAGATCTGGCTTACCCTTGCCCGCCGGAATGGCGTCGATCCGATCCAGAAGCTCGTCAGTAGGTAGTTTGGCGACCCTGTCTACGCGCATGTAGCGGAAGCCGCGCGCCTCTGCGAGTTCTCGAGCCGCTCCAAAGCGCTGCTCGGCATCAGAGGTGTCACCGGCTAGCTTGGCCTCCCACCCGGCCAAAAGCTGCTCCCACGCGGGACCTGCCTTCACCTCAGCCTCGGACATGCTGTCCGTGTGCAATGACTGCCAGATGAACCTGCGTGGTTCGACCGATTCATACCTTTTGGGAACCCTCCTGTAGAGGGATAACTTCTTACCTCGGCGTTTAATCGCCATTGTCACCTCGCCACTGATCAGTCGATGTAGAGTAGAATGTACAGCGATTTGTATAGCAAAATAGATCTCAAGATTGGCGTAGTCTTGAGTGTATCGATAGCTTCTTTGGAAAAACAGCGGGTTGCCGCTAGGCCGGAATGATGGGTAATGGCGGAGACGAAGGGATTCGAACCCTCGATACCGTTTCCGGTATACTCCCTTAGCAGGGGAGCGCCTTCGACCACTCGGCCACGTCTCCGCGGACCCGTATATTTGGCACTTCCCGCAGACACAAGGCCCAAATCTCACGAAAGTCAGAAATTTGGTGATTGGATTTTGGGCGGGCGTAAAGGCACCTGTAAAGAACGCTCGCGAGATGGCCTCTCTGCCCCTAAGCTTCTCACAACATTTGTTTTGGGAGGACGTGACATGAGTTTGGATGAGGAGATGTTCCTAAAGGGGCTGGCGGCACGTAAGGCCACGTTGGGGGCAGAGTATGTGCAGAACATCTTGGACAACGCTGATGACTTTCATCGCCCGTTTCAGGAGGCAATGACCGCTTGGTGCTGGGGTTTTGGGTGGGGAGACGACACGATTGATGCCAAAACCCGTTCGATGATGAACCTGTCAATGATTGCGGCGCTTGGAAAGATGACCGAGTGGGAGATCCATCTGCGCGGGGCTTTATCCAATGGCGTGAGCAAAAACGAGGTGCAGTCCATCATCCATGTGGTTGGCATCTACTGTGGGGTGCCTCAGGCGCTGGAGTGTTTCCGTGTGGCCAAGCGGGTCTTTGCTGAGGATGAAAAGTAATCGTTCTGCCACAAGGTGTTACGATTTTCTCTCCACCCGTATGATCCGCTTTGCACAGGACCGCGTATTGAGCATATGGTGAGTGCAACACTTGATATCCCCCGCGCCTCGGCCGCAAAGCCGAAGGTGCGTCGCAACGAAAGGCAGCGTGTGTCGCAAGCCAAAGCCGCGCCCTCGCAGGAAACCCTGTGGATGATTGCCGTGCGTGATCATCGCGACAAGGCTGCGTTTGCGTCTCTGTTTGCCCATTTCGCACCACGGTTGAAAGGCTTTGTGATGCGAAACGGCACCTCCGCCGCGCAAGCGGAGGAGATCGTGCAGGACGTGATGCTGACGTTGTGGCGTAAGGCTCATATGTTTGATCCGCATCGCGCACAGGTCTCGGCTTGGGTTTATCAAATTGTTCGCAACCGTCAGATCGACGTCGCCCGCAAGGAAAACCGGCCCATGCCCGAAGCTCTCAAAGAAGAGCCGGAGGCCGAGCCCGATGCGACGCAGATTGTGGCGATTGAACAGGAAACGGGACAATTGCGTGCCGCGCTTGCCAAGCTGCGCCCGGAGCAGCGTGAGGTGATAGAAAAGGCCTATTTGGGCGAGCTGACCCATCAGGAGATCAGCAACCAAACCGGCCTGCCGCTTGGCACCATCAAATCACGCATACGTCTCGGGCTGCAGCGCCTTCGACACGAACTCAAAGATCTCTCGGAATGAGCCAGCCTATGCCCGCAATCACTCATCATATCCCAGAGCCAATGATGGCCGCCTACGCCGCCGGCACCCTGCCGCATGCGTTTTCCCTTGTGGTGGCCACGCAAGTTTCCATGTCCGCGGAGGCGCGTGCCACCCTTCAGGCGCATGAAGCCGTGGGCGGTATTGTTCTGGAGGATACCAGCTCTGTGGCTGTGTCTGACAATATGAAGTCCAACCTCCTGTCGATGCTCGATGATCCTATGCCGGAAGAACCGGTGTATACACGCAATGGCGTGTACCCTGCGCCGGTGATGGAAGCGCTCAAAGGGCGGGAACCACGTTGGAAAACGCTTGGCATGGGTGTGAAACAGGACATTTTGGCCGAAGATGAGTTTGGGTCCGTCCGGCTGCTCTACATTCCACCGGAACAGGCGGTTCCGGATCACGGTCACAACGGTCTGGAAATGACGCTTGTGTTGCAAGGCAGCTTTAGTGACGAAACTGGACACTTTGGTGTTGGAGATGTGGAAGTGGCCGACGAGACGTTGGAACACACGCCCATTGCCGGGGCAGGGGAGGCTTGCATCTGCCTTGCCGCCACGGACGCCCGGCTAAAGTTCAACGCCTTTGTACCTAGATTGCTGCAGCCGTTGTTCCGCATCTAGGCGCCTGCATGTGTCAATGGTCGCACTTGCGCTGTTTCCCAGCCCTTAAGGTTTGACGGCATCCCAACCGGGAAACACCTTGGGCCGTGGTTTTTCACTCTGTGTGGCACGTAACATGTCCAGACTGCGCTCGACCTCGGCTTGAGTCATATCGCGCGCAATGACAACAATCCGCGTTTTGGTGTCGTTTGGGTCCCAATTGGTCAAAGGCTCTGGACGATCAAAGATGTGTTGAACACCGTGAAACACAAACGGTGTTTCAATGTCTTTGAGAAAGACAATGCCCTTAACGCGCAGAAGGTTCGGTCCTTTCAAGGCAACCAAAGTGTCCAGCCAGTTATCAAAAACCTCGTCAGCAACCGGCGTGTCCAACGTGATGGACCCGGATTGAATGCTTGCATTATGCGGCGAAAACACAGGTTGGGACGGCGCTTTAGACAAACCGGATAGATTGGCCAAAGGGTCTGTTGGCGCAGGGCTTGGCTCTTGTCGTGTCATCCAGGCTAGCGCTTGGGGGCCTGTTGCCTCGCGCCGAATGCCGGACAGGCCAAACATCTTTTGGGGATCGTAGGCGACATCCGTCGCAGTGATGATTTGTGCCGTGGGATTGGTGTCTTTGAGGCGGGCTGTAAGTGCGGCGACTTCAGCGCCAGACACCAAGTCGGTTTTACTGAGCACCAAGAGATCTGCGGTGGCCGCCTGAGAGACGGCTTCAAATTGCGCGTCCAGAGTCTTTTGTCCGTTGGCGGCATCTACCAAAGTCACCACCCCGTCCAAAACACATGTCGTCACCAGTGCATAATCCATCAAGAGTGTTTGCCGGATTGGCACCGGGTCGGCGAGCCCTGTGGTTTCAATCACCACTCTGTCGAAGGCCAAGTCACCCTGTTCGCGGCGATCCAAAAGGTTGGTCAGGGTGTGGGACAGGTCTCCCCGGATGGAGCAACAGAGGCAGCCGGAGGCCATAAGGACCACTTCCTCGTCAGCGACCTCAATAAGATCATGGTCCAGTCCAACTTCGCCAAATTCATTCACAATCACCGCGATGCGATCAGGATTGTCTGAAGATAGAATATTGTTGAGAAGCGTGGACTTTCCCGCGCCGAGAAAGCCCGTGAGCAGGGTAACGGGAAGGCGTGTTTCGGGCATGGGGCACCTTTGGAATTGGGGGTGACAGCGGCCCGTATAGGTAGTGTTATATTATATCAAAATCAACATCTACTTACCGCGATAGATCAGCAAGTCCGGCAGGAATTGCAGGCTCTTCATTACCCAGGAAAACGGGCGCGGGAAATCGGTGCGGAACCGTTCGGTACGCATTGCCTGAACCACCCGAGCGGCGGCGTCCTCGGCCTGCATCAACATCGGCATCGCAAAACTGTTTTTCTCGGTCAAGCGGGTTTTGATGAAGCCAGGGTTGATCAAGCGCACCGTCACGCCGGTGTCCTTCAGGTCATGGCGCATGGTTTCTGCCAGGCTCACCAACGCGGCTTTGCTCGCGCCGTACCCAATGGCCTTGGGCAAGCCGCGATAGCCAGCCAGGGAGCCAATCAAGGTGATGTCGCCATGGCCTTGCGCGACAAACTTGGGGGTGACCTCTCCCAACACCCGCATCGCGCCCATGAAATTCACATCCGCCATTTGCAAGGCTGCATGGCTGTCCCAGTCCGTGGCGGGCATTGGGTCATAAGCGCCGGCATTGTAGATCACGCCGTCGATCCGTCCGACAGATTTGGCGGCAGCCCGCACCGCGTCGGTATCGGTCACATCCAGGATCAACACGCGGGTGCCAGGCAGGGCGGAACACAAGCTGGCCAGCCGCTCGCCATTGCGGGCCGATAGGATCACCTGCGCGCCTTCTTCGCTGAGTTGTTCCGCAATCGCGCGGCCCAGCCCTTCGCTTGCCCCGATCAGCCAATATGTTTTGCCTGCAAACTCAATCATTCGCCCGGCGCCGTGGTTGGGGTGTTCTCAGACAACAGGGTGGTCGGCGCCGGTTGCTTTTTGAGAAACGGCGCTTTTTTGACCCATAAGATGATCGCCTGCCAATGGATCAAAGCCACAACGCGCGCCGCGCCGAGGGGACGGCGCAGTGCGGCCCACAATAAGCTGCGGCTGCGGGCAGGTTTTCGTGGCCCGGCCAAAGTGGCAATCACACCCTGGTCACCGTTTTCATAGGCGATCCGGATGCGCACCAGGTCAGGGGTAAACGCGAAGTTGAAACGGTAGTGCCCCTCAACCTTTTGAAACGGGGAGACATGCATCAGCTTTTTTGCGGTCAGGCGATCAGAGGGCGCAATCGGGCGAAAATCCATGTGAGCGCAGAAGTAGCAGTGCCGGTCGCCAAACGTGTTGTTGACCTCTGCCACAAAGGCACAGGGCTGATCGTCAATGACGGCCACCCAGAAACTCACCGGATTGAAATGGAACCAAAGGAAACTCGGCTGGGTGAGTAGCAAAAGTTGTGCTTCTTCAACGGGAAATCCACGCTCAAGCAACACGTCCCGAAACCATTCCAAGCCGCTGCCGTGATCACGTGCGCCACCATGACGGTGATCCCACAGCGACCAGAGGTTAAACCCGTTGCGCGAGAGCACAGCAGGCAATTTGCCGGGGGCGTCGAGATCGACAACAACAAAGTCCACGCCGTATTTGAAGGCGTTTTTCAGCCCGCCACGGCGGGCATGCATCGTCTCTGCTTGAATGTGGTCCAAAGTCATATGAGTGTTACGCCTATCAAACCGGTTTGGTTCACTCCTGTTCTCCAACACATATGGATTTTTGAAAGAGTGAACCAATCAAATTGGCGCGCCGTATCCCCTTTCAAACGATCAGAAAAAGAGGACCACCATGTTTGATCAGAGCATCGGCAGCCGCCGCAAGATCGCCATCGTTGGCGCCGGGATTTCCGGCATGTCGGCGGCCTATTATCTGTCTGAACAGCATGATGTCACCCTCATCGAAGCTGCGCCACGTCTGGGGGGACATGCGCGCACGGTGGTCGCCGGCAAAAACGGTGATCAGCCGGTCGATACCGGCTTTATTGTGTTCAACTATGCCACGTATCCCTATCTGACCCGCCTGTTTGAGGAACTCGATGTACCGGTGGCGAAAAGCGAAATGAGCTTTGGCGCTTCGATCAATGACGGTTGGCTGGAGTATGGCCTCAACAACCTCAAAGCCATCACAGCACAGAAGCGCAACCTGTTGCGTCCCAAGTTTTACGGGATGATCCGCGACATTTTGAAGTTTGGCAAATATGCCGAAACCGCTGCGGACACCGATGACATCACCATTGGTGAGTTGGTGGATCAGCTCAAGCTCGGCACATGGTTCCGCGACAACTACATGATGCCGATGTGTGGGGCGATTTGGTCCACGCCCATTGCGGATATCGACCAGTTCCCAGCCAAATCTCTGGTGCAATTCTTCAAAAACCACGCTTTGTTAGCTGGCAGCACGCCGCACCAATGGTGGACCGTAGATGGTGGCAGCATTGAATATGTCCGTCGGCTCGAGGCGGCGATGGTTCGGCGTGGTGTCACAATCCGCACCGGCGCGCCGGTCACGAGCGTGACACGTTGTATGCTTGACGGGCGTGCAACGCCGGGTGTGCAGGTGGCGATCAAAGGCGCTGAGGCGCAAGAGTTCGACGACATCATTTTTGCGTGTCATTCCGATCAGACGCTGGCGATCCTCGGGGATGCGGCCACCACAGCGGAACGGGCGGCGTTGTCCGCGATCCGCTACCAGCCCAACCGCGCGGTGCTACACCGCGATGACAGCGTTATGCCCAAGGCGCGCGATTGCTGGTCCAGTTGGTCCTACCGCTCCCAAAACGGCGCAATTGGCCTGAGCTACTGGATGAACCGGCTGCAAAACATCGACGAAAGCGATCCGCTGTTTGTCACTCTGAACCCGACGTCTGAAATCCCTGCGGAGCTGGTTTACGACGACGTCACTTTTGCCCATCCGGTGTTCGATAAGGCCGCAATCAAGGCCCAAAAAGACATCGCGGCGATGCAGGGCCTCAACCGCACGTGGTTTGCGGGGGCGTATAACCGGCATGGCTTCCACGAGGACGGCATTGCCAGCGCGATGGCGGTTGTGGACTTGATCGGCGCGCAGCAGGTTGCTGCGCCAACGGATCTGACCCAGACCCGCGAAGCCGCAAACGGAGCGTGGTTGCGCGACGCAAGCTGATCGTGTCTTCACCCAATCAATATAAATATGGCTACCCACGGGTGAGCCTCTATGCCCTGATGCTCGCTGCGGCGGGCATCCCGCTCTATATCCATTTGCCGCGCTTTGCCTCGGTTGAGCTGGGCATAGGATTGGCGGCGCTGGGCAGCTTGCTGCTGGCGCTGCGGGTGATCGATTTGGTGCAAGACCCTCTGATCGGCTGGGCGATTGATCGCTTCCCCAAAGCGCAAAATTTCTTTGCGTTGAGCGCAGCCTCCGGGCTGGCCATCGGCTTTCCACTGTTGTTTTCCGTGACGGGGCAAGGCGGCATGCTGCGCCTCACCGTTGTTCTGATCTTGCTGTTCTCCGCCTACAGCCTTGGCATGATCCTACTCTATGCGCGCAGCGCCACTTTGGCCAAAACGCCCACCACACCGGACCTGATGCGTTTGGCGGCTTGGCGTGAGGGCGGGATGCTCACCGGTGTGATCCTCGCGGCCATGTTACCGGCGCTTTTGGTAGGCATGGGGGCTGCAGGTGAAGGCTATGGCGCTTTTGGTTGGGCGCTGGGCGGCGTGGCCGTGGTGGCTGCGGTGATCAGCTATCCGATCTGGCAACGCCCGGTGATCAAAGGCGAAAAACCCTCGTTGCAAGGCCTCGCACAAGCCGGCGCGCTTAAGCTCCTGCTGCTGGCCTTGGTCAACAGCCTGCCGGTCGCAATTACGTCCACGCTCTTCCTGTTTTTTGTCGAGGACCGCCTGATGCTCGCAGGCCAAGCCGGCCCGCTTCTGGTGTTGTTTTTCCTTTCGGCAGGTCTCAGCGTGCCGCTCTGGACTCGACTGGCCAACCGCGTGGGTGGGCGCCAAGCGCTCCTGATTGCTATGCCGTTGGCAATCGGCAGCTTTGTTGGCGCGGCCTTTTTGGCGCCGGGTCAAATGGCGGGCTTTGCGGTGATCTGTTTGGCGTCTGGCGCAGCTTTGGGCGCGGATATGGTGATCCTTCCAGCGCTCTTCTCCGTATCCCTCGCAAATGCAGGGCTCAACGCAGCGTTGGCCTTTGGCGTTTGGTCCTTTGCTGGAAAACTGGCCCTTGCTCTGGCGGCATTCTTTGTATTGCCGCTGTTGCAGGCCGCCGGGTTTCAGCCGGGCCAACCCAACGCGCCAGAACCGCTGACAATGCTGACCATTGCCTACGCTGTGGTGCCCTGTGTGTTGAAACTTTTTGCGTTGGCCCTTGTGCTGACTTTGCCCACCAAGGAGGCAGTGGCATGAAACTGTTCACCCTTTTCCTGATGATGACCCTCGGACTGGTCTATATGAAATCCCGGCTGTTTAGCTTCCGCGCCCAAACGGCTTCGGATTATGCTGGCCTCGGCCCCGCAATTTCCCTGCGCGAGCATCTGAACGGAGAGATCCTGTCAGAAGGTCTGATCTACGGTCCCAACGGGCGTGTGACCAACAGCTTTGTCGCCAAAATGGTCGGCCAATGGGAAGGCAACAAAGGCACGCTGAGCGAGGCGTTTACCTACTCCAATGGCAAACAACAGAACCGCAAATGGTTCCTGACCATGGGCAACGACAACCGGTTTACCGCCACGGCCGATGACATTGTCGGCGAGGCCACCGGCGAGGTGTCTGGCGCAACGATCCGCATGGACTACACCATCGTGCTGCCTGAGGACTCCGGCGGTCACAAACTCAACGTGACCGATTGGCTCTATCTGACCGAAAGCGGCGTGATCATGAACCGCTCAGAGATGCGCAAATTTGGGCTGAAGGTGGCGGAACTCGTCGCCACCATGCGGCCGCAGTAGAACGCTTAGCCTTTCTTGGCACCGATCTTCGGCTCGGTGCCAGCCCGCAGACGGGCGATGTTCTCATGATGGCGGGCAAAAACAATCACCGCTAGCAGGATCGCCAGAACGACTGCGCTGCCATAGCCTAAAATCAGCATCCAGACGGCGCTGGAGGCCGCCGCCACCAAAGCGGAGAGCGATGAAATCCGGCTCACCGCAGCGGTCGCCAGCCAAGTGAGACAGCAGGCAATGCCGACAGGCCACGCCAAAGCCAACATCAGGCCGAGGAAGGTCGCAACCCCTTTGCCGCCTTTGAACTTCAACCACACCGGATAGCAGTGGCCCAGGAAGGCCATCAGCCCCGCCACCTGCGCCGCGTCTTCGCCAGCCATGGCCCGCGCGATCAGCACGGCCACCGCTCCTTTGCCGCCATCTAGGATCAGGGTCAGCGCCGCCGCCTTCTTGCTGCCAGTGCGCAACACGTTGGTGGCGCCAATGTTACCTGATCCAATCTCGCGCAGATTGCCCAGCCCCATGACCTTGGACAAAACCATGCCAAAGGGGATCGACCCCAGCACATAGCCAACAACCGCCCAGAGCAGCAGGGCAGGCAACGCAGTTTCCAAGACGGGCATCAATCTCTCCGGTATACGGCCGCACCGGCCACGTAAGTTGCCAGCACCTTACCCTGCAGGCGGGCGCCGTCAAACGGCGTGTTTTTGGATTTGGACTTCAGCTTAAACCGGTCGAGCACAAACGGCGCATCCGCGTCAAACAGCACCAGATCCGCAGGCGCCCCCGCTTCCAACCGGCCACTGTTGAGCCCCAGACGTTTGGCCGGGTTCAGCGCCATGGCGCGGAACAGTTCCGGCAGCGTCAGGCTGCCGTTGTGATAGAGTCGTAGTGCCGCTGGTAGCAGGGTTTCCAGCCCCACTGCACCAGAGGCTGCTTCCTCAAACGGCAGGCGCTTGCTCTCTTCGTCCTGCGGCGTGTGCATCGAGGAAATTGTGTCAATCAACCCGGATTTCACCGCGTCGATCAGCGCCAATCGATCCTCTTCCGCCCGCAGCGGCGGCTTGATTTTAAAAAACGTGCGATAGTCCGCCACGTCCAACTCGTTCAGTGTCAGATGGTGGATCGACGTGCCCGCCGTCACGTCCAGCCCGTTCTTCTTGGCGCGCTCCAAAGCGGGCAGGGCCCGGGCGGCAGTGATCTGATCGGCGTGGTACTTTGCGCCGGTCATCTCCACCAGCGCCATGTCTCGGTCCAGCCCCATACGCTCTGCCATCGGCGACACCGCTGGCAAACCGCGCAGCGCTGCAAACTTGCCCGCCGTGGCCGCCGCGCCTTTGGACAGGCCCGGGTCCTGCGGATGCGCAATCACCAACGCGCCACAAGAGCGCGCATAGCTTAACGCGCGGGACAGCACCTTGGGGTCGGTCACCACGTTGTCGCAGTCGGTGAAGGCCACCGCGCCCGCATCCAACAAGAAGCCGATCTCCGTCATCTCTTTGCCGTCGCGGCCTTTGGTCAACGCCGCCATCGGCAGCACATTCACCGGAGCGGCCTCATTGGCGCGGCGTTCGACAAACTCCAGCACCTCCGGCGTGTCGATCGCCGGGAGCGTGTCGGGACGCGTGACCATGGTGGTCACACCACCCGCCGCCGCCGCTGCGCCAGCGGATTTGTAGCTTTCCTTGTGGCGCTCCCCTGGCTCACAGACCTTCACGCCAATATCCACAATCCCCGGCGCCAGACATTTGCCACCGCAATCGACAACCTCATCTGCCTGTGGCGCGGCCTCATAGCCCACCTCTGCAATGACGTCATCGGCCACCAAGACCCACCCAAGGGCGTCGCTGTCCTTGGCCGGATCAATCAAACGGGCGTTTGTGAAGAGCGTGCTCATTGTAGGTGCCTTTCGATGGCGGTTTTGAGGGTTTGAGGGTTGGGCAATCCAGTAATTTTGAGCCCGTCTGCCAACTTGGAGCCTTTCACCTTAAGGGTGTCATAGCTTGCCGTGACTTCGGTTACTGCCTGATGCGTCAGTCGATCACCATTTGGGAGCAGTGTTCTCCGGTTTGTCACGACAACGGGCCGTTCAAAAACACCTTGTGTGAGCTTTCTATGAAGGCGTGTCGCAAGAGGGGTGATCCCGAGCGCAATTATCAAAAATGTCAAAATGTGAAGCGCAGATCTGTCGAGCATGTTTTCTGGCAACAGATCGACCACAAAGAAATAGTAGAGCAGGCATGCGACACACATAATTGCGTAAAGCACGTAAGCCGGTCGTATGTTGTAGCTTTGGTTTTGAGCAAAGACGATGCTTTCCCCATCTTCCAATTCGTATCCATACAAATCGTCGTTCATGATGTTATGCACCTTTCACGCGCTCAATCGCGGCCATGGTGGCCTGCGGGTCCGCTTGGTATTTGATCAGGTGCTTGTCGCCGTTTTTCGTGACCACCTGGACAAAGCTGCCCAATTTGTTCAGCTCGGCAATGTTGGTGAGCGCAATCGCCCGCCCGCCGCGGCCAAGCAGCCGTTGGTTGGTCAAATCCCAGCGCACGGCCAATTCATCAGACATCAGGTAGCCCGCGCGCACCACAACCGCGGCCAAGCCTCCAACGGCACCGGTCCAGACATAAGGGTTGCCCACGGCCCACAAGATGCCCATGCCGGCGGCCATGGCTCCGGCGGCGATCCAGGCGTTGGTGCGCACATAGCTGCTGCGTTCGCCTTGAAAGCTCTGCATCACGGTCTCGCCGTCCAAAAGCTCTGCGGTGGGTGTCAAAAGATCAGGCATCACAAAATCCAGAACAGCAGCACGCCCAGTACAAGCGCAACAAGGGGCAGGGCCACGAGGGCCAGCAAAAGTGTCATATGTGGGTTGGAGGACGGGGCGGGTGGCGTTTCCCCACCGGTCGGGGCCGCGCCTTTGGCGCTTGCATCCGGCAGCGGTTCAAAATGCACCGGCGCGCCATCTTCTTTGTAGGTGCCAATCCAGCGCAGCGGCGCTTTGGGGGACAATGTCTGCGCCACGCCATCAAAGGCCGCCGACAGCACAACCAGCACCCAGCCCTTTTGCGCCGCCAAGCGCGCGGCGTCTTCGTCCACGTCCTTTTGGGCAATGCCAAGGCCTTCGACCATGTAGCCGGTCAGGCCAAGCTCTTCGAGGTCGCTCACCGGGAACAGCTCGATGAAGTCTTCATCCAGATAGGTGAAACCAAGCGCCTCCTTCAAAGGCCAGGACAGCAGCGCGCCATCTGCGCCAGTCTTCTGTGCACGAAATGTGTCCATGTCCTCAGACGGCAGATCAACGGCAAACAGCCTCACCAAGCCACGTTCTGAAGAGGAGACCTGCACGTGCCTTAGCCCCCGATCCAGATCATCAGGCCGACAAAGGCAAACATCACCAATAGCGCCACGGTGGCGACCATGCCGGACATGCGCGGGTCTTTGGGATCTTCGCTCATGCCATCACCTCTGTCTGGCGGGAGGCACGCAGGTTGCGCGCCAACAGGTCCATCGCCGCCATACGCACGGCCACGCCCATTTCCACCTGCTCCTGAATGACCGAGCGGTTGATGTCGTCGGCAATCTCGCCATCGATCTCCACGCCGCGGTTCATCGGGCCGGGGTGCATCACAATCGCATCGTCTTTGGCATGGGCCAGCTTGGCGGCGTCCAGACCATAGCGGTGATAATACTCGCGCTCCGACGGAATAAACCCGCCGTCCATACGCTCTTTCTGAAGGCGCAGCATCATCACCACGTCCACATCCTTGAGACCTTCTTCCATGTCTTCATAAATCTCCGCACCGAACTCGGCGAAATTGCCGGGCACCAATGTCGGCGGCCCGATCAGGCGCACGCGGTTTTCCATCTTGCCGAGCAGGATCAGGTTGGAGCGCGCCACACGGCTGTGCGCAATGTCGCCACAGATCGCGATGTTCAGGCGGTGCAACCGGCCTTTGGCGCGGCGAATGGTCAGGGCATCAAGCAACGCCTGTGTTGGGTGCTCATGTCGACCATCTCCGGCGTTCAGCACGGCGCAATTCACTTTCTGCGCCAGCAGGTCCACCGCACCGGAATGGGGGTGACGCACGACCAACAGGTCAGGATGCATCGCGTTGAGCGTCATCGCCGTATCAATCAGCGTCTCGCCCTTTTTGATCGAACTCGCCTGCATCGCCATGTTCATCACATCGGCGCCCAAACGTTTGCCCGCGATCTCAAAACTCGCCTGTGTGCGGGTGGAGTTCTCAAAGAACATGTTGATCTGCGTGAGACCGGCCAGCGCATCGGAATGCTTCTGCGCGCGGCGGTTCTGATCGACGTATTGATCCGCGAGGTCCAGCACGGTGGTGATCTCTTCGGGCCGCAAAGGCTCGATCCCCAAAAGATGCTTGTGATCAAAGCGCATGTGCTGCTCCTTTTGCCGAGATTGGCCTGCTTATATGAAGGCGGAGAAGGCGGGGCAAGCACCCGTCGTCGGGATCGAAGACTATGCGCCCTTTTGTCTGTCGATCAGCCGGTCTACTCTGCGGCTATGGAATCGGCATTGGACTATCATACGGCGCGCGCCTTGCTGGAATGGCATGTGGAACTTGGCGCCACCGAAGCCATTCTGGACGCGCCTCTGGACCGCTACGAAGTCCCCAAAGAAGACCCCAAGAAAAAAGCCGCTGCGGCCATGCCGGAGGCGCCTGCCGCACCGGTTCGTAAGCCCGCGATCGATCCGGTGGCGGAGGCTGAAAAGGCCGCAAAAGCCGCAGGGGATCTTGCTGCGCTGGAACAAGCCTTGGCGCAGTTTGAACATTGCACCCTCAAACGCGGCGCGCGCAAAATGGTCTTTGCTGATGGCAATCCCGCCGCGCGCGTTATGGTGCTTGGGGACGCGCCGGATCGGGATGAGGATCGCGCAGGCAAACCCTACATGGGCCGCGCTGGCACTTTGTTTGACAATATGTTTGCCGCGCTGGACATGGGCCGCGATGTGCCGCTGAGCAAAGACGCCGTCTACATCGTGCCGGTTGTGCCCTGGCGGGCGCAACGGGGGGGCGAAGTGCCGCCAGCCGTTTTGGCCATGATGCGTCCCTTTGTGGAGCGCCATGTGCAACTGGTCGCGCCCGACTATATTGTGGTGATGGGCAACGCCGCCTTGGAGTGCGCCACCGGCAAGCGTGGCATCAACCGGGCCCGTGGCGAGTGGCAGACATACTTTGACAAACCGGTGCTGCCGATGATGAGCCCCTCGGAGCTGTTGCGCCGTCCGGCTCTAAAACGTGAAGCATGGGCCGACCTATTGAGCCTGAAAGCCAAACTGGACGCGACCCCATGAAGATTCTCGCCTTCTCCGACCTGCACCGTGCTGCCCCTGCGGCCCGTCGCCTTGTTGAGATGAGCCAGGACGCAGATCTGGTGATTGCGGCAGGGGATTTTACAAACCACCGCATAGATTTGCCCGGAGCCTTAGACCTGATCGCGGGCATCACCGCGCCGATCCTCATGGTGCCGGGCAACAACGAAAGCGAAGACGAATTGCGCGCCGCTGCGCCCAGCAACGCCACGGTCCTTCACGGTGAGGCGAATACCTTCGAGGGCCTCAATATCTTTGGCCTCGGCTATGCCGTGCCTGTCACGCCCTTCAAAGACTGGTCCTGCGACCTCGACGAGCAAACCGCCGCCAACATGCTCACCGCCTGCGAAACCGCCGACATCCTGATCAGCCACTCGCCACCCAAGGGCCATGTTGATGTGACCTCCACCGGCCTCTCACTTGGCTCCACCGCAGTGCTTGAGGCAATAGAGCGCATTGCGCCGCCCTTGGTCCTATGTGGTCATATCCACGATTGTTGGGGCCAGTCGTCGCAGGTTGGCCCGTCCAAAGTTGTGAACCTCGGACCCACCGGCACGTGGTTTGACATAGAGCCATCCGCCTAGGAGACCGCCATGGGCCGCATCGACGAAAGCAAAACCTTCATCCCCGTGAAGATCGCCATCCTGACAGTGAGTGACAGCCGCGACCTCAGCCAAGACCGATCTGGCGACACACTGGTGGCTCGGCTGGAAGAGGCGGGGCACGTTCTGGCCGACCGCACAATCATCAAAGACGAACGCGCCGAAATTGCCGACCAACTCCGCGCATGGTGCGCGGATGAGGCCATCGACGTGATCATCTCCACTGGCGGCACCGGCCTCACCGGGCGTGACGTCACTGTGGAGGCGCACCGCGACGTTTATGAAAAAGAAATCGAGGCCTTTGGCACTGTTTTTACCATGGTGTCGATGCAGAAAATCGGTACCTCCGCTGTGCAATCCCGCGCCACCGGCGGCGTGTCCAACGGCACTTATCTCTTCGCGCTGCCCGGCAGCCCGGGTGCCTGCAAAGACGCTTGGGACGAAATCCTGAAGTACCAGCTCGACTACCGCCACATGCCCTGCAACTTTGTGGAAATCATGCCGCGGCTGGACGAGCACTTGAAGCGGTCCAAGTAATTTCAGGCCTCCGCCAAACTTTTTGACAGAAAATGTGACGGAACGTTTGCACCTGTCCGTATCACCTATGCGTGCCTTGGCTTTTGACCCGGGCAAGCGCATCATGGACCATACCACCGACGCTGGGAGGCGAGGCAGATGAGATTTTTGCGGCAAAGTCTGACGGGGCTGTTTTTGCTCTCCGCTACAGTGGCTTTGATCCTTTATGCGGGCAGCCTTGTTTTTAACGCTGTCGAAGAGCGTATGGCCCGCGACAGCAAAGGTCCGCCTGCGCGCGAGCGTGTCTTTACGGTCAATGTAAAAACCGCACAGCCCGGCGCAGAGACACCGGAATTGGTCGCCTTTGGTGAGGTGCAAAGCCGCCGCTCTTTGGAAGTCCGCGCCGCTGCCGCAGGCACGGTGATTTTCCTATCCGAGAATTTTGAGGACGGTGCCAATGTCTCAGCGGGCGAAGTGCTCGCCAAAATTGACCCCACCAAGGCCCGCTATGCCTTGGACCGCATCGCTGCGGACCTTCTGGACGCAGAAGCGGAACAGCGCGACGCGGACCGCACGCTGATCTTGGCGCAGGACGAACTGAAATCCGCCGAGGCGCAGTTGGGTTTGCGCCAAAAAGCCTTTGATCGCCAGATCGACCTACAAGAGCGTGGCGTGGGCACCGCGGCTGCTGTCGAAGTGGCTGAGCTGGCGCAAGCCGCCGCGCGTCAGTCTGTCTTGTCCAACCGCCGTGCTTTGGCACAGGCTGAGGCCCGCGTGGATCAGGCCAAAACCCGCCTGGACCGCACCAAGATCCTGCTGGCCGAGGCGCAGAAAGACCTCGACGACACCATCATCACCGCGGATTTCTCCGGCACGCTGTCGGAGGTCAACATCGTGCAGGGCGGTTTGGTCTCTATGAACGAACGCCTTGCGACTTTGATCGATGCACAAGCTCTGGAAGTGGCTTTCCGTGTGTCCACCACGCAATACGCACGGCTTTTGGATGACGCCAACAACCTGCAACGCGCGGAAGTCAAAGTGGCTATGGATGTACTGGGTGCAGACCTGACGGCAACTGGTGTGATTACCCGCGATGCCGCCGCCGTGGGCGAAGGCCAAACCGGGCGCGTACTTTATGCCCGCCTTGATGGCCCGCGCGGCCTGAAGCCCGGCGATTTTGTCACCGTGCGCGTACGCGAACCCGAGTTGGAAGACGTTGTGCGTTTGCCTGCCACCGCGATCAACGCCGCCCATGAGGTGCTGGTTGTGGGCGAAGGCAACCGCTTGACCACCCAAAAAGTCCGCCTTGTGCGCCGGCAAGGCGACGACGTGTTGGTGCGCGGACGTGGTTTGGCAGGGCAACAGGTGGTGTCGCGTCGCACACCGCTTTTGGGTGAAGGCATCGCGGTGAAGCCCCTGACCGGTGAGGAAAAAATCCCCGACGCCCCAGCCATGGTCGCCTTGAGTGAGGAGGAGCGCGCCAAGTTTGTCGCCGCAATTGAGGCCAATGGGCGCATTCCGTCAGACGCCAAAAAACGCATGTTGCAGGCGCTCAGCCAACCGGAAGTGCCCGCGCGTATGGTGGAACGCCTGCGCAGCCGGATGGGGGGCTAAGCCATGCGGGAAATCGGCGACCGCGCCAGCGGCATTCTGAGCTACTTCACCCGCCACGCCACCGCCGCCAACCTGCTTTTGGTGGTGCTGATATTGGCGGGAATCGCCGCTATGCCACGCATGCGGGCGCAGTTCTTTCCGGATGTGATTGTTGACAACGTGACAGTTTCGGTTGTCTGGGAGGGGGCAGGGGCCGAAGATGTCGATGCGGCGATTGTACAGGTGATGGAGCCTGCCCTGCTTGCTGTGGAAGGTGTGGAGAGCACCGCCTCGCGCTCCACCGAGGGCAGCGCCCGCATCACGCTGGATTTTGAGCCCGGCTGGGATATGGCCCGCGCGACCGATGACGTCCAAGTTGCCGTGGACGCGGTAAACACCTTGCCAACTGAAGCTGAAGACCCAACGGTCCGGCGCGGCGCTTGGCGTGATCGTGTCACCGATGTGGTCATCACCGGTCCATTGGACATTGATCAGATCGCGCGATTTGCCGATGAATTTGTCGCGCGGCTTTATACCGAGGGTGTCACCCGCACCACCATTCGCGGCTTGGCTGAACGGCAGACCATTGTCGAAGTATCCTCTGTGGATCTGATCACCCACGACATCTCCATGGAGCAAATCGCGCAGGCCGTGACGCAAGAGGTCAACGCAGACCCGGCTGGCGACGTAACGGGGGCCTTTGCTCGTGTGCGCACAGGGGTGGAAAAACGCGCCCCGGATGAGATCGCCGGCATTGTGCTGCGCTCCAATTCCGATGGCACCAAACTGACCGTGGACGACGTGGCCACTCTGCGCGTTGAGGGCGTGGATCGCAACCGCACCTATTTTGTTGGCGAAGATCCAGCAATTTCAGTTCGTGTAGATCGGACAGAGGCCGGGGATGCCATTGCGATGCAGGCGGTGGTTGAAGATGTTGCAGCCGAGATGCAGGCGACCTTGCCGCAAGGCGTGAAAATCGAGCTGATCCGCACCCGCTCAGAGGCGATTACCGGACGTTTGAACCTGTTGATTGACAACGGTCTGATGGGGCTGGCTCTGGTGATCGTGCTGTTGTTCTTGTTCCTGAATGCCCGCACGGCCTTCTGGGTGGCCGCTGGTATTCCAACGGCGATGTTTGCCGCCGTAGCTCTGATGTATGCGGCCGGGCTCACGATCAATATGATCTCGCTGTTTGGCCTGATCATCACACTCGGTATTGTGGTCGACGATGCAATTGTGGTGGGAGAACACGCTGACGCCCGCGCGCGCCGCCTCAATGAGACACCATTTGTAGCGGCCGAAAACGCCGCCAAACGCATGTCGCTGCCGGTGTTTTCCTCCACCATCACCACCGTGATTGCCTTCTTTGGCCTAACCTTTATTGGCGGTCGCTTTGGCGATCTGATTGCGGACATCCCGTTCACAGTGATTGTGGTGCTGATGGCGTCTCTGGTCGAATGCTTCCTGATCCTGCCACACCACATGGCACATGCCATTAAAAACTCCGCCAAAGAGCATTGGTACGATGTGCCCTCCCGCGTGGTGAACCGCGGCTTCCGCTGGGTGCGCGAAACTCTGTTCCGCCCCTTCATGCGCTTTGTGATCTGGGCACGGTATCCTGTCATGGCGGTGGCCGTGGTTGCTCTGGCCATGCAAGCGGCGCTGTTCATAGGCGGTGACGTAAAATGGCGCTTTTTCAACGCGCCGGAACGCGGCTCGGTGACCGGTAACTTCGCCATGCTGCCAAGCGCCTCTCGCGCCGACAGCCTGGCGATGATGAAAGAGATGCAACGGGCCACAGAAGAATTGGGCAAAGACTACGAGGAGCGGTTTGGTACCAACCCTCTGGACTATGTCATTGCGGAGATAGGCGGTAACTCCGGCCGCTCCATTCCCGGCTCAGAGAGCCTTGATCCTGATCTGCTGGGCAGCATTGCCATTGAACTCATCGATGCCGACCTGCGCCCCTATTCCAGCTTTGCCTTCGTCGGCGAGCTGCAAGACCGTGTCGCGCGCCACCCCTTGGTGGAAACCATCAGCTTCCGAGGCTGGCGCTCCGGTCCCGGCGGTGATGCGCTGGACGTACAGTTCTCCGGCGCTGACAGCGAAACGCTCAAATCCGCCAGCGAAGCCTTAAAAACCGCGCTGGAAGAGTTTGGTGAGGTCTCCGCCGTCGAGGACAACCTCAGTTACGACAAAGAAGAGCTGATCCTAGAGCTGACCCCGCAAGGTCGCGCGCTGGGCTTTTCCATTGACGCCCTAGGTAAGGTCTTGCGCCATCGCCTCAACGGCATCGAAGCTGCCACCTATCCCGACGGCCCCCGCAGCGCCGCGATCCGCATTGAGCTGCCCGAAGGGGAACTCACCGCAGACTTCCTAGAAGGCAGCCTGATGCGCACCCCAAACGGGGCTTACGTGCCGCTCGCAGATGTTGTGACCGTGCAAAGTCGCACCGGCTTCTCCACCGTGCGCCGTGAAAACGGCGTGCGCCTGATCTCTGTGACCGGCGATATCTCTGAGGATGACCCGGCCCGCGCCGAAGCCATCCTGGAACAGCTGCGCAGCGACATTCTACCGACCATTGCCAGCGAAAAGCAGGTCGAATGGCGACTCGCAGGCTTGGCGGAGCAGGAAGACGAGTTCCTCAATGACGCCCGCTCAGGACTGATCCTTTGTCTTGCCGGCATCTATCTGGTGCTGGCCTGGGTGTTCTCAAGCTGGACCCGCCCTATGGTGGTTATGGCGATCATTCCCTTTGGTCTGGTCGGTACGATCTATGGCCATTGGTGGCACAACGTGCCGCTGTCGATGTTCACGGTTGTTGGCCTGCTGGGCATGACCGGCATCATCATCAACGACAGCATCGTGCTGATCACCACAATTGACGACTACGCCAAAGACCGCGGGGTGATCCCTTCGATCATTGACGGCGCCGCCGACCGATTGCGCCCAGTGTTCCTAACCACGGCCACCACCGTGTTGGGCCTTGCTCCTCTGCTGTTTGAACGCAGCGCGCAGGCGCAGTTTCTCAAACCTACCGTGATCACACTGGTCTACGGGTTGGGTTTTGGCATGTTGCTTGTGCTTCTGGTGGTGCCGGCTTTGGTGGCGATCCAGTATGATGTCACCCGCCAGATGCAGGCCCTGCGCCGCGCCCCCCGTGCCAAAGGCATACGCGCTGGCGTGCTCTTGTGTGCAACAGTTATCGCTGCATGGCTGGTGGCAACTTTCGGCTGGGTGTTGCTGAACGGTGAGATTCATCCGCTTCTGGCGCAAGCTGGCCTGCCCACGGAAACCTTCAACAGCACTTTCCCAGCGCTGTTGCTGTTCCTCGTCGGGGCATGGTTAATTTCGTTCGGAGGCTATTTGGTCGGCGTCGCCTGGATGATGCTGCGCGGACGCAACAAATCAGCATCAGCCTGAGCAGCCAATAATATCCACCGCATGGTTGGCACCCAGCACGGTGAACCGCAGATCGGCGCGGTTCACCATGAAAGAACTGGCGTCCACATGCATCATCTCGGTTTCGGTCACCAATGCGCCGCCCTGGCGTTTGGTGGTGCCTTCCGCCACCCAGACATGGGGATCGGCGGTTTCCACCACCGCCACTTCAGAACCGCCAGCGCTGGGCATGTGAATGGTCGCCTTTAGCGCCACACCGTTTGAGGTTGGCGACAGTTTGCAAGTCACTTTGCCGACGCCGGCTTCGCGTGCCGTTAACGGCTGATCCACCAGCGCCGCTGTAATCTCCGCATCGCGCGCGCCACTGGGCGGCAGCTCTGCTTTCACTTTTAGGCGTTGCGGCACACAGATATCGCGGCAAACACCTATATCCAACGTGGCTTTCAACCGCACCGGCTTGCCTGCATCTTTCGGCGCAATCCGCACCGGCAACACAAGTTCATCACTGTAGCCAATCGAGCGCATGCCGTTTTGGTTAAACACTTCCGGTGTAGGCCACTCCAGCGCCACGCTGCCCATATTGCGCGATCCGCTCCAGGTGATCTGCGGTGGAATGCCCGCGTCCCCCGGCGCGCGCCAATAGGTCTTCCAGCCGGGGTTCAGGGTGATCTTCACCGCCGCCATATGGTTGCCCTCCGCGTCGCGCCAGCCGGGCAAAACCTCGGCCTGCACCACCTGATCAAAGGATTGCGCAGATGCACTTGCAGGCAAAAGGGCAGGGGCGATCAGCGCGGCTAGCGCCAGCGAGGGGAGGAGGGAGTGTGTCTTCATGCCCCACACATGGGCCAAACCGGGTTAAAATCCAACTCACAATCCGATCAGAAAACCGAGAGCGATTGAAACAGTTTGCTTACCTCTTGCGTCTACTCTCTGGGAAACACATGTTGAAAGAAGACGTCGACATTCAACGTATGAGGTCCCCTTGGACACGACACAAGACACTGACACACAAATGGATTTAACCGGACAGCTGCTCATCGCCATGCCTGGCATGAGTGACCCGCGTTTTGCCCATTCGGTGGTGTTCCTCTGTGCACATTCGTCAGATGGCGCCATGGGGTTGATCGTGAACAAGGCGATTGATGGCGTGAAGCTTTCGGATTTGTTTGAGCAGCTCTCGATCAAACCCAAATCCCCTGAGTCGGCCTCTTCTCTGCATTTTGGCGGCCCAGTTGAAACCGGGCGTGGCTTTGTGCTGCATTCGCCAGAATACAAATCCGACCTGTCTAATCTCGAAGTTGGCGCGACCTTTGCCCTGACCACAACACAGGACATTCTCGACGACATGGCGCAGGATTTGGGGCCGCATAAGGCGCTCACCTTGCTGGGCTACAGCGGCTGGGGGCCAGGGCAATTGGAAAACGAGATCAGCGACAATGGTTGGCTGATTGCGGATGCCACCGATCAGATTGTCTTTGACACCAAGAACTCGGACAAATGGGCCGAGGCGCTTAAGAGCATTGGGGTGGATCCGCTAACGCTCAGCTCCGCGGCAGGACACGCGTAAGTCCTTTTTCTATTTTATGTATCCCGGGGTGCAGCCGCGCGGCGCAGCCGGTCATTGATTGCGCGCCCAAGTCCATGGTCCGGAATGGGCGAGACCGCAATAGGCGCATCGCCATCGGCGTCCAGCGCGTGCAGGTGGTGGAATAGGTTGGCGGCGGCTTCGGTCAAATCGCCGGCTGCGCTGAGGTTCAAAGTCGCTCCATCAACCTTGCCAAACCCCAACAGGCGCTCGCCGTTCACGATCTCGACCGCGTTCAGGCGCACCGACGCGCCAGGCGCGTAGTGAGACAGCATTTGCCCCGGTGCCATAAGCGGATCAGCTTCCGAGCGGATCACAACCGGACGTCCCAGAGCGGCTTCAATTGCTTCCTGTGGCAACCCACCGGGGCGCAACAAAGTGGGCTCGTCAAACAGGCCCAGAATGGTGCTTTCCACGCCAACCCCACAGTCGCCGCCGTCCACCACAGCCTCGATCCGACCGGATAGGCCATTGATCACATGCTGCGCGCGGGTGGGGCTGATTTTGCCCGATGGATTGGCGGACGGTGCGGCCACTGGCCCGTCAAATGTGGACAGCAAAGCTTGCGCCACCGGGTGTTCCGGCACGCGGATCGCCAAGGTTGGCAGGTTGGCCGTCACAAGTGGCGACAATCCAGAATCATCTCGCAGTGGCAGCACAAGGGTGAGCGGCCCGGGCCAGAAGGCGGCGGCCAGACGGTCTGCCATGTCATTCCAATGCACGTAGCGTTTTGTCGCAGCCACATCCGCCACGTGCACAATCAACGGATTGAAAGTGGGGCGGTTTTTGGCCTCAAAAATCCGCGCTACAGCTTTGTCCTGACGCGCGTCTGCGCCAAGCCCGTATACCGTTTCCGTCGGGAAAGACACCAATCCGCCCCCCTGCAAAACCGATGCTGCGCGCGCAAAGCCAGTGGCGTCGGGGGAGAGGGGTTCTGTGTCCACGGGGCGCTCCTGTGACGCTGCGTTTTTCTGTGATCGGTTCAACAAGGCCCTTATCGTAAGGCCCAAAGCTGCATACAAGCAGCCGCAAGTAATGCCAAGCCTGCCGGAGAGACCGATGCCCTTTCGCGCCCCAGTAACCGATATTCAGTTCCTTTTTGACCACGTGGTGGATTTTGCAAAAGTCACCTCCACCGAGCGCTTTGCCGACGCGGACCGCGACACCACCGAGGCGATCCTGCTGGAAGCGGGCAAGATGGTTGAGGAGGTCATGGCGCCGATCAACCGCAACGGCGATCTGACCCCGGCGGTTCTGGAAAACGGCGTTGTGCGCACCTCTCCAGGTTTTGCCGAAGCCTACAAAGCCATTGCCGAAGGCGGCTGGATTTCCACTTCCGCCTCGCCGGAATACGGCGGCATGGGTCTGCCCCACACCATCACCACCGCGGTGAATGAGATGATGGCGGCTGGTTGCCTGTCGCTGCAACTCAACCCGCTGATGACCCAAGGCCAGATCGAAGCGCTAGAGCATCATGCCTCTGAGCAGATCAAAGCCACCTATCTGGAAAAGCTGATCACCGGTGAATGGGCTGGTACCATGAACCTGACCGAGCCTGCCGCAGGCTCCGATGTCGGTGCATTGCGCTCTAAAGCCGAGCCCAATGGCGACGGCTCTTACGCCGTGACAGGTCAGAAAATTTACATCAGCTGGGGCGACAACGACTTCACCGGCAACGTCTGCCACCTCGTGCTGGCCCGTCTGCCCAATGGCGTGCCCGGCACCAAAGGCATCAGCCTCTTCATAGTGCCGAAATACATCCCGGATGAAAACGGCAACCCCGGCGTGGCCAACACTCTGGGAGTGGTGAGTCTGGAGCACAAAATGGGTCTGCACGGCTCCCCTACGGCGGTGATGCAGTTTGATGGCGCCAAAGGCTGGCTCGTAGGCGACGCGCATGACGGCATGAAATGCATGTTCACCATGATGAACAACGCCCGTCTGGGTGTGGGCGGTCAGGGTGTTGGCGCTGCGGAAGGCGCCTACCAGAAGGCGCTGGACTACGCGATGGAGCGCAAACAGGGCCGCACTCCGGTTGAAGGCGGCGGCACCATTGTGGACCACGCTGACGTGCGCCGCATGCTGGCCGGTATGAAGGCAGACATCTTTGCCGCCCGCGCCATCGAAATGGCCTGTGCCGTGGCGATCGACATGGGCACCGCCACCGGTGACAAGGATTGGAAAGCCCGCGCCGCCTTTCTGACCCCGATTGCTAAGGCCTTCGGCACCGATGTGGGCATCAAGGTCTCTGAAGATGGTGTGCAAGTCCACGGCGGTATGGGCTTCATCGAGGAAACCGGTGCGGCGCAGTATTCCCGCGATGTGCGCGTGACAGCGATCTATGAGGGTACCAACGGTATCCAATCCATGGACCTCGTGGCCCGCAAGCTGATGGACGGGGGCGACGCCGCCTATGCGCTGCTTGATGAAATCGAAGATTGCGCTGAAAAAGTCCGCGAGAGCATGTCTGATTTGGCCGAGCCGCTGTGGCAGGCCACCGAGACCCTGCGCGAAGCCACCGAATGGATGGTTGCGCAAGGCAACATGAACGACCGCTTTGCCGGCTCCGTGCCCTTCCTGCGCGGCTTTGCTCGCGTGCTGGGCGGCTACTTCCACCTGCGCGCCGCCATTGCCGAAGGCGGCGACGGCGCACGCACGCGCCTGGCCCGTTTCTACATGCAGCGCCTGCTGCCGGAACACGCCGGTGTGCTGGTGCACGCGATGCAGGGCGCAGATGACCTCTATGCGATCACGCCAGAAGATCTGGGCGCAGCCTGATGAAAGACGGCGCGGCAGGCATTCGCTACCCATGGGACACCCCTCCGGCGGAGGGGGAGGCCATCGAAGTGGCCACTGGTGTCCTCTGGATGCGCCTGCCGTTGCCGATGAAGCTCGACCACGTCAACATCTACGCGTTGGACGAAGGCGACAGCTGGACCATTGTCGACACCGGCTTTGACAGCAAACGTGGCCGCGCCATCTGGGAAACCCTGATGGCCGGTCCGCTGGGCGGCAAACCGATCTCGCGCGTTGTGGTCACCCACCACCACCCCGATCATGTTGGCCTCGCCGGTTGGTTCCAAACCGAGCACGGCGCCAGCCTTTGGACCACCCGTACGGCTTGGCTCTTTGCGCGCATGCTGCAACTGGACGAACAGGCGGTGCCACGTCAGGAAACGCTGGATTTCTATCGCGCCTGCGGCATGGACGAGGAAATCTACAACCAACGTGCCAGCGAACGCCCGTTCAATTTTGCCGACGTCGTCGCGCCGATGCCTCTGGGTTTCAAACGCATCAAGCAGGATGACGTGATCGAGATGGGCGGTCGCAGATGGACCGTACATATCGGCAACGGCCATGCGCCGGAGCACGCCACCTTCTGGTCCCAGGATGACAACCTTGTGCTGTCGGGCGATCAAATTCTGCCCTCGATCAGCTCCAACATTGGCGTCTACGCGACCGAACCCGAGGCCGATCCGGTTGCCGACTGGCTCGAAGCCTGCGAACGTCTCAAGCAATATGCCCGGGACGATCAACTGATCCTCGGGGGGCACAAGCTGCCCTTCACCGGTGCGCCTTTGCGGATGAAGCAACTGATCGAAAACCACCACGGTGCACTCAAGCGCCTGTTGGAGCATCTGGACACGCCACAAACCGCCGCAGAGTGCTTCCTTCCGCTGTTCAAACGCCAAATTGATGGGGGGGCTTACGGTCTTGCTTTGGTCGAAGCCCTTGCACATCTCAACCATCTTTACCAAGTTGGCGCTGCAAGCCGCACGACGCGCGAAGACGGCGCGTATCTGTGGCAACGAATAGACTGACAGGCGCGAACACCTATGACTGATGAGATCAAAACCACCGCGGAAGCCATCGAAGCGGAGGCTTTGCCACGCTTGTACGAGGTGCATTCTGACCCTGATGCGGAAACCGTTGCGGTGCCCGACGACATCGCCAAACAGCCGGTGAAACAGAAAAGTGCGGCGGAATGGGCCTATGAACGCCTGATCCTCTACATTCAGAACTTCGAAAAGCAGCTCGATAACGAGCACGAAGTGGCCATGGGCTTTGTCGGCGGCGAAGCGGGTGTGTTGCGCATCGAGGGCATGGGCTTCTTTGATCCAGATATCGTGACCTTTTATGGCACCGACAGCAGCGGCATCAAAACCCAATTGGTGCAGCACGTTAGCCAGCTCAACGTCATGCTTCGGGCTTTGCCAAAACAGAAAGACACTGGCGAGGCCCCCTCCCGGATTGGTTTCCGATTGGCCGAGGGGCTGAAGAAAGACAGCGCCTAAACGCTATGCACCACCCTGCGACACCTGAGTGGGTGACAGGGCCAGATGAATCAGCTATCCAGCGCTCTAGCAACAGGAAGGATTACCCAGATGGCAGAACACAAGCACGGCTCGATGAACATCGAAGCACAGGAAAAAGCATTTGAAGGCTTTATCAAATGGTCCACCTACGTGTCGGTTGCCGCGATTGCCGTTTTGATTTTCCTGGCGCTGTTCAACAGCTGATCGCGTCTCGCCGGGGTTCTCAGGTATGAATGTTTTGGTACGTGGTTTGGCGCTTGTGGCGCTGGTCGCTTCAGTGTCGGCCTGTTCGGTGCGAAATCCGGCGTCCAGCAACTCGCCGGACGCCGCTGTGGAGGCCGCGCGTTATGTGCATGACGGCCCTAAACAGCTGACGCTCTACACCATGATCTCCAACGAGAGCGGCTCCGGCGCGCATACCTCGTTGATGATCAATGGCAGCCAGCGCGTGGCTTTTGACCCGGCTGGCTCCTTCCGCAAAGAGGACGCGATCGTTGCAAAAAACGATGTGGTCTACGGCATGACACCTTATATGGTGGATCAGTACACCCGCTTTCATGCGCGCGAGACCTACCATGTGGTGGTGCAGTCCATCGACGTGAGCCCGCAGGTTGCGGAGATGGCCCTGCGCGGCGCCGAGTCGCTGGGTCCGGTGACCGAGGCACAATGTGCAAAATCTACCTCTGCGCTGTTGAAGACCTTGCCGGGTTTTGAGGATGCGCCGCAGTCTTATTATCCGCGCAAGTTGATGGACTACTTTGCCGACAAAGGCGCGACCTATGATCGTCTGTTTGAGTACGACGACGACGACAAGTCCAAGGTGCTCGCCGCCTTTGTCCCGGAATACGAACGTCAGTAAGATCTCGAAAATGATGCACAGAAGCGCATCGCCACAGTCGCAAAACAGCCGTGATACCGACGCAATACCGACGTGGATTTTAGAGGAAATACAGCCCCAGAAACAACGCCGCCGCGCCGCTGAAAATCGCCGCCAAAACGTTCTTAGTGGCATAGCCCACGCCAAGCGTCACTGCCGCCGCCGCCAGCCGCGCTGGGTCCGGTTGCCCTTCCGTTGCCGCAGGCCACAGCACAAGTGGTGCCACCAGCCCTGGCAGTACAGCCACAGCCGTATAGCGCAAATGGCGCAGCACCCACTCAGGCAATTCCCGGTCGCCGATCACGCCCAAAAACAGGAAGCGCAACCCAAAGCTGCCCATCCCCATGGCGACAATGATCACCCAGACGGTTGTGCTCTCACTCATGCCATGTCCTTGTTTTCGGTGCGCAATTCCACAAAGGCCCCAGTCATCATACCTGCAATCCCTGCCGCGATCAGGCCCAGGTTCCAGGGCAGGAAGGCGAAGAGCAGCGCGCAGATGACCGAGACCACTGCCGCCGCAACATGCGCCTTGGTGCGCAGCATTGGACCAATCATCGCAAGGAAGGTGATGGGCACCGCAAAATCGAGCGCAAAGCTGTCTGGAATGGACTGTCCCACTAAAGCACCTACCAGCGTTGCAAGGTACCAATTTGGCAGAACCGGCGCGATAACCCCTGCAAAATAAGAGGTTTTTTGCGCCAGCGTCATCTCCGGACGCTTCTCATATTCCATGACCGAAAGCGCATAGCTTTGATCTACCAGACTATAAGCTACTAACGCCCGCCGCCACACTGGCAACGGCCCAAGGTGCGGCGTCATAGAGGCCGAGTACATCGCCATCCGCAGGTTCACTGCCAGTGCTGAGGCGATCACCACAATGGTTGGCGCATTGTCCGCCATCAACTGCAGCGCTGTGAACTGCGCGGCACCTGCGATCACCACAATCGAAAAGCTCATGACCTGCACCAAAGGCAGTCCTGCCTCGGTGGCCACAACGCCAAACAACATGCCAAACGGCCCGACCACCAGCACAAACGGCAACCCATCCCGGAAGCCGCGCCAGAAGATGGATCTATCCCAATATGACGCCATAAAAGCCTCGCTGAAATGTACCTTAGTCGGGGTAGCGAGTTGGCCACGGCTGCGCAAGCGTTGTGAACGCAAGGTCGCAGCAAAGTTTTTGATGGTGGCAATACAAAAAAATCATCACTAGTTTGCCCACTAATCAACGGAGGACACCCATGGCAGACGCGCCGGACTTGGCACAATATCTGATTGCCCCTGATCCCAAAGCGCCACGCTTGACCCGCGCCGTCACTGGCGTGGATCACCTTGGGCAGGAAACCGAAATTTCCGTTGTAGAAGAACGGCCTCTGACGATTTACCTCAACAGCCAGGAAATCGTGACAGCCATGACCATTGGCGACTATCCGGAGTATCTGGCGGTTGGTTTTCTGCGCAATCAGGGCATGTTGCGCGACGGTGATGTTGTCACGCGGGTGGACTATGATGAAGAGCTCGAAGTGGTTGTCGTGCGCACCGAAACAGAGACCAATCACGAAGAGAAACTCAAGAAAAAGACCCGTACATCGGGCTGTGCCGTGGGCACCGTTTTTGGCGACATGATGGAAGGCTTGGAAGGGGTAGAGCTGCCTCAGACGCAGGTCAAAACCAGCGACCTCTATGCGCTCGCCAATACCATCAATCGCACGCCGTCGCTGTATCTGGAGGCCGGTGCCATTCATGG
The DNA here is from genome assembly GCF_022448905.1 of Shimia sp. Taxonomy (GTDB): domain Bacteria; phylum Pseudomonadota; class Alphaproteobacteria; order Rhodobacterales; family Rhodobacteraceae; genus Shimia. Next base: position 176,756 of record NZ_JAKVCW010000007.1, on the reverse strand, counting down.
CACTGTGCTCTGCCAAGGCGCGCGGCCGTTGGTCTATATGGAGGACGTTGGCCGGCATAATGCGGTCGACAAAATCTCTGGGTGGATGTTTCAGCACGGAGAAGTAGCGGCGGATAAGATGCTCTACACCACCGGTCGGCTCACGTCCGAGATGGTGATCAAATGCGCCTTGATGGGCATTCCCGTTCTTGCATCTCGTTCCGGGTTCACCGCTTGGGGCGTGGAGATCGCGCGCCAAGTGGGGCTTACCGTAATTGGCCGGATGCGAGGCCAGCGTTTTGTCTGCCTCAGTGGCGAGGAGCGCTTGCTGCGCGATGTTGATCCAGCCAGTGTGCCGGACGAGGGCAAAAAGCACGCGCGTAAAGGGGGATATGGTCGATGAAACAACCCCTTGGCGTGATTTTGGCGGGAGGCCAGGCCACCCGCATGGGCGGTGGCGATAAGGGCCGCTTGGCCTTAGGTGGCAATACCATTTTGCAGCACGTGATCGACCGTTTGGAGCCACAGGTGGCTGGCATGGCGCTCAACGCCAATGGCGACCCAGCGCGGTTTGCGGATCTGGAACTACCTGTAATTCCGGACTCTCTGGCGGAGTTTCCTGGGCCTTTGGCTGGTGTGTTGGCCGGTCTGGACTGGGCGGCAGAGCAGGGGGCGGATGCGATTGTGACGGCCGCAGCCGACACGCCATTCTTCCCCTGTGATTTGGTGCCACAACTCTTGCTGGCTTCTGAAGCCAGACCGCATCCGCTCGCCTTGGCCGCTTCGGGAAAGCCGGGCGGCAAACTCTGGCGACAGCCGACCTTTGGGCTCTGGCCCGTGGCTCTGCGGGAGGACTTGAGGGCAGCCTTGGAAGCAGGCTTGAGAAAAGTTGTGATCTGGACGGACAAACATGATGCAGGTCAAGCCGCCTTTGTGCAAAGCGGGATAGACCCTTTCTTTAATGTGAATACACCGGAAGATCTTGAAGAGGCGCGCCGGATTGCTGGAGAGATGGAATAACAATGCAAATCTATGGCGTTGTCGGGTGGAAAAATTCGGGCAAAACCGGGTTGATGGAACGTTTGGTGACCGAAATCACGGGGCGCGGCTTTAGTGTGTCCACAGTCAAACATGCGCATCACAGCTTTGACGTGGATCACCCGGGTAAGGACAGCCACCGCCATCGGGTGGCTGGGGCGCGGGAGGTCTTGTTGGCGTCCAAAAGCCGCTGGGCGTTGATGCATGAGTTGCGCGATGAAGATGAGCCAACGCTTGAGGACCTGCTCACCAAGCTCTCAGATGTCGATCTGGTGCTGGTGGAAGGCTATAAACGGGATGCCCACCCCAAGGTCGAAGCGCATCGTCAGGAGACCGGCAACGCGCTGATTTCGCCGGAAGATCCGACCATTCGCGCAATTGCCAGCGACGTGGCGCTGGAAAACGACAAACCGGTATTTGACTTGAACGATACAAAGGCAATTGCTGATTTTATTCTGTCTGACTTGGGGATGAGCGCGTCACCCGCCGGTTAGGAGGCCCATATGTCCAAGCAAAATGAACTGGTGCCGCCGCCTCTGAAAAACGATTGTTTTTCTTTGCCCGCGGACACGCATTGGACGCCTGTGTCTGAAGCCCTGACGCTTCTAAAGGAACGACTTCATGTATGTGTTGACACGGAAACGGTCCCGCTGTTTGCAGCCTTGGGCCGGATCGTGGCAGAGGATGTTGTCGCGCGGCGGTCCAATCCGCCACAGCCGAACTCTGCGGTGGATGGCTACGGGCTGCATCATGCCGATATCATTGAAGGGCCGCAAACGCTGCCATTGGTGGCAGGTCGATCAGCTGCGGGTGACCCGTTTGAAGGAGAACTGCCTTCCGCTCACGCTGTACGCATCCTCACAGGGGCCACCGTGCCTGAAGGCGTGGACACTGTGATCCTGCAAGAAGACGTGACCACCGATGGCACGGCAATTGCCTTTCACGGTCCGCTCAAAAAAGGCAGCAATACCCGAAAGGCAGGGGAGGACGTAGCCGTCGGCGGTGTCATCCTCGCCAAAGGCCAGCGCATTACGCCTGCCGATCTGGCCTTGGCGGCCGCAACAGGCGTGTCACAGCTGTTGGTGTTCAAGCGCTTGCGTGTGGCGGTGGTTTCCACCGGAGACGAGTTGGCGGAGCCAGGTCAGGACGCGCGGCCAGATCAGATTTTTGACGCGAACCGCCCCATGCTGCTTGCTATGATCGCCCAATTTGGTTTTGAGCCCATAGACATGGGCCGCGCGCCGGATGATCGTGACGCCTTAAAAAGTTTCTTGGATGAAGCTGCAAGTTCTGCGGATATGATCCTGACTTCCGGCGGTGCCTCTGCGGGCGATGAGGACCACATGTCCGCCTTGCTCAATGAAACCGGTTCCATGACGCTGTGGCGGCTGGCAATCAAACCGGGCCGTCCATTGGCTCTGGGGATGTGGGCTGGCACGCCTGTGTTTGGCTTGCCGGGCAACCCTGTGGCGGCAAAGGTTTGCACGTTGATTTTCGCCAAACCCGCTATGGACGCTTTGGGCGGTGCCGGATGGCAGGAACCGGTGGCGCAACGGGTACCCGCGGCTTTTGCAAAGTCCAAGAAAGCTGGGCGGCGCGAATATCTGCGCGCGCGCTTGCGGGACGGGCGGGCGGAGGTGTTCAAATCCGAAGGTTCCGGGCGGATCAGTGGGTTGAGCTGGGCTGAAGGGTTGGTGGAGCTACCAGACGACGCCATGGACGTAGAGGAGGGCACGGAGGTGCTTTACTACCCTTACTCCGCGTTTGGGCTGTAGATGTGAAAAAGGCGCTCGATGGAGCGCCTTTTTTAGTCGAAGATCCCGGCCACGCGGCCTAGCAGCATAAAGGCGCGGGCGGTGCGGGTTTCCGAGAGGGCCGCAATGTCCGCGTCTGATGCGGTTTCTTCAAACTCCACAAAGCACTTATCAAAACGGCGCAAGAAGTGATGCGCGGCGTCGCGGAAGATCGGGTCTTGTTTCATGCGACCTGCAGCCAGCGCCAGCGAACTGCGGTCACGCACACCGCCCAAGGCCGCAATTGGCTTCCCACGTTCGCCACTTGCAAACCGGCGCCAGATTTCCGGGCGTGCTAAGTCTGGGCGCAGGTCGTCCATGTAGATGCCGTCCTGACTCAGTAGCGTCAGAACATCCTGGCTGGCTTGAATCAGTTGGGCCGCTTGACGGTCCCGCAGCGCTTTGCGTAACGCGGCAAAGCCTTCGGCATCATCGGCGTTTTCCGGGAAGTTCAGGGCTTGGATGAAATCTGAACGGGGCAGAGGCGGGGACAGTTCTTCAGCAGGTGTTCCCAAGGCCAGGGTGCCCTGATCCGCCTGGTCGTCCTTCACAGGCTCGGCTTCCTGTGATTTGCGGATGCCATCATCACGTTCGCGGCTCGACGAAAAAGTCGCCAGCGCAGTTTCCGTTTTCCGCGTCGCCGCCGCAATCTCGTCGAGCTTCTTCGCGACCGAAGGCTCCACGCCTTGCTGTGCCTGCACGCCCTGAGCCTGATTGACATAAGTGCGGCGCATGGCGTCGATCGCCGCCTGCAAGCGGGCGCTCTCTTCGCGCATAACGCGGGAAGACCGCGCAGCTGTGGCCGCCACCCAGATCATCGCAACCGGCATGAAGACTGCCAATAGCGTCATGAGGAACTGCAGGCCGCTGCTGCCATCAACCGGATTGTGCTCCAGCACCAGGAAAAACACCACAGACCCCACCAGCCAAACAAAGCTTAGGCCCACCGCAATCAACTCGATTGAAGTGACTTTGGGGCCGTTTGGTTTGTCATAGATGCCCAGCGGCGTTGGCTGGGAATCGGTGTCGTCTGTCATGCGGGGCCGCATCTTAACTATCTGGTTCACTGATAAGAAATACTGAGAACTTCGTAACTTTTCTCGCCGCCCGGCGTGCGGACTTCGACGCTGTCGCCTTCTTCTTTGCCAATCAAAGCACGTGCGATGGGCGATTTGATGTTGAGCAGGCCTTTTTCGACATTGGCTTCATGTTCGCCGACAATCTGCCAGGTCTTTTCTTCGTCGGTGTCTTCGTCCACCAATGTGACGGTTGCGCCAAACTTAATAGCACCGGAGAGGGACGCTGGATCAATAACTTCCGCCAGGCCAATCACCGCTTCCAGTTCCTTTACACGCCCTTCGATGAACCCCTGTTTTTCACGTGCAGAATGGTATTCTGCGTTTTCTTTCAGGTCGCCTAGCTCGCGCGCAGAGGCAATCGCCTCGATGATCGCGGGGCGTTCCACCGTTTTCAACTGCTTCAATTCCGCTTCGAGCGCCGAGTGCCCGGCGCGGGTCATTGGTATTTTTTCCATGGGTGCGGTCCCGTTGGTCTTTGGCCGCCTAAAAGGCCGGGCGGCGAGTATGTTTTATGTACTAGCACGGCAGAGTGCCCTGAGACCTCTTTCAAATGCAAGAGGGGGAAACAATGCAAGTAGAAATACGTTGTGCCGCCGCAAAATTACGCAAATGAGGCGAAATGTCGTGGGGTTCCGATTGACGTATTGATTATAGTCGGGCTAGCAGGTGCGAAAGATTATTACCCAGCGATCCGAAAGGGGAAGCCAATGTCGGAAATCGAACGCGAAGCCATGGAGTATGACGTTGTCATCGTTGGTGCAGGTCCTGCTGGCCTATCGGCAGCGATCCGTCTGAAGCAATTGGACGCGGACCTTGATGTTGTGGTCTTGGAAAAAGGGTCCGAGGTGGGTGCGCACATTCTTTCAGGTGCTGTTCTGGACCCTTGTGGTTTGGACGCGCTGATTCCTGACTGGAAGGCCAAAGGCGCGCCGCTGAACACGCCGGTGAAGGAAGATAATTTCTATATGCTGGGCGAGGCGGGCGAAATTCGCGTGCCAAACTTCCCGATGCCGCCGCTGATGAACAACCACGGCAACTACATTGTGTCCATGGGCAACGTCTGCCGCTGGATGGCGGAGCAGGCGGAAGAGCTTGGAGTTGAAATCTTCCCAGGTATGGCCTGCTCTGAGCTGGTTTATGGCGACAATGGTGAAGTCAAAGGCGTGGTCGCCGGTGTCTTTGGTTTGGAAGAAGATGGATCTTACGGACCAAACACCGAGCCAGGAATGGAACTGCACGGCAAATACGTGTTCCTGTCTGAAGGCGTACGTGGGTCCCTCGCCAAAGAGGTGATTGCGAAATACAATCTTCAGGACGGCAAAGAACCGCAAAAGTTTGGCGTTGGCATGAAGGAGATCTGGGAGATCGACCCTGCCAAGCACAATCTCGGCGAAGTGACCCACACGATGGGCTGGCCGCTGGGTAAGAACGCGGGCGGCGGGTCCTTCATCTATCACCTGGAAAATAACCAAGTGTATGTCGGCTTTGTGGTGCACCTGAACTACAAGAACCCACACCTCTTCCCTTACATGGAGTTCCAGCGCTTCAAGCACCACCCAAAGGTTGCCGAGCTGTTGGAGGGCGGCAAGCGGGTTGCGTACGGCGCGCGGGCAATCTCGGAAGGTGGCTATCAATCCATGCCGAAAATGGTGGCGCCTGGTGTGGCGCTCCTGGGCTGTTCCGTGGGTATGGTCAACGTGCCGCGTATCAAAGGCAACCACAATGCGATGCTTTCCGGGAAAGCGGCCGCTGAAGCAGCGTTTGATGCGATCAAGGCTGAGCGTTCTGGCGACGAGCTTACCGCATATGAAACCGAGGTGCGCAGCGGTGCGATTGGCAAGGACCTGAAGAAGGTGCGCAATGTGAAGCCGATCTGGTCCAAATGGGGTCTGACAGCTTCCTTGATGCTTGGCGGCTTGGACATGTGGACCAACACATTTGGTTTCTCTCTTTTTGGTACCGTCAAGCATGGCAAAAATGATGCCGACGCGACCGAGGAAGCCAGCAAACACAAGCCGATTGAATACCCGAAGCCAGACGGCAAGCTGTCCTTTGACCGCCTGACAAACGTCAGCTTCTCGATGACCAACCACGAAGAAAGTCAGCCGTGTCACCTGCGTCTCGCCGACGGCGGTGTGCCGGTTTCGGTGAACCTGCCGAAGTTTGCGGAGCCTGCACAGCGCTATTGCCCCGCTGGTGTATACGAAGTGGTCGAAGAGGAGGGTAAAGACCCTCGCTTTGTTGTGAACTTCCAGAACTGTGTACACTGCAAAACGTGCGACATTAAAGATCCAAGCCAGAACATCACGTGGGTTACGCCACAAGGTGGCGATGGGCCTAACTACCCGAACATGTGATCTAACACGCGGAAATTTTACCAAAACATGGGGCGGCCAACGGGTCGCCCCATTGCGTGTTGGCAGCCCCCCGACTACCTTTGCTGGAAAGTCAGTGCATGGGAGTCTCACGTGGCCGGTCAATTTCTAAAAACAGTGGCGATCACCGCGCTATTGGCAACCACGTCTTTGCCGGTTCATGCGGACAGCATGGCCGGGGCCTACTTGGCTGCGCGACAGGCGAGCTATGGCTCGGATTATGCCGAAGCAGCGCGCTATTACAGTGACGCATTGACCAAAGATCCGAGCAACCCGTTGTTGCAGGAAAACGCAGTGTTGGCGTTTTTGTCTCTTGGCCAGATCGATCGCGCGATGCCGATCGCGCGGAAGATGGATTCGGATGGGCATCAAAGCCAACTAGCGGAGATGGCGATCACCGCAGGCTTGGTTGAGGACGAAAACTATGCCGAGCTGGCCGCGCGTTTGGAAAGTGCAGGGGTTGGCCCCCTAGTGGACGGACTGATGAAAGCCTGGGCGCAGATTGGCCGCGGGGCAATGTCCGAAGCCCTCGCCGCTTTTGACGAAGTGTCTAAGGAGCAAGGACTTGGAGGCTTTGCGGCCTATCACAAAGCTTTGGCTCTGGCATCTGTAGGGGACTTTGAGGGAGCACATGCGATTTTCCTCGAAGGTGCCATGAATGGCATGCAGTCGACCCGCCGTGGGGTTGTGAGCGAAGTGGAGATTCTGTCTCAACTAGAGCGCAATGAAGAGGCTATCCAGCGTCTGGACACTGCCTTTGGGGCAGACCTTGATCCGGAACTGCGCATGCTGCGCGAGCGTCTTGAGGCGGGCGAGGTGTTGCCATTCACGCATGTTGGCTCGGCAGCTGATGGGATTGCGGAAGTGTACTTCTCGATCGCCAATGCGCTGCGAAATGAAGCCAATGCGGATTACACCTTGCTCTATGCGCGTTTGGCGGAGTTTCTGCGGCCGGACCACACAGAAGCTCTGTTGCTAACGGCGGAATTGCTGGAAACGCTTGGCCGATATGAGTTGGCATCACAGACCTATCAGAAAGTGTCTGCCGATGATCCGTCTTTTCATGCGGCGGAGCTTGGTCGTGCAGAAGCCCTGCGTGAAGCTGGCAAAATCGAGGCGGCGATGGAGGTTCTGGAATCGCTGACGCGAAGCCAACCGGACTTGCCTTACGTGCACACCGCGCTCGGGGATCTGCGTCGGCAGGAGAAAGACTTTGAAGGGGCGATTGCGTCTTATGACACCGCTATCAGCCTCTATGACACGCTGGAGATGCGGCAGTGGTTCTTGTTTTACGCCCGCGCGATCAGTCATGAGCGGCTCGACAACTGGGAGGCTGCCGAGGCAGATTTTCGAAAAGCGCTGGAGCTAAACCCCGAGCAGCCGCAGGTGTTGAACTACCTTGGCTATTCCTTGGTAGAGAAGCAGATCAAGCTTGATGAGGCGCTGGATATGATCGAGCGCGCCGTCGCCGCTCGCCCGGACAGCGGCTATATCGTGGACAGTCTTGGTTGGGTTTTGTTCCGTCTTGGCCGTTATGAAGAAGCCGTTGGGCATATGGAACGCGCGACGGAATTGATGCCTGTTGATCCAGTCGTAACGGATCACTTAGGCGACGTATATTGGGCGGTTGGTCGCAAGCTTGAGGCGCAGTTTCAGTGGCGGCGAGCGTTGAGCTTTGTGGACGAGGAAACGGCTGAAGAAGCCAAGCCAGATCGTATTCGCCGCAAGCTTGAAGTTGGTTTGGACGTCGTACTGGAAGAGGAAGGCGCGGAGCCTTTGGCGGCCAAAGACGGTAATTAAAGCCTTTGCGCCGCCAGTTGAAAACTGGCGGCGCGGTTTGTTTAGTTCAGGCGGGCGACAACGTAGTCGGCGATGTCTGACAACAGTCCCCGGATTTCGTGGTCCGGAAGTTTTTTCACCGCGTCCTTGGCTTTTTCTGCCCAAGCCAATGCGTCGTCGCGGGTGCGATTCAAAGTGTTGTATTTGTCCATCAGGGCCAACGCATGATCTAGGTCGCCGTCTTCTTGGCGGCCTTTTTCAATTGTGCGTTCCCAGAAGCTGCGCTCCTCGTCGCTGGCTTGTGCAACAGCTTTGATCACAGGCAGCGTTAACTTTCTTTCGCGGAAATCGTCGCCCACGTTCTTGCCGGTCTGGGCTGAGTCGCCCTGGTAGTCGAGCAGGTCATCCGCGATTTGGAAGGCGATGCCGAGGGCGTCGCCGTAGTCAAACAGGGCCTGCACATCCTCCGCAGACGCGCCCGCAATCACGCCGCCGACTTCGGTGGCGGCAGAAAACAGCGCGGCGGTCTTTCCTCGTACCACCTGCAGGTAAATATCTTCGTTGGTGGAGAGGTCTGTGGCGGCGGTGAGCTGCAACACTTCGCCTTCCGCAATGGTGGCGGAGGCATTGGACAGGATGCGCAACACGTCGATGTTGTTGGTTTCGGTCATCAGCTGGAAGCTGCGCGAAAACAGGTAATCCCCCACCAGAACCGAACTTTTGTTGTCCCAGAGCAGGTTGGCTGTCGGACGGCCACGGCGCTGTTCACTTTCGTCGACCACATCATCGTGCAGCAGGGTTGCGGTGTGAATGAACTCGACCGTTGCGGCCAGATGCACATGGTAGGGGCCGTCGTAGCCGCAGAGTTTTGCCGCGGCCAAAGTCAGCATCGGGCGCAGACGTTTGCCGCCAGCGCCAACCAGATGTGCGGTGACTTCGGGAATGCGTGGGGCGTGTTTGGAGGCCATACGCTCTTCGATCAGCGTGTTCACCGCTTCCATATCATCGCGCAGCAGAACTGCGAGGGCTTCATGCGGCTTGCTGGCAGCGTGATCGAGACTCATTTTGGACTTCCTGTCGCGAGGGGTCGACATTGGCCGCTCCCTAACCTTAGATCGTTATTATGAAAGAGCTTTTGCGTAGCACAGATCCGACCACCATCGCCTTCGCCACCGCCCTGCTTCAGGGAGAGGGTATAGACTGCTTTGAAATGGACGTAAACATGAGCGTCCTGGAGGGCAGCATTGGCATACTGCCGCGCCGGTTGATGGTGCGGAGCCAAGATTTGCAGCAAGCTGAACGGGTTATGCTGGATAACGAGATTGCATTGGGGCGGTCCTTGTGAGTGCGGCGCTGACGCAGAACGATTTTTTGAGCGGACGCGTGACCTTATGGCAACCCAAGGACGGATATCGCGCTGGGGTTGATCCAGTTTTGTTGGCCGCAACGATCCCGGCAAAGCCTGGGCAGCAGGTTTTGGAACTGGGCAGCGGGGCCGGGGCGGCGTTTTTGTGCCTGGCGGCGCGGGTGCCGGATCTGACGGTGCATGCGGTCGAGTTGCAGCCGGAATACGCAGCTTTGGCGCAGCGCAATGCCAAGGACAACGGGGCGGATGCAACCATCTGGGAAGCAGATTTGGCGGCTTTGCCACTAGAATTGCGGCAAATGCAGTTTGACCATGTTCTGGCCAATCCACCGTATTTTGATCGCACCGCCAGCACGGCAGCGCAGGACGCGGGACGCGATGTGGCGATGGGGGAAGACACGCCGTTGCGAGTTTGGATTGAGGTGGCAGCCAAGCGCCTTGCACCAAAAGGCACAGCGACCTTTGTGCATCGTGCGGAGCGGCTGCCGGATTTGCTTTCGGGCATGCAGGATGTGCTTGGTTCGCTGCAGGTATTGCCATTGCAGGCGCGGGCCGGACGGGACGCCAATCTGGTGCTGGTGCGCGGGGTGAAAGGCGGGCGGGCCGCGTTTCGTCTGCATGCGCCTGTGCGCCTGCATGAGGGTGACAAACACACCCAAGATGGGGAGAGCTACACAGCCCAAATCAGCGCGGTTTTGCGAGACGGGGCGGCGCTGCTTTTCCCTTAAAACGTTAACGCAACGCTCGGGTCAGTAAGGCTGTCCGATTCGGCAAAAAACCACGTCGGTATCGCGTCGGTATTACGACTGTTTTACGACAGCGTCGGCGGAAATTCTCCAGTGTTAAGAATATGTCACAAGTGGCGCGTGACTTGCGGCAAAAACTGTGCTGCACTGGTTTCACTACATATTGTTTGCATAGGAGAACATGATGAGCGTAAGCGCACACCTCGAAGAGCTGAAACGCAAACACGAAGCCCTCTCTGAGCAAGTCGAACAAGAGCAACGCGCCCCCGGCAGCAGTGATCTTGACGTCGCTGAACTCAAGAAACAGAAACTCCGCCTCAAAGAAGAAATCACGCGATTATCCGCGTAAGCGCTAGCCAGATTTCAAGCTGGCGCGCGTGGCGAGGACCGCGCCGCCAGTGATCAGCAAAGCCGCCGCGCCCAGGTGTATCGTGGGCTCGGCAAACCCAGCCCCCACCAGAGCCAAAGTCGACAGCAGCGGAGCCGCATATGAGGCGGTGCCCAAGAGCTGGATGTCGCCACGTTTCACCCCCACATCCCAGACATAGAACGCCAGTCCAACAGGGCCGAGGCCGAGGGCAAAGACTGACACCCAGGTGAGCATGTCGGCGGGCCAGACGGTATCCTCCAGCGCAATGTGCAGCAGCGTGGAGAGCACGGCGGTGGCGAGGCAGAAGACCACCACGGACACTGTGGGGATGTCGCCGAGGCGACGGGAGAGCACCGAATAGCTGGACCACGTGAAAGCGCAGGCAAGGGCGAGGCCATAGCCGGGCAGGTGGGTCGGGTTGAAGCCGAGGCCGCCGCCGCCGATGATCAGCGCTGCGCCCAAGAAACCAAGGCAAGCGCCAAACAGGTGGCCGGCGCGCAGGCGTTCACCGGGCAGCAGGCCGGACATCAATACAATCAGAAGGGGCCATAGGTAAGCGATCAGTCCGGCTTCGGCCGCGGGTGCGAGGCGTAGGGCGGAGAAGTAAAGCGCGTGGTAGCCAAACAGGCTGAGGCTGCCAAAGAGGTAGACCTTGAGGGGGATGCTGCGCAGGGCGCGCCACTCGCCAGTGGCAATGGCCCAGACGACCCCCAGCGTGCCGCCAATGGTGAAACACAGTGCATTGAGCATAAGCGGCGGCGTTGGGGCGCTGCCAACCGTGAAGAGGGCGAGCAAAGCCCAGAGCAGCACGGCGATGAAGCCAACTGCGGTCGCTTTGGCGCGGGTCATGCGGGGGGAATCTCCTCGATCGGCGTGATGATCAAGTTCTCGGTCACTTCGGCGGTTTTGTCTATCTCTGCCATCATCCATTCGCGCAGCGCGGCGATGTGGGGGCGGTCCTGGGTGCCTTCGCGGCAGAGGAAGCGAAAGCGGGCCTGCAGCCAGATGGCGTGTTTGTAAGGCGCGACAAGGCGGCCTTCGTGGATGTCTTTGACCACCAGAGCGCGGCGCCCAAGAGCGATGCCGGCGCCAGCCAGGGCGGCGTCGATGCTGTGATCCGCGCCGGTGAAGCGGGGACCATGAGAGGTGTCGATGTTAAGCTGCATCAGGCGACACCAGGCGGCCCAGTCCGCGCGGGGGCGCAGGAAGTCGATGGATTCGTCGTGGATCAGCGTGGCGGATTTCAGGCTTTCCGGCGTGGGGAAACGTTCGGCCATTTCAGGTGTCATAACCGGGGTGACCCATTCGCGCGCCATCGGGTAGGTCCAAAGGCCGGGTTCGTCTTTCAGCAGGCCAAAGCGGATGGCCACATCGACCTCGTCGCGGTTGAAGTCGAGGTTGCGCAGGGTGGCGGAGAAACGCAGGTCGATTTCCGGGTGGGCGCGGGCAAATTCGTAAAACCGAGGCGCAAACCACTTGGCGGTGAAAGCCGGGCCTGCGGTCACCATGAGGGTGGCGTCATCCATCTGGCGTTGGGCGGCGCGCCAGGCAGAGGACAAGGTTTGGAAACCTTCCTGAATGCCGGGGGCAAGTGTTTCGCCGATCTCGGTCAGGGCCACGGCGCGGTTCAGGCGGTGGAACAGCGGCGCGCCGAGGTGCTCTTCAAGTGATTTGATCTGATAGCTGAGCGCGGCGGGCGTGACGTGCAGCTCATCGGCGGCTTTGGCAAACGACATATGGCGTTGCGCGGCATCAAAGGCACGCAGCGCGGTGAGTGGGGGCAGGCGATCGGTCATGTTCGGTTAAATACAGTTTAAGTGAGGCTAGGGAAAGTCTCGTTTGTCGCGAAGCTGTGTTGGCGCCATATTGGGGTCAGTTAAGTTTTCCATCGTCAAACAGAAGAGAGGCTATCATGATCGAGACTGCTATCACCGCCCGCACTCAGCAAGCCTACCAGGACGCGCATGCTGCCCGTAGCGCTGCCTTTGTTGGTTTTTTCAAAGTTCTGTTTGGTGGCAAATCCGTTCCGCTGAACCATGGTGTTCTTACGGAACCGTCCCGCTGCGCCTGAGACAGGCACTTACGGGGCAAAAGAGAAGGGCCGGTCGTTTGACCGGCCCTTTTGGTTTGTGAGTCGTGTGGGGATCACACGAAGAACTGGCCACCGTTGGCGGAGATGGTGGAGCCGTTGATGAAGCCTGCGTCATCGGAGGCGAGGAAGGTCACGCAGCGCGCGATTTCTTCTGGCTCACCCAGACGGCCGGTTGGGATCTGGCCAATGATCGACTCGCGGACTTTCTCTGGCACGGCCATCACCATCTCGGTGGCGATGTAGCCAGGGCAGATGGCGTTGGCGGTGATGCCCGCGCGGGCGCCTTCCTGGGCCAAGGATTTCACGATGCCAAGGTCGCCAGCTTTGGTGGCAGCGTAGTTGACCTGAGCAAATTGACCTTTCTGACCGTTGATCGAAGATATCACGATGATGCGGCCAAATTTGCGTTCGCGCATGCCAGCCCAGACAGGGTGCACGGTGTTGAACACGCCGGTCAGGTTGGTGTCGACCACTTCGTGCCACTGCTCTGGGGTCATTTTGTGGAATGGGGCGTCACGTGTGATGCCAGCGTTGGCAACAATCACGTCGATTGGGCCGAGATCATCTTCGACCTGCGCCAGACCTGCTTTGGACGCCTCATAGTCGGCCACATTCCATTTGTAGGTCTTAATGCCGGTGGCTTCGGTGAAGGCGGCGGCCTTCTCGTCGTTGCCGGCATAGGTTGCTGCAACTTCATAGCCTTCAGCCTTCAGTGCTTTTGAGATGGCTTCACCGATACCGCGGCTGCCGCCGGTGACGAGTGCTACTCTTGCCATGATGGTCCTCCAAGTGAGTAAATGTGTCGGTAACTCTGTTACGTTTTTAAATCACATTACGCAACATAATTACGTGATGAATTGCCGCACTGCAGATATTTTTTGCTGCTTGTGCGAAAAATGACCTCCCAGTACAAAAAAGAGGCGCCCGATGGACGCCCCTCTCATTCTCAAACGCATAGGGGCGTTGCGTCAAGGACGCTCAAGGCACATGGCCACACCCATGCCGCCGCCGATGCAGAGGGTTGCGAGACCTTTTTTGGCGTCGCGACGCTTCATTTCAAACAACAGTGTGTTCAGGATACGCGCACCAGACGCGCCAATTGGGTGACCAATGGCGATGGCGCCGCCGTTCACATTCACAATCTCAGGGTTCCAGCCCATGTCTTTGTTCACGGCGCAGGCCTGTGCGGCAAAGGCTTCGTTGGCTTCTACCAGATCCAGCTCTTCGGCGGACCAGCCGGCTTTGTCCAGTGCCTTGCGGGAAGCGTAGATTGGGCCAACACCCATGATGGACGGGTCCAGACCGGCGGTGGCGTAAGACGCGATGCGGGCCAGAGGCTCGATGCCGCGCTTTTCCGCCTCATCAGCGGTCATCAGCAGAGCGCCAGCCGCGCCGTCGTTGATGCCGGAGGCGTTGGCCGCGGTGACGGTGCCGCCGTCGCGGACGAAGGCTGGGCGCAGTTTCTGCATGGCTTCGATGGTGGCGCCGTGGCGGATGTATTCGTCGGCGTCCACAACGATGTCACCCTTGCGGGTTTTTACAGTGAACGGCACGATCTCGTCGGCAAACTTGCCAGCTTTCTGAGCGGCTTCGGCCTTGTTCTGGGAAGCCACGGCGAACTCGTCTTGGGCTTCGCGGCTGATCTGCCACTTCTCAGCCACGTTCTCTGCGGTTTGGCCCATGTGGTAGCCGTTGAACGCATCCCACAGGCCGTCGCGGATCATGGAGTCGATGTATTTCACATCGCCCATTTTGGTGCCTGCGCGCAGGTGCGCCACGTGGGGAGACAGGGACATGTTTTCCTGACCTCCGGCGGCCACGATAGACGCGTCACCCAGTTGGATGTGCTGTGCAGCCAGAGCCACGGCGCGCAGGCCGGAGCCACACACCTGGTTGATGCCCCAAGCGGCGCTTTCGATTGGCAGGCCGGCGTTGACGTGCGCCTGGCGGGCCGGGTTTTGACCTTGGCCACCGGTCAGAACCTGACCGAGAATGGTTTCAGACACATCCGCCTTTTCAATGCCGGCACGCTCTACCAGTGCGTTAAGCACGGTGGCGCCGAGATCATGTGCGGGGGTGTTGGCGAAGGAGCCGCTGAAGCTACCGACGGCGGTCCGGGCCGCGGAAGCAATCACTACGTTGGTCATATGCAAATCCTCTACAAAATGCTGGGCGGAGCATGTGCGGGACCGCCCCCCTCAGGCAACCCGCAAAACTCCGTTTCCGTAGCGTCAATAGCGCATTTGCCGCACTGCGGCAACGGTCAGGCTGTCACAGGGCTAAAGTCGCATGGCGAGAATGCGCCCGTCGCGTGTAGGCGAAGCACTGAAGAGGAGGTTTTGCAGGGGAGTTAGGCCGCGTTACTTTTGCGCTGTTTCCACGGTGGGGAAATGGTTGGCGCGCCAAAGGCAAAGCCTTGTAGGCAGTCAAAGCCGAGGTCCGCCATCATCTGCGCATCTGCCGGGCTTTCAATACGGCTGGCAACGGAGTGCATGTCAAAGCGCTCACAAATCGCAGCGACAGCGGAGGCAATCACCTGATTGCTGCCATCCAGAGAAATGTTGCGGCTGAAGCTGCCGTCCAGTTTGATGATGTCAAAATCAAAGTCGCGGAAGACGGTCAGCGTGGTCAGGCCGGAGCCGTAGTCATCCAGTGCAAAGGACATGCCTTTGACCTGCAGCTCTTCCATAAAGCCTTGAACAATTTCCGGGACCTGCACCACGGATTTTTCCGAGATTTCAAAGATCAACCGTTCCGGAATGGTGGCGGCGCGGGTCAGGCCGCGCTGTAGGCAATCCATCCAGGGGGCATAGCCGATCGAGCGGGCTGACATGTTGATTGAGAGGCGCAGGCCGGGCTGTTCCGCCAGAGCTTGCAAGCCAAGCTCGAGCGCAAGCACATCGAGTTGGCGGCCCAGTTCGCTGTCTTCAACGGCGCCCATGAAATCTTTGGCGGGAATGATGCGGCCGGTTTCGTCCAGCACCCGCACAAGCCCTTCGTAAAACGCGGGACGCTTGGTGTTGGAAGCCTGAACAATCGGTTGGTAGGCGAGCAGAACCTGCTTGTGCGCGATTGCCTCGCGGACCATGTCCAGCGTGGAGGAATCCCGTGTGTCCAGGGCGTACGCCAGCGGGCTGCGATGCCCTTGCTTCGCGCCAGCCTTGCGTTTCTTTTTGTTTGGGCGATCCATAGCAGGCTTCCCATCATCCCATTTAGCAGCGTGCCCATTTAAGAACACAGACATGAACCATGTCTTAAAATGACGCTCTGGGACGGCGCTGAACAGGGGTGTTTTAGCCCTGTTTTTAACTAACTTAAGGCGAATAGAGGGCGGTTCGCCCAGTATGTGC
Source organism: Shimia sp. (assembly GCF_022448905.1). GTDB lineage: Bacteria > Pseudomonadota > Alphaproteobacteria > Rhodobacterales > Rhodobacteraceae > Shimia. Next base: position 160,789 of record NZ_JAKVCW010000007.1, on the reverse strand, counting down.
CACAGGGCTTAAGAAGCGGTTTCCGACGCCGGTCAGTTGGAGGTGTGCACAATGTGGCAGGTTTGACGCGCGGGGCTCGACAGCAGTGGCAAGAGATCCTGGGGTGCCGCTCGCAGGAGTTTGACGGAGGCTTTGGCACAGCGGTGCAACGCTTGTTCGCGCGCCACCATGGAGGAGGGCTCGGCCCAGGAATAGCCGATGGCACCGTTGTCGGCGACGGCAAAGGCACCGGAGCGTTTCTTGTTTTGCAGCTTTTTGTATTCGCGGAAGTCTTTGTTGGCCGCGTGGGACAGGGTCACGCCAAAGGCGGTACGGTCGTAGTCTTTGGGCACGCTGCGGGCGTACAGTACGCAGTAGTCCGGGTTGCGCGATTGTTTGTGGCACAGGGTCTGCGCATAAGCTTCGGCCAGCCAGAGGGAGTTGGCGTTGGCGTGCACGCCAGCGTGGCGTTCCGGGCGGTTGATGTAGATCGCCCCGAAGTAGTCGGATTTACGTTTGAACTGGCGGAAGGCGGCGCGGGCATCGCCGCGCAGCTCAAACCGTTTCACCATTTCGATCTTGGTGTGTCTGCCGTGCTGTTGAATGTCCTGCGCGGCAAGTTGGGCGGGGGCGCCCAGAAGGAGGAGAAAAGCCAAGGCGTGGCGGATCATAGGGGTCTCTTCTTATGTGCCAGTCGTCAGGGCTTTGGGGCGTGTCAGGAGTTCCCCATGGCGATTACGGCGGAAAGGATAGCACGGGCGTTTTCGCTCGACCAGTCTGCATCCCCTTGTAAACGTGCAATTTCCTTGCCGTCGCGGTCCATAATGATGGTGGCGGGCAGGCCAAAGACAGCCATTTCCCGCGCAACGGCTTGCTTGGGGTCGCGATGCAAGGGGAGGTTGTTCACGCCAATCTCGTCAAAGAACTTCTGCATCGCGGGGACCATGTTGCGGCCGGTGGCGAGCGTCAGCACCTCAAAATCTGCGCCGCTGAGCTCGGATTGCAGTTCTGACAGCATCGGCATTTCGTGGCGGCAGGGGGCGCACCAGGTGGCCCAGAAGTTCAGAAGCACCACTTTGCCTTTGTAGTCCCCCAAGGTGGCTTCGCCGCCGTCTTCTGTGAGGAAGCTGTTTTGCGAGACCTCTTTGGGGGCAGAGTGGAAGTTGAGCTTGCGCATGTCACCTTCGCGCATGTCAACGACGGCGGAAAAGTCGCGGGTTTCAGCCTTGGCTGAAGGTTTCAGAGCAACAAAGGAGAGGGCGGCAATTGCGATTGCTGCCAAGCCTGTATAAACCAGCGCGGACCCATTTACTTTCATCTTCCCTCCAAAAGGGCTTCTCATGACCAAAGATACCTCAAACCAGATGTGGGGTGGCCGTTTTGCCGCCGGACCGGACGCCATTATGGAAGCGATCAACGCGTCTATTGGCTACGATCAACGTATGGCGGCGCAGGACATTGCTGGCTCTCGGGCCCATGCGGCGATGCTCGCCAAGACAGGCATTCTGACAGATAGCGATGCGGAGGCCATTCGGGAAGGGCTTCTCACGGTGTTGTCAGAGATTGAGGGCGGCACGTTCCAATTTTCCACGGCGTTGGAAGACATTCACATGAATGTGGAAGCGCGGCTGAAAGAGATCATTGGCGAGCCTGCCGGGCGCTTGCACACAGGCCGGAGCCGGAATGACCAGGTTGCGACGGACTTTAAACTCTGGGTGCGCGATCAGATTGATGCGGCGATTGCCGGCATCGAGGCGCTGATCCGTGCGTTTGTGTCGCAGGCTGAAGCGGGCGCGGATTGGGTGATGCCGGGCTTTACCCATCTGCAGACCGCGCAGCCGGTGACATGGGGCCACCACATGATGGCTTATGTGGAGATGTTTGGCCGTGACTTGTCACGTTTCAAAGACGCGCGGGAACGGATGAATGAATCCCCTCTGGGCGCGGCGGCTTTGGCTGGGACGTCTTTCCCAATTGATCGTGAGATGACGGCCAAGGCGCTGGGCTTTGACCGTCCGGCGGCGAACTCTTTGGACGCGGTGGCAGATCGTGACTTTGCGTTGGAGTTCCTGTCCGCAAGCAGCATTTGCGCCATGCACTTGAGCCGCTTTGCCGAAGAGCTGGTGATTTGGTCCTCCGCGCAGTTCCGCTTTGTGACGCTCTCTGATCGCTTCTCCACCGGCAGCTCCATCATGCCGCAGAAGAAAAACCCGGATGCGGCAGAGTTGATCCGTGCCAAGATTGGCCGGATCTTTGGCGCCAACACTGCGCTTCTGATGGTGATGAAGGGCCTGCCGTTGACGTACTCCAAGGACATGCAGGAAGACAAAGAGCAGGTCTTTGATGCGGCGGACAACCTGATGCTGGCGCTGGCGGCGATGGAAGGCATGGTCAAGGACATGACTGCCAACCAGGATAGCCTGGAAGCAGCAGCCGGCAGTGGCTTCTCCACCGCAACTGATCTGGCCGACTGGCTGGTGCGGGCGCTGAACATGCCGTTCCGCGACGCGCACCATGTTACCGGCTCGCTGGTTGCCATGGCGGAAAGCAAGGAGTGCGACCTGCCAGACCTGACGCTGGAAGACATGCAGTCTGTGCATGCGGCGATCACGGAAGATGTGTTTGGTGTGCTGGGCGTACACAACTCGGTGTCCTCGCGCATGTCCTATGGTGGCACCGCGCCCACCCGTGTGCGTGAGCAGATTGCCGCTTGGAAAGCCAAGCTGGACAGCTAAGCCCTTGGGGAGATGACGCCGGAGGGCGGTGTTTCCCCTTTCCAATCCGCGCGGTTTTTCCGTATGGTGGACGCGTCGACGGCATTTGCACCGGGGGGTGCATTAGGTCCTGTTGACGCTGCTGCCATGGGAGATCCCACATGTTCCGCGTTGTTTTTGCCTGTTTGAGTTTGGCTGTTGTGTCCGCGTGTGGTGTGGACGGAGAGCCTTGGACACCCCGTGCCAACGCCAATATCGGAATCGGCTCTGACGGGGTGCACACATCCGGCAGCGTGGGCGTGACCAACGGCACCGTGAGCATCTCAATTGGCGGTGGCTGTCGCTGGTATGGCTGCTAAGGGCTTAGCCTCTTGAAAGCTCAGTCCCAATCGGGACATTCTGATCCGAAGCAAAGGCGGCGCCGTACCTGTGGTGCCGCTTACTTTTTGGGATTGGGGAACACATGTCACCTTTGCGTTGGGTATTTTTGGGATTGGCCATTTGGGGCGCGATCCATCCGATGATGTATTTTGGGCCGTGGATTGCCGAGAACGGTCTGGATCTTCAGGCCATGGTGGCGCTGTGGAAAGCCAATGACGCGGTGACCGGCATCTATTGGGATCTTGTGATCTCTGCCATCACGCTCACGGTGTGGGTTCTGGTTGAGGTCTGGGTGCGGCGCAATTGGATTGCGCTATTGGCGATTCCAGCGACTTGGATGATTGGTGTGAGCTGTGGCCTGCCGCTTTATCTGTTCCTGCGGGCAAAGCCGGTGAAGTAAGTCGGCTCAGGAGCATTGATCGGCGCTGCGCCGCGGCGTATGAGGGAGGCCGAACTACGCTAGCGGCACGCAGGAGACGGCACTATGGATCATTTTCTTTATCGCGACGGGGAGTTGTTTGCCGAAGATGTGCCGGTAAAGGAAATTGCCGCGCAGGTTGGCACGCCGTTCTACTGCTATTCCACCGCGACCTTTGAACGCCACTTCCGCCTGTTTGACGAAGCACTGGAAGGCACGGATCATCTGGTGTGCTACGCCATGAAAGCAGCCTCTAATCAGGCGATCTTGAAAACTCTGGCCGCACTGGGCGCGGGCATGGATGTGGTGTCGGGCGGCGAATATGCGCGCGCCAAGGCCGCGGGGGTGCCGGGCAACAAGATTGTGTTCTCCGGTGTCGGTAAAACCGAAGATGAGATTGAACTCGCGCTGACTGGTGGCATCCGCCAGTTCAACGTGGAGAGCGAGCCGGAAATGGCGGCGATCAGTGCCGTGGCGAGCCGTTTGGGAGTTGAGGCGCCAATCACCATTCGGGTGAACCCGGATGTGGATGCCAAAACCCACGCCAAAATTGCGACCGGTAAGTCGGAGAACAAATTTGGCATCCCAATCAGCCGCGCCAAAGAGGTTTATGCGCTGGCGGCGTCTTTGCCGGGCCTAAAAGTCATTGGTATTGATGTGCACATTGGCAGTCAGTTGACCCAGTTGGCGCCGTTTGAGGCGGCTTATAAGAAGGTCGCGGAACTGACTGAACAGTTGCGGGCCGAAGGGCACGACATCAAGCGGTTGGATCTGGGCGGTGGCCTGGGCATTCCCTATGAGCGCTCCAACTCTGCGCCGCCGCTGCCGGTGGAATATGGTGCGATGGTAAAGCGTGTGCTGGGGCACTTGAATTGCGAGATCGAGATTGAGCCGGGTCGTTTGATCGCGGGCAACGCGGGCATCATGGTGTGCAAGGTGATCTACGTGAAGTCCGGCGAAGACCGTGAGTTCCTGATTGTCGACGGGGCGATGAACGACCTGATCCGTCCGGCGATGTATGAGGCGCATCATGATATTGTGCCGGTCGTTGAGGCCGAACCGGGGCAGGAGCCTGCGCAATATGACATCGTGGGGCCGGTCTGTGAATCTGGCGACACCTTTGCCAAAGGGCGCAATATGGCGCAGCTTGCCGATGGCGATCTGATCGCGTTCCGCAGTGCAGGGGCCTATGGCGCGGTAATGTCCAGCGAGTACAACACGCGGCCCTTAATCCCAGAAGTTCTGGTGAAGGACGATCAATTTGCGGTTATCCGCCGACGTCCAACCTATGAAGAGATGATAAACCGCGATAGCATCCCAGAGTGGCTGGATCAGACCAGCGACTAAGAGCCAACCGATAGGAGCGCCGTGACCCGTCAAAGCCCTTCAGATGCAGCCCTGTTGCACCTTCGGTGGGTCATTGGCCTGACCCGGTTGGGTCTGTTTGCAGAATCATTCACACGTGCGTTTTGGCCGGTGTGGACCATTGCCTTTGTGGTGCTGGCCGCACTGATGGTGGGGCTGCAGGACCATCTGCCGCTGGAAATGATCTGGATTTGCGGCTTTTTGGCTGCGGCTGGGATGCTCGTGTTTTTGGTGCGTGGGGCGCGGCAGTTGGTGCTGCCGTCCCGTGACATGGCGATTGCGCGGCTGGATGCAACCTTGCCAGGACGGCCGATTGCGGCGCTGCGCGATGCGCCGGCGGTGGGCAAGGACGACGCCGCCTCTCAGGCGCTTTGGATGGCCCACCAGAAACGCATGGCAGCGCGCACCAAGGGCGCCAAAGCGGTGCAGCCGGATTTGCGGATTTCGCGGTTGGACCCGTTTGGGTTGCGTTACACAGCGATCCTGTTGTTGATGATGGCCTTTGTCGGTGGATCGTTTTCAAATCTATCGTCCGTGAGGGAATTGGGGCCCGGAGGCGGGGCAGCTTTGGCAAGTGGGCCAACCTGGGAAGGTTGGATTGAGCCGCCGAGTTACACCGGCAAACCTGCGCTTTACCTGAATGATCAACCTGAGGGCAAGTTGGTGTTGCCGGAAGGCAGCCGGGTTTTGCTGCGGCTTTACGGAGAAGTCGGTGCTCTGACCGTGGCGGAGACCGTGTCCGGCCGGGTTGGGGCGATTGAGAGCGCGGCCGAGCCGGAGCAGAGCTTTGATGTGCGTCAGACAGGTGATTTGGAGATCGCCGGGCCGGGCGGGGCTGCCTGGCATATTGTGATGCAGGATGACCTTGCGCCGAAAGTGATTTTGAGCGGGCAGGTGGAGGCCTCTGGGCGTGGTGAGATGACCCTGCCGTTTCATGCGTCTGACGATTATGGCGTGGTCGGCGGAACAGCGGTTGTGGAGCTGGATCTCGACGGCGTGTCCCGACAGTACGGGGTGCGGGTCGATCCTGAACCTCGTGAGGCGGTGGTGGTCGAACTGCCCTTGCCGATCTCCGGCGATCGGGCGTCGTTTGAAGAGACCTTGATTGAGGACTTTTCCGAACACCCTTGGGCGCATTTGCCGGTGAAGGTCACGCTGACTGTAGAGGATGACGCGGGGCTTGAAGGACAATCCGGAGACTTGCGGTTTGAACTGCCGGCGCGGCGGTTCTTTGACCCGTTGGCGGCGGCAGTGATCGAGATGCGGCGGGATTTGTTGTGGTCACGGGAGAATGGCAAACGCGTGGCGCAGTTGATGCGGGCGGTGTCGCACCGGCCTGAGGATGGCGTGTTTCGGCGCGAGACAGATTACCTGCGGTTTCGGACCATTTTGCGGCGGTTGGAAGTGAACGTGACGCATGGGCTGTCTGAAGAGAAACGCGACGAACTGGCTGAGGCGCTGTGGCAATTGGCGCTGGACTTGGAAGATGGCGATCTTGGCAGCGCGGCGGAGCGTTTGCGACAGGCGCAGGAGCGCTTGTCCGAAGCGATGAAAAACGGTGCCAGTGATGCGGAGATTGCGCGTCTCATGCAGGAGTTGCGCGAGGCCACTGAAGACTACATGCGCGAGTTAGCGCGGCGGCAGCAGCAGGACGGCGAAGAAGGCGAAAATCAGCAGAGCGCAGAGAATTCGATGCAGATGGATCAAAACGATCTGCAACGCATGATGGACCGCATTCAGGAACTGATGGAACAGGGCCGCATGGCAGAGGCGCAGCAGGCTCTGGAAGAGTTGCAGCGGCTGATGGAGAACATGCGCGTCACCCAAGGCCAAGGTCAACAGAACCAGGGCGAGCAGGCCATGGAAGGGCTGGCTGAAACGCTGCGCAATCAGCAAGGCCTGTCTGACGAGGCTTTCCGCGAGTTGCAGGAACAGTTCAACCCAAACGCTCAGAGCGGACAGTCACAGGAAAACCAAGGGTACAGTGGTGGCGAAGGGCGTGGTCAGGCGCATGACGGCACTGGTGGCGAAGGTCAGGGTAACGGCGAAGGTGAGGGCGAGACCGGCCAATCCAATGGCGATCAACAGGGCCAGCAAGGCGCGCTGGAGGACCGCCAGCGGGCATTGCGTCAGGAGTTAAACCGTCAGATGCAGAACTTGCCGGGGCAGGGCACGCCAGAGGGGGATGCCGCGCGGGAAGCGCTTGGTAATGCGGAAGGTGCCATGGAAGGTGCCGAAGAGGCGTTGCGTGAGGATGATCTGGCCACGGCAATTGATCGGCAAGCGGAAGCGATGGATGCCCTGCGGGAGGGGCTGCGCAACCTTGGTGAAGCCATGGCGCAACAACAACAGCAAGGCCAACAAGGCACCGCCGAGGCGCAGGGCCAGGCGCAAGACCCGCTTGGGCGCAGCCAAGGCAATCGCGGAGCGGCAGGTACCGATGAAGGGTTGCTGCAGGGCGAGGATGTGTATCGTCAGGCGCGTCGTCTGTTGGACGAAATCCGCCGCCGTGCCGGAGAGACAGAGCGCTCTGAGTCAGAGCGTAACTATCTGGAACGTTTGCTGGAGCGGTTCTAAGGCATGCGCTGGACAGCCGGTTAGGACTGTCCGGTCAGGGCGTTGAGTTTCAGAAACAGACCAGCCACTTTGTCGTCCAGCCAGATACGGGCACCGTTTGCTGAGGCCATAAAGCTGTCGATGTAAGGCGCGGCCTGCGGGTAGCTTTTGCTGAGACTGTCATGCGAACTGTAAACAAACACCGCTGCGCCCGCGAGCAGGATCACCAGTGCAAATCCGAGACGGAACCCACGCGCACGGCTGGCGCTGTTGTTGGTTTTCTGCCCTAAATCCGGATTGCGCGGTGTGTCGCCCGAGGTGCGCAGGGTCGAGTTGATCTCTTCGATATCCGGCAGCAGGTCGCGGCGGGTGTCCTTGGCGCTGCGGACGGTTGCGGCCACTGCCGCTGCGGTGGCGGCATCGTCTTGCCCCCTTAGGCGGCGCAGCCGGTTGGCGGCTTCATCCGCGCGGCGGTCTGTGGCTGTGGGGCGGTCTTCGCCCTGGTCGAGACCTAGATCACCCTGTGTCTCAAGGCTTTGCGGTTGTTCGGCCGCGCGGGCGCGGCTTTCGTATTCCACTTCTTCGCGCAGGATGTCTTTGACTGAGTCGTCCAGCCCACGTGGCTTGGGGGCAGGCTCTGGCTCTGCATCTACTGCGCCGTCGTCTTCCGAGAGGGCGTCGGTCTCAAGGTCGTCTTCCAGATCTGCGGCGACTTCCAGTTCATCTTCGTCGTCCGGTTCAGGCGCTGGGACGGGCTCGCTCTCTTCTTCCTGCGCGTCCGGTGTTTCGGCAATGTCTTCGCGGTGCTCTTCAGCGTCTGCTGGAGCCTCCTCGTGCTGAGGCGCGCTCTCTTCGGCCCAGTCTTCCTCGGTTTCCAGATCCCAGTCTTCGCCCCCTAGGTCCAGATCATCGGGGTTTTCTTCTTCCTCGTCATCGAAGAAGTCCTGATTGTCCTCCGGCTCTGCTTCAATAGAGAGCTCTGGCGGTTCGACCTCTTCAAAGACTTCTTCTTCGGGCGCAGCAGCGTCGTCTTGCGTGGCCTCTTCGCTAGCCGCAGCGACCACATCGGCAACAGCGTTCTCAACGGGTTCTTCCGCCTGCATGTCCGCGTGCACCTGAAACCAGGTGTTGCCGCAGTTGGAGCATTGCACATCCCGCCCACCGGTCGGGATGATGTCGTCAGGCACTTCATATTGTGCCCCGCAATTTGGGCAAGTGAGCCGCATACTCGTCCCCTGCTGTCGAAGTTCTTGCTTTTATTCAGGAACCATATTCTGAAACATCGCTTGGCGAAAGTGCAAAGGCGGCGTGGAACAGATTGCAACCAAGGCGATGCTCGTGCACAACAATCGGGACAAATGAGGTCTCATGTGATCGAACTAGACAATATTGCGTATAGCTATGGTGGCGGCGAGTTGCTGAGCGAGGTGTCCCTGAAGCTGGCACCCGGATCTTTCCATTTTTTGACCGGGCCGTCCGGGTCCGGGAAGACCACGTTTTTGAAACTGTGTTATGGCGCGCTGACCCCGACGGCGGGGCGGGTGCAGCTGTTTGGCAAAGATGTGCGTGAGATGGATCGGGATGACCACGCTTTGGCGCGGCGCCAGATCGGCGTGGTGCATCAGGATTGCCAGTTTTTGGACCACCTGCCGGTGCGAGAAAATGTGGCTTTACCGCTAACGGTTTCGGACAGGGATTCTTTGGAGCAGCATTCCAACCTGAAAGAGCTTTTGACCTGGGTGGGTTTGGGGCATCGCGCCAGTGCCTTGCCGCCGGAGCTGTCAGGCGGGGAGCGCCAGCGGGCGGCTTTGGCGCGGGCGGTGATTATGTCGCCGGATGTGGTTTTGGCGGATGAGCCAACCGGCAATGTGGATTGGGAAATGTCCCAACGGTTGCTGCAGCTTCTGGTGGAACTGAACAAGATGGGCAAGACCATCTTGATTGCGACCCATGATCTGAACTTAATCCGATCGGCCAAACATCACGTGCAGGCACGGGTGCTGCGGATTTCGGGGCGTAAGTTGCAACTGGCGGGGGCAGATCTATGAGCAAAGGTCTGCAGCTTTCCAAGCTGATTATGGGCGACGCGCAGGCAGACCGCGTGGTGCCGCCAACGGGATTTACCGCGCGATTGACGTTGTTTGCGGCGGGGGCCATGGCGTTTTTGACGGTGTTTGCTTTGGCGTTGTCCTTGGCCTCGGGCCGACTGGCGGCGCGGTGGGGTGATGAGCTGGCGCAGAGTTCAACGTTGCGGATTTCCGCGCCGGAAGAGCAGATGGCGGCTCAGACAGCGGCGGCACTGACCGTGCTGGAGAGCACGCCGGGAATTGCTTCGGCGCGGGCCTTGAGTGTTGACGAGCAGCGCGGCTTGCTGGCGCCTTGGTTTGGGCCGGACCTGCCGCTGGACAGCCTGCCGATCCCGCAGTTGATCGAGATTGTCGAGACCGAAGAGGGCTATGACGGCGCCGGGTTGCGGCTGCGATTGCAGGCGGAGGTGCCGGGCGCGGTGCTGGATGACCACACCCGTTGGCGGCGTCCGCTGGAGCGTGCCGCTGGGCGGTTGCGTCTGCTGGGCTGGGTGTCGATTGGCCTGATTGGGGCGGCCACGGCGGCGATGATTACCTTGGCGGCCAATGCGGCGTTGGCGGCTAATGCGCAGGTGATTTCGGTGCTGCGCTTGATTGGCGCAAGGGACAGCTACATTGCACGCGCCTTTGTGCGGCGCTTTACCCTGCGCGCCCTTCTGGGCGCCGCTGTGGGCACCGCAATGGGGGCCTTGGCCGTCTTCTTGCTGCCTTCGGCGCAAGAGAGCGGCGGCTTTCTGACCGGGCTAGGGTTCCAAGGCATGAGCTGGGCGTTCTTGGCGCTGATCCCGCCGCTGGCGGGCGTGGTGGCCTATCTGGCCACCGGCGCGGCGGCACGACGTACACTAGGGGAGTTGACCTGATGCGCTTGGCGTTTCAATGGGTGATGTCGATCATCTATGTGGTTCAGAATGCGATTGTGATGCTGGCGATGGGGATTGTGTTTTTCCCCTGGGCGTTGTTGTCCTCTAAAGGGGCCATGGCGGCGTGCAACACCTACGCCACTTGGGCGATCTGGTCGGCGCGCTGGTTGGTGGGCATTCGATCCGAGGTGCGTGGCGAGGTGCCGAGTGGTGCCGTTTTGGTGCCTGCGAAGCACCAGTCGTTTCTCGATATTATGATGATCTTCAAAGCGGTGCCGCAGCCGCGCTTCATCATGAAATATGAGTTGCTGTTCACGCCGATCATCGGGGTGTACGCGTGGCGTTTGGGCTGTGTGCCTGTGCGGCGCGGCAAGCGGGGTGCGGCGATCAAAGCGATGTTGGCGGATGTGGAAAGCGGTCGGGTGCCGCCGGGCCAGTTGGTGATTTATCCGCAGGGCACACGGGTGCCTGTTGGCGAGCATGTGCCGTATAAGGTTGGCCCATACGTTCTTTACAAAGAGACTGGGCAGACGGCGGTGCCGGTGGCAACCAATGCCGGGATGTTCTGGCCCAAGGGCACGATGCTGCGCAAGCCGGGCCTGGCTGTGGTTGAGTTTCTGGAGCCAATCGAGCAGGGCGCAGACCAAAAAGAATTCATGACGCGGTTGGAAAAGGTGATTGAGACCCGCTCCAATGCGTTGATGGTGGAAGCGGGGTTTGATCCGGATGCAGTACGTCAGTGATCTTGCGGAGTTAGAGGCGCTTTATGGCAAACCGGCCTCGGCGTCGGTCAATAAAGTGGCGCTGCAGATGACGCCGCTTTACCGCAAATGGATCATGGCGTCGCGGTTCTGTGTGGTGTCGACGGTGGGGCCGGAGGGCACGGACGGCAGTCCACGCGGGGACGATGGCCCTGTGGTGCGCGAGCTGGACGAACGCACGCTTGCGATGCCGGATTGGCGTGGGAATAACCGGATCGACTCGCTGCGCAACATTGTGGCGGACGGGCGTATATCGCTGTTGTTCATGGTGCCGGGCTCCAACAATGTGGTGCGGGTCAATGGGCTTGCCAAGGTGACCACAGATGCCGCTCTGTGCGAAAGTTTTGAGGTGCAAGGCAGACACCCGCGTGCGGTGATTGTGATAAAAATTGGCGAGATCTACACGCAATGTGCTCGGGCGGTGATGCGGGCCGGGTTGTGGGCCTCGGAGGATGAAAGCGCCGATTTGCCTACAGTGGGACAGATTCTGGCCGAGCAGACCGATGGGGCCGAGGGCGGTACGCCCTACGATGAGGGCTGGGCCGCGCGGGCTGCGAAGACGATGTGGTAGTGGCCTATGGGCCATAATTTCAAATGAAAAGGGCGCCCCAAGAGGCGCCCTTTATTGTTCATTTTAGACAGCTTAGCTGTGGATTGCGCCGTCGCCGCAGGCCAGTGCGGCTTCGCGGACCGCTTCGGAGTAGGTTGGGTGCGCGTGGCAGGTCAGGGCGATGTCTTGCGCTGAAGCACCAAACTCCATGGCCACGCAGAGTTCGTGGATCATGTCGCCAGCCGCCGGGCCGATGATCGCAGCGCCAAGCACGCGGTCGGTCTCTTTGTCGACGATGATTTTCACAAAGCCTTCGCCTTGGTGTACCGCTTTGGCGCGGGCGTTGCCCATGAACATGAACTTGCCAACTTTGATCTTGCGACCTTCGGCTTTCAGAGCGGCCTCGGTGGCGCCGACGGTGGCCACTTCTGGGGTGGTGTAGACCACGCCCGGGATCACGCCGTAGTTCACGTGGCCATGTTTCCCGGCCAGAACTTCAGCCACGGCCATGCCTTCGTCTTCGGCTTTGTGCGCCAGCATTGGGCCTTCGATCACATCGCCGATGGCGTAGATGCCCGGCACGTTGGTGGCCCATTTGCCGTCCACAGCGATCTGGCCGCGTTCGGTCATTTTCACGCCAAGCGCGTCCAGACCCAGGCCTTCTGCAAATGGTTTACGGCCGGTGGCAACCAGCACCACATCTGCGTCCACAACCTCTTCGTCGCCGCCTTTCTTAGGCTGATAGCGCACTTTGGCTTTGGTTTTGGTGGCGTCCACGCCCTGCACAGCCGCGCCCATGATGAACTTAAGGCCTTGTTTTTCAAGGATACGCTTGAAGGTCCGCTGTACATCCGCGTCCATGCCGGGGCAGACCGCGTCCATGTATTCCGCCACGGTCACTTCTGCGCCGAGGCGGGCATAGACTGAGCCCAGTTCGAGGCCAATCACGCCAGCGCCGATCACGGTCATCTTCTTTGGTACCTTTGGCAGGTCCAGCGCGCCGGTGCTGTCGACCACGATGCCTTTGTCGTTGTCGACTTCAACACCTGGCAGGGAAGACGGCACGGAGCCCGAGGCGATCACGATGTTCTTGGCGTCGTGCACGTCATCGCCAACTTTGACCTGACCGGCAGCCGGGATAGAGGCCCACCCTTTGAGCCAGTCGATCTTGTTCTTCTTCATCAGGAACTCGATGCCGCCCGTGTTTTGTCCAACAACATCAGTCTTATACGCCTTCATCTGGTCCCAATCGACCGACGGGCTTTTGCCCTTCAGGCCCATGTCAGCGAAGTTGTGTTCGGCCTCATGCAGCATGTGGGTCGCGTGCAGCAGCGCCTTGGACGGGATACAGCCCACGTTCAGGCACGTGCCGCCCAGTGTTTCACGGCCTTCCACGATGGCGGTTTTCAGACCCAGCTGCGCGCAGCGGATTGCAGAGACGTAGCCGCCAGGGCCTGCGCCGATGATGATGACGTCATATTGAGCCATAGGTGTGTTTCCTTGGTCTATTGCAGGGGCATTATGCCCCGTCTTGTGGGAAAGCTCTCACAATGAAGAGCTTGATATGGTTGGTCTCTATTCGGGTTTCAACAGTTTTACGGTGACGTTGGTGATGCCGTCGCGCTCCATGTGCATGGCGAGTTCCTCGCTGTCAAAAAAGGCGCGGGCCTTGTCTTTTTCGACGATGGCAAACAGCGCGATGGTATGGTTTTCATGATCGGGATCGGACCAGACGTTGAGGTCCACAATCCCGGCGGCTTTGCGGTTGGCGCTGTCCTTTCGGAAGACGGTGAGCCAGGCGTCAAAATCGGCAACATCAGCTTGCCAGAGCACATGGGTGGGCATGGTCTATCCTCCTATGTTCTGCATCTCGCGCGGCGCGGGGCCAGCGGCGGGCAGGGGAAATGCGCGTCTCTCCAATAGGGGCAGTTTGGGCGATTTTTGCACGTCTGCATAGCGTCGGTATTGCGTCTGTATCGCGGAGGTGGGGAAATGGGTGGCGAAGTGCGGGAAGGGGCGCTGCCCCTGAGGCATCTGGGATGCCTCTACCCCGGGAGATTTGGGGTTAGAAGAATTTGGTCGGCGATTGGAGTTTAACACTTAGTTATTCTCCTGAGCCGTGGCATTTGCACGCCTCTCTCCAAAGATTGCGATACTCAGAAGGAATGCTGCTATGGCGAAACAGGTTCCCCAAAACAGTTCACTGCGTGCGTAGCCATTGCTTAAGTCGACACCATAAAACACCGCGTCGTGCAGTCCGGCGATTGCAAACATGGCTGACACTGTTGCGACGACGGTTTTGGACCAGCGGAGAATGACCAGTAAGACGATCATCGTCACGACGGCAAAGTGCGCGCCCTGTCGGTCAATCAGAGCCAGATACCCTTGGAGTGAGTTGCTTACTGTCGCCAAATAGAAATATGGCCACAGGCGCTCAATTAAGATGGCGATCAAGAACAATCGCGCCACTTTGACAGGCCATTGGGAGGAGCGCATTGACTTCATATCACCTCTCCGCACGGGCCACGTGTGGCTCGGGCAGCGCCCGACCGCCCCCATGGGCGGGTGCTTTCAGCACCCACCCGCGGTCAGGCGTTGCCCTATGTTGGGGGCGGTCGGTCACGGTTTTTACAGATCCATCAGCAGGCGGCGTGGGTCTTCCAGCGCTTCTTTCACGCGCACGAGGAAGGTCACGGCGCCTTTGCCGTCTACGATGCGGTGATCGTAGGACAGGGCCAGATACATCATCGGACGGATCGCAACCTGCCCGTTGATCGCCATTGGACGGTCCTGAATTTTGTGCATGCCGAGGATGCCGGACTGCGGCGGGTTCAGGATCGGGGAGGACATCAGGGAGCCGTAGACACCACCGTTGGAGATGGTGAAGGTGCCGCCCTGCATTTCGGCCATGGAAAGCTTGCCGTCACGGGCGCGCTTGCCTTTCTCGGAGATGGCTTTCTCGATGTCCGCAAAGGACATGGCGTCCGCGTCGCGGATCACGGGCACAACCAAACCCTGCGGCGTGCCGGCGGCCACACCCATGTGCACATAGTTTTTGTACACGATGTCGGTGCCGTCGATCTCTGCGTTCACCTCAGGCACTTCCTTCAGCGCATGCACACAGGCTTTGGTGAAGAAGGACATGAAGCCGAGACGCACGCCGTGCTTCTTCTCGAACTGGTCTTTGTACTGGCTGCGCAGCGCCATCACCTCGGTCATGTCGACCTCGTTGTAGGTGGTCAGCATGGCGGCGGTGTTCTGGCTGTCTTTCAGACGACGGGCGATGGTCTGACGCATCTTGGTCATCTTCACGCGCTCTTCGCGGGCCGCGTCGTCAGCAGCAACCGGTGCACGTGGGGCGGCGGCTGGGGCAGGGGCTGCGGCGGCTGGCGCCAGCGCGGCTTTCAGCACGTCTTCTTTCATGATGCGCCCGTCGCGGCCGGTGCCGGTTACAGAAGCGGCGTCGATGCCTTTTTCTGCCATCAGCTTGTTGGCGGAGGGGGCGTTTTCCACATCAGCGGACCCGGCAGGTGCGGCTGCGGCGGCTGGAGCGGCAGCAGGAGCTGCGGCTGCGGAGGCAGATGCGCCACCGATCACAGCCAGCTTGGCAGATGCGTCCACGGTGGTGCCTTCTGGAGCGAGGATTTCGGAGAGCACACCGGCGGCAGGCGCGGGCACTTCAACGGAGACCTTGTCGGTTTCCAGCTCGCAGAGCATCTCGTCTTGCGCAACGGTGTCACCCACGGCTTTGAACCATGTGGAGACGGTGGCCTCGGTCACGGATTCGCCAAGGGTTGGGACCATCACGTCCACCGCGTCGCCACCACCGGCAGCGGGGGCTGCGGCGGCAGGCGCTGCGGCTGGCGCAGGGGCGGCGCCTTCTCCGGCGTTGATCATCGCCAGCAGGGCGTCAACACCCACGGTGTCGCCTTCGGCAGCGACGATTTCACCCAGAACGCCCGCGGCAGGGGCAGGCACTTCGACGGTCACCTTGTCGGTTTCCAGCTCGCAGAGCATTTCGTCCACGGCAACCGCATCACCCGGCTTTTTGAACCAGGTGGCAACAGTGGCTTCGGTGACGGATTCGCCAAGGGTAGGGACTCGAACTTCGGTCATGGATCAATTTCCTTCCATGGAGAGCGCGGCATCCACCAGCGCTGCTTGTTGGGCTTTGTGTTGGCTTGCCAGTCCGGTGGCAGGGGAGGCGGAGGCCGGGCGGCCTGCGTATGCCGGACGGGTGTGTTTGGCTTTGATGCGGGTCAGGGCCCATTCGATGTTGGGCTCGATGAAGGACCACGCGCCCTGGTTCTTGGGCTCTTCCTGACACCAGACCATTTCGGCATCTTTGAAGCGCTCAAGCTCCTTGATCAGCGAGTGGGCCGGGAACGGATAGTATTGCTCAATCCGCATCAGGTAGATGTCGTCGATGCCGCGGGCGTCACGCTCTTCCAGCAGGTCGTAGTAGACTTTGCCGGAACACATCACGACGCGTTTGACGTCCTTGTCCTTCTTCAGATTGGTGTCGGAGTTGCCTTTTTCAGCATCATCCCACAGCACGCGGTGGAAGGAGGAGCCATCGGTGAAGTCTTCCGCTTCGGAAATGGCCAGCTTGTGGCGCAGCAGAGACTTTGGCGTCATCAGGATCAGCGGCTTGCGGAACGTGCGGTGCAGCTGACGGCGCAGGATGTGGAAGTAGTTGGCTGGCGTGGTACAGTTGGCCACAATCCAGTTGTCGCCACCACACATCTGCAGGAAGCGCTCCAGGCGGGCCGAGGAGTGCTCTGGGCCTTGGCCTTCAAAACCGTGTGGCAGCAGAACGGTCAAACCGGACATGCGCAGCCATTTGCTTTCGCCGGAGCTGATGAACTGGTCGAACATGATCTGCGCGCCGTTGGCGAAGTCGCCAAACTGAGCTTCCCAGAGGGTCAGCGCGTTTGGTTCTGCCAGCGAGTAGCCGTATTCAAACCCCAGCACCGCGTATTCAGACAGGGCGGAGTCGATGACTTCGTACTGGCTCTGACCGGCGCGGATGTTGTTGAGCGGGTAGTAGCGCTCTTCCGTGTCCTGGTTGATGATACCGGAGTGACGCTGGGAGAAGGTGCCACGGGTGGCGTCCTGACCTGCGAGGCGGACCGGGTAGCCTTCGGTCAGCAGAGAGCCAAAGGCCATGGCTTCGGCGGTGGCCCAGTCAAAGCCTTTGCCGGAGGAGAACATCTTGCCACGGGTGTCCAGAAGTCGGCCCACGGTTTTGTGCAGTGGGAAGCCATCTGGCACGGTGGACAGGGACTTGCCGATTTCCGCCATGGTTTCTGGCTTGATCGAGGTCTGGCCGCGCTCATAGTCTTCGCCGCGTTTGTCCAGGTGGGACCAACGGCCGTCGAGCCAGTCTGCCTTGTTTGGCTTGTACTCTTTGCCAGTCTCAAACTCTTCGTTCAGGTGAGCCTGGAACGAGGCTTTCATGTCCTCGATTTCGCCCTCTGGGATGAGGCCGTCTTTCACCAGGCGTTCGGTGTAGAGCGTGAGCGTGGTTTTATGCTTCTTGATGCGCTTGTACATCACCGGGTTGGTGAACATGGGCTCGTCGCCCTCGTTGTGCCCAAAGCGGCGGTAGCAGAACATGTCGATGACGACATCTTTCTGGAATTTCTGACGGAACTCGGTGGCCACTTTTGCCGCGTGTACAACCGCCTCTGGGTCGTCGCCATTCACGTGGAAGATTGGCGCTTCCACAACCAGCGCGTTGTCGGTTGGATATGGCGAGGAGCGGGAGAAGTGCGGGGCGGTGGTGAAGCCGATCTGGTTGTTCACCACGATGTGCATGGTGCCGCCGGTTTTGTGACCCTTCAGGCCGGAAAGCGCAAAACACTCAGCTACAACACCCTGACCCGCAAAGGCGGCATCGCCGTGCAGCAGGATTGGCATCACTGCGGTGCGCTCGTCATCGTTGAGCTGGTCCTGCTTGGCGCGGACTTTGCCCAAAACAACCGGGTTTACTGCCTCAAGGTGGGAGGGGTTTGCGGTCAAAGACAGGTGCACTTGGTTGCCGTCAAACTCGCGATCCGAGGAGGCGCCGAGGTGGTATTTCACGTCGCCGGAGCCGTCGACATCCTCAGGTTTGAAGCTGCCGCCTTGGAATTCGTTGAAAATCGCGCGGTAGGGCTTGGCCATCACGTTGGCCAGAACCGACAGGCGGCCACGGTGGGGCATGCCGATCACGATCTCTTTCAGGCCCAAGTTGCCGCCGCGTTTGATCACCTGCTCCATGGCCGGGATCAGACTTTCGCCACCGTCCAGACCAAAGCGCTTGGTGCCCATGTATTTCACGTGCAGGAACTTCTCAAAGCCTTCGGCTTCGACCAGTTTGTTCAGGATCGCTTTGCGGCCCTCGCGGGTGAAGCGGATTTCTTTGTCGTACCCTTCGATGCGCTCTTTCAGCCAGCTCGCTTCGTCAGGGTTGGAAATGTGCATGTATTGCAGCGCGAAGGTGCCACAGTAGGTGCGCTTCACGATGTCCATGATCTGGCGCATCGTGGCGATGTCCAAACCGAGTACTTTGTCGATGAAGATTGGGCGATCCATGTCGGCGTCGGTGAAGCCGTAGGATTTTGGATCAAGCTCCGGATGTGGGGTCTGGTCGCGCATGCCCAGCGGGTCGATGTGGGCGATCAGGTGGCCGCGAATACGGTAGGCGCGGATCAGCATCAGGGCGCGGATGGAATCCAGAACCGCGCGTTTGATGGCTTCGTCAGAGACCTCAACGCCTTTCTCGGCGGCTTTCTCTTTGATCTTTTTGCCAGCGGCCTTGGCCTCCGCCGGTTCCGCCCATTCGCCGGTCAGGCTTTGGGTCCAGTCGTCGTTGGGCTGTGGCGGCCAATCCGCGCGCGCCCAGGAAGGGCCCGCGGCCTCTGCCTTTACGTCCAGCTCCGCATCGCCGAGCTGACGGAAGAACTCCTGCCAGACTTCGTCAACCGCATTGGGGTCGGCGGCGTAGCGGGCGTACATCTGTTCGAGGTATTCCGCATTGTGCCCCTGCATAAAGGAGGAGGCGTGGAAGATGTCGTTTGGCGACTGTTCGGTCATGATGGCACCTCATGTGGGTTGGGACCGTATTTGTTGGGACCGGGTTGGGACGGGCGTGCAAGGAGCACAATTGTCAGGATTAAGGTAGCGGCGGAGAAGAGCCACAGAGTTATGAATAGCGCACCACTGGAAGGCGCCCGCACCTCCGTAGGAAACTCAAGCCCCTCAGGCACAGAGGAGAGGTCTAGGGGGACTGTTTCGCTCGTAACGTAAAACAACCCAAAACAGATCGCTGCTGCGGCAAACGGGGCAAGGACAATCCAGTTAGGTCTTCCCAAGTCTTGAATGCGCCTCCAGCAAACCGCCAGCAGTGGTAAAGCAACAACGATTTGAAGAACCGTGCCAAACCAACCGCTATCGTAACTGGTATGATGCACGATTCCTTCTCTTTGAACGCCGTTTTCTATTGTGATGGTAAACTGTTCCGTCACGGTGGGGCCAAAAACGACCGAATTAAATATGGTGAGCGCGATTGAAGTCAAAAAGAGGAGCCACACAAAGCTCCATAGTTCATACCGGTCCGACCGACCCTTGAAATCAAGGCCACGCAAAAAAACAACTTTAGCGTTTTCAAACATTAGCAACTCCCTTTAGTCGCCATAACTCGGTTGAGTTAACAGCGCGTTCAAGAAATCGCGTGGCTGATACGTGGAGAAGAGCGGAGGCTTCGTTGCTTTTTGAGCTTGAAATAGCCCAGCACTGTCGGGCAGCCCCCGACCGCCATACCTTGCCGAAGGCAAACCTTCGGTTTGACGGGCGGGGGCTTTCGCCCCGCCCGCGGTCAGGCGCTGCCCTATGGGCATATGTCGGGGGCCAACCAAGCATGCTTAACCGATCGCTTTGAGCACAGCTTCGCCGAGGCCGGCTGGGCTGTCTGCGACGACGATGCCAGCTTCCTGCATCGCGGCGATCTTGTCTTCGGCACCACCTTTGCCACCGGCAACAATCGCACCGGCGTGGCCCATGCGGCGGCCGGGAGGCGCTGTGCGGCCTGCGATGAAGCCAGCGGTTGGCTTCCAGCGGCCTTTTTTGCGCTCGTTGGCGAGGAATTCAGCGGCTTCTTCTTCCGCAGAGCCGCCGATCTCACCGATCATGATGATGGACTGGGTCTCATCATCCGACAGGAACATGTCCAGCACGTCGATGTGCTCGGTGCCTTTGATTGGGTCGCCGCCGATGCCCACAGCGGTGGACTGGCCCAGACCGATGTCTGCGGTCTGTTTCACCGCTTCGTAGGTCAGGGTGCCGGAGCGGGACACAACGCCCACGGAGCCACGCTTGTGGATGTGGCCTGGCATGATGCCGATTTTGCAGGCGTCAGGGGTGATCACACCTGGGCAGTTAGGACCGATCAGGCGGGACGCGGAACCTTCCAGCGCGCGCTGTACCTTCATCATGTCCAGCACAGGAATGCCTTCGGTGATGCAGATGATCAGTTCCATTTCCGCATCGATGGCCTCAAGGATCGAGTCCGCTGCGAAGGGCGGAGGTACATAGATCACGGAAGCGTTGGCTTCGGTCTTGGCTTTGGCGTCGTGTACCGAGTCAAAGACCGGCAGGCCGAGGTGTTCCATGCCACCTTTGCCCGGGGTCACGCCGCCTACCATTTTGGTGCCATATGCGATGGCTTGTTCAGAGTGGAAGGTGCCCTGAGAGCCGGTGAAGCCCTGACAGATAACCTTGGTGTTTTCATCTACGAGGATAGCCATTTATTGTGGTTCCTTCTTTCATTTCTGTAATCGCCGCAAAGGGCGGTAAGTCTGGTGCGTGTGTCTTGCGGAGTAGAGCCTATGATGTGCTCGCAATGGGGCATTTACGCCTTATGTGAGCTGTTTGATCTGGGGAAACGGCGGCGCGGAAAAAGTTAGGTTCCGGGCCGCGATAGTTTTCAATCGTGCGCGTCACCACAATAGCATTTCCGTCCTTGCAACTTACGGCTTGCTCGGGGCGAAAGTCACGATCCGCGCGGTGCGGTGTGCCGTCATATCTTGCTCGCATTTCACATTTTCGATTTTTTTCGACCGAAAATCGAACATCAAATCCGGGCAGAAAAAAATCGCCATTACCATCGGACTTGTAGCCGATCGACTTTAGCGTGCTTTCGCTGTCCTTATATGACGGATATTGTCCGCAAACTTTGATGAAGGGGGTCACCAAACTTGAAAGGCGAGCCTTTTTAAGTTTGGTTTCCGCTTCCACCGATTGCCCAAAAATCGATAGCGCGGCCGCAACGATCACACTGATCGAGCGTGTAGCCGACAGAGATGTTGTTTTGACCGCGCTCATACTTTAGCCCTTAACCGCTTTCACGATCTTCTCGGCGCCGTCGGACAGGTTGTCGGCTGCGATTACATCAAGACCAGAGGTGTTGATGATCTCTTTGCCGGCTTCCACGTTGGTGCCTTCGAGGCGCACAACCAGTGGAACCTGCAGGCCAACTTCTTTAACCGCGGCCACAACGCCCTCTGCGATCACGTCGCAGCGCATGATGCCGCCGAAGATGTTCACGAGGATGCCTTTGACGTTTGGATCAGAGGTGATGATCTTGAACGCTTCGGTCACTTTCTCTTTGGTGGCGCCGCCGCCCACGTCGAGGAAGTTGGCAGGCTCTGCACCGTAGAGTTTGATGATGTCCATGGTAGCCATCGCGAGCCCCGCGCCGTTCACCATGCAGCCGATTTCACCGTCCAGAGCGATGTAGTTCAGGTCGTATTTGGACGCCTCAAGCTCTTTTGGGTCTTCTTCGGTCTCATCGCGCAGTTCGGCGATGTCCGCGTGGCGGTAGATGGCGTTGCCGTCAAAGCCCACTTTGGCGTCGAGCACTTTCAGTGCGCCGCCTGGCATGACGATCAGCGGGTTGATCTCCAGCTGCTCCATGTCTTTTTCCATGAAGGCTTTGTAGAGAATGCCCATCAGCTTCACGCATTCTTTAACCTGTGCGCCTTTAAGGCCCAGGGAGAAGGCAACGCGGCGGCCGTGGTATGGCTGGTAGCCGGTGGCCGGATCGACGGAGAAGGACAGGATTTTCTCAGGAGTGGCTTCGGCCACTTCTTCGATGTCCATGCCGCCTTCGGTGGAGCACACGAAGGACACGCGGGAGGTCTGACGGTCGACCAGCAGAGCCAGATACAGCTCACGCTCGATATCGGAGCCGTCTTCGATGTAGATGCGGTTGACCTGTTTGCCCGCTGGGCCGGTCTGGTGGGTCACAAGGGTGCGACCCAGCATCTTTTTGGCTTCTTCGGCGGCTTCTTCGACCGATTTGGCGAGGCGGACACCGCCTTTTTCACCAGCGTCGGCTTCTTTGAAAGAACCTTTGCCGCGCCCACCTGCGTGGATCTGCGCCTTCACAACCCATAGTGGGCCGTCAAGTTCGCCGGCGGCGGTTTTTGCGTCTTCTGCTTTCAGAACGGCGCGGCCTTCGGACACCGGAGCGCCGTAGGAGCGAAGCAGGGCTTTCGCCTGATATTCGTGGATGTTCATGGAACTGTCCCATCTTGCTGCGATTGAAGCGGTTCTGGCACAGTCCGGTCGAGCCGATAAGCAAATTCGACAGGAATGGTGGATTTTTTCTTATTTGTGATCACAGTGAGAAAATGTGTGATCACAAATGAGCCTTCCTCGGCGGAAAGTCGCACAAGTTAAATAAATTGCCTGTGAAATAAGGGGATGCGCCGACGACTCGGATTGCAGTGCAGCGTTACCGCAAACGGATTGGCGATATGCGGCCAGCGATTTTATCGGCTCTGCGATTGTATTGACCCGTCTTAACGGGCCGAAACATCACTCTACAACGGGTGCGTTGAAATACTGGTTCAGGCCAGGCGTAGCAAAGGTGTTGTTGGGGCCTGGGGTGATCGGCGATTGGGCTTGCGGTCCCGCGCGCACGCTGCGATCCGAGGTGGTTTGCGGGTTGCCGCAGGCGGCGAGGGCTGCAAGCGAGAGTAAGGTAACGGGCAGAGCTAGGCGATGAAACATTTGGGACCTCAAACAGATTGGTCAAAAGACTGGGGCGCCGGAGCGCCTACAAGCAGAAAGTGTAGGCAGTTTGGTGGCCAGCGCAACCAAAAGGATGAATTCGACAGCCGCGGGCGCATTGTTGTTTTACACGGCATGCTTTCTCCCCCATGCTGGGAGCATATTTGGCGCCGGTCTCGCATCGGCTTGGAGAAGACATTTGCGTTGGGATATTGTGACAACGGCGTTTGAGCCGACGGCGGTGACGTTGGGGTTCCTGGCGCATCATGTGGATTTGGGCGTGAACCGCATTTGGTTGCATCTGGACGCACCCAACAAAGAGCTGGAAGATATTGTCTCCGGACATGAGAAGATCAAGGTTGTGCGTTGTGACGGTGCGTATTGGAAGGACAGCGTCAAGGGTAAACGCCCCTGGGATTTTCGTGTGCGTCAATCGGTCAATGCAGATTCTGCGATGTCCCAAAGTGATGCTGATTGGATCGCACATATTGATGCGGACGAATACGTCACAAACGCAGCGGCGCTGTTTGCGTTTCTGGCACAACAGCCGGATCAAATCCTAAGTATTGTTGCATTTAACAGTGAACGGGTACACGTGCGTGGCCAACCTCAGCCACATGTCTTTTCGGGAGGCTTTCGGGTGCCATTTCCGCGGATCGTGCATCGAGCGCAGCCTCTCATATACGGCAGATACGCGCGCTACTTGCAAAAAGGGGTTGCGGGGTATTGGCACGGCAAAGCCTTCACGCGGGTGTCCTCCGGGCTGCCTTTGGCATTGCACCGCGCCGAATTGCCTGAGGATGTTGTTGAGGAAGACGTTCAGGGCCGTTTTCCAGGGCGTGCGATCTTGCATTTTGACGGAATGACCAAGGCGCATTGGCTTGATAAACTGCGCAAAAAAGTGCCGAATGGAAAAGTGCTTCAGCCACACAACCAAGCGCGGATCAATCAGGCGCAGGATGTGTGGGACCATCGCGACGACAGCGACTATCTGGATG
The DNA here is from genome assembly GCF_022448905.1 of Shimia sp. Classification (GTDB taxonomy): domain Bacteria; phylum Pseudomonadota; class Alphaproteobacteria; order Rhodobacterales; family Rhodobacteraceae; genus Shimia. The sequence continues at coordinate 137,062 of NZ_JAKVCW010000007.1, read as the reverse complement.
ACCTGTACCGTCACGTCAAAGAGATCAGCGGTTTTCAGGCGTTGGTCCTGCGTCTGTTGGGACGCATGACCTCGTCGGGCGTCGATGTGCCCGCCAAGATCAAGAAGGTGTTCCCGGAAGCACATGTAGATCTGTCCCCGGCGGCGGTTGACGCTGCGCTCAAGGATATTCAAGACGGGCGGGTGCCCACCAGTTTCTAAAACAAAAAAGGCGCCGCAATGGGCGCCTTTTTCAAATCTGTCGTGCTTTGGCTTAGGCCAGGGAGCCGTCGATGCCTTTGCAGGCGTCCACGAGGCCTTTTACAGCGTTCACGGAGGTGTCGAACATTTCCTGCTCTTCTTTGTTGAGCTTGATGTTCACAACCTTCTCAACACCACCGGCGCCGATCACGGTTGGCACGCCAACATACATGTCTTTCACACCGAGGTCGCCGTCACAGTAGGCGGCACATGGCAGAACGCGCTTTTGGTCTTTCAGGTACGCTTCGGCCATTTCGATGGCGGAGGCCGCTGGTGCGTAGAAGGCGGAGCCGGTTTTCAGCAGGCCAACGATTTCGGCGCCGCCGTCACGGGTGCGCTGAACCATGGCGTCCAGTTTTTCCTGCGTGGTCCAGCCCATCTCGATCAGGTCTGGCAGAGGGATGCCGGCTACGGTGGAGTAGCGCACGGAAGGCACCATGGTGTCGCCGTGGCCGCCCAGAACAAAGGCGGTTACGTCGCGCATGGACACGTTGAACTCTTCGGCCAGGAAGTGGCGGAAGCGTGCGGAGTCCAGAACGCCCGCCATGCCGCAGACTTTGTGGGTTGGCAGGCCGGAGAATTTCTGCAGCGCCCAAACCATTGCGTCCAGCGGGTTGGTGATGCAGATCACAAATGCGTCTGGCGCGTTGTCGCGGATGCCTTCGCCGACGGACTTCATCACTTTCAGGTTGATGCCCAGCAGGTCATCACGGCTCATGCCTGGCTTGCGTGCCACACCTGCGGTCACGATGCAGACGTCTGCGCCGGCGATCGCGGAGTAGTCGGAGGAGCCGGACATCGCGGCGTCGATTTTCTCGACCGGGCCGGATTCTGCGATGTCGAGCGCCTTGCCCTGTGGCAGGCCGTCAGCGATGTCAAAAAGTACAACGTCACCAAGTTCTTTGATTGCAGCGAGGTGGGCGAGCGTGCCGCCGATGTTACCTGCGCCGATGAGGGCGATCTTTGGTCGTGCCATGGGATCTATCTCCGGTCCGGTTGATTATCGGGGGGTGGCTTAAGTCGAATTTCGCGTTGACGCAAGTGTTTGAAGCCGGAGGCAGCCCAGCTGCCGCACCTGTGATCACGGCACAGAGGGGCAAATTCTCGCGCAATTTGTATGGTTTGGCACGCTTGATTTGGCGCGACGGCTGTGAGTAGATGTGCGGGACAATTCACAGGCTTCTTTGAGGACCAAAAATATGAAAACGACTCTGAAAACCCTGATGGCGCTGACTTTGGTGGCCATGACCGTCTCTGCATGTGGCGGCGGCAACGCGACCACAAACGTGCAGGCTGTGAGCGTTGGCGACCAGTTGGCATCGCTGGAAAAAGCCTATGCGGACGGTCTGGTGACAGAGAAGGAATACAAGGATCAGCGTAAGAAGATTCTTGACGGCAAGTAAGCGCTCTTACGCTGCTTTGCAGCATGAGTTGCCTCGATTTGCAGCAGGCGCATCCTTGGGTGCGCCTGTTTTTGTATGACTGATTCTCTCACATTCTGGATATTGGCACCGGTTGCGGTGCTGTTTGCGGGTGTCTCCAAAGCCGGATTTGGCTCTGGCGCGGCCTTTGCCAGTGCGGCTGTCCTGGCGTTGATTCTGCCGCCGGTGCAGGCGTTGGGGTTGATGCTGCCGCTGTTGATGCTGGTCGATTTGGTGACGCTGAAGCCCTATTGGGGCAAGTGGCGCTGGCCGGAGGCAAGGGTGCTGATTCTGGGTGGATTGCCGGGAGTTGCGGGCGGCGTTGCGCTGTTTCGGGTCGCCAATGATGATGTGTTGCGCCTGTTGATTGGCGCTGTTTCGCTTGGTTTTGTGATCTGGCAACTCTGGCCGCGGGGGCAAGCGCGAAAAAAGATGCCAGTGCGGGCCGGATTGCTCGCGGGGGCTGTGGCCGGGTTCACCAGCTTTGTCAGCCATGCGGGTGGACCGCCGGCGGCGGTTTACTTACTGTCTCGGGGGATGGGCAAAACTGCCTATCAGGCCACCACCGTATTGGTGTTCTGGGCCATCAATATCGCTAAGTTTGTGCCCTATGCGTTTCTCGGGGTGTTTACCGCCGAGACCCTGCGCGCGGGTGCGCTTTTGGCACCATTCGCGCTGCTTGGGGCATGGGGTGGTGTGAAGCTGCATCACGCCGTTTCAGAGCGGGTCTTTTTCGCGTTGACCTATACGCTCTTGTCGATCACCGGCGTGAAGCTGATTTTTGACGCGCTTTTCTAAAGGCGTATGACATCAGGCGTCGTCACCTTTGGCTGGCAGAGCTTCGGCAAGCTTTTCATAGGCTTGGCCGGTTGCCATCAGACAGGTGGAGCCATTTGGCATGGTGACGGTGATGGTCCAGCTGCCGGAATCTTCCGAAGCAAAAATCTCCACCATGGCGCCCTGCGTGCCAAGACCAAGCGCCTGACGGGATTCCCCGTACTTCTGGGCCAGACGTTCCACAACAAGGTCGCGGGTGGCGCAGTGTTGCAGGTTCTGTGCCTGGGCGATTGAGGTGGCGCAGATCGAAAGGCCAAGACCGGCCGTCAGGGTCAAAAAAGTGCGTTTCATCTGGTTTCCTCTCATAAAGAAGGCATGTGCGCGCCTTTTGCACGCCATGGATTTCAAAGCTCTCGCCTCTTCTTATGATCGCGGTCCTTTTGAACCGTCTTTGCGTTCCTCCCACAGGAAGCGATGGGATGAGTGTGCGCAGGTCGGGGCTTAAAAATGGTTAACGTAACGATTTTATTGTTTCCAAAAGCGCGACATTTGGCGCATCTGCTTGAGAAGGCGCGAGACTTTTCTGCGATGCGGCAAAAATATTCTTGAAGTTTTCTGAGAAAAATGCACCTCTCTGCGCAACATAATTGCGGAGAGAGTCATGGATCAGCGCGCGCGCCCCTATCGTTCGGTTCTTTACATTCCCGGGTCCAAGGACCGCGCTTTGGAAAAAGCACGCGGGTTGCCGGTGGATGCCATCATCTTTGATCTGGAAGATGCTGTGGCACCGGATGAGAAGGAAAACGCCCGTGCCACATTGGCCGATGCGCTGACTCAGGGCGGGTATGGCAGCCGGATGCGGATTGTGCGGATCAATGGTCTGGACACCCAATGGGGCGAAGCGGACGCCAAGGCTGCGGCGTCTATGGATTGCGATGCGGTGCTGTTGCCTAAGGTGGAAAGTGCGGCGCAAGTTGACGCGTTGGCCGCATTGATCGGCGACAAGCCGATTTGGGCGATGATGGAAACACCGCGCGGCATGTTGAGTGCGGCGGAGATTGCGGCGCACCCTCAGCTCACCGGCTTTGTGATGGGCACCAATGACCTTGCCAAAGAACTGCAAACCCGTTTCCGCCCGGATCGTTTGCCGATGATGGCAGGGCTTGGTCTGTGCCTTCTGGCCGCAAAGGCCGAAGGCATTGTGATCGTCGATGGCGTCTACAACGCGTTCAAAGATGCGGATGGGCTGAAGGTGGAATGTGATCAGGGCCGAGACATGGGCTTTGACGGCAAAACACTGATCCATCCGGCGCAGGTAGATGTGGCCAATGCGGCCTTTGCGCCAAGCGAGGCCGAGATCGATCTGGCGAAGCGACAGATTGCGGCGTTTGAGGAGTGTGAAGCCAGCGGGCAGGGCGTGGCCGTGGTGGATGGCAAGATTGTCGAAAACCTGCACGTTGTCACCGCGCGTGAAATTTTGGCGAAGGCAGATGCAATCGCCGCGCTGGAAGGCTAACTCTAATCCCATAGCAAGAGTGACGCACGAGGCAGTTCGTGCGTCTTAATCCAGCGAGGGAGCAAGATGACATTATTGGTTTTGGGAGTGCTATTGTGGGCCGGAGCCCATTTGTTCAGACGGGCTATGCCGGAGGTGCGCGCAAGTATGGGCGACAAGGGACGCGGGCCTGTGGCCCTCGCGTTGCTGGTCTCGGTGGTGCTGATGATCTTTGGCTTCCGCATGGCGCCGCATATCGACGTTTGGTACCCGGAGAGCTTCCTGCGTCACATCAACAATCTGTTGGTGCTGATCGCGATCTTCCTGATGAGCCCGGCGCCACGCAAAGGCAAGTTGTTCAACAACATGCGCCATCCGCAGCTGACGGGCTTTGGACTGTGGGCGTTTGCGCATCTGTTGGTGAATGGCGATGTGGCCTCGCTGATCCTGTTTGGCGGTCTGTTGCTTTGGGCCGTGCTGGAGATTGTGGTGATCAACCGCGCGGAACCGGACTGGACGCCCACAGAAACCGGCAGCATTGCCAAAGACGGCATGTTCTTTGTGGCCTCCCTTGTGCTAATGGCGGCAATCGGCTGGGTGCACACCTGGCTCGGTTACCCGGTATTTGGAGGCTAACAGCATGAAACTTTATCGTTTTCTATCTGAGGAAGACACATCGGCGTTTTGTCACAAGGTGACGGACGCGCTTAACAAGGGGTGGGAGCTGCATGGCTCTCCAACACAGACCTTCTGTCAGGCCACCGGCGTTATGCGCTGTGGTCAGGCGGTCGTGAAGGAAGTGGACGGCACCTACACCCCGGAGACCAAACTGGGAGAACACTGATGGCCAAGACCAATCCGGGCCGGTTTTTTGAAGACTACACGCTGGGTCAAGTGATCGAGCACGCGGTGCCACGCACCGTGGGGGCAGGGGAGCGGGCGCTGTACCATGCGCTCTATCCCGCGCGTCATGCGCTGTACTCGAGTGACGAGTTTGCGCGGGCCTCTGGCCTGCCGCAGTCGCCGCTTGATGATCTGGCGGCGTTTCACGTGGTCTTTGGCAAAACGGTCCCGGATGTGTCGCTCAATGCAGTGGCAAACCTCGGCTATGCCGAGGGGCGCTGGCTGAAACCGGTGTATGCCGGGGACACGTTGCGCAGCACATCCGAAGTGATTGGTTTGAAACAGAATTCCAACGGCAAAACCGGCGTGGTTTATGTGCGTACACGCGGCATGAACCAGCGTGACGAGGTTGTCATGGAATATGTGCGCTGGGTTATGGTGCGCAAACGCGATGTGGATGCCCCGGCGCCAGAGACGGTGGTGCCGGAGCTCTCCAAAGTGATTGATCCTGCCGATCTGGTGATCCCGGAGGGGCTGGATTTTTCCAACTATGATTTTGCGCAGGCGGGGGAAGCCCATCGCTGGAGCGATTATGAGGTTGGCGAGACCATTGATCACGTTGATGGTGTGACGCTGGAGGAAGCCGAGCACATGATGGCGACGCGGTTGTGGCAGAACACCGCCAAGGTGCATTTTGATGCGACTTTCCGTCCAGATGGGCAGCGCCTGATCTATGGCGGGCATATCATTTCCTTGGCGCGCGCGCTGAGCTTCAACGGTCTGGCCAACGCACAGATGATTGTTGGCCTGAACGGTGGCGCGCATGCTAACCCGGCGTTCTCTGGTCTGACGGTCAAAGCGTGGTCTGAGGTACTGGACAAAGCGGAGACCTCCGCACCGGGTGTAGGTGCGATCCGCTTGCGTCTGGTCGCGACAAAAGGCGGGGAGCCGTTTGCGCTCAAAGGCGAGGACGGGAAATACCAGCCGGATGTGCTGCTTGACCTTGACTATTGGGCGTTGATGCCGATGTGATCAGTCTCATGTTGAGACCTCTTTGCACCGCCGCCGCACTTGCTCTGGCCTGTCCCGCACAGGCCGAGCTTTCCTTTGACACCACGAGCGATGACACCATCGCTTATGTTGAAAGTAACCTGCTTGGGATTTTTTATCATGAGCTGGGGCATGCGCTGATCGACATTTTGGGTTTGCCAATCTTTGGGCAAGAGGAAGATGCGGCGGATGTGTTGTCGATTTTTCTAATCGACGCGTTCTATGAAGAAGAGAGTGCGGTGCAGCTGGCCTATGATGCGGCCTTTGGCTTCCTTGGGGAGGCAGAGGCAAACTCAGAGATTGCTTTCTGGGACGTGCATGGCCCGGATTTGCAGCGCTATTACAACACCGTGTGCCTTTTTTATGGGGCCAATCCCGAAGAGCGCGAAGACGTTGCACAGGATCTTGGGCTGCCGGAAGAGCGCGCCGAATACTGTCCGGAAGAGTACGATCAGGCGGCGCAAAGTTGGGGCGGGGCGTTGGATGAGATTGTGCATGACAAGGGTGGCAAAACCCTGGCGTTGGGCGATTTTGAAGTGGACAGCGATGGCGGTTCGCTGACGGCGGACGTTGTGCGGGCAGAGGTCGCGGCGCTCAATCAAGAGTTCCGCCTGCCTGAGGATTTGCTGATTTCTGTGATCCCCTGTGGCGAGGCCAATGCCTATTACGATCCGCAGCGGGTCGAGATCGTGATGTGTACCGAGTTTGCTGATGCGCTGGTGGAGATGTCGCCGGAGATGTGAGCCACACAAGGACGTGAGAGGATTTTTACGCGACCTGCGCTAAGGTGGCGGTATGATCCTACGGCTTTGCTTTTTACTTTTGCTTTGTGCCCAGGCCCCTATGGCCCGTGCCTGCGATCTGGCGTTGTTGTTGGCGGTGGATGTGTCTGGCAGCGTGGATGCGTCGGAATATGACATTCAAATGGGCGGACTGGCGGCAGGATTGCGCGACGGCATTGTGGTGGAGGCCTTGATCAAGGCGGAAGCGGCGGTGGCGGTGATGCAATGGACCGGGGCGGACCGTCAGGTGATGTCGGTGCCCTGGATGCGGGTGCGCAATGGGGCAGAGGCGGCGGCCTTGGCGGCGGCGGTGGACGCCGCGCCTCGGGGATGGCGGCGATACTCCACAGCAATTGGAGATGCGCTGACGCGGGCGGCACAGGAGTTTGAGGTGGGGCCGACGTGTCGTCGTATGGTTCTGGATGTGTCCGGAGATGGGCCGTCCAATGAAGGCTCAGCGCCGGATGAGGGGCGTAAGCGGCTTGGGATTATGGGGGCGACGGTCAATGGGTTGGTCATCGAAACGGATGAAGAGGACCTCACTGGATACTATTGGGAAAATGTGATCACAGGGCCTGGGGCGTTTGTGGTGACGGCCAATGGCTTTGAAGAATACCCCAAACGAATTCGGCAAAAGCTGGTGCGGGAGGTGGCGCAGCAGTTGTCTGCCTTAGAATGAAGCTCAGTTTTGGTGTTGCAATTGTGAGCGCAAACATGGCCAAGCGGCCTGTTGTTCACAGATTCCACAAAACTGCCTTAGAATTTCCCGACAAAAAGAGTTAAGTTCATCTATGTGATCACATTTAAAAATGCGTGATCACAAAAGCAAAAAAATCCATGGTATTGCGCCAAAAAACCACGGTATTTAGGGTATCGTAACCGTGACAAGATGCAAAAAAGCGGTAAAACGAACTCAGCTAACCGGAAAGGAGCCAATATGGCCGATGTCAATCGGGGCAACCGCCCGCTTTCGCCTCATTTGAGTATTTACCGTCCACAGATGACCTCCGGGTCGTCCATCATGGTTCGCATTAGTGGTCTCGGCGTGCTGGGTGTCGCTCTGTTTGTTGTGTGGTGGCTTTTGGCTGCTGCAAGCTCAGAGAGTGCCTTCGCGTTGATCGATGGCTTGGTGCGCAGCTGGCTTGGTGGGCTGGTGCTGACCGCGGCAACCTGGGGCCTGTGGTATCACACGCTGGGGCGCTTGCGTCACGTGGTTTGGGATCTGGGCTATTGCTTTGACGTGAAAACGTCCGAACGCATGGGCCTGGGCATGTTTGTCGGCGCAACTGTGCTGACCATCATCACCGTGCTTGTGGTGTAAGGAGAGACAGAATGCGATATCTGACTGACCGCAAACGTGCGATGGGCCTGGGTTCTGGTCGCTCTGGAACAGAGGGGCATTGGCAGATGCTGGTGCGCTCTGTGATCATGGGCGTTCTGGCACCGTTATTCATCTTCACCGTCGGGTTTGGCATTGGCGGGTCCTATGAAGAGGTGATCGCCTACTTCAGCCGTCCGTTCCCCGCGATTGTAACTGGCCTTGGTCTGGTTATTGGCCTGGTGCAGCTTATGGCCGAAGCACAGGAAGCGATTGAAGACTATGTGCATGGCACGGCTGGCAAACTGTTGCTGGTGGCAAATAAGGCGTTTTGCTTTGCGTTGATCGCAGCAAGCCTGTTTGCGCTTGTGAAGCTCGCCCTGTGACCCCTGCGTGAGGATCTAAGAAGATGACTGCAGCATATGAATATGAAACCCACGAATATGATGTCGTGGTGGTGGGCGCTGGCGGCGCCGGTCTGCGCGCGACGTTGGGTATGGCAGAACAAGGCCTGCGCACCGCGTGTGTGACCAAAGTTTTCCCGACCCGCTCGCATACGGTTGCGGCGCAGGGTGGTATCGCGGCGTCCCTGTCCAACATGGGGCCGGACAACTGGCAGTGGCACATGTATGACACTGTGAAGGGCTCTGACTGGCTGGGCGATACAGATGCGATGGAATACCTCGCACGTGAAGCGCCAAAGGCGGTTTACGAACTGGACCACTATGGTGTGCCGTTCTCCCGGACTGAGGAAGGCAAGATTTACCAGCGTCCGTTTGGTGGTCACACCACCGAGTTTGGTGAAGGGCCTGCGGTACAGCGGACCTGTGCGGCAGCGGACCGGACCGGCCACGCGATCCTGCACACGCTCTATGGTCAGTCGGTCAAGAACAACGCCGAATTCTACATTGAATACTTCGCGATTGACCTGCTGATGTCTGACGATGGGCAGTGTCAGGGGGTGGTGTGCTGGAAGCTGGATGACGGCACCATGCACGTGTTCCACGCCAAGATGGTTGTGCTGGCAACCGGTGGCTACGGTCGCGCCTACTTCTCCGCAACATCTGCGCATACATGTACAGGTGACGGTGGCGGCATGGTAATGCGTGCTGGCCTGCCGATGCAGGACCTTGAATTTGTGCAATTCCACCCGACCGGCATCTACGGCTCTGGCTGTCTGATCACCGAGGGCGCACGTGGTGAAGGTGGATACCTGACCAACTCGGAAGGCGAGCGCTTCATGGAACGCTATGCGCCGCAGTATAAGGACCTCGCGCCGCGTGACTACGTGTCTCGCTCTATGACCATGGAAATCCGAGAGGGCCGTGGTGTGGGCGACGAAGGCGATCACATTCACCTGAACCTGAGCCATTTGCCCGCTGATGCTCTGGCGGAGCGTCTGCCAGGCATCTCCGAAAGTGCGAAAATTTTTGCCGGCGTTGATGTGACCAAAGAGCCGATCCCGGTTCTGCCAACGGTGCACTACAACATGGGTGGCATCCCAACCAACTATTGGGGTGAGGTGCTGGATCCAACAACTGACGATCCAACAAAAATTGTACCAGGCCTTATGGCGGCGGGTGAAGCGGGCTGTGCATCGGTACACGGTGCCAACCGTTTGGGCTCGAACTCTCTGATTGACCTTGTGGTGTTCGGCCGTGCAGCCGCGATCCGCGCTGGGCAGGTTGTGGATCGGGATGCGCCGGTGCCAACACCGCCGCAGCATCAGATCGACAAGGCGTTTGAGCGCTTTGACAGCCTGCGGTACGCCAAGGGCGCAATCCCGACGGCCGATCTGCGTTTGGAAATGCAGAAAACCATGCAGCGCGACGCGGCTGTTTTCCGGACCGCCAAGACGATGAAAGAAGGCGTTGAGGCAATGACGGAAATCGCGGGCAAGATGGGCGATCTACACGTGACGGATACGTCGCTTGTGTGGAACTCAGACCTGATGGAAACGCTGGAGCTGACCAACCTGATGCCGTCGGCGATTTCAACTATCGTTTCGGCAGAAGCCCGCCATGAAAGCCGCGGCGCGCATGCGCATGAGGACTATCCCGATCGGGATGACGAGAACTGGCGGGTGCACACTGTGAGCCGTGTTGATGAAACCGGTACCAAAGTGGACCTGAGCTACCGCCCAGTGATCGTTGATCCTCTGACAAACGAAGATGAGGGCGGTATCAGCCTGAAGAAAATTGCACCAAAGGCACGGACGTTCTGATGAAAGCGCTGGGTTTTGGAATTTGCATGGCTGTGGCCGGTTTGGCGACACAGGTTTCGGCAGAGACCTCTGTTGTTGTTGATCAGGTGCAGTCGTGTATGCCCAAAACCCATGCGCCTGGCAGCTATCTGGTGGCGGTGCACAAAGAGGTGCCAACCGTTATGGCCGCCACAGGTGGTACCGAGGCAGGCGTTGTGAAAATCAACGATTGTCTGGCGGACACTTATGATGTGCAGTTCAGCGCGGCGCTGTCCACGAGCAATGAGGCGCGCAAAGAGTTGGTGGCGCAATGCCGTCGCAAAGGCAACGCGCATTTGATCGTGGGCACGATTGTCACGGCTGCGACATTTGCCGCTGTGGGCACCGCCAACGAATTCTGGCTGCTGTTTGGTGCCGGTGTTGGTGGGGCGTCTATTGGCCGGGGGATCAAGTACAAGATGTCCTGTGACCAGCTGGCAGATCCGAATTTCCGGAGCGGCAAGCAGATTGATGTCGCGACCGGCTGTCCCAAACATGCGGACGTGATGCACGGTGGGAGCCGCTATTGCCGGTAAGCTGTATGGCATATGATCTGCACGCTGTGCTGCGGGAGGACCTGTGATGTCCTCGCGTCGCGTGATTGTGCATATTGGGGCCCAGAAGACAGGGTCCACCTCGCTGCACCGCTTTCTGGCGCGCAACCGGGACGCTTTGGCGGAACGGTTGGATATTCGTGTTCCGTCCAAAGGCTCTCTGACGCGGGAGTTGGGGCGGACCTGCACGCTGTACAGTATGCGGCCTGCGAAACATGAGGCGGACCTTGTCGCGCTGATAAGGCAGGTGCGTGATGAGCTGGACGGTGACGATCGGGTCTGTGTCATCAGCCACGAGAACATCTGTGGTGCGATGATGGGGCGTTCGGACGTGCGGGAGGTGTTCCCGAGTTTGTCCAACATCCTGCGCTTGTTTGAACAGTATCTGGCGCCGTTTGTACCGGACTACGTGCTCTACACCCGGGAGATGCAGGGCTGGAAGCGCAGCGTGCACAATCAGGCAGTGAAGTCCGATGGCTATGCGGGCACGCTGGAGAATTTCCTGGCCGAAACCGCAGACAGCCGGGGCTGGGGCGCTGTTCAGGCCGAGATGGAAGGTCTGGTGGGGGCGGACCGCGTGCGTGTGTTTGCGCTGGAAGACGAGACCACGCCTGAACGGCCGGGGCGGCAGCTGTTGCGCTTTGCCGGATTGACCGATGCCGAGATCGATACGCTAGAGCCGCTGGCCGGGCGGTCCAACCAGAGCCTCAACCCCGGGGCCTTAGAGTTTATGCGCCAACTCAACGAGTTGGCGCTCGCGCAGCCCGCCCGCAAGCAGGTGGCCGAGCTGATTAAGAACAATCAAACGCTTTTTGCCGATGGTCCGATGCCATCACAGAAAGCCTGAACAGGAACGAAGGTATGCGCATCGCGCGCGCCCACGTATAGGAAGGAAAGACCATGGTCGAATTTGCCCTCCCCAAGAACAGCCGGATTGTGACTGGCAAGACCTGGCCCAAGCCAGAAGGTGCGACCAACGTGCGTAAGTTCCGCATTTACCGCTGGAACCCGGATGACGGTAAGAATCCGCAGATCGACACATATTTCCTCGACATGGACAAATGTGGCCCGATGGTGCTGGACGCGCTGATCAAGATTAAAAACGAAATTGATCCAACGCTGACCTTCCGCCGCTCTTGCCGTGAGGGCATCTGTGGCTCCTGTGCGATGAACGTGGACGGGATCAACACGCTGGCCTGTATCTACGGTCTGGATGAGATCAAGGGCGACGTGAAAATCTACCCGCTGCCACACATGTCGGTTGTGAAAGACCTGATCCCGGATCTGACCCACTTTTACGCGCAGCACGCGTCGATCATGCCGTGGCTGGAAACCAAGACCAACCGTCCAGCAAAAGAATGGCGCCAGTCCATCGAGGATCGTAAAAAGCTGGATGGCCTGTATGAGTGTGTGATGTGCGCGTCTTGCTCCACCTCCTGCCCAAGCTACTGGTGGAACGGCGACAAATACCTCGGCCCAGCGGCGTTGCTGCACGCCTATCGCTGGATCATCGACAGCCGTGATGAAGCCACGGGCGAGCGCTTGGACGAACTGGAAGATCCGTTCAAGCTGTACCGCTGCCACACCATCATGAACTGTGCCAAGACTTGCCCGAAAGGTCTGAACCCGGCAAAGGCGATTGGCGAGATCAAGAAGATGCTGATCGAACGTCACGTGTAAAGCGCCGTTTCAGAAATATCGAAAGCCCGTCTGTTTCAGGCGGGCTTTTGTTTTGGGCAAAGATGTATCCCACCGCATACATTTGCAATTTTTGCATAGCATCGTTGCAGGATCAGCGGTTTACGGGCGCGTAATCCAACTTAAATTGGCGGGCGAGGGAGGACACCGGATTTACATGGAGTACCCCAATGTCCGCGTCTAAAAACGAGAGCCCTGAAGATTTTGCCGTCCGCGCGCAGGAAGTTCTGGAACAGGCCTATGGCTATTACACCCAGCCACCGCGCATTGCAGAGGTGAAACCGTCTAGCGAGACCTACTATGAGTATGTTAAGGTTGCCTAAGCCACATGTGCTTGAGATGAGGAGCGATCCGAATTTTCGGGGCGCTTTTTGTTTGCTCCAGGGCGCTGACGTTAGGTCTGGCTTGTTGCTGTGGGCCGCCTGCGGCTAGCCTTTCCCGAAACAGGGGAGGATGAGCCATGACCGATGTGATCATCGTGGGCGGCGGCTTGGCAGGGCTTGTGGCGGCCAATGAGGCGGCCAGCCGCGGGCGCAAGGTGCTGCTGCTGGATCAGGAAGGCGAGCAAAGCCTGGGGGGGCAGGCGTTTTGGTCTTTAGGTGGTTTGTTCATGGTGGATACGCCGGAACAGCGGCGTATGGGCATCAAGGACAGCCCGGAATTGGCGCTTGCCGATTGGATGGGCTCGGCGCAGTTTGATCGGGCAGAAGATGCCAATCCGCGTAAGGTGGCGGAGGCTTATCTGGAGTTTGCATCGGGGGAGATGCGTAGCTGGTTGAAAAGCATCGGCATGCGCTGGTTTCCGATTGTGGGCTGGGCCGAGCGGGGCGGCGAGATGGCGCATGGCCATGGCAACTCGGTGCCGCGGTTTCACATCACCTGGGGCACAGGGCCGGGTGTGGTTGCACCGTTTGAGCGGCTGGTCAGAGAGCACATTTCTGGCGGGCGTGTGGAATTGGCATTCCGGCGCAAAGTCACTGATCTGATTGTGGAAAATGGCGTTGTAAAAGGCGTGCGTGGGCAGGTGCTTTCTCAGGATGGTGCGGAGCGTGGGCGCTCGACCTCCCGGGAGGTGGTCGGCGAGTTTGAGCATCGGGCCGAGGCGGTGGTGATCACCTCCGGCGGGATTGGCGGCGACCATGACATGGTGCGGCGATATTGGCCGGAGGAGCGGCTGGGTAAGGCACCAAAGCGCATGGTGGCCGGGGTACCGGATTACGTAGACGGGCAGATGCAGCGGGTGGCCGAAGGGGCTGGCGCAGGTATCATCAATGGCGACCGGATGTGGCATTACACTGAAGGCTTGGCAAACTGGGATCCGATTTGGCCCAACCACGGCATACGCATTTTGCCGGGGCCAAGTTCGATGTGGTTTGATGCCTTGGGCGACCGGATGGAAGCGCCGTATCTGCCGGGCTTTGACAGTTTGGGGACGCTGAAACGGATTTTGGCGACGGGGCATGAGCACAGCTGGTTCATTCTGACCCAGAAAATCATCGAAAAAGAGTTTGCCTTGTCAGGGTCTGAGCAGAACCCGGACCTGACCTCTGGCAAGTGGTCGGAGGTGATTAGGCGTCGCTTGATGAACAAAGGCGCGCCGGGGCCGGTGGAGGCGTTTAAGGAGTATGGTGAGGATTTCGTGGTGGCCAACTCGTTGGAAGAGTTGGTTGCTGGTATGAACAAGATCACGCCGGATGTGCCTGTCACCCTTGAGAAAATCCGTTCTCAGATTGAAGCGCGGGATGCCCAGATTGACAACGCATACTGCAAGGACGCGCAGGTGACCGCCATTCGAGGTGCGCGGAACTATCGGGGAGACCGTCTGATCCGCACCGCCAAGCCGCATCGCATTCTAGACCCGAAGAACGGTCCGTTGATTGCGGTGCGCCTGAACATCCTAACACGCAAATCACTGGGTGGGTTGCACACGGATGTCACCGGACAGGTGTTGCGGCCGGATGGGAGCGCGTTTGAGGGGCTGTTTGCGGCCGGTGAAGTCGCGGGCTTTGGCGGTGGTGGGTATCACGGCTACAACGCCTTGGAAGGGACCTTCTTAGGGGGCTGCATCTTCTCCGGAAGAGCGGCAGGACGGAGCGTCTAGACCACTTTCTGATCTGTGTTATCCTCCCAATATTGTTAAAAAGTTGGGAGGAAACGTTATGAAGAAACTTGTGGCCGCATTGGCGATTATGCTGAGTTCTCAGGTCTTTGCAGGGGAAACGCCGTCGCCGGATGGGGCGAAGGTGTATTTCATCAACCTCAGCGATGGCGATTCTGTGGAGGCACCGTTTGTGGTGAATTTTGGCCTGTCCGGGATGGGGGTTGCGCCTGCCGGTACGGAGAAAGAGAACACCGGGCATCACCATATTTTCATCAACCGCCCGCCGCTTGGTGAAGGTGCAGAGGATGCGGAATTGATGGAGAACGGCGTGCCAACGGACGACAACCATCGGCATTTTGGTGGAGGTCAGACCGAGGTGACGCTGGATTTGCCTGCTGGCACGCACACATTGCAGCTGGTTTTGGGGGATGAATTTCACGTGCCACACAACCCGCCTGTGGTGTCTGAGGTGATCACCATCACCGTGAAATAACACGGCTTTTTGCATTGCAAGACCGTCTGGTCGGGGGCAGGATCGGGGCATGACAGACATGCCTTTGCCCCCCGCCGATGCAGACGACCGCCGCGCGATCAAGCCGGTGATCTGCTATCCAAATGAGACTCTGCCGGAGGCGCCATTGGCGCTTTATAAGGCGGCGCGTGCGACTGCCACAAAGGTGGATGAGGTTCTGATACCGGCGCGGGATGCGCGGTGTTTGGAGGTGCCTGCGGGGCAGTTTTTTCGGATTTCCTCTGTGGAAGGCCCGCAGGTTGGGGACCTGAATCTGTGGAATTCCAAAGACCTGAGTGAGCGGTTTTTCTCCGGCAAAACAAGGGCTTTGCACGGTACGCACATTACCACGGGTGAGCGGATGTGGACCAGCCTGCCGACCTTGCGGCCAATGGCGACCATCGTCGAGGACACGTTGGGCTGGTACGGCATCGATGCCTTTGGCGGGTCGGTGCACGACGTCATTGGCACGCGCTGTGATCCTTACACCGGCAACCTGTTGGCGGGGGATCATTACCACTATTGCTGTCACTCCAATCTGACCCGTGCTTTGGCAGCGCATACGGGCATGTCGCTGCAGGAGGCAGAGCCCTATGTGCATGATGTTCTTAATGTTTTCATGTGCACCGGCTTCACGCGCGACACCGGGCAATACTTCATGAAAGCCAGTCCCGTGCGGCCGGGAGACTATCTGGAGTTCTTTGCCGAGATTGATCTTTTGGGGGCGCTGAGCGCCTGTCCGGGGGGCGATTGTTCCAGTGAGCACAGCTCCGACACGGCGGCGTGTTACCCGATGTTGGTGGAGGTGTTTGCACCGGAAGAGGGCACCTTGAGGGATTGGAAATCGCCCACGATCAATGGCTACGATAGAAGCCACGGACTGGCGCGTTAACCTTCAAAAAACCACGTCGGTATTGTGTCGGTATCACGACTGTATCGCGGAGGTGCGCGTTTTGGGGCGCAGAGCCGCGTTAACGTTTAAGCACGGCGGATGCCGGCTTGGCACGTCGCTGAAACTGAGAAAAGGGACGGTAATTTGATGATGCGTCTAGAAATGATTTTGGCAAGCGGTGCGGTGGGGCTATCGGGGCTTTGGGGAACGTTGGGTTCGGCAGCGTCTGGCGGTTTCTTTGTACCTGCCGAAGAAGAGCCACATCAGAGAACCTTCATGCAATGGCCCGCGAGCCGTCAGGTTCACTCTGATCCGGTGTTTCGAAAAATGGCACAGCAAACCATAGCTGATATTGCCAATTCGATTTCCGAGTTTGAGGAAGTGGTCATGCTGGCTGCTGCGGAAGATCATCGCGAAGCGCGTGCGATGCTGGCTGAAGCGGTTTTACTTTGGGATATTCCGACCGAGGACTTGTGGTGTCGGGATTCTGGGCCGATCTTTGTGACAAACGGCCAGGAGGAGTTAGCCGTTAGCCATATTCAGTTCAATGGTTGGGGGGAGAAGCAGGTCAACCGGCAGGACAGTCAGATAGCCAGAAGGGTTGCAGAAAGACTGGGGCTGCCGTTGTTGCCATCAGGATTGCGGGGCGAGGCCGGGGGCGTTGAGCAAGACGGCCATGGTCTACTGATGGCGCATGAGAGCAGCTGGGTGAATGAAAACCGCAACCCGGGGATGTCGCGTGACCTGGTCGAAGAGAAGCTTCTTCGGGCCTATGGTGCAGAGCAGATGATTTGGTCAGAAGGGGTTTGGAACGAAGACATCACAGACTACCACATCGACAGTTTGGCGCGTTTTACCGGACCTGGTCGCGTCTTGATAAACTTACCGGATGACGCGGATCCGCACGACCCCTTCCATTTGGCAGGGATCAAGACCCATGACCGTCTTGTGGCGGCAGGGATGGAAGTTGAGGTGATCCCTGAGCCATATGAACGTCGGGTACAGAGTTATGATTTTGTCGCATCTTATGCGAATTACTACGTTTGCAACGGTGCTGTCATTGCCGCGGAGTTCGGTGATCGGGAGACAGACGAGATCGCGCGGGCGGCGCTGGCGCGCCACTATCCGGGGCGCGACATTGTGATGCTGAATGTCGACCTGTTGGGAGAAATGGGCGGCGGCATTCATTGTGCGACACAGCAGATGCCCGCGGTGTAAAGCATCGAAGCTTACTCGGAGATGGTGCTAACTTGCTTTGCTAGGGTGCTTTGCCTTATGCCTGTAGCTCCGCGTCCCAATAGAGGTAGTCCATCCAGCTGTCATGCAGGAAGTTGGGGGGGAACTTGCGACCCATGTTGCGCAGTTCTTCGGAGCCGGGCTGGCGCGGCGGTTTGCGCAGGCTCATGCGGGCTTGCCGGAGGCTTTTGGAGCCCTTTTTGAGATTGCAGGGGGAGCAGGCCGCAACCACGTTCTCCCAACTGGTGATCCCGCCTGCGGCGCGAGGGATCACGTGGTCAAACGTCAAGTCGCCCCGTGAGCCACAATACTGGCAACAAAAACCATCCCGCAGAAAAAGATTAAAGCGCGTGAAGGCCACGCGCTTTTGCAATTTCACATAGTCTTTGAGCACCACGACGGAAGGGATCCGGATTTCAGTAGAAGGGCTGCGCACCACATGGTCGTATTCGGCCACGATATCGACCCGATCCATGTAAGCGGCTTTGATCGCGTCCTGCCAAGGCCATAGCGACAGCGGGTAGTAGGAGAGGGGGCGGTAGTCTGCATTGAGAACCAATGCCGGATGATGCTTCAATCCGCCGGGATGTCGCGTGAATTCCGTCCTAAAATCGCCGTCCATAAGGGTACTCCCTCGCTGCGTTCGTGCCGCAGTGGCACGAGGCCTATGACCACTATATCTCGTGTCTCAACTCTGACAAGCCTCACAATATGCGTGATCTGCATTTGTGATAAGGCAGGTGCAGAGTTTCATGGATGGGTGACGGATTTATGACGTCAGATGCCTAAACCGCATTCACCCCACCTGTTTTACGGGCGGGGTGAGGAGTTGGTTTAGCTTTGCGCCGTGGTCGCTTACCAGAATTTGGCGCCCGAGATGTCGAAGGTTTTGGAGAGCGTAAGAGCAAAGCGGGTCTCGTCTTGCGCGATCATGCCGCCGATGCCGTGGCGGCCGATGGCGTTGGTCGCCTGTGCGTCCACCGAAAAGCCGGAGTTGCCAAGGTGATAGCGCGCGCCTGCCGCCCAGGTGGTGTCGTTGCCGTCCCGACCGATAGGCGTGACTTCCGCCATCAGCTCAAGGCCGTTGTCAAAATTGTATCCAATGCCCATGCCAAGACCGACAAGTTCCGTGCTGCCCCAGGCGGCAATCTTTGGGCTGGCCGTGAGGGAGAACCCGTTGCGCGCGCGATAATTGGCTGTCAGGTCCGTATAAAAGACACCTACTTTTTGCGAGGCAGAGCTGATCTGTCGGCCGTAAAGCATACGACCCGCCAGAGAAAACGGGTTGCCGTTGTTCTGATCCATCAGGCGCAGTTTCGGACCAATCATGTAGCGCACGTTTGTGGTTGGCACCAGATTGGCGTTTGCGGTGGCGTTGTCTGCGAATTGCTCGAAGATGAACTGCAGCTCAACGTCACGATCCGGGCTGAAGTTAATCGAGGCACCGGCATTGTTTTCGCTGCCGTACCAGAGGTCGGCGCGGACAAGGCCTGGGTCCAGCGTGGCTGCGGAGCCGAGGGTGAACCCGTCCTGCTGGGCGTTGAGCTGTGGCCGGGTCGTTGGCAGGGACAGTGTGCGGTAGCTTTCATCTCGCTTGTCGCCCGGCGTATAGATCAGGCGGCCGCCAACCATCAGGTGGTCGCCGTCCGGCCAGAAGGTCCAGGTGCTTGTGGCTGGGGAGACGCCAAAGCCGTTGGTCACATAGCCTTCAAAGGCAACGCGTGGGGTGACGTTGTAGCGGCCACCGGCGGACCAGACCGGTTTGGTCACCCATTCGCCACTGCTCGCTATGGTGTTGGGGCTTCCCACGGAGGATTCGACGGTGCCAAACAGGGACAGGCGGGGGTGGGCCTTGTAGGACACACCGGCGCCCATAGTGACCATATTGCCGTAGAATTGTCCGCCGTCGATTTCATCCGGACCCAAAGTGATGCCCGGGGTGAAATGCACCTGTAGCTTTGGATTGGCAGTGTAGGTGATCGGCATTTTTAACGCGCCGATGGCGACGTTGGATTGCGGGCGGAAAAAGTTGCCCCAGAGGTCGGTCTGCATTTTGGTGAAGACCTCAGCCGATCCAAGGGCGGCGATGGCCCAGCGGTCATCTTTGTAGAGCTGGTATTTGCCCCAAAGCGCGAGCTGGTTGGTTTCGAGCTGTGGAATGCGCTCCGGACCGACGCCGGGGAAGCCGTTGATTGGGCCACCCACCGGATCAATGTAGTTTTGCAGCTCAAACCCGAGGTTGAAGCGGTCGGAGAAGGCGTAGACGCCGCCGCCGTGGTAGTTCTGGTTGCCGGTGCCTGCGCGGTCACTTGGGCTGGTCTGGCGGGCGCCAACGGTCAGCTCCAGCGTGCCCTTTGGGTAGAGGTTGCCTGTTTCAAGCGAGACAATGCGCGTTGGACCGTTGTCCAGCGGATTGACGCTTTGGGCCGAAGTCGTCGCAGGGATCAAAGCGGTGGCGCAAAGAAAGCCGGCAAGCTTGGCGCTGTTGGAGGTCAGGCGGAATGCGGGCGTTTTGGGGCTGTCAGAGTGCAACACGGTGAAATCCAATACATCAAATCTTAGGTTTTCTTACCGCAGGGGGCCGATGGCGCAAAAGGCTTTTGCGCTATCGGGACTGCGATTGCTGCGAAAATGCGCAGGCCGTGGCCTTAAAGGCCCAGTTTGTCGCGCATGAAGGCGAGCGCCACGCTCAGACCGTCGGGTGCAATGCCGTGGGCCGTGCCTTTCATAATGTGGGCGTAGACATCGGTGAAGCCGGCCTCTTGCAGGGCTTCGGCGGCCTGAGGCAGGGATTGCGGCGGCACCACGTCGTCCTGGTCCCCGTGCACCAGCAGGATCGCCGGTTTGCTGATGGCTTCGTCCTTGAGCAGGTCTGGCTGAAGCAGTCGGCCGGAGAAGGCGACGATGCCGGCGAGTTCGTCTTCGCGGCGGGGGGCGACATGCAGGCTCATCATGGTGCCTTGCGAGAAACCAAAGAGCACAACCTGTTCCGGCAGGAGGTCTTCGTCGACCATCACGGCATCCAGGAAGGCGTTGAGGTCTTCGACGGCGGCCATCATGCCGCGTTCGCTTTCCTCTTCGGAGGAGCCGTCGATCCAGGGGATTGGGAACCATTGGCGGCCCATCGGCATGCCCGGGATTTCTTCGGGCGCGTCTGGCGCGAGGAAGAGCGTGTCGGGCAGGTGCTCGGCCAGCGGATCGGCTAGGCCCATGAGGTCCGCGCCGTTGGCGCCGTAGCCGTGCAGGAAAATCACCGCAGAGCGGGTTTCGCCGGAAACCGGTTCCTTGCGTTGAGCTTGCAATACACGTGTCATGGAGGGCCCCTTGTCTGTGGTGGCTGCGGCTGCAGCAGTTAGGGGCGTGTGTGGCATGTCAGGCGGCCTGTCGCAAGATGCGCGTGGCCGCCTGAAGGGATGTGTTGCCGATCAGGCGAAGGCGGCTTCGAGCGCGATTTCGACCATATCGCCGAAGGATTTTTCGCGGTCTTCAGACGGCAGGGCTTCGCCGGTCAGAAGGTGGTCGGAAATGGTCAGAACGGCCAGCGCGCGTACGTTGTGGCGGGCGGCGAGATTGTAAAGTTCGGCCGCTTCCATCTCGACGCCAAGAATGCCGTGGCGCACCATTTGTTCGTTGAGGTCCGGGCGCTCGTCATAGAACACGTCGGAGCTGTAGATGCCGCCAACATGGGTTGGGGTGCCCTTGGCTTCGGCCGCATCAGCCGCAGCGCGCAACAGCCCGTAATCGGCGCATGGGGCGAAGTTCAGCTCCTTAAAGATGCCGCGTGATGGGGTGGAGAGGGTGGAGGCAGTCATGGCAACGACAACGTCGCGCACCTTGACGTGCTCCTGCATGCCGCCTGCGGAACCAATGCGGATCAGGGTTTTGGCGCCGTAGTCCTTGATCAGCTCGTTGACGTAGATCGACAGGGACGGCATGCCCATGCCGGAGCCGTGGATGGTGACACGGTTGCCTTTCCACATGCCGGTGAAGCCGAGCATACCACGCACTTCGTTCACCAGTTTCACATCGGTGAGGAAGGTCTCCGCCGCCCATTTGGCGCGGTAGGGATCGCCTGGCAGAAGAACGGTTTCTGCGATGTCTCCGGGTTGGGCTCCGATGTGTACAGTCATGGCAATTCCTTTTGTTTTTCTATGGGCGCAGAGCGTTGCCCTTTGGGCAAACGTATAAGAGTGAATCAGATGGTCAAAATTCTAGCGCGGCACAAGGCAAAAATCTGAAAAACATCTGCTGGAAAAAGCAAAAGCCGAAGCGGGCCTGATGGCGCACTCCGGCTTTGTCGGTTGGCTCGGAAACCGGGATCAGATTTCCATGGCGTCCGGCGCAATGCCTGCTGCTAGGGCTTCGTCAAACCACTTCGGCTTGCGGCCTTTGCCGGTCCAGGTTTTGGTTTTGTCTTCTGGATGGGCGTATTTTGGCACGCCTTTCATCAACCCGCCGCGCTTTTTGCCGGAGACGCTGGCCAGCTCTTCCAAAGAGAAGCCGTATTTTTCGGCGGCTTCCTCGATGGCTTTCAGCGCATCAGTTTTGCGTTGGGCTTCGCGTTTTTCCAGTTGGATATCGATCTGCGCGCGCAGGTCAATCAACGCTTCGCGGCTCATATCTTCCAAATTCATTTTGGACCGTCCATTCGCTTATTCCGATTGACTTACATTTTCACAGGCAGAAATAGGGATATGCAAGGCGGAAGACTATTTTTGCGTGATGGGTTCTGAATTCTACAATTATAAGTTGCGAGTATGGTTTTCCTTACCCGCAAAATCTGCGCTGGTCTCATTTTTTGAGACCGCTTTCTCGGTGCACCAACGCTTACTCGGCCGCCACAGCGTCGGGATTCGCCAATGTGACAATGTCGCCCATGATGGTGTTGAGTTCGAAGTCCTTTGGGGTATAGACCCGCGCCACACCCATGGCGCGCAAACGCTCTGCGTCTTCGTCAGGAATGATACCGCCGACGATAACAGGCGTGTCGCCTAATCCGGCATCACGCATACGCTGCATCAGGTCTTCAACCAACGGGATGTGCGAGCCCGACAGGATCGACAAACCCACCACATGGGCCGCGTCTTCCAACGCTTTGGCCACAATCTCTTCGGGTGTTAGGCGGATGCCGTCATAGGTGATGTCCATGCCGCAGTCGCGGGCACGGAAGGCGATTTGCTCGGCACCGTTGGAGTGGCCGTCAAGTCCCGGTTTGCCAATGACAAATTTTAGGCGGCGGCCCAGTTTGTCAGACACGGCGTCCACGGCATTGCGCAGATCGTCGAGACCTTCGGTTTTGTTGGAGGGGGCACCGGATACGCCGGTCGGGCCGCGGTATTCGCCGTGCACAACGCGCATTTGTGCGGCCCATTCGCCAGTTGTGACACCTGCCTTGGCGGCGGCAATAGAAGCGGGCATGACGTTGTCGCCATTGGCCGCCGCAGCGTGCAGATCTGCGAGGGCTTTTTCAACGGCCGCGCTGTCGCGCTGATTGCGCCATTCGGACAGACGAGAAATCTGTTCCTGCTCTACGGCTGGGTCCACCACCATGATGCCACCATCACCGGTCATCAACGGAGAGGCCTCGCCTTTCTGGAATTTGTTCACGCCCACCACCACGGTCTCACCGGCTTCGATGCGGTTGAGGCGTTCGGCGTTGCTGTCCACAAGGCGGGATTTCATATAATCGATCGCGCCAATCGCGCCGCCCATGCTTTCCAAATTGGCCAATTCACGGCGTGCGCCGTCTTTTAGCTCTTCGACTTTGGAATCCACCGCCGGGTTTCCGTCAAACAGATCGTCGTATTCGAGAAGATCGGTTTCAAAGGCCATGATTTGTTGCATGCGCATGGACCATTGCTGATCCCATGGGCGTGGCAATCCAAGCGCTTCGTTCCAGGCGGGCAATTGCACGGCGCGGGCGCGGGCCTTTTTGGACAGGGTCACAGCCAGCATTTCGATGAGAATACGGTAGACGTTATTTTCTGGCTGTTGTTCGGTCAGGCCCAGAGAGTTGACCTGCACCCCATAGCGGAAGCGGCGGGATTTGGGGTCAGTCACGCCATAGCGGTCCACCAGGATTTCATCCCAGAGGTCCACAAAGGCGCGCATCTTGCACATCTCAGTCACAAAGCGGATGCCCGCGTTCACAAAGAAGGAGATACGGCCACAAAGGCGTGGGAAGTCTTCTTCGGCCACGCGAGGCTTTAGCGCGTCAAGCACTGCAATGGCGGTGGCCAAGGCAAAGGCCAGTTCCTGTTCTGGCGTCGCGCCTGCCTCTTGTAGGTGGTAGGAACAGACGTTCATCGGGTTCCATTTGGGCACGTTGGTGTAGCAGTATTCGGCCACATCCGCGATCATCTTCAGGCTGGGCTCCGGCGGGCAGATGTAGGTGCCGCGGCTCAGGTACTCTTTGATCAGATCGTTTTGCACCGTGCCTTGCAGCTTGGCGACATCGGCGCCTTGCTCTTCGGCCGTGGCGATGTAGAGCGCAAGCAACCAAGGCGCGGTGGCGTTGATTGTCATGGAGGTGTTCATCTGCTCCAGCGGAATCTGGTCAAACAGGGTGCGCATGTCGCCCAGGTGGCAGACCGGCACGCCGACTTTGCCCACTTCGCCGCGCGCCAGGATGTGGTCGCTGTCATAACCGGTCTGGGTGGGGAGGTCGAAGGCCACGGACAGGCCGGTCTGGCCTTTTTCTAGGTTGGAGCGGTAGAGCGCGTTGGACGCCTTAGCGGTGGAATGGCCGGCGTAGGTTCGAATCAACCACGGACGATCCTTGGCAGGTTTATCGGCGGGCTGGTTTTGCTGCGTCTGCGACATGTTTCATTCCTCTGCTGGGGGTCATACGTGGACCTAGCAACAATCTTTCGTTTGAGCGTATGTACGCGAAACATCCTTTGCAAGTCAATTCGCTGCGTTGCGGCAAAATCGTTCTGTTGGTGGGGAGATCACTGGGGTACGCGTGCGCGAAGTCTATTGCGCCCGCGCGCGCGGTGTAGTCAGAGTCATTTCATGACATCGACGATTGAGCTCCCCCTTTGGCTTTTTGTACTGATCCTGCTGTTTGCGGTGGTCACAGCGGCCAGTCACTTGCTTTTCCCCTCGGTGCGCTGGTTCTTCCGGCGTCGGATGGAGCGCGTGGTGGCGCGGCTGAACGAGCGGTTGGAGCGGCCCATTGAGCCGTTCAAGCTGGCGCAGCGCCACGACATGATCGAGCGGCTGATCTATCAGCCCGATGTGACCCGCGCAGTTGCAGAACACGCAGCAGAGGAAGGGATTCCCGAGGCCGTGGCCTTTGAGACGGCCAAGCGCTACGCGGGCGAGATTGTGCCGTCGTTTTCGGCCACCATGTATTTTGGCGTCGCCATCAAGATTGCGCGATTCCTGAGCCGGGCATTTTATCGTGTGCGGTTGACCCATGTGGATGAGGCGGCGCTGGACGCGATCCCGCAGGAGAGCACCATCGTTTATGTGATCAATCACAAGAGCAACATGGATTATGTGTTGGTGACCTATCTGGCCGCGCGGCGCGGGGCGTTGTCCTATGCGGTGGGGGAATGGGCGCGGGTTTGGCCGCTCAGCCGGTTGATCCGGGCGATGGGGGCGTACTTTATCAGGCGCAAGTCGCGCAACGATCTCTATCGCAAGGTGCTGGCGGCTTATGTCCGGTTGGCGACCGAAGCGGGGGTAGCCCAGGCGATGTTCCCGGAGGGGCGGTTGTCGCTGACCGGGGCGCCGCAGGACCCGAAGCTGGGGCTGATCAAATACATCACCGATGCGTACCAGCCTGAGGGGCGCGATGTGGTGTTTGTGCCGGTGGCGATAAATTATGACCGCGTGCTGGAAGACCGCATCCTGTTGGAATCGGCGGCGCGGGGCGGGAAGGGGTTCCGGGCGCGGATTTCGGTGATTGTGGGGTTCTTCTTCAAACAACTGTTGTTGCGGCTGCGCGGAAAAGTGCATCGCTTTGGCAATGCCACGGTGCGCTTTGGACGGCCTGTATCGCTCACGGAGTTCTCCAAGGACGTATCCGGTGATGTGGCCAAACCGCTGGGTGTGGAGTTGATGCGGCGCATCAACGGGGTGGTGCCAATCTTGCCGGTGCCGCTGATGGCGTATATTTTTGAGCAGGCCGCCGGGCCTTTGTCGCAGAAGGATGTGAAAGACGCCTTTGCGGCGCGGCTGGCGGCGCTGCCGCAGTCTCGGGCACGGTTTATGCGGGAGGTGCCGGAGGAGGCGATAGACAGCGCGCTGAAGACTTTGGTGGGGCGGCGGGTGCTGTTGGAGAGTGACGGCACGTTTTCTGTGAACAAGGACCAGGCGGAGATCCTGCGGTTTTACGCCAATTCCATAAGGCATTTGATGGGATGATTGTGCGATTGCAGCAATTCATGCTGCGCCTGCTGGGTCATAAAATTACAAAAACACCTTCATGAAGGTTGCAATGTTACCTCGCCATCCGTATCACGGTGGCAGGAACGCGATTCTGCATCGCGGCGAAACGACCAATCAGGAGGCGAAGATGGCTCTGGATACTGAAAACGGCATTGCGACCTACGACGCACCACAGAAAGACCTGTACGAAGTGGGCGAAATGCCTCCGATGGGACATGTCCCAAAACAGATGTACGCGTGGGCGATCCGCCGCGAGCGTCAAGGTGAGCCGAACCAGGCGATGCTGCAGGAAGTTGTCGACGTGCCAACGCTGGACAGCCACGAAGTGCTGGTTCTGGTGATGGCCGCGGGCGTGAACTACAACGGTGTTTGGGCCGGCCTCGGTGTTCCGATCTCCATGTTCGACGTGCACAAGCAGCCCTATCACATCGCAGGCTCCGATGCGTCCGGCATCGTTTGGGCCGTGGGTGACAAGGTGAAGCGCTGGAAAGTGGGCGACGAAGTTGTGATCCACTGCAACCAGGATGACGGCGACGACGAGCACTGTAACGGCGGCGATCCGATGTTCTCCGACAGCCAGCGCATCTGGGGCTATGAAACGCCTGACGGCTCCTTCTCTCAGTTCACCCGTGTGCAAGCACAGCAGTTGATGCCGCGTCCCAAGCACCTGACCTGGGAAGAAGCAGCCTGTTATACGCTGACGCTGGCAACTGCTTACCGGATGCTGTTTGGCCACGAGCCACACGATCTGAAGCCAGGCCAGAACGTTCTGGTATGGGGCGCGTCCGGTGGTCTGGGGTCTTATGCGATCCAGCTGATCAACACCGCTGGCGCCAACGCGATTGGCGTGATTTCGGACGAGAGCAAGCGTGACTTTGTCATGGGGCTTGGCGCGAAAGGCGTGATCAACCGCAACGACTTCAACTGCTGGGGTCAGCTTCCAACCGTGAACACGCCGGAATACAACGACTGGCTGAAAGAGGCGCGCAAATTTGGCAAGGCGATCTGGGAGATCACCGGCAAAGGCGTGAACGTGGACATGGTGTTTGAGCACCCGGGGGAGAAGACGTTCCCTGTGTCCTCGCTGGTCTGTAAAAAAGGCGGCATGGTTGTGATCTGCGCCGGTACGTCTGGCTTCAACTGTACCTTTGACGTGCGCTACATGTGGATGCATCAGAAGCGTCTGCAGGGCTCCCACTTTGCCCACTTGAAGCAGGCTGCGGCCGCCAACCAGTTGATGGTGGAGCGTCGTCTGGACCCATGCATGTCTGAAGTGTTCCCTTGGGCCGAGCTGCCGGAAGCGCACATGAAAATGTATCGCAACGAACACAAGCCGGGCAACATGTCGGTGCTGGTGCAGGCGCCAAAGACCGGGCTGCGCACGCTGGAAGATGTGCTCGACGCGGGCAAGTAACACGCACGGATCATAAAACGGTTTCCCCCGTTTTCCTCCAGCCCCCGGAGCCGCCTGGCTTCGGGGGTCTTTTCATGTCTGGGACCGTGGTGATTGCAGGGCGTCTTGCGCTGAGCGCTTGACCACTTGGTGCGAATCACGACAAGTAAACTTGTCATTTAGAGAAGGATGCTAGTCATGCCCAGTTCCACGTATTCGCAAATTTCCGTGTTTGTCGCCGTCTGTATCGGAGTCGCGTTTTTCTTTGTTTTTGAGGTGTCTTTTGTGGCCGACATCATCTTTTCTGCGCTTTGCATTCTGTGGGCCGGTTGGGTGTTTTTCTCGATTTTCCGGGATCAGGATGAGTTGAAGTGGGCCAGTGTGCGCTACGCATTGGCCACGGCAAGTTCCGTTGGGGTGCCGCTGTCATTGGCGTTTGTCATGCTGATGGTGACGATGCCCGCTTTGCAGAATGTCGTTTCCAGTGTCGCGGCGATGTCTGGCAGTGGATTGCCACTCTCGGCGGTTGGATTTGGCCTGGGCGTCACCTTTGCGATGATTGTGATGAGCGCCGTGTTTGTGATCAGCCAATCCTTTTGGTGGGTGTCTAGGCGCTAGGCCAGCAAAACGGAGTGGTGTCATGAAGAACAAAATTCGGGTGCTGCGTGCTGAGCGACGATGGACACAGGCCGATCTGGCCGCGTCGCTTGGCGTTTCGCGCAATTCGATAAACGCCATTGAAAACGGGAAGTACGACCCATCGTTGCCTTTGGCCTTTCGGATTGCGCGGGTGTTTGAGCTATCGATTGAGGAGATCTTTGAGGAGGAGGGTGTCTAGGGGGCAAAGTGCCTTCGCCTACCGGCAGCAAGCAGCCAACCGGTGCGCGCGGAACATTATGTTTGACGCAGGCAGGAAACTCGCGCGGATCGAAAAAAAGCGGTTTCCCGCGTTGGCCTCTTCGCCCGGTGGCTCAAGGTTTCAATTGGCCGCACAATTTCTTGTTTGGGCATTTCACTTTTTGGAAAGGTCTCCCGCTTAGGCCTTTGCATTAGTCTTTTAGCGGAGTGTCAAAATGAACATCAAAACCACCCTTGCGGCATGTGCCTTTTCCGTCTTAGCTGCGGCGTCTTCAATGGCCGAGACCCTTACTTTTGCAGCAGGCGAATGGGCGCCTTATATCGGCTCAGAGTTGCCAGACAATGGCCTGCATACTCAGCGTGTACGCGAAGTGATGAAGTCGGCAGGCTATGACATTGAGCTTGAGTACATGCCGTGGAAGCGATCCTTTGAGATGACCAAGAAAGGCGACTTTGTTGCGACGTTTTCTTGGTCACGCACGGACGAACGTGTGGATGAGTTCTACTACCCAGAAGTGCCAGTGGACGGTCAGACAGATGTGATTTTTTACAGCCGGACCAAGTATCCAGACGGCTTGAATGTGACCTCAATTGACGACATTCAAGCGCAGGGCCTCTCTGTCATTGGCTATGCGGGATATTGGTATGAAGCGGAATACCAGAAGCGCGGCATGGACATGCGCACAGTGACATCTGCAGAAAGTGCGTGGAAAATGTTGCAGTCCGGCCGGGCGGATGTGCTGATCGAAAACAGAGTTGTTGGTGAGTTGTCTTTGAATGAGGTTCTGGGCGACGAAGCAAGTGATATTGGCGAGGCAGCTGAGGTGCGATCCGCTCCTGTCTATGTCCTGTTTTCTCGCCAGCATCCTGACGGGGAAGCCCTGCGGGATGCTTGGGACGCGCACGCGAAGTAACTTCCAATACTTCATTTCTAAAGAGAGCCTTCGTCTGCAATAACGGGGGCTTTTTATTGCCAGTGCTCTGTTAGACATGTTGGGGGAACGAGACATGAAGCGCATTGACCTACATTATTGTAACGAATTCCCCTGGACGCCCTTAAGCGGCTGGGCAGGCGCAAAGTCAGTGGGGTGGGTGCTCAAGTTCACGAAAAGTGGACAGCCAATGAGGCCAGATTCCGTCTCACACCCATTTCTGGTTCAAAGGAAAAAGTGGTGTTTGATGCATGTGCATTTCCAGAAAGTGGATTTGCTGTTTGCAACGCCGCAAGAGCTCAGATTGTTTCTGGAAGTCATGGGGCGCAATCCACTTCCTTCCGGTCCCTCATTGCTTGAAGGGTGGCCATTTCCGGGAAGACCAAACGCGCATTGGCTCTCGCGACTTCCGAAAAGGGCGAAACCATGGAAGTACCGCCAGGCGATTTGCCGATACCTGTCGCAATCTCCTGATGTGAAATGTTTCCTTGCTTTCTACGAAAATGAACCTGTGAAGTTCGAATTTGAATATGTTTTTGATACCTGCATTGAAGCGTACAAAGCGTATCAATTGACATTCTCAACGAAAAAAGATGTCACGACTTAGTGAGAGGCGAAGGGATTAGAAAGGCAAATTAAAGGGGGTCTATAGTTGGGGAGGTCTGGCGCTGTCTGACGGCGCGTTTGTGGCCTTTGTTTCGGGTACAAGACGAAACCCGCTGGCCCCCAATCGCTGCCCGCTATAGGGTCGCGCCATGAGCAGTACCTCCATCACATTCAGCCATGACCAGGCCGAGGCCTTCGACAATATCTCCGCCTTGCTGAAAGGATTGGGGGTGGATTTGGACGAGGGTCTTTTGACGCCTGCCACCGAAGGCAAACAGGCGATTGCCGCGGTAACCGGCAAGGCCGGGTCGGGCAAGACGTTGTTGCTGTCGGAGATGGTGAAGGCGCTGGAAGGCGCGGGGGTGGATATTGTCTCCGGCGACTATGAAGGCAAGCGCAAGAAAGATCACCGGACGTTGGCGATTTTGGCGCCGACCAACAAAGCGGCGAGTGTGTTGCGGATGCGCGGCGTGCCGGCGACGACCATTCACCGGATCATCTATACGCCGGTCTATGACCCTGAGTATGAGAAGATCGCCGAGTGGCTGGCGGACAATGGTGAGCGGCCGGATATTGAGGGGCTCACAGATGAGGCTCTGGATCGGGCGGCGGAGTTTTACAAGCTGCACAAGTCCATTCCAGGCGCTTTGGCGGCGGCTGGGCTGCGGGGCAGTGATTTCATCACCGGTTGGAAGCGGCGGGATGATCCGCTGGACATCGGGTTTATCGACGAAAGCTCGATGCTGGATGACAAGCAGTTTGACGATCTGAAAGAGATTTTCAGCACGTTGGTGCTGTTTGGAGATCCCGCGCAGCTGGCGCCGGTGAACCAATCGGGCGCGATGGTGTTTGATAAGTTGCCCGCACCGGCGGTCTATAATCTGGAGCGCATTCACCGCCAGGACGCGGACAATCCGATTTTGGATCTGGCGCATGCTCTGGCCGACCCGCAGCTGGAGTTCCATGACTTTGAGCGCATGGTGGAGGACACCGCGCGCAAGGATGATCGGGTGCAGTTTGCCCAGCGGGTTGAGGTCGACCTGATGGCGCGCTCGCCGGTGTTGGTGTGGCGCAATGCGACGCGTATCCGGCTGATCAACGCGTTTCGCATGGTGCATGACGCGCCGGAAGATGAGCTGCTTGAGGGCGAGCCGCTGATCTGTGACGGGATCGAGTTGCCGATGAAACACCGTAAGAAGCGGCTGGATCTGGAGGCGCGGGGGCTGATCAAAGGCGCGCAGGTGATTTATCTGGGGCCGGGCCGCAAGCCGGGGTTTTCGCGGCTGCATGTGATGGGCGCGGAGGATCCGCGCGTGTCGGCGGCGTCGATTGTGAAGATCGAGATGCCGGATGAAGAAGAGCCGTTTATTCCCTATGCGGCGCGGATGGGGGCAACGTTCCTGCACGGGGCGGCGGTGACCATTCACAAGGCGCAGGGCTCTCAGTGGGAGAACGTGCAGGTGTTTGCGCCGGACCTTTATGTGGCTGCACGCATGAACCGCAGCGAGGCGGGGCAGCCGTTGTGGAAGCGGTTGGCTTATGTGGCGATTACGCGGGCGAGCGAGCGGCTGCATTGGGTGGTGCGCAATCGGCTGGCAAAGCCGTCGGGGCCGCTGGACGTGAGTGATTTGACGGTGGCGCCTGCGCCGCTGGAGTTGATGGCGCAGGAGGAAAGCGCGTGAAGAGCATCATTGTGACCGGCGCGAGCCAGGGGATTGGCAGGGCGACAGCGGTGGCCTTTCTGGACGCTGGTTGGCGGGTTGGTGTGTTGGCGCGCAGCGAAGAGAAGCTGCAAGCGATAGCCGACGAGTATGTGAACGCGGTGCCGTTGGTGGCGGATGTGACCGACGCGGCGGCGATGGAGAGCGCGTTTGCGCGGTTTGTGGCGCGCGCCGAACGTCTGGATGCGCTGTTCAACAATGCAGGCATGTTTGGCCCTGCCGGGTCGATTGATGAGATCGATCTGGGCGGCTTTGACCAGGTGCTGGATATCAATGTGCGCGGCATGTTTATTGCCGCCAAGCTGGCCTATGCGCAGATGCGGCGGCAGGTGCCGCAGGGCGGGCGGATCATCAACAATGGGTCACTCAGCGCGCATGTGCCACGCGAAGGTTCGGTATGCTACACGCTCACAAAACATGCGGTAACCGGGCTGACCCGGGCCTTGTCGCTGGACGGGCGGCCGTATGACATTGCCTGTGGTCAGATCGATATTGGCAACGCGGAGACCGATATGGTGGCGGGGTTGAACGCGGCGCTGGTGGCGGATGGCAAAGCCCCCAATGCCACGATGGATGTGCAGGATGCGGCGCGGTCTGTGCTGCATATGGCGGAGATGTCGCTCAATGCAAATGTGCAGTTCATGACAGTGATGGCGACCAAGATGCCTTACATCGGGCGCGGTTAAGCGCTCCCATTGTAAAAGGAAAGCCCCCGACCAGGGGGTGGTCAGGGGCCAAAGGTTTGGTGCTAAAAAGCGGGATGTAAAAAGGTATTTGGGTAGTCAGAATTTGCGTCGTTGTTATCCAATGAGGCCGCCGTCTGTGCGACGTACCGCAAAAACACCAGACCGTGGCACGGAGGTGCCGCCATCCGGGAAGTGGGAGTTGCCTTTTTCACCCGGGTGCTGAATGCCGACAAACATGGTGCGGCGATCCGGGGACCAGCAAACTCCGGTGACTTCACATTCTTTGGGGCCAACCAGGAAGCGGCGGATTTCACCGGTGACGGTGTCGCCCGCAAGCATCTGGTTGTTGCCCATGCCCGCAAAGTCGCCTTCGTTAGAATATTTGCCGTCGGTCTGGATCCACAACAGGCCGGTGCTGTCAAAGGCCATGCCATCCGGGGAATTGAACATATTTCCGGCATTGATGTTCTCGCTGCCTGCATATGCATCATCATGCACATCCGGGTTCCCGGCCAGCGCGAAGAGGTTCCAGCTAAAACCGTTGGCGCTGTGGTCTTCGTTGTCGGGCATCCAGCGGGCGATCTGGCCGTAGTGGTTTTCGACACGTGGGTTTGGCCCGTTGGCCGAGGTGTCATCGCCGCCAGCGTTTGGCTTTTTGCCCCGGTTCTTGTTGTTGGTGAGCGCAACAAAGGCTTCTGCCTTGGTTGGGTTCACCGCCACCCATTCTGGGCGGTCCATCGTGGTTGCGCCAACTTTGGACGCGGCCTGACGGGTATGGATGCGGATTTCCGCGTCGGACATGCCGGTGGTGTCGGGCGTTAGGGCCAGCCATTCGCCGCGCATGTCATCAAAGAACTTGGCGACAAACAAGTCGCCACTTTCCAGAAGATCGCTGTTGTCGCCGGTGGCAGAGTAGGTGCCGTGAGAGACAAATCGGTAGAGGAATTCGCCGCGCTCATCGTCGCCGAGGTAGACAACCGCTTTGCCGTTGGCCGCCAACACCACGGCGGCGTTTTCATGCTTGAAGCGGCCCAGAGCGGTGCGTTTCTTTGGCGTGGAGGTTGGGTCAAACGGGTCGATTTCGACCACATAGCCCGCGCGGTTTGGCTCATTTGGGTTTTTGGAGACGTCAAAGCGCGGATCCACCTTGGCCCAGCCGTAACCCCAGTCTTTGGAGGATACACCGTAGCGCTTCAGCTCTGCAGAGACCTCATGCGCTTCATCTTCAGCGGAGAAGTAGCCGTTGAAGTTTTCTTCGCAGGTCAGGTAGGTGCCCCACGGGGTTTCGCCGTTGCCGCAGTTGTTCCAGGTGCCTTTGGTGGTGGTGCCGGTAGGATCTGCCTCGGTTTTCAACAGGTCATGGCCAGCGGCAGGGCCGGTCAGGTCCATATCGGTTTGCGGTGTGATGCGGCGGTTCAGGTCGCTGTCGACCACCACCTGCCAGTTGCCGCTCTCGTCGCGGGCCACTTCGAAGACAGACACGCCGTGGGCGTTCATGCCTTTTTGCACATCGTCGTCGGACACCCACTTGCCCTCGGGGTTGTTGCCCCAAAGGATTTTGCGGTTGGTGTATTCGTTGTTGATGGCCATGACGGTGCGGCCATCTTTGGTGAAGATCGACATGCCGTCGTTGTTGTCACCAAAGGCACGCGCCTGAGAAGCCGCGGTGCCGCGTGTGGCTTCGTCAAAAGCCGGGGCGTCAGAGAAGAGCGGATCGCCCCAGGTCACAACTTGTTCCCACTCAAAGCCGTCTGGCACGGTGATGGTGTCCTCTGTGTTGGCGGCAACCTGGGTGAAGCCAAAGCGATCTCCAGCGGCCACGGCCTCGCGGGTCAGGGCTGTTGTGCCGACCAGAAAAGAGCCGAGGCCAAAGGTCATCACACCGCCCAGGAAGCCACGACGAGAGAAGGCGGTTTCCACGATGCGGTCAAAGTCGGTTTCTTCCGCGCGAGGCGAGATCAGCTCGTCGATTTCGTCAAATGACAGGTCGTCAATTTGGTGGTCAGAGGACATTCCTGGCTCCGTAGGCTTGGATCTTTGGTTGATGCCAAGACTAGGAGGTCGCTGATTCAGATTCGTGACAAGCTGTTTGCAGTTTTGTGACGCTGCCCGGCGTTAAGCCGCCTCTGCCAGAAGGGCTTCGAGTTTCAGTGGATGGCTGTACATTTGTAGGCTGCCATCTTTGTGGCGCGGCCACTCGGCGGTGTGGCGATCTCGGTAAAGTTCGACTCCGTTGCCGTCTGGGTCGTTGAAGTAGATGGCTTCGGACACGCCATGATCAGAGGCTCCCAGCACTGGATAGCCGGCGGCAATGACCCGCTGCACGGCGGTCGCGAGGTCGGCGCGAGAGGGGTAGAGGATGGCAGTGTGGAACAGGCCGGTGTGGTGTTCCGGCGCGGGGCCGCTGCCCTTGCTGCGCCAGGTGTTGAGGCCGATGTGGTGATGGTAGCC
Organism: Shimia sp.; assembly: GCF_022448905.1. Lineage (GTDB taxonomy): Bacteria > Pseudomonadota > Alphaproteobacteria > Rhodobacterales > Rhodobacteraceae > Shimia. Next base: position 102,859 of record NZ_JAKVCW010000007.1, on the reverse strand, counting down.
GTCTGATCCGAGGAAGGCGGCATCGTTGCCGAGGCGGGTTTGGACTTCGAAGCCCAGGACATCGGCATAGAAGGCGATCGCGCGGTCAAGGTCGGCGACTTTCAGATGTACGTGGCCAATGCGGGCGGAGGGGGCGTAAGGCGCGGGCATGAGAGGTCTCCTTTGTTGGCAACAAAGGTAGGCGCGGCGCTGGGCGCTGAAAACTTGCGATTTGGCGCGGATTATGTGCGGAAATGCGGAGGGAGGACTTCGTTTTGATGGGCGGCAGTGAGAGCTTACATATCGCGCGTATTGGTCGAAGTTGGCCACAACAAAGTACGCGGCGAGGGAGAGAAAATGACAGCAATGGTACCAAGGCTTGAAACGGATCGGCTGATCCTGCGCGGGCATGAGCTGACGGATTTTGAGGATAGCGCCGCGATGTGGGCGGATCCGGAGGTTGTGGCGCGGATTTCGGGTGTGCCGTCGACAGCGGCGGAGTCGTGGTCGCGACTGTTGCGGTATATCGGGCATTGGCAGGCGCTGGGCTATGGCTACTGGGTGCTGGAGAGCAAGGTGGATGGCACGTTTGTGGGCGAGGCCGGGTTGGCGGATTACCATCGGGACTCTCAGCCAAGCGTGCATGGCAAGCCGGAAGCCGGTTGGGCGTTAAAAACCTCGGCGCAGGGGCAGGGGCTGGCGACGGAGGCTGTTAGGGCGGTGATGGCCTGGGCGGATGATGTGCTCGCCAAGGAGTTTCCGATGGCCTGTGCGATCTTTGATCCGGCCCATGCGGCGTCTGTGCGGGTGGCTGAAAAGGTTGGGTTTGACAACCCGGTGACGGGCACGTTTGGGGACCAGGAGGCGCTGTTTTTGGAGCGCGCTTTGGGGGGCAACTGAGGGCCAACAAAAAGCCCCGCCAGTGGCGGGGCTGATTGTTTGCAGTGATGTGGAAAACTTACGCGCCGACCATGCCGACAATTTCGTAGGTCTTTTTCAGGATTGGCGCGGCGATTTCGCGGGCCTGACCTGCGCCGTGGGCGAGGATCTTGTCGATCTCGTCCTGATGCTCCATCAGGCGGGCCATTTCCGTGCTGATTGGGGACAGTTTGGACACTGCGAGGTCAGAGAGCATTGGCTTGAACTCGGAGAATTGCTTGCCGCCGACATCGGCCAGAACCTGATCCACGGTCAGGCCAGACAGACCTGCGTAGATGTTGACCAGGTTGCGGGCCTCGGGACGCTCTTCCAGACCTTTGGCCTCAGATGGCAGAGCTTCCGGGTCGGTTTTGGCCTTGCGGATTTTCTTGGCGATGGTGTCCGCGTCGTCGGTCATGTTGATGCGGGAAGCATCGGACGGGTCGGACTTGGACATCTTTTTGGTGCCATCGCGGAAGGACATCACACGGGTGGCCGCGCCCTCGATCACCGGTTCGGTGATTGGGAAGAAGTCCACGCCATAGTCGTGGTTGAACTTGGTGGCGACATCGCGCGTCAACTCAAGGTGCTGTTTCTGGTCCTCGCCCACGGGCACGTGGGTGGCGTGGTAGATCAGAATGTCCGCCGCCATGAGCGCCGGGTAGGCAAACAGGCCCAGCGAAGCGTTTTGCGAATTTTTACCAGCTTTGTCTTTCCATTGGGTCATGCGCTGCATCCAGCCCATGCGGGCGACGCAGTTGAAGATCCATGCCAGTTGTGCGTGTTCCGGCGCGGCGGATTGGTTGAACAAGATCGATTTTTTCGGGTCGATGCCTGCGGCAATGAAACCGGCGCAGAGTTCGCGGGTGGCGCGTTGCAGCTTGGCAGGGTCTTGCCAGACTGTGATGGCGTGCAGGTCAACCATGCAGAACACAGTTTCATGCGTGCCAGCCTCTTGCATATCAACAAAGCGCTTCATCGCGCCGAGGTAATTGCCCAGCGTCAGACCGCCCGAGGGTTGAATCCCGGAAAAGACGCGTGGGGTAAAGGTGGAGGACGTTTGGACCGCCTCGTTCATTGGAAATACTCCATCTGGATTTGTTAGCCTGCTTGGCTTATCTCCGAGGCCAAACACCGTCAAGCCGGACCGGCAAGCAGGGCGGGTAAGGAGTACAGGCATGTCGCACCCAGATGATCAAAGCCCCGTGAACCCGTTGCCGCCGGTGGTGACGGCGTTGTTTTTGTTGCTGGTCGGTGTGGAAGCCACCTTGTGGTTTGGTGCCCAAGGCATTGTCGGAGGACCGGCATCGGTGGGTTGGCGGCTGGATGCCATTCAGCGCTACGCGTTTTCTCCGGACATTTTTGATTGGATGGTCTCCAACGGAGTGTATCCGGCAGAACATATGATCCGTTTTGTGAGCTATCTGTTTGTGCACTACAACTTCACCCATGCGCTGTTTGGCGGTGTGTTGCTATTAGCAATGGGCAAGATGGTCGGGGAGGTGTTCTCCGGTTGGGCAACCTTGGCGATCTTTGTGCTTTCCGGTGTCGTAGGTGCGCTGGGCTACGCGGTGATTTTAGACAGCCCGACGCCGCTATTGGGCAGCTACCCTGGTGTTTATGGGCTGATCGGGGCGTTTACGTTTTTGCTGTGGACCAGCCTCGGAGAGGTGGGCGCACCACAAGCTCGAGCGTTTTCGCTGATTGGCATGCTGGTGGCCATTCAGTTGGGCTTTAACCTGATTTTTGGAGGCAGTCCGGATTGGGTCGCCGATGTGATCGGCTTTGGCGCAGGGTTCTTGATGTCTTTTGCGCTGATCCCTGGAGGGTGGCAGCGGATCCGCGAAAAGATCCGCCGCCAGTGATATGACCGCTTAGGCGGCGTCTTCTTGAGGAGTCTCTTCGGCGTTGTTGGCGCTGCGCACGGCAAAGGCCAGTGCGATGGCGCTGATGCCGTTGGACAGAAGTTCGATGGCCAGCAACACACCCAGCAGAACAGCTGCGGATTGTGGGAAGTTGTTCAGCACCATCAGGCCCAGGATCACCGAGACCAGACCGGACAGCAGCAAGGCCCAGCGGGCGCTGCCTTCGAAGTTGGAAAAGCCAAACACGCCTTTGAACACGCCGGATACAAGGAACAGAATGCCTGCGGCGAAGGTCAGGGAAAGCAGGCCCTGAAGCGGTTGTGCGATGATGTGCACGCCGATGACCAAGGCGAGTACACCCAGGATCACACCGGCGATTTTTGCGCCAGTCGACGGCGCGCTAAAGGCGGCAAAGGTTTGAAATGCGCCCAGGAAAAGGAAGCTCCAGCCTGCAAAGACTGTGGCGGTTACCGAGGCGGCGAAAGGGTTGGCTAAGGCCAGAACACCCAAGACCACGGCCAAGATGCCGACGATCAACATTACGATCCAATTATTCATGTCTCACTCCCGAGATTAAAGAATGCCTAAGGTTAACGGCACATTAGGGGGCGGGAGCAACTGGTTTCTGAGTCTATTTGTCGGTTTGTGCCCGCTCAACCACGGCGGGCAGCAGCCCTCAATTCGCTGGGAACATAGGCGCCAATCAGGCGGCCGACGGCAAAATAAACAACCGCGCCGAGCGTGAGCAGGATCAGCAAAGCCACGTAGCGCCAGCCGGGAAGGCCGAACCACGGCACCAGAATGACCCAGGTCACCCAGAGCGCGCCGCCCATGGCGGCGGAGGCCAGACAGATGCGCCAAAGGCGTTTGCGCAGGCGGGTGTCAAACTTGGCCACTTGACCGTAGCCGCGCGCGCCAAAGCCGAGTTGAGCCACCATGATCCAGGCGGAGACGGTGGCGGCAATGGCAGGGGCCATCCATTGGATGTAGGGCGCCAACCCAAAGGCCAGCACGGCGTTCACCACCATGGCCCAGACGGCGTAGTGGAACGGGCGCTTGGTGTCTTCGCGGGCAAAAAACAGCGGTTGCAATAGCTTTTGCAGGACGAAAGCTGGCAGACCAAGCGCGTAAATCGCCAAAGCGACCGAGATGGCGGCGGTGTCATCAGAGCCGGTTGCGCCGCGTTCATAAAGCACGGAGACAATCGGCAGCGGGATGACGAGGAATGCCACGGCACAGGGGAGGGTCAGGAACATCGCAAACTCGCTGGCGCGCGAGAAGGCGTTTTGAGCCCCGACATCGTCGTTGGCTTTCAAGCGACGGGAGAGATCTGGGAGCAGAACAATGCCGATGGCGATGCCGATCACACCAAGGGGCAGTTGGTACAGGCGATCTGCGGCATAGAGCCAGCTCACGGCGCCTTCAGTGTTGGAGGCCACGATTTGCCCAACCACAAGGTTGATCTGCATTACGCCGGAGGCCAGCGCGGCGGGCACAGCGACGCGGACCATGCGGGCCATGTCGGGCGTCCATTTGGGCAGGCGCAGTTTGATGCGCAGGCCGGCTTTGCGGCTGGCAATCCAGACCAAAGCAAGCTGGGCCACGCCGGCGACGGGAATGGTCCAGATCAGCCAGGTGATGACAGGGCCACCCGACAGATGCCCGAGGATCAGGGCAGGGATGATCAGAATGTTGAGCAGCACCGGGGCTGCTGCGGCGGCGGCAAAGCGGCCGGTGGCATTGAGCACGCCGGAGAACAACGCGCCCAAGGACATGAAAAAGATGTAGGGGAAGACGATGCGGCCATAGCCCACCGTCAGGTCAAACCGCGCGTCTCCGGCAAAGCCTTCCGCCGTAAGCCAGACCAGCGCGGGCATGAAGATCATGCCGAGAGCGGTGAGGGTCATCACTGCGGCAAACAGCAGGCTCAGGGCCTCGCTAGCAAAATGTTCCGCGTCTTCTTCGCCCTCCAGCTTTTTGGAAAACATCGGCACAAAGGCGGCGTTGAACGCGCCTTCGGCAAAGAAGCGGCGGAACATGTTGGGCAGGCGAAAGGCCGCCACAAAGGCGTCCAGTAGAGGGCCAGGGCCGATGTAGTTCAGAATCAAGATCTCTCGGACAAAGCCCAGCACACGGCTCAGCAGAGTCCAGAAGCCCACGGTCAGAAAGCCGCGCATCAGGCGGATGGGCTTCATGCGTTGGCCCTTTCAGCGCCTTGCTGGATGGCTTCGCGCAGTTTCTTCTCCAGCGCCTTTTGTTTGCCTTCGGCGTGGAACTTCAGGCCAAACATGTCTTTGACGTAAAAGGTGTCGACCACCTGCTCGCCAAAAGTCGCAATCACGGCGGAGGCGATGTAGACGTTGCTGTTGGCCAAGGTTCGGGTGAGGTCAAACAGCAGGCCTGCGCGATCGCGGGTGTCCACTTCAATGATGGTGTAGATTTCTGAGCCTTCGTTATCAAACAGGATCGTGGTCGGCACCTTAAAGGCCCGTTCGCGCTTTTTGATCACGTCGCGGGATTTGATGGCCTCGGTGGTGACAACCTCACCAGCCAGGGTGCGCTCAATCATCTTTCGAAGGCGCGGCAGTCGGGCGGCCTCATACGGCTTGTCTTCCGCATCCTGAATCCAGAAGGCGGCGGTGGCGTAGCCGTCTTTGGAGGTGAAGGTGCGGGCGTCGACGATGTTGGCGCCCACCAGAGCCAATGCGCCACACATGCGCGAGAAGATGCCGGGGTGGTCCGCCATAGCAAAGCAGACGCGGGTGGCGTCGCGGTCATCGTCCGGGTGCAGGTCGATGCGGACTTCGTTGTCCGGAATGTCGCGCAGCAGGTCCGCAAACACTTTGTGGGCGGTGATGTGCAGGCCCTGCCAATACGGCTCATAGTGGCGGGCGGTCTCTTTCTTGAGGTCTTTGCTGGGCCAGTCGGACAGTTCTTCGCGCAGGAGTTTCTTGGCCTTGGTGCCGCGGTTTTCGCGGGTGATGGCCTCCATGCCATCCTCCAGCACCAGTTTGGTTTGACCATGCAGGGCGCGGATCAAAACAGCTTTCCAGTTGTTCCAGGTAGCCGGGCCAACGCCGCGGATGTCACACACGGTCAGGATGGTCAGCAGGTTGAGGCGATCCACCGTTTTCACAGCTTTGGCAAAGTCGCGCACGGTGCGCGGGTCAGCGATATCGCGCTTCTGCGCGGTGTCTGACATCAGCAGGTGATAGCGCACCAGCCATTCCACGGTTTCACTGTCGGCTTTGTTGAGGCCCAGGTTCGGCGCGACCTTGCGGGCGATTTGCGCGCCGAGCACAGAGTGGTCGATGTCGCGGCCTTTGCCGATGTCGTGCAGCAGCATGGCGACCATGAGCACTTTGCGGTTGATGCCGCCGGAGGCGAGGATTTCGGAACTGAGCGGCAACTCGTCCTCAAGGTCTTTGCGTTCGATGTCCATGAAGTTGGAGATCACCTGAATGGTGTGTTCGTCCACCGTATAGGAGTGATACATGTTGAACTGCATCATCGCGACGATAGGCTCAAACTCCGGAATGAAGGCTGAGAGCACGCCCAGTTCGTTCATGCGGCGCAGGGCGCGTTCGGGGTTGCCGTGTTTCAGTAGTAAGTCGAGGAACAGGCGGCGCGCCTCTTTGTTGGCGCGGAAGTCGTCGTCGATCAGGTGCAGATTGGCCGTCACCAGCCGCATGGCGTCCGGGTGGATCAACATGCCGGTACGCAGGCCCTCTTCGAACAGGCGCAGCAGGTTGAGCGGATCGTCGAGGAAGGTCTTTTCATCCGCCACATCCAGACGGTTGTGCACCATTTTGTAGCCGGGCTTCATGCGTGGGCGGCGGCGGAAGATGCGCTCTAGCAGCGGTTCGGCTTTGGCGTGATTAGCTTCCAGCTTGGTCAGCAGGATGCGGGTCAAGTCGCCAACAGCGGTGGCTTGGCGGAAGAACTCTTGCATGAAGTGTTCCACCGCGCGGCGGCCACCTTTGTCGGTGTAGCCCATCTGATCGGCGATCTCGACTTGCACGTCGAAGGTCAACTGCTCCATGGGGCGACCGGCCGTCAAGTGCAGGTGACCACGCACCGCCCAGAGGAAGTTTTCCGCCGCGATGAAGCGCTCAAGCTCTTCCTGAAGCAGCACGTCTTTCTCAACAAGTTCAGAGACATCAGAGACGTGGTAGACGTATTTGGCGATCCAGAAGAGCGATTGAAGGTCGCGCAGGCCACCTTTGCCCTCTTTGACATTGGGCTCCACCACGTAGCGCTGGCCCTGCTTTTTGTGGCGCTCGTCGCGTTCGTTGAGCTTGGCTTCGATGAATTCCTGTTCGGTGCCTTTGAAGAGTTCCTCTTCAAGGCGGGTGTTGAGCTCTTCGTCAAGCGGCTCATGGCCGCGCAGGAAGCGGTTTTCTAGCAAGGCCGTGCGGATGGTGAAGTCTTCGCGTCCCAAACGCAGGCAGTCCTTCACGGTACGAGAACTGTGGCCAACTTTGAGACGCAGGTCCCAGAGCAGGTAGAGCATGGATTCGATCACGCTCTCCGCCCATGGGGTGACTTTGTAGGGCGTCAAAAACAGCAGATCTACGTCGGATTGCGGCGCCATTTCCCCACGGCCATAGCCGCCGACGGCAAAGAGGGCGAGGCGCTCGGCTTCGGTGGGGGTGTGCAGTGGGTAGAATCGGACGGTGGCGACGTAGAAGGCGCAGCTGACGAGGCAATCGGTGAGCCAGGTATAGGAGCGCGTCATGGCGCGGGCGGCGCGCGGTTGGTCGCGGAACGCCGTTGCAATTTTAGCCATGGCCGCTTTGCGGCGGGCCATGAGAAGAGGCACGATTTCTTTGCGCAGGTCGCTTTCCTTGCCGTCCTGTTTCAGGATTTCGGCAAGTTCCGCGGCCACTTCGGCGCAATTGAAAATCTCGTCAGCTGAGCAGATCAGCCCCGCGCTGGGCGGGGCTGGAAAGATGTCGCTGGCCTTAGCTGCCAGCGCCTCCAAATCGGGTTGGGGCAGGGTCAATGATTACCACCTTCTTGTCGCGGATTGTGGCCACGGCCAGCCCGCGTTCGTTTGTGCCGTCGGTGCGCAGGCGGAAGATGCCGTTCACACCCTGAAAGCCTGCGCCTTGTGTCAATGCGCCTGTTGTCAGTGCATCAGATTTGCCTTGTTTGACCAGCGCGCCGATTGCCGCAATGCCATCATAGGCCAGACCACCAATAGAGTGGGGCAGACCGCCGTACGCCTGCGCGTAGCGGGTTTGGAATTGGTTGGTCAGGGTTGGGTCTGGCATCGCATACCAACCACCCTGTACGCCGGGCAGTTCCAGCGTTTGCGCCGGGATGTCCCAACGGGTCAGGCCCATGTACTGGATGGTGGCCGGGCTGAGGCCTGCTTCTGGCAGAAGCTGGGTCAGCAGGGGCAGGGCGCCGGAGGTGTTGGCGGTGAGGAACAATGTGTCAGCGCCGTTTTGCTCTGCGTTCAGCTTGATCTGGCTGACAGCGGCAATCACGCCTTCTTGCGAAAACTCATAGCCTACTGCGCCCGCGTTGTTTGCGCCATTGCGGGTGATGGCGTTGGCGATGGCGGTGTTGCCCAGCAGACCAGCGGAGTTGTTGGCATGCACCGTCATGATGTTGCCTTTGCCTTGACCTTTGGCGAAACCCACCAGCCGGTCGGCGGTGTTGTCAAAGGTTGGGCCAAGCACAAACAGGTTGCCGCCTGCGATGGTGGTGTTGTTGGAGAAGGACAGCACGTTCACATTGCGCGCGGCCACTGCCGTGGCCGCGACGTTGGCAGCTTCGCCAAACACCGGTCCCAGAATGATTTTGGCGCCTTCATTCACCGCTTGTACGGCGACGGCTTGGGCGGTGTTGGGATCGCCTGCCGTGGCGTAGACACGCAGATCAATTTTCACGTCACCCAGATCTGCGATTGCCAGTTTGGCTGCGTTCTCAAGGCTTTGTGCCAGCAGTGCGTCGCCAGAGTTGCTCGAGCCTTTTGGCACCAGAAGCGCCACAGGCACGGGGGCGGAGGCGTCGATTTTTGGACCGGAGCTTCCACCGGTTTCGTCACAAGAGGCCAGTGCCAGCGCGGCAAGCCCTGCGACCGCCCCTTTCACAAAGCGTTGGGCGGGTTTAAGAAAAGACAACATAGGTAAGCTCCACTCCCGTTGGGGTCACGCCCGTGATTGAGGTCCGGCCGCGTTGCTGCCGAATAATAAACGAGTGAAAAGGCGGGTCCAGCTATGAATCACCAGACCGTGAAATTGCAGCCCGGTTTGTACTTTGTCGCCACACCTATAGGCAGTGCGCGCGACATCACTTTGCGGGCTTTGGACATTTTGGCCAGCGCCGATGTGATTGCGGCGGAAGACACGCGGTCGATGAAGAAACTCCTTGAAATACATGGGGTGCCGCTCAATGGGCGGCCTGTGTTGGCCTATCACGATCACTCTGGTGAAGGGGCGCGTGGCAAGCTTTTGGGGTATCTTGAGGCCGGGAAAACGGTGGCTTACGCGTCAGAAGCCGGTACGCCATTGATTGCCGATCCGGGCTATCACCTGTCAGTTACTGCGGCGGAAGCTGGCCATCTGGTGACCAGTGCACCGGGGCCAAGCGCGATCATCACGGCCCTGTCGCTCGCTGGCCTGCCGACGGATTCGTTTTTCTTTGCAGGGTTTCTGCCAAACGCCAAAAAGGCACGGCAGACAGCCTTGGAGGCGGTACGGGAGGTGCCGGGCACGCTTGTGTTTTACGAATCGCCCAAACGGGTGGCGACTATGGTGGCAGACGCCGCCGAGGTGCTGGGTGGCGGGCGTAAGGCGGCTGTGGCGCGCGAATTGACCAAGAAGTTTGAGGAAGTGCTGCGCGGATCGCTGGACGAATTGGCAGCAGATTTGCCGGAGCGCACGATCAAGGGCGAGATTGTCGTGTTGATCGACCGGCAACGCGGAGAGGCGGCCAGCGAGGACGACATCGAAGGGGCGCTGAAAGAGGCGCTGGAGACCTTGTCAGTGCGGGATGCGTCAGACGCGATTGCCAAAGCCTATAGCATCAACCGGCGCAAAGTGTACCAATTGGCTCTGAAGTTGCAGAAGGCGGGGTAGCTCGCCGGAGATTGAGCAAAGGTCTGGTATGAGTGACACGCGCAGGGAAGACACCGGGCGCAGCAATTATTTGGCGGGGCAGGCCGCCGAGGACGCGGTTTTGCGCCATTATGTGTCGCTGGGCCTGACGCTGGCACAGGCGCGGTGGCGTGGCAAGGCGGGCGAAGTGGACCTGATCCTGCGGGACGGCGATGACCTGGTGTTTGTCGAAGTCAAACACAGCCGCAGCTTTGACAGCGCGGCGGCGCGGTTGTTGCCTAAACAAGTTGAGCGGTTGATGCGCGCGGCGGAGGAATTTGCAGGTGGGCAACCCAAAGGTTTGCTGACCGAGATGCGGTTTGATGTGGCTTTGGTGAACGGCCAAGGTGAGGTTCACATCCTTGAGAATGCGCTTTGGTAAGATCATGCGCCCCATTGCAAGCGGGGGTGGCATGGGCCATGTAAGTGTGGACTTATTATCAGGGTGCGCACATGAAAATCGCCTTTCAAATGGATCCGATCACCTCGGTCGACATCAATGCTGACAGCTCTTTCCGCATCGCCGAAGAGGCGCAGGCGCGGGGGCATGAGCTGTTTTACTACTCGCCGGATCACCTAGCTTACGAAGAAGGTGAGATCACTGCGCGGGGCCATTCCATGGTGCTGCGGCGCGAGCAGGGCAACCATGTGGATCTTGGGCCATTTGAACGGGTGAACCTGAAAGACTTCGATGTGGTTTGGCTGCGCCAGGACCCGCCGTTTGACATGCATTACATCACCAGCACGCATTTGCTGGATCGGCTGGCGCCGGACACGCTGGTGGTGAATGATCCGTTCTGGGTGCGGAACTATCCGGAGAAGCTGCTGGTGCTGGATTTCCCGGATCTGACACCGCCGACCACGATTGCGCGGGATCTGGAAACCATCAAAGAATTCAAAGCCAAGCACGGCGATGTGATCTTGAAGCCTTTGTACGGCAACGGTGGCGCCGGTGTGTTCCGACTGGATGCCAATGATCGGAACCTGACCTCGCTGCATGAGCTGTTTACTGGGTTTAGCCGCGAACCGCTGATTGTGCAGAAATTCCTGCCGGATGTGAGCAACGGCGACAAGCGGGTGATCCTTGTGAATGGGGAGCCTGTGGGCGCAATCAACCGTGTGCCTGCGGCCGGGGAGACGCGGTCGAACATGCACGTGGGTGGACGTCCAGAGAAGATTGGGCTGACCGAGCGGGACTTGGAAATCTGTGCCGCGATTGGGCCGCTGCTGCGGGAGAAGGGGCAGATTTTTGTCGGGATCGATGTGATCGGCGACTACCTGACAGAGATCAACGTGACCTCGCCCACGGGTATTCAAGAGCTGGAGCGGTTTGACGGGGTGAATATCGCCGAGAAGATCTGGGAAGCGATTGAAGGCAAGCTGGCCTAAATCTCTTGGCTGGTGGTGAGGCGGAAGCTGATGGCTTCTGCCAGATGGGGGCGGCGGATTTGTTCGGCATCCTCAAGGTCCGCAATGGTGCGGGCCACGCGCAAGACTCGGTGATAGCCACGCGCGGTGAGGCCAAAGCGTTCGGCCACTTGTGACAGCAGCGCGCGGCCTTCGGCGTCTGGCGTGGCGATCTCTTCCAAAGCTTGGCCATGGGCGTCGGCGTTTACGCGGATACCGTCGTGGCCCGTGAACCTCTCCGTTTGAATGGCACGTGCGCTGGCGACGCGCTGAGCCACCTTCTCCGATGTGTCGCCATCGTTGGGCAGGTCGAGGTCGCGGAAGGCGACCGGGGGCACTTCGATGCGCAAATCCAGACGGTCCATGAGGGGGCCGGACAAGCGTCCAAGATACTCCAGACCACAGTCCGGCACGCGGGCGCAGGCTTGGGCGGGGTCATACATGTGACCGCAGCGACAAGGTTTGGCGGCGGCGATCAGCATGAATTTGCAGGGGTAAGTGACGTGTGCGTTGGCGCGGGCGATCATGACCTGACCGGTTTCAATGGGCTGGCGCAGGGTTTCGAGTACGGGGCGGGAGAACTCCGGCATCTCATCCATGAACAGCACGCCATTATGGGCGAGGGAGATTTCACCGGGTTGGGCGCGTCGTCCGCCGCCTACGATGGCTGCCATCGACGCAGAATGATGCGGTTCGCGAAAGGGACGGGTGCGGGAAATGCCGCCTTGCTCCAATATGCCCGCCACCGAATGGATCATCGAGGTTTCAAGCGCTTCGGCAGGGCTCATCGGAGGCAGGATCGTAGGCAACCGTGCGGCCAGCATGGATTTTCCTGAGCCAGGGGAACCCACCATAAATAGATGATGTCTTCCGGCTGCGGCGATTTCCAAGGCGCGTTTGGCGCGTTCCTGGCCTTTCACGTCACGCAGGTCGAGGGTGCTGCTTTCGCCCCGAACTTCGCCGGGTTGTGATGGCGCGAGCGGCGATTGGCCTGTGTAGTGTCGGACCACATCCGCCAAAGAGGCCGCGCCAATCACTTGCGTGGCGGCAACCCAAGCGGCTTCGGGGCTGCTGACCGCGGGGCAGAGCAACATGCGGTCCTCTTCAGCGGCGCTCATGGCGGCGGGCAGCGCGCCGGTGATGCCAACCAATGAGCCGTCGAGCGACAGTTCGCCAAGGCTGACGGTGCTTTCAGAGGCGTCTTCGGGGATGATGCCGAGCGCGGCCAGCAGGGCGACTGCGATGGGCAGGTCAAAATGGCTGCCTTCCTTAGGCAGATCAGCCGGGGAGAGGTTGATGGTGATGCGTTTGGACGGCAGGGCGATGGCCATGGCGGCAAGCGCGGCGCGGATACGGTCGCGGGCCTCAGAGACAGCTTTGTCTGGCAGACCAACGATTGAGAAAGCAGGCAAACCGGGCGCAAGGGCGCATTGCACCTCCACTTGATGCGCCTCAACCCCTTCAAAAGCCACGGTATAAGCCCGAGCAACCACGGCACAACCCTCGCCACACAACAGATTAACAAACGTTAACTATTTGTAGCGAGGGTTGGTTAGCGAATGGTTAATGCGCCTATTGCAGCGCCATGAAGGCAGGCCAGGCTTCCGGATCGGCTACGGTTTTGTCGCGGCAGAAGGCGTTGCACAGGCCAAAGGTGCGTCCGTTGAGCTCCATCAGATGCGTGGAGGGCTTGCCGGAGTAGGGGCAATTGGCGTTCTCCGGCGTGCCGTTGTCCACGGCCTTTGCTGCGAGAGGCTTTGGGCCGGGCCAAGCGCGGGTTGGGTAGTCTTTGGCGTACCATGGCAGGGTCGCGCCACGGGCAAATCCCATGGCGCGCCAGCGGCGGAACGCCGGGTCGGCCAGGTGGGTGTCGACATAGGCTTGGGCGACCTCGCCCACAGGTAGGTTGTAGCCGGCAATGCGGGCCGCGACCGGGGCGTAGAACGCATCGGCGACGCTGTAGGTGCTACAAAGCCACGGGCCGTCCGCGCCGTAGTTTGTGCGGGCGTGTTCCCAAATGGTTTCAAGGCGTTGGACGTCCTTGATAAGGTCTTCAGATGGGCTGCTGTCTTCATAGGACAGGCGCAGGTTCATCGGGCAGTCGTTGCGCAGAGTGAAAAAGCCGGAATGCATTTCGGCTGCCAGATTGCGCGCGGTAGCACGTGCGCCGGGATCACTGGGCCAAAGACCCGCATCCGGGTGGCGGGTGGCGAGCTCTTCAGCAATGGCAAGACTGTCAGAGAGGATCGCGCCTTCGGGTGTTTTTACCGCAGGAACCGTGCGCGCTGGCGCGATTTTGGTGAGTTGCTCTGCCACAGATTTGTCGGAGAAATCCACCAAAGTGGTTTTCCGGGCGATGCCGAATTTTTCAAACAGAAGCCAGCCGCGCAGCGACCAGGAGGAATAGGCGTAGTCGCCGATGTATAAATCGTAGGTCATGAGGTGAGGTTAGCACGACACGACTCATCACGAAATTAAAACATTTTGACGGAATCCATCATGGAATGTGATTGATTGGATTTGCTGTCCAGCCCGTGTCGTCAATTTTGATGGAGGTGACCGAGAGGTTGTCTATCCGGTGGGCAAAGGCCTCGTCCGCTGTGAGCCGCTCGGCGCGTTGGATTTGCGTGAGGATCACACCAAAGTGCACCACCACGATCAGTTTGGCACCACGATGCGCGTCAATCAAGCGGTCAATTGCGCCATCCACACGGGAAGTGACCTCGTTCCAGCTTTCCCCATTTGGCGGGCGCACGTCACCGGGGGTTTCCCAATAGGCGCGGATGCGGTCTGGGTCAGCGGCCTCGATTTCGGCGAAGGTTTTGAGTTCCCAGTCGCCAAAGTGGATTTCGCGCAAGGCAGCATCGTGTGCCAAGCGGCGACGATCGCGTTGGATGGCGTCTGCGGTGGCGACACAGCGTTGCAGATCGGAGCTGATCACAATGCCGTCAGAGGGGAGGTGGTTCGCGAGCCGGGCGACTTGGGCTGTGTCAGACAGGTCGGCGGGCAGATCAGACCAGCCTACCATGGTTTTGGCATGGGTCGGGCCATGGCGCACAAGGTGCAGCTCGGTCATGGCAGATCTCCTTTTAGCACCATCGGCAACCCGGCCACCACGAGCACGGCCAGATCGGCCTGTTGCGCGATGGCTTGGTTGAGGGCGCCTTGCGCGTCTCGGAAGCGGCGGGCGAGGGCGTTTTCCGGCACCACGTCGAGGCCAACTTCGTTTGAGACCACCACCACATGGGCGGAGCAGGCCTGCAATGCGTCGAGCAATTCGGCTTGTGCCGTAGCGAGATCATTTTCTGCAAGCATTTGATTGGACAGCCACATTGTGGCGCAGTCCAAAAGGACAATTGTGCCTTCGGGCAGGTCGCGCAGAGTTTCGGCAGTATCCAACGGGGCTTCGATTGTGCGCCAGTTCGGGCCGCGTTGTTCCAGATGTTTCTGCACTTTTTGGCGCATTTCATCGTCAAAGGCTTGCGCTGTGGCGATGTAGATGCGTTGCTGCGGGGACGCCATGACCAAACCTTCGGCGAAGGCCGATTTTCCCGAGGCCGCGCCTCCCAAAATCAGGCTCAGTTTTGGCAACATGTAAGTATCCTCAGTGGGTTGTTCGGCACCCTGCGCCAATCATTGTGCCGGAGCAAGCGTGAAAGCAGGATGCGACAGGCGGCGGGCTTGCATCTTGTGATGAGGCGGGGTTTTGTGACGCCATGAAACAGATACTTGCCTCTCTCTCCTTTGTCGTGATCGCGGGCGTCAGCCATGCTCAAGCGGTATCCTATGATCTTTTCCGCGATGCGGATGTTGTGTTCCTCGGAGAGGTTCACGACAATCCGGCGCATCACGATAACCAAGCGCAGGCTGTGTTGGCAATCGCACCCAAGGCGGTGGTGTTTGAAATGCTGGTACCGGAGCAGGCGGCAAAAGTGACTTCGGATTTGCTAGATGATGCGCAGGCTTTGGAAGCTACGTTGGGCTGGAATGACAGTGGCTGGCCAGATTTTGCCATGTATTATCCAGTGTTTGCCGCGCTGGGTGATGCAAAGATCTATGGCGCGCAGGTGCCGAGTGAGGCGGCACGGATGGCGTTTGAGGGAGGGGACATGTCGGCGCTTCTGGAAGGTGCAGGAGGCAAGTTTGGGTTGACCCTGCCATTGCCTCAAGCTCAGCAAGACGCGCGCGAGGCACTGCAATTTTCAGCGCATTGTGACGCGCTGCCCGAAGAAATGTTGCCCGGCATGGTCATGGCGCAGCGGTTGCGCGATGCGCGGTTGGCGCAGGAGGTGACCGAAGCCTTGGATGCGACAGGTGGGCCGGTGGCTGTGATCACCGGCAATGGCCATGCGCGCACCGATTGGGGCGCACCGGTGTTGTTGCCAAAGGAGATTGCCTCCATGTCCTTTGGCCAGCTTGAGGCTGAGCCGGAGAGTGAACCGCCTTATGATCTCTGGATTGTGACGGAGGCGGCCGAGCGGGACGATCCTTGCGCGGCGTTCAAATAAGCAAGCTTGCCCCTTTGGCTCATGCGGCCTAGGTTTGGGCACCTTAGCGTGAAAGAGGTCTGCTAAATGCTGACAGACAAACGAATTCTCCTGATTATTGCCGGTGGAATCGCGGCCTATAAGTCCATGGAGCTGATCCGAAGGTTGCGGGAGCGAGGGGCGTGGGTGACGCCGGTGCTGACCCGTGCAGCGGAGGAGTTTGTGACGCCTTTGTCCGTGTCGTCCTTGGCGGGGGAAAAGGTCTATCGCGATCTGTTTGATCTGACCGATGAAGCGGAGATGGGGCACATCCAATTGTCGCGCTCGGCGGATTTGATCGTGGTGGCGCCGGGCACAGCGGATTTGATGGCGAAGATGGCCAACGGCATGGCGAATGACATGGCCTCAACGCTGCTGTTGGCGACAGATACGCCCGTGCTGGTCGCGCCGGCGATGAATGTGCGGATGTGGGATCATCCGGCAACGCAGCGCAATTTGGTGCAATTGAAGGCGGATGGGGTGAGCTTCGTTGGCCCAAATGAAGGCGACATGGCCTGCGGCGAGTTTGGGCCGGGTCGGATGTCTGAACCCATGGAAATTGTTGATGCGATTCAACGCGCTCTGTCCGAAAGTCCGCTGCAGGGGCGGCGGGTCTTGGTGACCTCGGGCCCGACACAAGAGCCGATTGACCCGGTGCGCTATATCGCGAACCGCTCGTCGGGGGCGCAGGGCACTGCGGTTGCCAATGCACTTGTAAAACTCGGCGCGGAGGTGGTGTTTGTCACCGGACCTGCGGATGCGGCGCGGCCCACGGGTGCGCAGGTTGTTGAAGTACGGACGGCGGCGGAAATGCTGGGCGCCGTGCAGGAGGCTTTGCCGGTGGATGCGGCGATCTTCTGTGCCGCGGTGGCCGACTGGCGGGTGGCAAGTGCCTCTGACAGCAAGATAAAAAAGACCAAGGGCGGATTGCCAACCTTGGAGTTTGCCGAGAACCCCGACATCTTGGCGACCGTAAGCCAGATGGGGGAAGGGCGTCCGGGGCTGGTGGTTGGCTTTGCCGCCGAAACCGACGATGTGATCGAAAATGCCACTGCGAAACGTATCCGGAAGGGATGTGACTGGATTGTTGCCAATGACGTGAGCCCGGCAACCGGGATCATGGGGGGCAGTGAAAATGCGGTTACGTTGATTTCGGACGCGGGATCAGAGGCTTGGCCACGCATGGGCAAACGTGAAGTGGCGGAGAAATTGGCCGCGAAGATCGCGGAAACGCTGGAGAAGTGACGCGCTGACGCGCGGCCTCCGGCGGGGATATTTGAGGAATAAGAAGACATGACGGCGGTGCCAATTAAGTTGAAGTGGCTGGGGGATGCGGACAGGGACGTAGCCTTGCCGTCCTATGAAACGGTGGGCGCGGCAGGGGCGGACGTACGGGCAAATTTCCCGCCAGATCAACGGGAGGGCGTGACTTTGGAGCCTGGCGCGCGGGTGTTGGTGCCAACCGGACTGTCTCTTGAAATTCCGCAAGGCTATGAAGTGCAGATGCGCCCGCGCTCGGGCCTGGCGCTGAAGCATGGGATCACCTTGCCCAACAGCCCAGGCACCATTGACAGCGACTACCGGGGGCCGCTTGGCGTGATCGTGCTGAATGCCGGGCAGGAAGCGTTCGAGATCAGCCATGGCATGCGCATCGCACAGATGGTTGTTGCACCAGCTTTTCAAGCAGAATTTTCATTAGATCAAGAGCTTAGCAAAACCAGCCGTGGCTCCGGCGGGTTTGGTTCTACCGGAGTAGCCTGATGCTGTTGGTGCTGTTCATGGCGGCAGGCCTTTGGGGCATTGGTATGGCCATGGGCGCGCCAAAATCGGCGCGGTGGACCATGATCGGGCTGTTATACTTAGCTGTTGTTGGCGTGCAGGCGGTGTTTCCACCGGAGCATCAGTTGGTGATCGCGACCGGTGGCAGTCTGGCGATGTGGTTGATGATTGGCGGGGCGGTTGCGGTGGTCTTGGCTTACTCAAGCATGTTGCAAAAACTGCGCCAAAAAGCGGACGCGAAAGCCGAAGATGCGGCGCAGGAAAACGCGGCGCAGGAGCTGTTTTCCGAGACCGAATTGAACCGCTATGCGCGCCATATCGTGCTGCGTGAACTTGGCGGATTGGGGCAGAAAAAGCTTAAAGATGCCAAGGTGTTGGTGGTTGGGGCTGGTGGGCTTGGATCGCCTGTTTTGCTCTATTTGGCGGCGGCGGGCGTTGGACGTATTGGGGTGGTGGATGACGATGTGGTCGACAACTCCAATTTGCAGCGCCAGGTGATCCACAAAGATGAGGCGATTGGCACGCCGAAGGTGCTCTCGGCGGCGGAAGCGATGACGGCGCAGAACCCGTTTGTGACGGTGGTGCCATACCCCCGTCGATTGACCGAGGAGGATGCGGCGGAGATCATTGGCGCATATGATCTGGTGCTGGATGGCACAGACAATTTTGACACGCGCTATTTGGTGAATGAGGTCTGTGTCGCACAAGGCAAGCCGTTGATTTCCGGTGCTCTTTCGCAATGGGAAGGGCAGTTGAGTGTGTTTGACACAGCCAGTGGAACGCCTTGTTACCAGTGCATTTTCCCAGAAGCGCCCGGGCCGGGTATCGCGCCAAGCTGTTCTGAAGCGGGGGTGGTTGGGCCACTGCCAGGGGTTGTCGGCACGATGATGGCAGCGGAGGCTGTGAAGGTGATCACCGGGGCCGGGGCGGCGCTGCGTGGGGAGATGATGATCTATGACGCTCTGTGGGGGGAGACCCGCAAAATTGGGTTAAAACCGCGCTCGGATTGCCCGACGTGTGGCGCTAAAAACGGCTGATTTCCCCGTCGGTATTGCGTCGGTATCACGGCTGTTTTGCGACTGTGGCGATGGCTGCACATGACCGTCTAACCTGTGCAACAGTGCACGGATTGGTGAGGTGGATTGCACCTCCTTGGAGCGCTGCCTAGGGTGGGGCAAAGGAGATTCATCTGATGACAAATCCGCTGCTGTCCACGTGGGACACCCCGTTCAAACTTGCTCCGTTTGACAAGATTTCTGACGACGATTTTGCGCCTGCCTTTGAAGAGGCTTTGACCGCGCATAAGGCAGAGGTGGAGGCGATTGCCGAAAGCGCCGAGGCGCCGAGCTTTGCCAACACCATTGAAGCCATGGAAGTGGCGGGCGAGGGGCTCGACAAGGTGCTGTCGGTGTTTTTCTCGGTGGCCGGGGCGGACAGCAATCCGGCGCGCGAAGAGTTGCAACGGGACTTCTCGCCCAAGCTGGCGGCGCATTCGGCGGAGATTTCCGCCAACAAAGCACTGTTTGGCCGGATCAAAACCATTTGGGACGCGCGGGACACGTTAGACCTAACGGAAGAGCAGCAGCGGGTGTTGATGCTGACCCATCGCGGCTTCGTGCGCGGCGGGGCGGCGCTGGAAGGCGATGCGGACGCGCGCATGAAAGAGATCAAAGGCCGCTTGGCTGTGTTGGGCACCGAGTTCACGCAGAACCTGCTGGCGGATGAACGCGCTTGGTTCATGCCGCTGGCGGAGGAAGACCTGGAAGGGTTGCCCGCCTTTGCCGTGGACGCGGCGCGGGCGGCTGGCGAAGAAAAAGGTGCAGAGGGGCCGGTGGTGACGCTGTCGCGCTCGATCATTGTGCCGTTTTTGCAGTTCTCGCCGCGCCGCGACCTGCGGGAGAAAGCGTTTGAGGCTTGGGCCGCGCGTGGGGCCAATGGGGGCGAGACCGACAACCGCGCGATTGCTGGGGAAATACTGGCGTTGCGCGAAGAGCGGGCAAAGTTGTTAGGGTATGACAGCTTTGCGGACTACAAGTTGGAAACCGAGATGGCCAAAACTCCGGACTCGGTGCGCGGGTTGTTGATGGATGTCTGGGCTCCTGCCAAGGCAAGGGCGGAGGCGGATGCCGCCGTGCTGACCGAGATGATGCACGCGGATGGGATCAACGGCGATCTGGCACCGTGGGATTGGCGCTATTATGCAGAGAAGCGGCGCAAGGCGGAGCATGATCTGGATGAGGCGGCGCTCAAGCCTTACCTGCAGCTTGATCGGATGATTGAGGCCAGCTTTGCCTGTGCGACCAAGCTGTTTGGGTTGCAGTTCAAAGCGTTGGAGGTGCCGCTGTACCATGAGGATTGCCGCGCCTGGGAAGTGACACGCGACGGGGAGCATGTGGCGGTGTTCATCGGCGACTATTTTGCGCGGGGCGGGAAACGCTCTGGTGCGTGGTGTTCGGCGATGCGCGGGCAGGCGAAATTTCCGGAAGTGCAGGGGCCGGTTGTGATCAATGTCTGCAATTTTGCAAAGGGTGATCCGGCGCTGCTCAGCTATGACGATGCGCGGACCCTGTTCCATGAGTTTGGCCATGCGCTTCATCAGATGCTGTCCAATGTGACCTATGAGAGCATTTCCGGGACCTCTGTGGCGCGAGACTTTGTAGAACTGCCCAGCCAGTTGTATGAGCACTGGCTGGAGGTGCCTGAGGTGCTGGCGGAGTATGCCACCCATGCGGAGACCGGGGAGGCCATGCCGCAGGCGATGTTGGAGAAGGTGCTGGGCGCGGCGAACTTTGATCAGGGCTTTGCCACGGTGGAATATGTGGCTTCCGCGCTGGTCGATCTGGCCTTCCACGAAGGCGCGGCGCCAAGCGATCCGATGGCGAAACAGGCGGAGGTTCTGGCGGAGCTGGGCATGCCAGCGGCGATCACCATGCGCCACGCAACGCCGCATTTTGCCCATGTGTTTGCCGGGGACGGCTATAGCTCTGGCTACTACAGCTATATGTGGTCAGAGGTGATGGATGCCGATGCGTTTGAGGCCTTTGAAGAGGCCGGGAGCGCGTTTGATCCGGAGACGGCCAAAGCGTTGGAGACACATATCCTGTCGACAGGTGGATCGGTGGAGGCGGATGAGCTGTATAAACGATTCCGCGGGCGTTTGCCTGGGGTTGAGGCGCTCCTGAAAGGGCGCGGCCTGGCGGCCTAAGGCCTTCTTTCAATTAGATTTGAAAACACCCGCAGGCGGAGGACCCCTGCGGGTGTTTTTGTGTGCTTAGCCGATCACGTCATGGCCGCGGTTTTGCATGCAGCGGATCAGAACGTTGCGGCGTTCGTCATTCACTTTGGAGGCGTTTTCAGCCGCGCCAATGGCGCCGCCGGTGATTGCGCCAACCACGGCACCTTCCCATTCATCATCCGCCTCAATGGCGCCTACGCCTGCGCCAATCACCGCGCCAACCGCAGCGCTTTCGGCCCCGGCGCCGTTGGTGAAGGAGGCTGCCTGTGCGTGGCAAGCATTGTAATCGCTGTCAAAATTGGCGTTGCGAGTGCCGTCCACTGTCAGCGGGCGATCCACGGGCGCGGTGCAAGCAGCCAGAGACAGGGCGGCAATCAGGCTCAGCATCAATGTGTTGTGTGTCATTTGGGTCGGTCCTTTTCAAAATGAGTCCGTCTTGGGATGAGCGACATTTAGGTGGATGAGATTTTCATTTCAAGCTAAAAGTTTTATGTTTTACGTAAAAGCTTGCACGGAAAACGTAATTGGATTATTGAAAAGCAACAACTAATGGAGCAAAATCATGAAGCTAGTGGCCCGTCTCGCCATGTTGATCACGGTGGTCTATTTCACCTTTGGTTGGGCGGTGTTGTGGATATCCGCCTTCCTTGGCACGGGCGAAATGTTGGCCGATGCCTTTGATTTGCCTCTGGATATGCCGGTGCCGCCGCTCTGGGCGATTCTGGTTGGCATGGGGATGATGTGGCCCGCGTTGATCAGTTTGGGCGTCGGGTTCTGGGCGCTGGATCGAATCCTGCTTTTGAAAAATCCGCAGGACTTTGCGCAGATGGGCAAACACCTGCAGCTGTGCGCTTACGCGTTCTTGGCGTTTTGGCTGCTCAACGCGCTAAATGTGTCGATGCAACCGGTGGTGTTGAGCGCCCATTTGGCACCAGGGTTGCGCCCGGAGTTTGTGTTGATCGACATCGATATTGATGTGGTTTTCCTGGTGCTTGGGGTGGTGTTTTTTGCCATCAGCCGGTCGCTCACTCAGGCGCAAGAAATTGCTGACGAGAACAGCCAGTTCCTGTAGGAGGCCCTATGCCCATACGCATCAACCTCGATCTGGAACTGGTGAAACGCAAGATGACCTCGCGCGAGTTGGCGCAGGCTATTGGATTGACCGAGACCAACCTCAGTTTGCTGAAATCCGGCAAGGTGAAAGGCATTCGTTTCAATACGCTGGAAGCGATCTGCGCCCACCTGGGATGTCAGCCGGGAGATATTCTGGAGTATGTACCGGAGGAAGAGTAGGGGCATCAAAAAAGGGCGCCGCAGGATTGCGGGCGCCCTTTGAATTTGGTGTTTTCTAGGTTTGCTCAGATCGTCTGATCGTAGTCGCCCACGCCGGGCTCGGTGCGGATTACGGCGTCGATTTCGGCAAAGATCTGGCGCATTTCGGCGTCGCTTTCGTTGCTTTCGATCACCACCACCAAGTTTGGTGTGTTGGAAGACGCGCGCACGAGGCCCCAGCTGCCGTTGTCCAGGATCACGCGGGCGCCGTTGACCGTCACCACTTCGCTTATTGCGCGGCCGGCGATTTTTTCGCCACCTTCGTTCATGGCGGTGAGCTTGGCCACGATGCGCTCGAGGATGTCGTATTTCTCTGTGTCCGCGGCGTAGGGCGACATGGTGGGGGTGGACCAGGTTTTGGGCAGGGCTTTGCGCATATCCGACATTTTCATGTCCGGGTTGCGGTCGAGCATTTTGCAGATTTCCACGGCCACGCGCATGCCGCAGTCGTAGCCACGGCCCACGTCACCCGCGAGGAAGTAGTGGCCGGATTTCTCAAAGCCTGCCAGCGCGCCGAGTTCGTGCACGCGGCGCTTCATGTGGCTGTGGCCGGTTTTCCAATAGTCGGTTTTGGCGCCGGTGCCCAAAAGGTCTGGATCTGCCGCGTAGAGGCCGGTCGACTTCACATCGGCCACAAAGGTGGCGTTGGGGTAGAGCTTGCCAAGGTCTTTGGCCATGATCACGCCCACCTTGTCGGCAAAGATTTCTTCGCCCTCGTCATCCACCACGCCGCAGCGGTCGCCGTCGCCATCAAAGCCAAGCGCGAGGTCCGCGCCGGAGGCCTTCACGCTGTCAGACATGTCGTGCAGCATTTCCATGGCTTCGGGGTTCGGGTTGTAGTTGGGGAAGGTGTAGTCGAGCCGGTTGTGGCTATCGACAACTTCGACGCCCATACGTTTGAAAATTTCCGGCGCAAAGGCGGCGGCGGTGCCGTTGCCGGTGGCGCAGACAACTTTCAGCGGGCGGGACATTTTGAAGTCGCCAACCAGGTCGTCGATGTAGGCTTCGCGCACGCCGTCGATGACCTCGTGCTTGCCACCGTCATGCGCATCAAAGTCGCCGTTCAGCACGATGTCGCGTAGTTCGGCCATTTCATCGGGGCCATGGGTGAGCGGCTTTTCAAAGCCCATTTTCACGCCGGTCCAGCCGTTGGGGTTGTGAGACGCGGTCACCATGGCCACGGCAGGGGCATCAAGGTGGAATTGCGAGAAATAGGCCATTGGGGACAGGGCAGGGCCGATGTCTTTCACGTGGATGCCAGCCTTCATCAGGCCAACAATCAGCGCCATTTTGATGGACACGGAATAGTCGCGGTAGTCGTTGCCCACGGCAATCACCGGCTCAATGCCGCGACGTTGCATTTGGGTGCCAAGGCCAAAGCCAAGTGCGGTCATGCCCGGCAGGTTGATCGCCTCCGGGAATTGCCAGCGGGCGTCATATTCACGGAAGCCTGTGGGGGCGATCATCGGGTCGCGCAGGAACTCCCAGGTGTTCGGGCGCACTTCGGGCAATGGTTTTTTCATGGCAATGTCTTTCTTCTTCAAAAATCAGTTTATCAAATAGCAATTGGGTTGGCTTTGGCCAACACATCAAACTGCATCAATGTGTCAATCAGATGAGACATTTGGTCAAGCGGGATCATGTTTGGGCCATCAGAGGGCGCATTGTCCGGATCCTGATGCGTTTCGATGAAAACGGCGGCCGTTCCAATAGAGACAGCGGCGCGGGCCATCACGGGGGCAAACTCGCGCTGACCGCCGGAGCTGCCGCCTTGACCGCCGGGCTGTTGCACGGAGTGGGTGGCGTCCATCACCACCGGGTAGCCGGTTTTGGCCATCTGCGGCAGGGAGCGCATGTCCGCCACCAGCGTGTTGTAGCCAAAGGAGGTGCCGCGCTCGGTCAACAGGATGTTGGTGTTGCCGGTGCTTTCGATTTTGGTGACGATGTTGCCCATCTCCCAAGGGGCCAGGAATTGGCCTTTCTTCACGTTCACCGCAGCGCCGGTTTTGCCGGCAGCCAGCAGCATGTCGGTCTGGCGGCACAGGAAGGCGGGGATTTGCAGGATGTCGACGGCCTCAGCCGCCAGGGCGCATTGCTCTTCGGTGTGCACATCGGTCAGCACGGGCACGTCAAAGTCCTTGCGGATGCCGTCCAGAACCGAAAGGCCCGCATCCAAGCCGAGGCCACGAATGCCGGTGAGCGACGTGCGGTTGGCTTTGTCGTAGCTGGCTTTGAAGACATATTGCGCGCCCGCCTTGGCGCAGGCTTCTTTCATAGTGCCTGCGATCATTTCGGCGTGGTTTTTGCTCTCCAATTGGCATGGGCCAGCAATGACCGTCAAAGGAAGGTCATTGCCGATGGTGAGAGCACCAACATTTACATGTTTCATTACGAAGACACCTGTTCTCTGAGGATGGACGCGGTCAGCGAGATCATCAGATAGATGCCCGAAAAGATCAGGAAGGCCAAGATCGTGTTTTCAAAACTGCGCGGGTAAGACGGGTCCTGGGCGGAGACCGGATCCACCGAGGTGGTCAGATAGCGCACCTGACGGTTGGCTTCCAATTCGGTCTGCTTCAGGGTCTGCAACGCGGTCTGCATTTGCAGGTCAGCAGCGGCGAGGTCGGCCTGTGCGATCTGGATTTGAGAGGTTTTGGCAGCGAGGGATTCCTCACCTGCGGTGGCCTCTGTCATGCGGGCGCGCTGGGTGGCCAGAGCAGCCTCCAGGCGGCGCACGTCGCCTTGTACACCTTCGACACGGGCCTTGTTGGGGCGGGCGTTGTCTTGCAAAGCGGCGAGTTGCAATTGCTTCTCTTGAAGCTGGATTTCCAGATTGGTGATCTGTTGACGCAGGGAGGCAATCACGCCTTCGGGGTCAAGCACGGTGCTTTCTTGCAGGCGCACAAGTTCCACCTGCGCATTGCGGCGCTCTTCTTTGGCGGTCTCGAGACTCTTGCGGGCGTCGCGCAGCTGGTCTTCGCGTTTGCGTTGGGAGAGGTCGTCAACCCGTTGTTCGGCATAGGAAATCAGCGCTTTGGAGAACTGCGTTGCGATTTCTGGATCAGCGGCGCTGACCTCCATGCGGATGGAACCCTCGGTTGGGTCGTAGCCGATTTTTACAAATTTCTTGTATACCTTATAGGCTTTTTCGTTGGACGGGTTTTCGTCCAACCGCTGGATCGGGTCGATGTTGGGATCGGAGAAGTGCCCCTTGAAGCCCACATCGCTGTCCAGCCGGATCATTGCGTCCTTACTAGTCAGGTAGTCCTGCACCGCGATAGCGTCCTGGTTGGAGTTGAGCTGCGCGGGTAACAGACCGCCAAGACCACCGCCGCCGGTGCTGTCGGCTTGTTGCACCAGGAAGGCGGATTTGGTTGAGTACATCGGCGTGGCGACATTGTAGAAGTACCAGCCAGCAAAGATTGTTGGCAGGAAGACAAAGGCCGAGAGGCGTGCCAGCAGCAGGAGCAGGCGGCGGCGACGGCGGCGGGCAATGTCTTTCTGGATTTCGCCAATCTCGAGCGCGCGCATCTCTGCCGGGGACATGGTCTCGGTCGATGGCAGGTTGGCTTTGCCCATGGGCATGGTTTGCGGCAGCTGTACCTTGCCCGCCTTGGCAGGGGGCTTGTTCCCTTTGTCGGAAGGCATGAGGTCCAGCATGTTGGTGCGCTGGAACGGATCGATGCCCGCCTCGCGCAGCAGGCGCACGGCGTCATAGTCAGACGTAGGCGCCAGATTGTTTTTCTGCGCCATGCGGCGGGCCATGCGCAGTTGGCGGCCGGTGAGACCTTCGCGTTTGATCGCGTCAGTTGCGGCCTCTGCCCCTTGCGGCGTGGGCTGCGCTGTGTTGGCGGCAGCGGGCTGCGGCGTTGGTTGCGGCGCGGCTTGGCTCTGTGGCTGCGCGCCCGGGTTGGGCAGGTTCACAGCGCGTGGACGTGGTTGCGGCTCGCCCTGAGGGGGCGGCGCGGCACCTTCCGCAGCCGGTTGGGCCGGCGGGGTCTCGCTGCGGCGGACGCGGAATTTCTTAGCCTTGGGTTTGGTAGTCATAGAGCTGCTTGGCCTCTTCCAAGGTGTCGAACATATAGAGTTTGCCGTTCAGCAACACCGCCGCCGATCTGGCAAATTTTTCCAGCACTTGCGGCTGGTGTGACACAATCACAATTGTGGTGGTGCGCAGGCGTTCGCGGAGCACCTCACCGGCTTTCTTGTTGAAATCCACATCGGTGGAGGAGGGCATGCCCTCGTCAATCAGGTAGATGTCGAAGTCCAGCGCGAGCATCAGCGCAAAGGTGAAACGCGAGCGCATGCCGGACGAATAGGTGCCCAGTGGCTGATCAAAATATTCGCCGAGGTTGCACAGCCAGCGGCAGAAGGCCTCGACATAATCCGGGTCCAGCCCGTAAAGGCGGGCGATGTAGCGGCTGTTTTCCACGGCGGTGTGTTTGTTCACCACGCCACCCATGAACCCCAGCGGGAAAGAAATACGGCAGTCGCGGCGGATGGTGCCTTCGTCAGGTTTTTCCAGCCCCGCCATCATATTGATCAGCGTGGTCTTGCCGGTGCCGTTGGGGGCAAGGATGCCAAGGGAGTTGCCCAATTCGACACGAAAAGAGACGCGCTCAAGGATGACCTTGCGCTGCGTGCCGGTCCAGAAGGACTTACTCACATTGTCGAACTCGAGCATTACCTGCTCCTGAAACTGCTCTCACGTGCCGTTATAGCACAAAACTATACACCATAGTGGTTAACGCTCTGACGGCGTTTTGCCCAATATGTCGGATTTGTCAGGCAGATAGCAACTGTCTGAGGCGGGAATGGGGCAAGAAATGCAAAAAATTGAAACGGAATGCAGAAGTCCCGGGGAAATTTGGGGAAATTCAGTGTTTCCAGTTGCTTTGTTAAGCACTGATGCAAAAAACCACCGATGCTTGGGGGCACCGGTGGTTTGCATGGGTTTTGGTTAAGGTTTTGGCTTACGCAACCGCTTGCCAGACGGTGCCTGCGATCAGCGCGCCGGTTAGGGCAAAGCCGAGGTAGGCGGCAAAGATGCGCGGTTTCACCAAGGCCCAGACCGCGATGGCGGCGGGGATGCAGCTGACGCCACCGGCGATCACAAAGGACATGGCGGCACCCTGGGACATGCCTTGTTCCATCAGGCCGCTGATAAAGCCCACGGCGGCAAAGCCGTTGAGGTAGGCGGGCATGCCGATCAGCGCTGCGATCAGGATGGTGCCAAAGCCTTCGCCACCAAGGAACTGACCGACCCAAGCCGTGGTGTCATAGACAATCATCAGCGCCTCGAACATGTAAGCAATGAGCAGCCACTTCACGAGGAACAGCGCATTTTCCAGCCAGGTCTCGCGGAAGACAGAGCGGCGATCCGCGTTGCCCCAGAATTTCCAGACAGGCTTTTCGGAGAACGGCGCTTTGGTGCCGCAGCAGCCGCCGACCTGCGGTTTTTCCCGCAGCGGATCGGCAAAGACTGCGCTTTTGGAGAAGGTCATGGTCAGGAAGCCACCCATCATGCCGATGCTCACGGCGGCGACGGTTTTGGCCAGCGCGAAGTCCAGGCCCAATTCGCCCCAAGTGATTGTAAACATGGCCGGATCCATCAGGGGCGACGCCAGCCAGAAGGCCATCACGGCCCCCAATGGCGCACCAACCGCGAGCAGGGCGGCGATGAAGGGGATGACTTCACAGGAACAGAAGGGCGACAGGCCGCCCATAAAGGCTGCGAGGATGATCATGCGCACCTGGTTGCCCTGAAACGCCTTGGCAATCAGGTTGTCGGCACCGCTGGCTTTCACAAAGGCCACAAGCGTGATGGCGATGATGATGAAAATGCCGGTGTGGCTCATCGCCTCAATGACGATCTCAGACGCGGGCAAAAACTTTTCCGGTGCGACCAGCAGCAGGATCAGCGGGATGATCGCCACCGCGAGCCAGGCTTTGTCGAGTTTTTTCCATCGGGATCGCCACGGGGCGGGGGCGTTTTGGGTTGTATCAGCCATGGTCGTGCTCCTTGCACTTTTGGGCGAGATCGGCGCAGCACTCTCTCAACAGGAACGTGGAGAGATCGCGCACAGCGTCATAAGCGATGGCGGCGCAGATGATGGACCGCCCTTGTTTTTCCTGAGTCACCAGCCCGGCCTGGGCGAGGATCTTCATATGATGGGTCAAGGTGGAGCCGGTCACGCCGCTGCGTTTGCCAAGCTCTCCGATGGAGAGGCCCTCATGGCCCGCGCGCACCAGGCAGCGCAGAACCGAGAGCCGTTGTTCCGATCCAAGCGCCGCAAAGGTGGAGGCAGCCACTTCGAGGGAGATATCTGTTGGGTCACTGTGTTTCATATTTCTAAAAATATCGAAATAAGTGAGTCGCGCAAGCCTTATTTCGAATATTGTCGAAATAAGTTTGGCGGGCTATCAGGGGGCATGTCACTCCGCCAGGAAATACAGGGCTGCCAAATATGTGCAGACCGGTTTGCAGCCACCGCGACAGGCCATGTGCCACGGCCGGTGGTGTGGTTTGAGGCAAAGCCCAAGCTGTTGATTGTGGGGCAAGCACCGGGCGCGCGGGTGCATGAGAGCGGGCGGCCGTTTACGGATCCCAGCGGGGACAGGTTGCGCGATTGGATGGGCGTGGATGAGGCTGATTTCTATGACACAACCCGCGTGGCGATAGTGCCGATGGCGTTTTGTTTTCCTGGCTACAACGCGACCGGGAGCGACCTTCCGCCGCCGCCGGTCTGTGCCAAAATCTGGCGAAAAAGAGTGATGGACGTGTTGGGTGACGTGCCACTGACGCTTGTGGTGGGCGGCTACGCCCAAAAGTGGCATTTGGGCACCAAGGCGGGGGTGACTGATACAGTTCAAGCTTGGCACGACCATGCGCCCACGGTCTTCCCCTTGCCACATCCGTCCTGGCGCAATACGGCATGGCTGAAGAAGAATCCCTGGTTTGAGGCTGAGCTGTTGCCTGTGCTGCAAACCCGCATCAAGGAGGTGCTGACATGAGTGACCTGACCCCACTGGACAAGGCCCATGCGGCAATGGAAGCGGCGCCGGAAGATGATGCCGCACGTCTGCGGTTTTATGAGCGTTTGGCGGATGCGGAGCTGTTTTTGCTGCTGGAAAAAGAGCCAGAGGATGATCGCATTGCGCCGGAGATTTTTGAAACCTCCGATGCCAGCTTTGTGCTGGTGTTTGATACCGAAGAGCGGCTGGCACAGTTTGTGGGGCGCATCGCCCCATATGCCGGGCTGTCAGGTCGCGTGATTGCCAACATGCTGGCGGGGCAGGGCATTGGATTGGCGGTCAATCCCGAAGTGGCGCCGTCCTCGATCCTGATCCCCAATGAGGCGCTTGGCTGGCTGGCGGACACGCTGGAGCATGCGCCGGATGAGGTTGAGGCCAAAGTGGAGAGCTTTGAGCCGCCTGCTGGTCTTCCTGAGGTGCTCATTACAGCGCTGGACGCTAAACTGAGCACGGCCGGTGGACTCGCCAAAATGGCGTATCTGGTGGGGACGACCTATGAGAGCGGCAGCCGCTCACACATGTTGGGCTTTGTGGAGGTGGTGCCGGGCGCGGATGGGGCGCTGGCCAAAGCGGTGAACGAAGCGCTGACCTTCTCTGGCATCGAGGCGGGCGCGCTGGATGTGGGATTCTTTGCCGCCAGTGATCCGGTGGCGGCGCAGTTGGCGCGGGTTGGGCTGCGGTTTGACCTGCCAGAACCACCAAAAGCCGAAGATCACGTGCCAGTCACCCCGGGCAGCGATCCGGACAAACCGCCAATCCTGCGCTGACCCTCGTCTTCTCCTTCCCCAAATATCCCGGGGTGAATGGCGCAGCGTGCTGCGCCAGAGGGGCTGGCCCCTAATACCCCGCGCTGCGGTCGACGACATGCACAAAGGGTTCGCCTGCCTCGCCGCGGCGCACGTTCTCGGCCACCACTTCGCTCGAGGTTTTTACGCGGGTTTCCGAGGCGATGTGTGGCGTGACCGTGACATTGGGATGTGCCCAATAAGGATGCTCTTTTGGCAGCGGTTCTACGCGGAAGACATCCAACGTGGCATGGGCGATATGGCCTTTATTGAGCGCGGCCAGCAGGTCGTCGTCATCTATCAGCGGGCCGCGGCCCGGGTTCACGATCATCGCGCCTTGCGGCATCCACGATAGGCGCTCGGCGTTGAGCAGGTTTTCTGTCGCGGCGGTTTTTGGCAGGAGAAGCACCAGGATGTCGGCGCGGGCGAGAGCGGTTTTTAACCCGTCATCACCGTGCAGGCACGTAACGCCAGCGATGTCTTTGGCGCGGCGGCTCCAGCCCGCGACGTCAAAACCCAGATCGCGTAGGGCTTCGGCGCAGGCGCGGCCCAATTCGCCAAGGCCCATGATGGTCACACGGCGGTCTTGCGCCAGCGGTGGCACATGGGGAGTCCAGTCGCCGTTTTGGCCAAGGATATTGCGGTCCATGCCAAGGTGATGGCGCATCACATGGCCCACAACCCATTCCTTCATACCTTGGGTCATGCCGGGATCGACCATACGGCAGAGCGGCATGGTTAGGGACTTGTTGCCTACGATGCTCTCCACACCGGCCCAGAGGTTCAGCACCGCTTTGCAGCGGGTGTACGGCGTGAAGTCTTGCACGGCGCTGTTGGGAGCATAGACGATGTAGTCGACGTCTTCGGGGGCAAACTGGGTTTGCACGTTTGCGTCCACACCGGCGACTTTGAGTGCCTCTTTCAGCGGGGCTTCATATTCCGCCCAGCGTTCGGGCTTGGCGGCAAAGAGGACGTTGATCATGTGGCAAACACTCCGGACATATCGGCAAAGCCTTTGATTTCGATGGGGTTCCCAAAGGGATCGTTGAAGAACATGGTGCTTTGTTCGCCCGGTTCACCGGCAAAGCGGGTGAAGGGCTTGAGCACAAACTCCAGACCCGCCTCGGTGAGGCGTTGCGCGAGGGCGTCCCAGTCTGCTTTGGGCAGGATCACACCAAGGTGCGGCATGGGCACCATATGCTCGCCCACCTTGCCGGT
This sequence comes from Shimia sp., assembly GCF_022448905.1. GTDB lineage: Bacteria > Pseudomonadota > Alphaproteobacteria > Rhodobacterales > Rhodobacteraceae > Shimia. The sequence continues at coordinate 71,671 of NZ_JAKVCW010000007.1, read as the reverse complement.
GGCGGCGGTGGCAAAGGGTTCGCCAATGTGCAACGAGAGTTGATGACCAAAGAAATTGTAGTCCACCCAGGTGTCGGTGCTGCGGCCTTCGGTGCAGCCCAGAAGGTCGCCGTAAAAGGCGCGGGCCTGGTCGAGATCGCGGACATTGTAGGCGAGGTGAAAAATGCTCATGCGCGGCTCCTTTGCGGGGCAGAATAGGGTCTGTGTGCATAGGTAGAAGCGCAAAGTGAAGAAGGGTAGCTTGTTTTTGCATCTTCAGACATAAGGAAAACTATGGATGTGAGATTTGTGGAAACTTTGCTGGCGGCGGTGGAAGAGGGCACTTTGGCGGCGGCAGCGCGGCGTCAGGGCATTACGGCTGCTGCGGCGGCACAGCGGATTGCGGCGTTGGAAGTAGGGCTAAAAGTACCGCTTTTGGTGCGCGATGGGCGGCATATGGCGGCGACGCCAGATTGTGAGGCGTTGCTGCCGGATTTGCGGCAGATGGTGGCGCTCAAGGCTGGGCTGGCAGGGCGGTTAACGCAGGACCAGTTGGGCGGGCGGTTGCGATTGGGCGCGGTGTCAACGGCGTTGAGTGATTTTGGCCCGACGGTGGTGCAACAACTGGAGGCGGAGGCACCTGCGGTGGAATTGGCGTTGATTCCGGCGGCCAGTGAGGCGGTGTTTCGTCAGTTTGAGGACGGTGCGCTGGATGCGGCGCTGATTGTGGCGCCGCCGTTTGCTTTGCCCAAGACGATGCAGTTTGACGTCTTGGCGAAACAACCGATTGGTTTTGTGCGGTCCGTGACGCAAGCGGACTCTAAGGACGTGCCCTATCTGGTTTACAGCCGATCTTCTTGGGGCGGTGCGGCCTGTTGGCGGGCGTTGACCTCGCAGGTTGCAGCGCCGCAGGTGCGGTGTGAAATGGATGCCGTGGAGATCATTGCGCAGATGGTTGAGGACGGATTGGGGCAATCGGTGTTGCCACAATGGGGCGGGCTGGACCGGCACCACGGCGGGCTTGTCTTTGAGGCCATTCCCGGCGCACTGCGTGAGGTTGGCCTGCTGACATGGCGGCGCGAGGCGCGGCGGCCAGTGATCAAGCTGCTGCGGCGGTGTTTGGGCGTTGAGGTGGCTTAGTTAGCGCGGGCGGTGGACGTGGGCGGATTGCACCAGGCCAAAGCCTGCCATCAGAACCAACATGGCGGAGCCGCCGTAGCTGACCAAAGGCAGCGGCACGCCGACGACCGGCGCGAGGCCCATGACCATGGACATGTTCACCGCAAAGAACAGGAAGAATGCGCCTGCGATGCCGAGGATCAATAGCGACGAATAGCGGTCTTTGTTGGAAATCGCAGAGGCGATGCAGAACACCACGATGAGGGCGTAAAGCGACAGCAGGGAGACCGCGCCAATGTAACCAAACTCTTCGGCCAAGGTGGTGAAGATGAAATCGGTGTGTTTTTCCGGCAGGAAGTTCAGGCGGCTTTGGGTGCCTTGCATAAAGCCGCGCCCGGTCCAGCCACCAGAGCCAAGCGCAATTTTGGACTGGGTGATATGGTAGCCAGCACCAAGCGGATCAGAGGAGGGGTCCAAGAAGGTGTCGATGCGGCGATACTGGTAGTTTTTCAAAAGTTGCCAGTCTGTGCCGCGCGATTGGAACACGGCGACCACCAGTCCCACAACCATGCTGATCACAGCGGCGAAATAGCCCCAGTGTACGCCTGCGAGGAACATCACAATGGCACCGCCGGTGAGCAGCAGGATTGAGGTGCCTAGGTCCGGCTGGCGCAGGACCAGCATGGTGGGGGTGATGATCAGCAGGACGGGGATCAGCACCCAAAGCGGCTTGCTGGTTTTCTCGGTGGGCAGCCAGTCGTAATAGGCGGCGAGGCTCATCACGAGGGTGATTTTCATCAGCTCGGAAGGTTGCAGGCGCATAAAACCCAGGTCGATCCAGCGCTGGGCGCCCATGCCGACGCTGCCCATGACCTCGACCAGCACCAGCAGAATCAGCGTGACCAGATAGGCAAAACCCGAGATCGATCGCCAAAACCAGATTGGCACCATGGCGACAAAGAACATGACGAACACCCCAAGGGCGTAGCGCTTCATTTGCGGCTCGGCCCAAGGTCGGAAAGAGCCGCCTGCCACAGAGTACAACATCAGGAAGCCGACACCGGCCACGGCGGTGATCAGCAGTAGCAGGGCCCAGTTGAGGTGCAGCACTTTACGCAGCCCGGTGGGCACATGTTTGACGTTATATTCGAGATAACTCATCTGCGTCTCATGCCCTGTTGCGGCGCGTGATTTCGCGGCCCGGTACCAGTTTTTCCAGCTCTTCCTGCTGTTTCTCGATGCTGTTGCGGTCTTTGGTGGGGTAGGCCGACAGGGGCGGCGTGCCGCCGTAGAGCGCCTGAAGCGTGATGTCGCGGCCAATTGGCGTGGCAGCTTTGGAGCCGCTGCCGTGTTCCACCACGACGGCCACGGCAATCTTCGGGTTTTCGAACGGGGCGTAGTTTACAAACAGGCCGTGGTCGCGGCGATTCCACGGCAGGTCTTCGTTGCGAGTCACACCACGCGCACGCTCGGCGGCGGTGATGTTGCGCACCTGAGAGGTGCCGGTTTTGCCCGCCATGCGGTACTCATCTTCGATGATGCGTTTGCTGTAGGCTGTGCCTCGGCGGTGGTTGGAGACCGCATACATACCGCGTTGCACCTCCGCGAGGTGGGTGGGGCTGATGTCCAGACGGGGCGCTTCGGCAATGGGTTGTTCGACGCCGTTGATGGATTTTACCAAACGGGGCGGCACCGCTTTGCCGGTGGCCAGGCGTGCCGTCATCACGGCAAGTTGCAATGGCGAGGCGAGCACAAAGCCTTGGCCAATGGAGGCGTTGGCGGTGTCGCCCACCACCCAGTCTTCGCCGCGTACGGAGTTTTTCCATTCGCGCGAGGGGTTTAGACCACGCGCGACGCCGGACAACGGCAGGTCAAACTTTTCACCAATCCCGAATCTCGCGGCGACTTCGGACATCTTGTCGATGCCGACCTGCAGGGCGATGTCGTAAAAATAGACGTCGCAGCTTTCACGCAAAGCCTGCACAAGGTTCATTTGCCCGTGTCCGCCGCGCTTCCAGCAGTGGAAGCGGCGGTTGGAGATTTCCATGTGGCCGGGGCAGTAGACAGTGTCGTCGAAGCCGATGATGCCTTCTTCAAGGGCCGCCAGTGCGGTGATCATCTTGAAGGTGGAGCCGGGCGGATAGGTGCCTTGAACGGATTTGGCCGCAAGGGGACGGTGGTCGTTGCCGGTGAGTTCGCCGTAGTCTGCGACCGAGATGCCTTCGACAAACAGGTTAGGATCAAAAGTTGGGGCGGAGGCGACGGCCAGCAGGTCACCGGTTTCGCAGTCCATCACCACCGCGGCGGCGCTTTCCTCGCCCAAGCGGGCCTGGGCGTAGGACTGCAGGCTCTGGTCAATGGTGAGTTGAATGTCGTCGCCTTGCTCGCCTTCGCGGCGGTCAAGCTCGCGCATGATGCGGCCGACGGCGTTGACCTCGACCCGTTTGGTGCCAGCCACGCCGCGCAGATCGTCTTCCATGCGGCCTTCAAGGCCCACTTTGCCAATCTGGAAGCGCGGGATGCGCAGCAGTTGGTCTGGGTTGTCGATCTTGGAGAGGTCGTAGTCGGAGACCGGACCAACATAGCCCAACACATGGGCCATGTCGCCGCGTAGCGGGTAGTAGCGTGACAGGCCGACTTCCGGCGTGATGCCCGGCAGGGATGGGGTGTTGACGGCAACGCGGGAGAGTTCGTCCCAGCTCACGCGGTCCGCAATGGTGACCGGCAGGAAGGGCGGGGAGCGGCGCATCTCGGTGACGGCGCGGTCCAACTCGTTGGGGTCAAGTTCCACCAAGGTCGCCAGTTTGTCGATCACGGCGTCAACGTCGCCGGCGTCTTCGGGCACCAGCGTGACGCGGTAAGACGGCTCGTTGCGGGCCAGCACAATGCCGTTGCGGTCAAAAATTTCACCACGGGCTGGCGGGATCAGGCGGATGTTGATGCGGTTTTCTTCGGCCAAAAGGCGGTATTGGTCCGCTTGGTCCAGTTGCAAATGGCGCATGCGAAAGCCGAGGCCGGTCATAAAGGCCAGCATGGTGCCGCCAAGCAGGAGCGCGCGGCGGGAGAGGCGGCCGTGGACCTCGGTGATTTCGGTGGGGGTCTTGGCGCGCATCAGTTGGCCCCCAAGGCGTCATGGGCTGTGGCGCGGCGCACGCCAAACAGCAGATGAGACAGGAAGACCACGCCGGGGTAGATGGCGATGTTCATGATGGTTTGCATCAGCATGAGGCCAAGGGACGGCAGCGGCAGCAGGAAAATGGTGCCGATCAGGCGGTACCCTACGGTGATGGCCAGCATGATGACGGCGGCTGTGAGCCATTCGGTGGCAAAGGTGGCGTCGCGCAGGCGGGGGGCGCGGTTGCGTTGGATTTCGCAGGCAAACACCATGATCGCAGCGGCCAGTCCCGGGGGACGCAGCAGCAGGAAGTCGGCCAGCAGAAAAACGACAGCGATGAGCAGCGGCGGGGTATAATCAGGCTGGCGGACGGCCCACGCCAAGGCGAGAACCACCATGAATTCCGGCCCGGCCCAGCGGCGCGGGGTGGTTTCCAAAGGTAGAAGCTGTGCAAAGACCAAGAGCAGGCACAAAAGCGCAAAGATAAACCGCATCAACCACTTATTGGACAGAGCCGCGTCAGCCATCGGTGGTCTCCGAGAAGGCATCGGGGCTGTCTGGCGCTATCACGGTACCGGGGCTGTCGAGGCGTTCTTGGCCGTGGTGGCGCAGAACGCGCAGGAATTCGAGACGCTCATAGTCGGCGGCGAGGCGCACGCGCAGGCGGCCGGAGGGGTCCACCGCAACTTGGCCGATCAGCAACCCGCCGGGGAAGACGCCGCCGTCTCCGGAGGTCACAACGCGGTCGCCGGGACGCACGAGGTCCGGGGTTTCGAGGAAATCCACGTGCGGGGCAACGGAGTTGTCACCGACGATCAGGGCGGATTGGCCAGACGGCTGGATGCGGGCAGGAATGCGGCTGGAGCTGTCGGTGAGCAGCATCACACGGGAGCTGGATTGGCCAACGCCTGAGATGCGGCCCACAAGGCCAATGCCGTCCATCGCGGCCCAGCCATCGATGATGCCATCGCGGGCGCCGATGTTGAGCAGCACGGATTGGCGGAAAGGCGAGCCGCTGTCGGCCAATACCACTCCGGTGACATAGGTGAGTTGTGGATCAAGGCGCACGTTGTTGAGGTCAAGCAAACGGGCATTTTCCTGCCTCAACTGAATCGCGGCCTCTTTCCAGGCCTTCATTTGCTGCAACTCGCGGCGTAGCTCGCGGTTTTGCTCGACAATGCGGGTATAGCTCTGGAAGTTGCGCATCATGTTGACCGCGCCGGTGACCGGCGCCATGGCCCAGTCGAAGTTGGGCACGACAGCGTCGGTGATTTGCGCGCGGAAGCGTTCCACGCGCGGGCTGTCGATGCGCCAGATCAGGAAGATGCCAAGCAAAAGCAGGATCAGCACACCCAGAAACAGCCGCCGTAGCGGTGCGGAGAAATCCTCGCTCTGGGTGCGATCTTTGGCCAAGGTGCCTCCGGATCAGAAGGGGTGGGCGCTATGCTACACCGCCGGAAGGCTGACGCCAAACCGGCGCTGAGAGGCCGGGTTAGCTGTCGTAGTCAATCGCGTGGCGCAGTTGCTTTTCATACTCCAGCGCTTTGCCGGTGCCCATGGCCACACAGTTCAAGCTTTCGTCAGCGATGGACACGGCCAGACCGGTCTGCTCACGCAGGGCCAGGTCGAGCTCGCCCAGCAGCGCGCCGCCGCCGGTCAGCATGACGCCGCGATCCACGATGTCGGCCGCCAGATCCGGTGGGGTGGCTTCCAGCGCGGTCATCACCGCTTCGCAGATTTGCTGTACCGGTTCGGCCAGCGCTTCGGCGACTTGTGCCTGAGAAATTTCGGTTTCCTTTGGCACACCGTTAAGCAGGTCGCGGCCACGGATCTGCATGGAAGCGCCACGGCCGTCGTCTGGCATGCGGGCGGTGCCGATGGAGGTTTTGATACGCTCGGCGGTGGCTTCACCGACCAGCAAGTTTTGCTGGCGACGCAGGTAGTTGATGATGGCTTCGTCCATGCGGTCACCACCGACACGCACGGAACGCGCGTAGACGATGTCACCCAGGGACAGAACGGCCACCTCAGTGGTGCCGCCGCCGATGTCCACAACCATGTTGCCGGTTGGATCGGTGATGGGCATGCCGGCACCGATGGCGGCTGCGATCGGTTCGGCCACAAGACCTGCGCGGCGTGCGCCAGCGGACAACACCGATTGGCGGATCGCGCGTTTTTCAACGGGGGTCGCGCCGTGGGGGACGCAGACAATGATCTTGGGTTTGGAGAATGTGGAGCGCTTGTGCACCTTGCGGATGAAGTGCTTGATCATCTCTTCGGCGGTGTCAAAATCGGCGATCACACCGTCGCGCATGGGGCGGATGGCCTCGATGCTGCCCGGCGTCCGACCCAGCATCAGCTTGGCATCTTCGCCCACGGCGAGCACTTTTTTCACGCCGTCTTTGACGTGATAGGCCACCACAGAAGGTTCGCTGAGAATAACACCTTTACCTTTTACATAGACCAGCGTGTTTGCGGTCCCGAGGTCGATGGCCATGTCGGATGTAAACAGGCCGCCCAAATTTCCCAGCATATGATTTTGTTCCCCAGAAATTCCCAAAGCCCGCGACTCTCCTCAAGTCCGGGCGGCCTTCTTATAGGAACTAGAAGGCCAATGTGAAAGACCCGCAGTAAATCAAAGGCGACATTCCGCCGCGAGGGGTGGCCACAGGGCAGCCATCCAGGCGAAAATGCCCGCTTAGAAGGCAAATTTCAGCATACCAACCACGCCTTCGTCGTCGCCGTCGCGGCCGTGGTAGCGCATGTCGAAGGAGATGTTGTCGGTGAAGGCGTATTCCGCGCCCACATCCCAATAGTAGTCGCTTGCTGCGCCATCATCTACGCCGTAGCGGGCAGAGGTTTTCCAGCGGTCGCCAATGTCATAGCCGACCTGTGCGTAGCGGTTGTAATTTTTGTTGGTCCAATCATAGGCGGCGTAGCCTTTGACATACATGGCGTTGTCAAAAGTGTAGGTCAGGCCCACGGCAGCTTCGCTGCTGTCGTAACCGGAGTCATCGTAGGACTTTCGAACCAAGCCAAGATCATAGGCAAAGTTGGTGCCGACATTGGAGCGGTACCCTGTGTACAGGTCGTATTGCCATTTGTCGGCGGTGCCGATGTCGACGTTGGAGCCCCAGGCGCCAAAGTAAAACCCACTGTTTTCGACTTCGACCCAGGGTTGGATCGCGAAACCGTCAGATTTGGACACACCGGAGTCGATGTAGTCTGACGTCATGTCCGCCCCGTAGGACCAGTTCCAGCCTTGGGCGGCAGCGCCGGTGGCAAAGGCAAATGGAGCACAAAGCGCGGCGGCGCAGATGGATGTGCGATAGTTCATGGGTCTTTCCTCTCATGCGTGAGTGGTGGTCTTGTTTTTGCGAGACTTGTCTGTCTCGCGACCCATGTGGCAGGCGCTCACAAGGCTTTGAAGTGGGGCGCAAAAAGCCGCTTAGACTTGGGCGGGAAGTTGCAAAATCTGACGGTTTTGGTGGGCCAAAAACTGCCGTCTGGGCTTTGGCGCGCGGGCAGGCTATTGAAAGCGGATGCTGAGTTACCAACACATCTTCCACGCCGGCAATCTGGCCGATGTTCAGAAACACGCGCTTTTGGCGGTGATGCTGGAATATATGGGGCAAAAGCCCAAGCCGATGAGCTATCTAGAGACCCACGCAGCGCGCGGGGTCTATCAGCTCGATGATGCGGCGGCGGTGAAAACCGGTGAGGCCGAGGCCGGGATTGGCAAGGTGGCGGGGTGGTTTGCGGACGATCACCCTTACAAACGGGCCTTGATGGCTGTGCAAGCGCGGCATGGGGACACCGCCTATCCCGGCTCGCCGGCGATTGCGCAGGCGTTGCTGAGGGGCGAGGACAGCATGCAGCTTTGTGAGTTGCATCCTCAGGAAGCGACGGCGTTGCGCCAGGCTATGAAAGGCAGCGGCGCGAAGGTGCATCAGAAAGACGGGTTTGAGACCGTCATGGGGATTTGCCCGCCAACGCCGCGCCGGGGTGTGCTGTTGATTGATCCGAGTTACGAGATCAAGAGCGACTACAAAACCCTGCCGGGTTGGATCGCAAACGTGCACCGCAAGTGGAACGTCGGTGTGATTGCGCTGTGGTATCCGATCCTGCGAGACGGCACGCACAAAGCGATGCTGGAGGCGCTGGAGGCGAAAAGCTTCCCCAAGGCCCTGCGGCATGAGGTGGAATTCCCCCCTGCAAAAGAGGGCCATCGTATGATAGGGTCAGGCATGTTCATCATAAACGCGCCTTATGGACTGCAAGCGGAGGCGCAGGACCTGACGACGAGGTTTGCCAGCCTCTGACCTCCGTTGACCCAGTGTCCCACGGCTAAATGTCGCATTCTTTAGGGTTGTGTTTCACATTGTGAAATCCACAAATTGTGGAGTAATTTCAATTGACAGTGGGGTGAGGGTTGCGCATTTTTTCGGCGTGGCACCTGACGGTTTTTGTTTGCCAAGATTTTAGCCAAGAAGTTTTTCAGGTGTGCTTATTTAAGGGAGTCTTGTTATGGGTCTGAACCCAATGAAGGCTGTCGTACGTCTATCAGCGGTCACCGCTGTGGTCACGACGGTTGCGACCGCACTAGCGGCGCAAGAAAAGCCCAACATTCTTGTGATCTGGGGGGATGATATTGGCCAGTCCAATATCTCGGCCTACACCATGGGACTGATGGGCTATCAAACGCCAAACATCGACCGCGTGGCCAAAGAGGGCATGATTTTCACCGACTACTATGGTGAGCAATCCTGTACCGCAGGCCGGTCATCTTTCATCACCGGCCAATCGGTGTTCCGTACAGGTCTGTCCAAAGTGGGCATGCCGGGCGCGCCTGAGGGCATGCAGGTGGAAGATCCGACCATTGCGGGGCTGCTGAAAGCGGAAGGCTATGTCACCGGGCAGTTTGGTAAAAACCACCTGGGTGACCGGGACGAGATGCTGCCAACCAACCATGGCTTTGATGAGTTCTTTGGCAACCTCTACCACCTGAACGCAGAAGAAGAGCCGGAGAATGAGGATTATCCTCAGGATCCTGAGTTCCGCGAGCGGTTTGGTCCACGTGGTGTGATCAAGTCGTCCGCAGATGGCACAATCGAAGACACCGGCCCGCTGACCAAAAAGCGGATGGAGACCGTGGATGAAGAGACCGTTGCGGCGGCGATTGACTTCATCAAGCGTTCCAACGAGCAGGGACAGCCGTTTTTTGTCTGGTGGAGCGGTACGCGGATGCACTTCCGCACGCACGTGAAAGACGAGATGCGTCTGAAGGCGGATGAGATCGCTGGCAAACATATGGATGAGTACCAGGCAGGCATGATCGAACATGACATGCATGTTGGGCAGCTTCTGGATGTGCTGGACGAGCTTGGCATCGCCGACAACACCATTGTGCATTACTCCACCGACAACGGGCCGCATATGAACAGCTGGCCGGATGCGGCGATGACCCCGTTCCGTGGTGAGAAAAACACCAACTGGGAAGGCGGCTGGCGCGTGCCATCTATGGTGCGTTGGCCGGGCAACATTGAAGCCGGGTCGATCTCCAATGAGATCATGCACCACATGGATTGGCTGCCAACCTATCTGGCGGTTGCCGGAAAACCGGACATCAAGGAAGAGCTCAAAGCCGGTGGTGTTCAGGCGATTGGCCGTGAGTACAAGGTGCATCTGGATGGCTACAACTTCCTGCCATACCTGACGGGTGAGACCGAAGAGACCCCGCGTCGGGAGATCTTCTACTTCTCTGATGACGGTGATCTGACCGCGCTGCGCTACAACGACTGGAAGGTGATCTTCCTCGAGCACCGCTATCCGCAGACCCTGCGGGCCTGGGCGGAGCCATGGACAGAGCTGCGTATTCCGCTGTTGTTCAACCTGCGTCGCGACCCGTATGAACGCGCCAACATCACTTCCAACACCTATTGGGATTGGTATCTGGACCGCGTCTACCTGCTGTTGCCAGCGGCTGGTTACGTGAGCGAGTTCCTTGCAACATTTGAGGAATTCCCACCACGTCAGAAGCCGGGCAGCTTCACCATTGGCGATGCCAAGGACAAGATCTTCAGCCAGATTGGCTCCAAGTAAGATCCTGATGGAGAAAACCCTTCCGGCCGGTTTTGGCCGGGAGGGATATTTTTGATCTGGGGCGCGGCCCCAATGCAATTTGGATGGTCCCATGATTTTGTTGACTTCGTTTAAAACAACTTGTTTGTCTTTGGCTCTGGTGGGCGTTGCCGGTGTTGGTTTGGCCGATCCACTGCCGTCCTGGCAGGGGGCGTCCAAAGACCGGATCATTGCGTTTGTCGAAGCGGTGTCTGAGGTTGGCGGCGACGACTATGTGACGCCGGCAGACCGAATTGCGGTTTTTGACAATGACGGCACGCTTTGGGCGGAGCAGCCGATGTACTTCCAACTGTTTTTTGCGCTCGATCGCGTGGCCAAGATTGGGGCGGAAAATCCGTCGAAACTGAGCAGCGATGTGCTGAAGGCTGCCGCGGCGGGCGACATGGATGGTGTTTTGGCTGGGGGCAAAGAGGGGCTGATCGAGATTTTGGCGCTGTCCCATGCCAACCAGAGCCTGGATGATTTTTCTGCCGATGTGGCCGCGTGGGTCTCAGAGACAAAGCATCCGACCACGGGGTTGGGCTATGATGAGATGACCTATCAGCCAATGGTGGAACTGCTGCGGTATCTGCGGGACGAGGAGTTCAAGACCTATATCGTTTCTGGTGGCGGGATCGATTTTATGCGGGTCTTTGCCGAGGACGTTTATGGCATCCCGCCAGAGCAGACGATTGGGTCGTCGTTAACGTCTACCTATGAAGTGGTCGACGGGGTGCCGACGATTATCAAGAAGGACACATTGTTCTTCAACGATGACAAGGCGGGAAAGCCTGTGGCAATCAATCACCACATCGGCAAACGGCCGATCATGGCTGTGGGCAACTCAGACGGCGACTTTGAGATGCTGGAATACACCACTGCAGGTGAGGGCGCGCGGCTGGGGGTGTATATCCACCACACCGATGGTGAGCGTGAATGGGCTTATGACCGAGAAGGGCACATTGGGGTGCTCAATCGTGGATTGGATGAGGCCGAAGATCGCGGCTGGGTGCTGGTGGATATGAAAAACGAGTGGACGCGGATTTTCACCGGCGAGGCAGAGTGATGGCAGCACTGGACGAGATCAATGCGCTTCGTGAGCGCATGGGTGAGAGCATCATTGGCCAGCGCGATGTGATTGACCGCTTGCTGATTGGGCTTTTGGCCAATGGCAACCTGTTGCTGGAAGGGTTGCCGGGCTTGGCCAAGACCCGTGCGGTGAAGGCCTTGGCGAAGAACTTGGAGTGTGACTATTCGCGTATCCAGTTTACGCCGGATTTGCTGCCTGCGGATGTGACCGGCACGGAGATGTATGTGCAAGGCGCGGCCGACGGAGACCAGTTTCGGTTTCAACCGGGGCCAATTTTTGCCAACGTTGTACTGGCGGATGAGATCAACCGCGCGCCAGCCAAGGTGCAGGCAGCTCTGCTGGAAGCGATGGAAGAGCGGCAGGTGACGGTGGCCGGGACCACGCATCAGATGGAGCCGCTGTTCATGGTGATGGCGACACAGAACCCGGTGGAGCAGGAGGGGACCTATCCGCTGCCAGAGGCACAGATGGACCGGTTCCTGATGCATGTGAACATCCTGTATCCGCCACTGGAAGATGAGATTGAAGTGATCCGGCTGGTGCGCGGTGAAGATCAGGCGCAATTGCAGGAGCAGGCAGCGGAGAAGGCGGCAAAAGCGCCGCGTGAACCGATTTCGCAAGACGTGGTGTTCCAAGCGCGGCGCGAGATCGCAGGTCTGCACTGTGCCGAAGCGATGGAGGTCTATATGGCCACGATTGTGCAAGCCACCCGCACGCCTGCGGCGTTTGGTGAAAACCTCGCCAAGTGGATTGAGCTGGGCGGTAGCCCAAGGGCGTCTCTGGCGCTGGATCGATGCTCGCGGGCGCATGCCTGGATGAAGGGGCGCGACTATGTGGACCCGGAAGACATTCAGGCGATTGCGCCGGATGTGCTGCGCCATCGATTGGCACTGAGCTATGAGGCGCAGGGCAGTGGGGTGTCTGCGGATGATGTGGTGGCCGAGCTGTTGACCTTGGTGGCGGTGCCGTAAGCGGAGGACGCGATGCGAAACCGTGCAGCTTTGTCTCGTGCCGGTGTGGCCCCAGATCGGTCGCCGTCTGAAGCAGCGGATGACTCGCGCATCCATGTGAGTTTGCAGGGGCTGCGGTCTTTGGAGGCGGCGGCGCGGGCAATCTCCTTTTTGCCTAAACAGCCCGCGCGGTCAGCGTTGCAGGGGCGACATAGGTCACGCATTCGCGGGCGTGGTTTGGACTTTGAAGAGCTGCGCGACTACTTGCCGGGAGATGATGTGCGCGCGATTGACTGGAAGGTCACGGCGCGGGCGGGGTCGCCCTATGTGCGCGTTTACACCGAGGAGCGGGATCGTCCGACATTGATTGTGGTCGATCAGCGTATGTCGATGTTTTACGGCACGGTACACAACACCAAAGCGGTCACGGCGGCGGAATGCGCAGCGATTGTGGCACATCGGGTGGCCAAGCAAGGCGACCGTGTGGGTGGTGTGGTGTTTGGGGATGCCGATATAGATGAGCTGCGCCCCGGACGGGGACGGGCGGCGGTGACGCGATTTTTGACCTGTTTGGAGACGGCCAATCATCGCTTGAAGGCTGATGCGCCAAAAGCGATCCCGATGCCGTTTAACGATGTGCTAGCGGCGGTGGCGCGGTTGGCGACGCGGGATCATCTGGTGATCGTGATCAGTGATTTTGACGCCTGTGATGAAGAGACTGAGCGACGGCTCGGCGCGATTGCGCTGCACAATGATGTGGTGCTTGGACTAGTGGGTGACCCCAGCGCGGACATGGTGCCAGAGACCGGCGAGGTGACGGCGTCTGATGGGCAGAAACAAACCTTGTTGGATTTTCAGGCGGCGGAGGTCCGTGCGGGCTTGGCGCAGGTGACTGGATCGCGGCGGGACCAGGTGGCAGAGTGGCAGAAGCGGATGCGCCTGTCGGTGCTGCCGTTGACCTCCGCGGAAGACACGCTGGCGCAGGTGGTGCGGTTGCTGGGAGGGCGCGCGCGATGAGCGACGAGGCCACCGCAGCCGTGGACAACGACAGCCTTGTCGAGCTGATCAATCAGCTTGCGGAAGTGCCGGACCCGGCACCGGTGTCGATGGTGCCACAGACAGCCGGGTGGCTTGTGTTGGCGGGGATTGTCTTGGCTGTTTCTGCGTGGCGCGGCTGGCGGACGTGGCAGCACTATCGGGCCAATGCGTATCGGCGGGCGGCGTTGAAGGCTCTGGCGCAGGCAGGGGACGATCCGGCGGCTGTTTCGGGAATTTTGAAACGTGCGGCGATGGCTGCCTATGGGCGGCGACGTGTGGCCGGGTTGAGTGGGCCGGCTTGGGTCACGTTTTTGAGCGAGACCGGCGCGGGAGAGTTTGAGGAGACGGCCTTGGCGCGCGCGGCCTATCAGAGAGCTCCGGTGGAGGCAGATCCGGGGTTGCTGGCGGCGGCACGGGCGTGGGTTACATCGCATAAGCCACCGGAGGTGGCGGATGTTTGAGCTGAGCCATCCTTGGGTGCTGTTGCTGTTGCCTTTGCCGTTGATTTGGCGGCGGATTGTGCCTCCATACCGGCAACGGCAAGACGCGCTGCGGGTGCCGTTTTTTGATCAGATCGCGGAGGCTGCCGGGCTGACCGTTCAAGACGGAGCTGCGATTGTGGCGCACAAGCGGCGGGCGCTGATTGGGGGCGGCCTGATGTGGGCGCTGCTGGTGCTGGCCTTGGCAGGGCCGGTGCGGTTGGGGCCGCCGCAGGAGATCACCAAGGCGACGCGGGATGTTATCCTGGCGATTGATATTTCCGGCAGCATGGACACGCGAGATTTTCCAGGTGAGGACGGCAAACCGGTGCAGCGGCTGGCGGCGGTGCAAGAGGTGGTCGAGGCGTTTCTGGCGGATCGGACTGGCGACCGGGTGGCGCTGATTGTGTTTGGCACGCGGGCCTATGTGCAGGCGCCGTTGACCGAGGATCTGGACACGGTGCGGGCGTTGTTGGCGCAGACCGAGGTGGGCATGGCTGGGCCACATACGGCGCTGGGCGACTCGATTGGCTTGGCGATCAACACGTTTGAGGCCAGCGAGATTGAGGAACGGCTGTTGATCCTTTTGTCCGATGGCAATGACACGGCGAGCCGGATGAGCCCGGTGAATGCCGCCGAGATTGCGCGGGACAAGGGCGTGCGCATGTTTGCGATTGGGGTTGGTGACCCGGAGGCTAGCGGCGAGGATCGGCTGGATATGGCGTTGCTCAACAATTTGGCACAACGCACGGGGGGGGAGGCTTATTTTGCCGCCGATGCGGACGCGTTGGACAGCATTTACGATGAAATTGACGCGCTGAACCCGCAGGAGATCGAGACATTGAGTTGGCGGCCTCAGCAAAACTTGGCGCATTGGCCTTTGATGGCGGCTATGGCGATTGGGTTGATCTTGTTGATGTCGCTTTGGGTGCGGGATCACGGGAGGGCGCGGGCATGACCTTTGACTTGTCGCTGTTCCTTGAGGCGTTTCATTTCCTGCGGCCTTGGTTGCTTGTGTTGGGATTGCCAGTATTGGTGACCTGGTGCCGGTTGCGGCAACGACGCGGCGCGACAGGCGGCAACGACTGCTGGCTTGCACCGCATTTGGCCGAGGCTTTGACTGTGCCCGGGAATGCGGCGGGGCGGGTTCAGCCGATTGATGTGATCTCGGTTGTTTTGCTGCTTTTGGTTCTCGCTGTGGCTGGGCCGAGCTGGACCCGCGCACCGACACCTTTTGCGGCCCAGACCGCGCCACTGGTGGTGGTGATGCAGGTCACGCCGTCGATGGAGCAAACCGATGTGGCGCCACAGCGGCTGGCGCGGGCGCGGCAGAAGACGATGGATTTGCTTGCCTTGCGCAGCGGAGCGCGTACGGCATTGGTGGCCTTTGCAGGGACTGCGCATGTGGTGGTGCCGATGAGTGAAGACCCCGGGGTGATGCAGCCTTATTTGGAGGGGCTGACCACGGCTGTCATGCCGATTGAAGGGCAGGACATTCAGGCCGGGTTAGCCACGGCGCAGGCGCTTTTGGCGCGGGAGGGTGCGCCGGGGGGCGTGGTGTTTATGGTCGATGAGCTATCCGCCAGCGCGGCGGCGGAACTGGCGGAGGCTTGGGGGCAAAGCTGATTCTGGTGCGGAGGAGGCGGTAGCCTCTGAAACTGTGGCTTCGATGAGTTTTTTGTTCATGCTGCCTGAAGGTACTGAGCTGCCACAGGTGCCGGACGGGGCCTCGGCAACACGCGTGACGCCAGACAATCGGGATGTCGCGGAGGTGGAGCGCACGTTGGCCTCGGCCTATCGGCGGGCGCAATTGGAAGATGAGGCGCAGCCGTGGGAGGATCGCGGCGCGTGGTTGGCCTGGCCGGCGTTGGCTTTGATGCTGCTGTGGTTCCGGCGCGGGATGGCGGTGCGTTGGGCCGGACAAGCGGCCTTGGTGCTGTGGATGTTGCAGCCGGGGCAGGCGCAGGCAGATGGCTGGCGCGATTGGTTTTTGACGCCGGATCAGCAGGGATGGCGGGCGTTTGAGCGTAAGGACTACGCCGTTGCTGCGGAGGCGTTCGAAGACCCGTATTTGCGCGGCGTGGCGCTATATCGCAGTGGGCAATATGAGACGGCAGCGCAGGAGATGGCGCGGCTGGACACGGCGGAGGCAGCGTTTTTGCAGGGCATGGCGCATCTGAAGTCGCGCGGGTATCGCGATGGGGTGCGGGCGTTTGAGCGGGCTTTGGAGATCAATCCCGAGCACAAGGATGCACAGCAGAACCTGCCGATCTCCAAAGCCATCGTGGACTATGTGGATACCACGCGGGAGCAGTCTGACACGGGCGAGGACACCGGGATTGGCGCGGACGATGTGGTGTTTGACAACGAAAGTGGGCGCGGGGAAGACACGCAGATCGAAGTGCCGCAGGAAGATGCGCCGGCGCATTTGTCGACGGAACAATGGATGCGCACGGTGGACACGCGCACAGAGGATTTCCTGAAACAACGGTTCCGGTTGGAAGCGGCACGGGGGGAGCGGCCATGAGATGGGGCTTTGCCTTTGTGCTCTGGGTGGTGAGCGTTGTGGCGGTTTGGGCGCAAGATGTTCAGCCCAAGCTGGAGGTGACGTTTGAGGAAAGCGAGACCGTGCCGGGACAGCCGTTAACCCTGCGGCTGACGGTGTTGGTGCCAACGTTTATGCCGGACCCGCCAGTGTGGCCGGATTTTGAGACCCCGAACCTGATGGTACGGCTGCCGTCCAAGGCGAGCTCGCCGACCAGCAAGAGCATCGGCGGGGAGACCTGGTCCGGCATTTCGCGGCGCTATCAGATCACACCGGTGGTGCCGGGAACGTTTGAGATTCCGGCGGGAGAGGTGAAGGTACGGTATCGCGCGCTTGACGGTAGCGAAGTGCTCGAGGCAACGCTGCCGGTCCCCGCGCAGACAGTGACAGGTGTTGTGCCGGAAGGCGCGGAAGCGATGGATCCGTTTGTGGCCGCCGAGAAGCTGACCCTGACGCAAGCTGTTGAGGGGGAGACCACGGGGTTGGATGCCGGTGCAAGTTTTACGCGGGTTCTTGAGGTGAAGATCGAAGGCGTGTCGCCGATGTTTTTGCCAACTGTGACGCCGGAGGAAGGGCTTGCAGGGCTGCGTGCCTATCCAGAAAGTCCTGTGGCCGAGGAGACGGAAAACCGCGGCGTGGTGAGTGGCTCGAGGGTGGAGAAGACGGTCTATGTGGTGGAAGGTGGCGTGGAAGGCACGCTGCCTGAGGCGCGTTTGCAGTGGTTCAATCTGAAGACTGGCAAAGTGGAAGAAGCCACGGCGGAAGCCATTGACGTGCAGGCGGATGCGCCGGTTTTGGCGCCCAGTGCGGAGCCGTTGGATGTCGAGAAAATCGTACGGTGGGGCGTGGCTTTGGTGGCGCTGTTATTTGTTGCATGGGCTTTTGCGCGTTGGGGCGTGCCGGTTTTGCGCCGGTCTTGGGGCTTAGCACAGGAACGGCGGTTGCAAAGTGCGGGCTATGCTTACGGCTTGCTGAAACAGGCGGTGCAGAAACGGGATTTGAGTGCCGCCAAACCGGCCTATTTGCGTTGGGCGCAGAAGGTGCCGCTTGCGGAGCAGGAAACCGAACTCGGCATTGAGGAGGCATTCTTGCAGATTGGCGCGGCGCGGTTCGGTACTGCCGGTACCGCCGAGGAAGCGCAGGCTTGGGATCACCTCAAAACACTCTGCCATAGAAAACACCGCGAAACCCGCTATCGTCGCGACACGAAGACTCCGGATTTGCCGCCGCTCAATCCGGTCTCCACGCATCAGAACTGAAAGACAGGTTTATGACATTAAAGACTTTTTTCGGCGTGGTCCTGGCGTGCTTGACGCTGGGGAGTGCCGGGAATACGCAAACACCACACGGCGCAGGCGTGCCAGCATATGTGGGGTCAGAGACCTGTCGCGATTGTCACACAGATGCCTACGATGATTGGAAAACCTCGCACCACGGCGAAGCCTGGCGGATGCCGAGCGAGGACAGTTTTGTTGGGGCTTTTGAAGGCGAGAGTTTTGAGCATGATGGCATGCGTGCCACCTTTACTAAGGACGGTGAAACCCATGTTGTGACTGTGCGCGAGAAAGACGGTGTTGAAGCGACATATGAGATGCATTCGGTGGGCGGGGTACACCCATTGGAGCATCCGATCCTGTCGACCGGCAAAGGGCGGTTGCAGAGTTTTGATGTGGTCTGGGATGTGGAACAGAAGCGCTGGTACCATCTCTATCCGGATCAGGACTTGCCACCGCAAGATGCGTATCATTGGACGGGTGTTTATAAAAACTGGAACGGGCGCTGCGCAGAGTGTCATGCGACCGCATTTGAGAAAAACTATGATTTTCGGACCCGTCGCTACGCCAGCACACAAGTTGAAATAGGGGTGGGGTGTGAAGCCTGTCACGGGCCGGGGGCAGCGCATGTCCAGATTGTGGCCGGTGAGCGGCCGGAGCGCTTTGCTGTCAGTTTGGACGATTGGGGCTTCACGGCGACGATGTCAGAGCCGGCCGAGGCGATGGAGCAGTGCGCAGGTTGCCATGCGCGGCGCGAAGGTTTTGGCAACGGCAATCCGTTGCCGGGGGAGGCATTTGCGGACAACTACAACCTCTCCATGTTGCGGCCAGGGTTGTATCATGCCGACGGGCAGATTTTGGATGAGGTCTACGTCTACGGCTCCTTTTTGCTGTCCAAGATGTCTCAGAAAGGCGTGACCTGCGCCAATTGTCATGATCCGCATACCGCAGAGGTTTTGGCAGAGGATAATGCCGTGTGTACGCAGTGCCACTCGCCAGCGGGCAACCCGGACTTCGAAAGTTTGCGGTTGGCAGATTATGAGGATGTGGCGCATACCAACCACCCTGAAGGCACCGAAGCGGCGCAGTGTGTGAGCTGTCATATGGTGGATAAGGTTTATATGGGCACCGATCCGCGCCGGGATCACAGCTTTCGCGTGCCGCGACCTGACCTAAGCGATGCGCTGGACAGTCCCAACGCCTGCATCACCTGCCATGACGATAAGAGCAACGAGTGGGCGGCAGGTAAGGTGCGCGATTGGTTCCCTAATGGCCGCTGGCAGGAGCCTCACTACGGCGAAGTGTTGGCCAAAGGGCGCGCCAATCCGCAAGCCGCTGCGGGTGATTTGATGGGGCTGGCACAAGATGAGGAACAGCCAAATTTGGTGCGGGCGACGGCATTATGGTTGTTGGGGCCGGGGGCGACAACGCTGGATTTGGAAGATCTGGGGGCGTTTTTGCAGAACGACGATCCGCAAATCCGGGTTGGGGCGCTCAATGCGTTGCGTGCACGGGCCGTCGTGGCGACCGCGCCCTATTTGTTGCAAGGCTTGAATGATGACGTAAAAGCAGTGCGCTTGGCGGCGGCGCGGGCCATTATGAGCCAGCGGCCGGATCGCTTGCCGGATGACCTCCGTGCCGCCTTGGGGCAAGCCTATCGGGAATTTGGCTCTGTGGTTCAAAACCAGATGGATTTTGCCGAGGCGCATTTGCAGGTTGCAGGCTATTCCATGGTATCGGGCAACATCCCCTCAGCCGTTGCTGCGTTGTCGGAGGCGGTTAAGCTCAATCCGCAAAACACGCAGGCCTGGAGCAGCTTGATCCGGATGACGGCGCAGGTTGAAGGGCGTCGCGCAGCGCAGAAACGTATGCGTCAGGCGCTGGTTTACAACCCTGATGATCCGGATTTACGGCAATTGGCGGAACAATTCTGAAAAATCAGTGTGGTAAGTTGGCGAAAGCCTGTGTAGGAGGTCGCAGTCATAGCAAGCTTTGACCGGCATCCGGTTGTGCAAGCCCGATGAGACGAGTATCACTCGGGATTAATTTTACGGGAGGGCGCGGATGAGCGACGGCAGTGTTTTGGCAGTGATTGCCATTCTTCCTTTTTTAGGTGCGTTGGTTCCAGGCATTATGATCCGTGCAGGGCGTAACGCCTGTGCGTCATTTACCGCCGTGCCAACCATTTTGGCGCTTATCCTGTTGGGCACGCAAGCTCCGGCGGTGATGCGGGGCGAGGTTGTGAGTACAACCATACAGTGGTTGCCACAGCTTGGCTTGTCCGCAAGCTTCTTTTTAGACGGCTTGGGCCTGCTCTTTGCCGGGATGATCCTTGGGGTTGGCCTGTTGATCATTCTTTATGCCCGGTTCTACCTATCCGGTGATGATCCGATGGGGCAGTTTTATACCTACTTGCTGCTCTTCCAAGGCGCGATGCTTGGCATCGTTTTGTCCGACAACATCCTGCTTTTGTTGATTTTCTGGGAGCTGACCAGCCTCTCGTCCTTCTTGTTGATTGGTTATTGGAAGCACCTGCCAGAAGGCCGTCAGGGCGCACGGATGGCGTTGACCGTGACCGGCGCAGGTGGCTTGGCGATGATTGGCGGTATGCTGATCCTTGGAAACATCGTGGGCAGCTACAACCTGACCGACATTCTGGCGCAGGGCGATGTGATCAAGGCGAGTGAATGGTATATGCTGGCACTGATCCTGATCCTGATCGGCGCATTCACCAAGTCCGCGCAGTTCCCGTTCCACTTCTGGCTGCCACATGCGATGGCGGCGCCAACCCCGGTGTCGGCCTATCTGCACTCTGCCACTATGGTGAAAGCTGGTGTGTTCCTGATGGCCCGGATGTGGCCTGTTTTGGCGGGCACGGACCCATGGTTCTATATCGTGGCGACCACCGGCCTGATCACGATGGTGCTGGGTGCTGTGATTGCGCTGTTCAAAGATGATCTCAAAGGCTTGTTGGCGTTTTCGACCGTGAGCCACTTGGGCCTGCTGACCATGTTGTTGGGCTTTGGCACCAAAGCCGCGGTGATTGCGGCTGTGTTCCACATCATCAACCACCTGACCTTTAAGGCTGCGTTGTTTATGACCGCTGGGATTGTCGACCACGAGGCGCACACGCGGGACATCAAACGGCTGGGTGGCTTGGCCAAACTGATGCCAATCACCGCGATCATCGGGACGATCACAGCGCTGTCGATGGCGGGGACCATACCACTGAATGGGTTTATTTCCAAAGAGATGATGCTTGAAGAAGCGGCGCACACGGTGTGGTATAACAACCCTTGGATTGTACCGGTTCTGGCAACTTTGGGGGCCTGTTTCTCTGTGGCCTATTCTTTCCGGTTTATCTTCCACGTGTTTGGCGGGCCGGTGCGCGATGACTATCCGTCCACGCCACATGATCCGCCCTTTGGGCTCTACGCCGCGCCTGCGCTGTTGACGGTGCTGGTGGTTGGCATTGGCGCAATGCCGTTTTTGGCAGAGCCGCTGGTGACCGTGGCGGCCAATGCTGTGACCGGCTTGGATACGCATCCGCATTTGAAGCTTTGGCACGGTGTGACACCGGCGCTGTGGATGTCGGTGATTGCATTTGTTGTGGGCGGTGGTCTGTTGGCTGTGCACGGCAAGCTGGATGCGATTTGGCTGCGGGCACGTCGGCCTGAGGCGAAAGCGATCTTTGATGCGATCATGGACAGTTGCGTGGCGCTGGCCAAAGCCATTGCCCGAGGTACCCATAATGGCGTGATGAGCCGCTATCTGGCGTTGTTGGTTGTGGCTGCAGTCGGGGTGGGCGCACATGCCTATTTCACCGGTGGTATCAGCGCGCCAACACGAGAGATCCTGCCGGTGCCGCCTTTGGTTTGGGTTGGTTGGTTGTCGCTGATTGCGGCCACGTGGCTGGTGGTGAGCCAGCACCGCAATCGCTTCCGCTCTTTGGTGTTTATCTCGATCATCGGCCTCGTGATTTCGGGTGGGTTTGTGTACCTCTCCGCACCGGACCTCGCGCTGACGCAGATTTCGGTTGAGACCGTGACCATCATGCTGCTGCTTTTGGCGCTCTACTTCCTGCCAAAAGACACGCCAGCGGAAAGCAGCAACGGCAAGCGGCTGCGTGATGCTGTGGTGGCGATTGCTGGCGGCGGCGCAGTGGCCGCTTTGGCGATGGCCTTCCTGACACGCGATGTGGACAGCATTTCGGCCTATCACCTGGCCAATTCCTATAAAGGCGGCGGCGGTACCAATGTGGTGAACGTGATCCTCGTGGATTTCCGGGGCTATGATACCTACGGCGAGATCATCGTGCTGGGCATTGCGGGCCTGGCGATCTTTGCGTTGATGGACGCGCTGTTGCGGGGCCCAGCGGCGAAGCGTTTGCGGGATCGGGCGTTCTCGCCAGATCGGTCGCGTGACCGTCACCCGCTGATGATGGTGGTGGCGACCCGGGCCATGCTGCCGATGGCAGTGATGGTGGGGCTCTACATCTTCTTGCGCGGGCACAACCAGCCTGGTGGCGGCTTTGTTGCGGGTCTGGTGATCTCCATTGCCTTGCTGATGCAGTACATGGCCTCGGGCTTTGCCTGGGCGCAGTTGCGGCAGCGGATCGAGTATCACTCGATGATTGGCTGGGGCGTCATCATCGCCGGGTTGACCGGTGCGGGTGCGTGGCTGGCGGGCAAACCGTTCCTGACCAGCGCCTATGGCTATCTGCACTTCCCACCTATCGAAGAGTTTGAGTGGGCCACGGCGATGGCGTTTGATTTGGGCGTGTTCTTGGCGGTGTTGGGCGCGGTGATGCTGATGCTCTACAGCCTGTCGCGGATTGCGCGGTTTGCCGGGGAAACCATCAACGTGACCCCTATGGATCACGACCCGTCCGAGGCGCCGGAGGATGGCGTAGACGAGCAAGAACAGAAGGAGGGCCAATGACATGGAGATGATTGTTGCCAGTGCCATTGGCGTGCTGACGGCGGGGGGGATCTACCTGATCCTGCGCCTGCGGGCCTTTCCTGTGATCCTCGGGATGGCGTTGCTGTCTTATGCGGTGAACGTGTTCCTATTTGCCACCGGGCGTCTGGCGGTGAACGCACCGCCGATCCTGAACAAATATGCTGATGTCAGCTATTCTGATCCGCTGCCGCAGGCCTTGGTGTTGACCGCGATTGTGATCAGCTTTGGCATGACCGCGGTTTTGGTGATGATCGCGCTGGGCGCCTATCTTGAGGCGGACAGTGATGAGATCAACATGACAGACGACGATGGTGCGCAGGACACAGAGGGGCAGGGCGTATGAACCACTGGATTATTGCTCCTGTTGTGCTGCCAGCGCTGTTGGCGCCGGTGATCGCTTATGTCATGCGGCACGACATTAAGCTTGCGCGCTATGCGTCGGTGGCGGGCACGGTGATGTTGGCGGCGATTTCGCTCGGCTTGCTGGCGATGGCGGCAGATGGTGAGACGCATGTCTACTACCTTGGCGACTGGCCTGCGCCCTTTGGCATTGTGTTGGTACTCGACCGCCTGTCGGCGATGATGGTGCTTCTGACAACCATTTTGGCGCTGATTGTGCTGTGGCATGCGATTGCCACGGAGTGGGACAACCGCGGACGGCACTTCCACGCGCTGTTCCAGTTCCAGTTGATGGGGGTCTGTGGTGCCTTCCTGACCGGTGACGCGTTTAACTTGTTTGTGTTCTTCGAAGTGCTGCTGATCGCCTCCTATGGTTTGATGATCCACGGCGGTGGCAAGGTGCGGCTGAAAGCAGGCCTGCAGTATGTGGTGATGAACCTTGCGGGCTCCACGCTGTTCTTGTTTGCACTTGGCGGGCTGTATGCGTCGACCGGCACGCTGAACATCGCGGATCTGGCCGTGAAAGTGCGGGGACTTCCGGTGGAAGAGGCCGCTATCCTGCGCGTGTCGGCGGTGTTGCTGTTGATGGTCTTTGCCATCAAGGCAGCGCTGTTCCCGGTGCAGTTTTGGCTGCCCGCGACCTATGCCAATGCGCCAGCACCTGTGGCGGCGTTGTTTGCGATCATGACCAAAGTCGGTGCCTACGCGATCATCCGCTTCTACACATTGGTGTTTGGGCCGGATGTGGCTGCGGTGGACGGGCTGATCGGAAGCTGGGTCATGCCCGCGGCGGTGATCACCTTGGCGGTGGGCGCGATTGGCGTGTTGGGTGCACGGCGGTTGATGCCGATGCTGTCCTTTGCAGTGGTAGGCTCCATGGGCACATTGTTGCTCGCGGTAGCGGCGTTTACGCCTGAGGCGATTTCGGCGGGATTGTACTACCTGCTGCACTCGACCTTTGCGGCGGCAGCGCTGTTCCTGCTGGCGGATCTGGTGGTGACACGACGCGGCAGCGATGCTTTGTCAGCCCAGCCGCCAATCTATCAGAACGGCTTGTTTGCAGCGTTCTTCTTTGTGGGCGCCATTGGCGTGACGGGGATGCCGCCGCTGAGCGGGTTCCTGGGCAAGCTGCTGGTGCTAGACGGGGTGCGCGACATGCCATGGATGGCGACGGCCTGGGCGGCGATCCTGATCGGCTCGTTGGTGACCATTGTGGGCTTTGCGCGAGCGGGCAGCGTGGTGTTCTGGAAAGCCACAGCTTTGGCCGATCCTGAGGCGGAAGAGCCGAAAGACGCAGCGACAATTGGTGTAAATGCGCTGACCGGTGTGAGTTTGTCTTTGGCTACCTTGGTGCTGTTGGCGGCGTTTGCCGGGCCTGTGATGGGCTATCTGGAGCAAACCTCAGCTCAGCTGTTTGATGTGTCAGGCTATGTTGACGCGGTGCTTGGGCAGAATGGGGAGGATCTGAAATGAGACGGAAACTTCTACCACACCCGATTTTGAGCCTGACCTTGTTGGTGATTTGGCTGATGCTGGTCAACAAGGTGACGGTCGGTAACGTGCTCTTGGGGGCGATTTTTGGGGTGATCGTACCTATTCTGACTGCGCCCTATTGGCCGGGACGCCCACATATCCAAAACTACTTCAAAGTGGTGGAATATGTGCTGGTGGTGCTATGGGACATTGTGGTCGCGAACTTCCACGTCGCCGCGATCATTCTGTTCAAGCGCAACAAGGACATTCACGCGAAATGGGTCACCGTGCCGTTGGATGTCACGTCACCGGAGGCGATCACCATTCTGGCAGGCACCATCACCATGACCCCGGGTACGGTGTCGGCGATGTTGTCCGCGGATGGCACAAGCGTGCTGGTGCATTGTCTGGACTGTGAAGATCCGGAGGCGGTGCGCGATGAGATCAAAAACCGCTACGAGCGCCGGTTGAAGGAGATTTTCTCATGATCACAATGGCTCTCTATTTTGGCTTTGCCTGCTTTGGACTTGGCATGTTGATGTGCGTGTTTCGCATCGCAAAAGGCCCCACCGCGGCGGATCGCATTTTGGCGCTGGACACCATAGTGATCAACGCGATTGCGCTTTTGATCTTGTACGGCGTGCACAAAGGGACGGCGATCTACTACGAGGCCTCCATGCTGGTGGCTATGGTCGGGTTTGTGTCAACGGTTGCCTACTGCCGCTTCGTACTGCGCGGCGACATCATCGAGTAAAGGAGAGACAGATGTTTGCAGAAATCCTTGTGTCCTTCTTCATCGTGCTGGCCGGAGTGTTTGGGCTGGTCGGCAGTTTTGGCATGCTCAAACTCAAAGACACCATGCAACGGCTACACGCCCCCACCAAGGCGACCACGCTTGGAGTGGGCGGCGTATTGATCGCCTCGATGCTGTACTTCCTGCTGGTGAAAGGCACGCTGTCGTTTCACGAGTTGCTGATCACGATCTTCCTGTTCCTGACCGCGCCGGTGAGCGCGCATTTTGTCGCAAAAACTTACATTCAGGCGAAGATGAAGCCGGAGGAGCTGCCAGGCTCTGAAGGGGAATTTGGCTGGGCGATTTATGATGATCCGCCCGCCTATTACGACAACGACTGATCGTTTTGATACCTGAAATATTCGGAAAAACGCGCCGCTCGTCGGCGCGTTTTTGCTTTTTCTGCCAGATGCTTGGCTTTTGTGGTTAACGCACTCTTGCCGCCTGAGGCGGGCCATGGTTCTATGGCAAAAATTGTCATGTGATCACCGCCGTTTCATTTGGCCCTGATCTCCAAGCTATTGGGATAAGACACCATGAAGTTTCCGATTTTCACCTCTCTCTCTGCGGCCATGCTCTCGGTCAGCTTATTGGCGACCAGCGCGGCGGCGCAGGATGCGCCAGCTCCAAAAGTCGCAATAGCTGCCGCCTACACTGACGAGTTGGTGGATGAAGTGATTTTTATCGGTAAAGGCGAAGCCGTGGACAAAGTGGACCTTGTGGCCCGCGTGAGCGGCTTTGTGGAGAAGATCCACGGGCAGGACGGCGACGAGGTGGCTGAGGGCGATCTGTTGTTTGAGATCGAGCCGGAGGTCTATCAGGCGGCCGTGGATGCGCGGCAGGCGGACCTGGCACAGGCGGAAGCCAATCTGCGTCTGACAGAGGTCGAGTTGGTGCGAAAGACCGAGCTGTTTGAGCGGGATGTCGGCACCGAGGCGGATCGCGATGTGGCCGTGGCCAACAACGAGGTGGCCAAGGCGCAGGTGTCGATAGCCAAAGCTGCCATTGCGCAGGCACAGCTGGATCTGGACTACACCAAAATCCATGCGCCGTTTGACGGGCGCATCGGCCGGTCCAACGTCAGCGTGGGCGAGTTGGTTGGTCCAAACACCACCTATCTGATCAACATCGTGCGTACCGCGCCGATCTTTGTGGAATTCTCCCTGACTGAAAAGCAGCTGGTGGAGGTGATGGAACACCACGAAGCGGAACTTCAGGAATTGTCAGATAGAGAGAAGGCGCCAAAGGTCTTTGCAATCTTGCCCAACGGCGACGAACTGGATGAAGTTGGACAGGTGGTCTTTGTCGACAACCGGATCAACCCGTCAACCGGCACCATCACCTTGCGCGCGGAATTTGCCAATGAGCGTGGGCTGTTGCTGGACGGCGCGTTCCTGAACATCCGCATTGCCAGTGCGGCCCCAAGTCAAGTGTTGATGATTCCGCAGGCCGCTGTGCAACGAGACCAGCGTGGGGACTTTGTGCTGGTGGTTGGCCAACAACAGACTGTGGAGCAGCGCTATGTGACCCTAGGCCGTCAGGTCGAAACCGCGGTGGTGGTTGAGGATGGCATGCGTGAAGGCGAGTCCGTGATTGTCGAAGGCCTCCAGCGTGTGCGCCCCGGTGTGACCGTTGATGCGGTGCTGGCCGGTCAGCCGACAGAGGAGCAGTAACCCGTGTTTTCAGCGATCTTCATCCGGCGCCCGAAAACGGCGTTTGTGATTTCTCTGGTGCTCTCCATTATGGGGTTCATCGGGTATAATGCGCTCCCTGTGGAGCAGTTCCCGGACATCACGCCCCCTGTGGTGACCGTGTCAGCCAACTACACTGGCGCGAACTCCGAAACTGTGGAGAACACCGTGGCCGCGCCGATTGAGGC
This sequence comes from Shimia sp., assembly GCF_022448905.1. GTDB lineage: Bacteria > Pseudomonadota > Alphaproteobacteria > Rhodobacterales > Rhodobacteraceae > Shimia. The sequence goes on along the minus strand of NZ_JAKVCW010000007.1, from coordinate 44,456 downwards.
ACAGGTGAACGGGGTGGACGACATGATCTATATGTCGTCGGACAGTACGGACACCGGCTCCTACAACCTGTCTGTGACCTTTGAGGTGGGAACAGATCCGGACATTGCCTCGGTGAACGTGCAGAACCGCGTGGCACAGGCGACGTCGTCTTTGCCAACCGAGGTGACCAACAGCGGGGTGGTGACACAGAAGTCCTCCACCAACATGTTGATGATTGTCACGCTGGTCTCGCCAAACAGCACCTATGACGAGGTGTTCTTGTCCAACTACGCTTCGATCAACCTGCGCGATGCGTTGGCACGTGTGAAAGGCGTCGGTAAAGCGGACGTGATGACCAACTTTGAATACTCCATGCGGATGTGGATGGATCCAGACCGTATGGCAGGGTTGGGGCTCACACCAGGGGATCTGGTAGCGGCCATTCGTGAGCAGAACCTTGAGGTCTCTGCTGGTCAAATTGGGACGCCACCGATCCCAACCGGGCAGCAGTTTCAATACACCATCAAATCCAAAGGCCGTCTGACCACGGTGAAGGAATTTGAAGAGATCGTGCTGCGTACCGGCGAGGCGGGCAGCATTGTGCGCATGAAAGATGTGGCGCGGGTCGAGCTGGGAGCGAACTACTACAATGCCTCTGGCCGAGCGGATGGCAACCCGGCGACGGTTCTGGCGATCTATCAGGCGCCGGGCGAAAACGCTTTGGCGGTGGCGGAGGCTGTGAAGGCCGAAGTCGAACGCCTGTCGAGCGCCTTCCCGGATGATGTAGAGTACGCCATTCCGTATGACAGCACACTGTTTGTGGAGCAGTCGCTGAGCGATGTGGTCTCGACCTTGATCCTGACGTTCATCCTCGTGATCTCGGTGGTATTCATCTTCCTTGGCAATGTGCGGGCGACGGTCATTCCTGCGGTGGCCATTCCAGTGTCTTTGATTGGTGCATTTGCCTTCTTGTTGTTGTTCGGCATGTCGCTGAACACGATCTCCTTGTTTGCCTTGGTGCTTGCGATCGGGATCGTGGTGGATGACGCGATTGTTGTGGTGGAGAATGTTGAGCGCATCATTGCGGAAGAGGGGCTGTCTGCGGCGGACGCCACCCGCAAGGCGATGGGACAGATCACCGGGCCGGTGATTGCAACCACGCTGGTATTGCTGGCGGTGTTTGTGCCGGTGACCTTCATGCCGGGCATCACCGGGCGGCTCTACACGCAGTTTGCCGTGACCATCTCCACCGCTGTGGTGATTTCCTCGATCAACGCGCTGACGCTGTCTCCGGCGTTGTGCTCGCTGATCCTGAAGCCGCGTGATCCGGGTGGCCCTAAGGGCCTGATGGCGACGTTTGAGAAAGGCGTGGACGGCGCGCGGGGCGCTTATGTTGGGATTGTACGTCGGTTTGTGCGTATCCCAATCCTGGCGCTTGTGATCATTGGCGCGATGATGGCGGGCTCCGGCACGTTGATCAAATCGATCCCTGCAGGCTTCATCCCGCTGGAAGACAACGGCACGCTGTTTGTGGATGTTCAGCTGCCGGATGCGGCCTCGCTTGAGCGGACCGAGAAGGTCACCACACGTTTGAACGAGCAGCTGATGGAAATCCCAGGCGTGGCTGGCTCTGTGCTTGTGAACGGCTTTAGTTTGCTGAACGGGTCTGGCTCCAACGGGGCGATGATCATTTTGAACCTGGAGCCTTGGGATGATCGCCAGACAGATGAGCTGAGCGCGGATGGGATTTTGGCCAAGGTTTATGGCCTTGCCAATCAGGAGATTTCCGCCAGCGTGATTGCCTTTAACCCACCGCCGATCTCTGGCCTTGGTCTGAGTGCGGGTGTGGAAATGAAGGTGCAGCAAACCGGTGGCGGCACCGCACAGGACTTGGCGGCCGCTGTTGGCTCGCTGGTCTATGCGGCCAACCAACGGGACGAGATGGCACAGAGCTATTCGACCTTCCGCGCCAACGTGCCAAAGGTCTATGTCGACCTGGATCGGGAAAAGGCGAAGTCGCTCAACGTGTCGATTGCCGACGTCTTCACCACGCTGCAGGGCTATATGGGCTCGATTTATGTGAATGACTTCAACCTGTTTGGTCGCGTCTATCGTGTGATGATTCAAGCGGACGGTGAATTCCGCTCGCAAGTCGAGGACATCAATGCGCTGTATGTGCGGTCCCAAAGCGGCGAGATGGTGCCTATGGGTACGCTTGTGACGGTGCGCAATGAGTTGGGGCCGGTGGCGCTGAACCGCTACAATATGTTCCGCTCTGCGACTGTGACCGGGGTGCCAAAAGAAGGCCTGTCGACCGGGGATGCGATCCGCGTTCTGGAAGAGGAGGCCGCGACGGCTCTGCCTCCGGGATATGCCTTTGAGTGGACCGGGACCGCGCAGCAGCAGCAAGCCGCAGGCGGTCTTGTGGTGCTGATCCTGATCATGGCGGTGGTCTTTGGCTACCTGTTCCTTGTGGCGCAGTACGAGAGTTGGACCATGCCGGTGGGCATTCTGCTCTCGGTCACCGTGGCGCTGTTTGGCGCGCTGGCGGCGGTGCTTGTGTCCGGTGGGGATGTGAACCTCTACACCCAGATCGGGATGATCATGCTGATTGGTCTGGCCTCCAAAAACGCCATTCTCATCGTGGAATTTGCGATGGAGCGGCGTGCCGCGGGGCTGAGCATCAAGGAGGCCGCAATTGAGGCCGCGAGCCAGCGTTTCCGTGCGGTGATGATGACGGCGCTGTCGTTCCTGTTGGGCGTGGTGCCGCTGTTGGTGGCCAATGGCGCCGGGGCGGCAAGCCAGAAGGCCATTGGTGTGGCCGTGTTTGGCGGCATGCTGGCGGCGACCGTGATTGGGGTGGTGATTGTGCCGATCCTTTACGTGTTGCTGCAAGGCATGCGGGAGTGGGTCAAGGGCACCAACAAGAAGGCGGAGCCGTCTGAAGCGGCGTAAGGTGCTGAGAATAATAGAGAAGGGCTGGAGGCAACTCCGGCCCTTTTTGTTTGGCGTAAAGCTCGGTAGCCTTTGGGCATGATACGGTTGCTTTTGGTTTTTGTGCTTTCGGTGTCCGCTTGGTCTGCCTTGGCAGAAGAGCGGCCGCAGGGGCTTATGTGGAACCGCTCGGGGTTGCCTGCGACTTTGCCGTTGTTGATCAAGACCAACGACGGTGCGGATTATTTCCTGAATTTACGGGATGTTGAGCGCGACAAAGTCGTGCTGGCCGCTTACGTGCGGGGTGGGGAGTTCTTTCAGGTATTGGTGCCGCCTGGGCGGTTTGAGCTGGTGTTTGCTTCTGGCGAAGAGTGGCAGGGCGAGGCGCGGATGTTTGGGGTGCACACGCATTTGTTCAAGCTGGATCAGACGTTGCGCTTTCGCGCGACGATGAGTCAGCGGCGGGGGCATATGATTGACCTCACGCAGACCGGAGGCACAACCATCAGCGACTTGGCAAAGTGTCAGCGACTGGCACTGGACCCGGAGAGTTTGCGCAACCGGAAAGAGCAGTTTGATCCGCTGCTGCGCGATCCAAGCGGGGCGCCGGAAGCTTGGCCAGAGATGCCGGCTCCGCGTTATGATGTGGAGACGTGGACCTGCCTTTGAGCACTTGTAAAAAGGCCTGAATAGGCTCAGTCTTAGAAAGCTAAATCTAATTAAATCTATTACGCTGGACCACTTGAATTCCTTCCCTGCTTGGCATCAATATTTGGGCGACAAAGCAAGTATTGTTTTGAGAATAACGCTACGAGGTTATTTTATGGCCCAAGATGTGTCCAAGCTTACCGGCGCTGAAAGACAGCGCATCTCGCGCACGGCAAAACGTAACTTCCGATCGGAGGTGATGCTCATTTTGACGGCTGGTTTTGCGCTGATCATGGTGATGTTGTTTGTATTGGGCAACCGGTTAGTTTTGCCAATGTCGGAGTTGCTACAGATACGACCTATGATTGTGTGGGTGGCGTTGAGTATGACACTTTCCGTAGTTTGGGCTCTTGCTCATGGATTTTGTGTAAAACCAAAAATTGAAAATGCGCGAGAGCTGGATGCGGCCGTGCTACATCACTACCAGAAACTGCGGAGAGAAGAGCTTCAAAACCGTCTGCGAAGCTAGAATGGTTCGCTAAATAGTCTTGTAACGAGACAGGGGGTAGAAAAGGCCGGAGAAAACTCCGGCCTTTTGTGGTTTCGTGTGTCTTTACAGTTGGATGCGGAAGCGGGCGAAACCGTCGGGGCCTTCGCCTGCAGCCTCAATAGAGACGCCTTCCACGCTGTCGCTGTAGTCTGCCGCCTTAGGGCCGGTGTCAAACAGGACCGAGGTGCCTGGCAGCGGCGCGAAGGTCCAGTTGGCTTCGGCGCGGGGGCTGATGGTGCCTTTTTCCACGATGTAGCGCACGATCACGTCGCGGTTGGTGTCCGGGCCTTCAAACACGATGGTGTCACCCATGGCGCCGGGGAATTTGCCGCCGCCGCCGGCGCGGTAGTTGTTGGTGGCGATGATGAATTCTGCGTTCATGTCCAAAGGCTTGCCGTCAAACATCAGGTTGGTGATGCGGTTGGCATCGGCGTTGATCAGGTTGCCTTTGGGGTCGAATTTGGATGGTTGGGACAGGTCGATTTCATAGGTCACACCGTCCATGACGTCGAAGTTGTAAGACGGGAATTCTGGGTTCAGCAGCACCTGATCGGCTTTGCCAGTCTCGACTTGGTTGAAGATGCCTGCGGAGCGTTCCAGCCAGTCTTTGACCTCCTGACCTGTCACGCGCACGGCGCGGACGGTGTTGGGGTAGAGGTAGAGGTCGGAGACGTTTTTAATCGCCACGTCGCCTTTGGCCACGTCGGTGTAATACTCCGGACCACCACGGCCACCGGCCTTGAATGGGGCAGCGGCGGAGAGGATGGGCAAGCCTTCGTGTTCGGTGCCTTTCATCATCTGTTCGATGTACCAGAGCTGGGCAATGGAGACGATCTGAACCGATGGGTCATCGGCCACCAGCGCGAAATAGCTGTGCAGAGGCGCGTCGGTCTTGCCAACGGCGCGGCGGACATACGCCAGCGTCTCGTCGTGTTCTTTCTGGACGCTGGCCAGAACGTCTGGTTGGTCTTCGACCAGCGCGGTGATGGAGCGGTCTTCGTTCCGCTTGGAAATTGGGCGCGCTTCGGTGCTATGAGAGACGATTTTCCATTCATTTCCAGAGCGTTCCAGCATCAGGTCGATGAGACCCATGTGTGAGCCCCAGAAACCGCCCATGGCCGCTGGTTTGCCCATAATGGTGCCGTTTGCCACGTCCACGCCAGCCATGCCGTCATACGCGGAGGACGGGAAGACGCGGTGGTGGTGGCCGGTGAGGACGGCGTCGATGCCCTCAACAGCGGCAAGCGGCACGGAGGCGTTTTCCATGCCATCGGAATGATCTGCGGCGCCGATGCCGGAGTGGCTGAGCGCGATGATGATGTCGGCGCCTTCTTCTTTCATCTGCGGCACGAAGGCTTTGGCGGTTTCGACAATGTCACGCGCCTGTACGTTGCCTTCGAGGTGGCGGCGATCCCAGTTCATGACTTGGGGAGGGGTAAAGCCAATCACACCAACCTTAATTATGTGTTTCTCGCCCGCACCGTCGGTGAGTTCACGCTCCAGAATGGAATAGGGTTTGAACATGGTTTTGTCTTCGCGCGGGGTGCCGCCTTGCTCCAGAGAGATGTTGGAGAGCACGGTTTCAAAGTCCGCGCCAGCCATGGATTTCATCAGGAAATCAATGCCGTAGTTGAATTCGTGGTTGCCGATTGTGGCGGCGTCATAGCCCACAGCGTTCATCGCGGTGATGATCGGATGCATGTCGCCTTCTTTCATGCCGCGCTCATAGGCGATGTAGTCGCCCATTGGGTTGCCCTGCAGGAAATCGCCGTTGTCGATCAGCATCGAGTTGGTGGCTTCATCGCGGATGTTTTTGATCAGCGAGGCGGTGCGGGCGAGGCCTACAGTGTCGCGCGGTTTGTCGGCGTAATAGTCGTACGGGAAGACGTGCACGTGCAGGTCCGTGGTCTCCATAATCCGCAGATGTGCTTGATTTTGCGCAGCATTTGCCGAGAAGGGGTGCAGGACGACGAAGCCTGCGGTGGAGGCCAGGAAGTGGCGGCGGGACAGGGTGAATTGGGCCATTTTGGTGCTCTCTGTTGTAATAGATATTGCCCGCACGGCTGGGGCCGAGGCGGGTTTGTTTTTGGAATAATGCAGGGAGTGTAACAGCGATTTGACCGCGCGGACAAATTTCTGAGACATGGGCGGATGTCTGCGCGTTAACCGGCGGTTTTGGAGGTCAAAACCACGTCGGTATTCTGTCGGTATCGCGACTGTTTTGCGGAGGTGCGTTTTAGGGCGATAAGGCGTTAACGCAACGGGCGTTGTGGCGCAAAAAAAGAGGCCCCGGATCAGGTCCGGGGCGCGTGGTTTCTTTTAGGGGTGCTGTTAGGAGTTGCCGTTGCCGGTGAACCGCGCAGCATCCGCAGCGGCGCGGCGGATGGCGTTGGATTTGTGCACGGTTTCCATGTATTCGGCCTCCGGGTCGCTGTCATAGACAACGCCGCCGCCGGCCTGAATGTAGAGCTTCTGGTCTTTCACAATCGCTGTGCGCAGCGCGATACAGATGTCCATATCGCCGCCTGAGCTGAAGTAGCCAACGCCGCCGCCATAGATGCCACGTTTTTCGGGTTCCAGCTCGTCGATGATTTCCATCGCGCGCACTTTAGGGGCGCCGGAGACGGTGCCCGCAGGCATGCCGGCAAAGAAAGCATCCAGCGCGTCTTTGTCTTCCGTCAATTCGCCGACGACGTTGGAGACGATGTGCATCACGTGGCTATAGCGCTCGATGATGAATTTCTCGGTGGGGCGCACGGTGCCGATTTTGGAAACGCGGCCAGTATCATTGCGACCCAGATCCAAGAGCATGAGGTGCTCGGCGAGTTCTTTCTTGTCCGCCAAGAGATCCTCTTCGAGGGCCTTGTCCTCTTCTGGCGTGGCGCCACGGGGGCGGGTGCCTGCGATCGGGCGGATGGTGACTTCGTCGCCAAACACCCGCACGAGGATTTCCGGGCTGGCGCCGACCACCTGAAACCCACCGAAGTTGAAGTAGAACATAAACGGTGACGGGTTGGTGCGGCGCAGGGAGCGGTAGAGCGCAAATGGTGGCTGCGGGAAATCCTGCGTCCAGCGTTGGGCGGGCACCACTTGGAAGATGTCGCCGGCTTTGATGTACTCCTTGGCCTTCTCCACAGCGGCCAGGTAGCCCTCTTTGGTGAAGTTGGAGACCGGCGGGGAGACTTCGTGCGCTTCCCCCAGATCACGCGCTGCTTGGGGCATGGCGCGTTCGAGATCGCGCACGGCGTCCATGACACGTTCGGCAGCCTGCGCATAGGCGGCGCGGGCGGATTGGCCGTCGCTGACCCAAGCGGGAGAAACCACGGTGACTTCGCCTTTCACGCCGTCGAGCACGGCCACCACAGAAGGGCGCAACATGCAGGCGTCGGGCAGGCCAAGCGGGTCCGGGTTGATGTTGGGCAGATGCTCCACCAGCCGGATCATGTCATAGCCGAGGTAGCCAAACAGACCGGCGGAGGCCTGTGGCAGGTCTTCGGGCAGGTCAATTTTGCTTTCGGCAATCAGGGCACGCAGGTTGGTGAGCGGGTCGCCGTCCTGTGGGGTGAAGCCATCGGGATCAAACCGCGCGGTGCGGTTGATGCGGCTTTCGGTGCCGTGGGTTTGCCAGATCAGATCGGGCTTCATGCCAATCATGGAATACCGTCCACGCACTTCACCACCGGTCACAGACTCCAGCATGAAGGCGTCTTTGTGAGCGCCGGTGAGCTTGAGCATGAGCGACACTGGGGTGTCGAGGTCGGCGGCGAGCCGCGTGTACACTACCTGATTTTCACCGGCCTCATAGGCTTTGGCAAAATCTTCAAACGAGGGAGTCAGGTCCACCTTGGCGGCCTTTCTTTACTGGAAGTTCGCGTGCACCGCGTTCAGTGCCTGCTGGTTGATCTGGGTCGGGTACATGCCTTGCAGCGCCTGTGCGTAGGCGGCGAAGACGTCCTGAGAGATGCCGCTGGAGAGCTGTGCGGTGATCGCCGCCTTGAGCGCGGTGACTTCTGGATCGTCGGTCGCAGGCTCGGTGATGGCGTTCAGGCGCACCACAATCAGGCCGTCCGGGCTGTCCAGTGTGCGCAGCTCGCCCACTTCCATCTCAAAGATTTCGGAGAGGAATTCTGCAGGGGTGCCCGGCACAAAGGCGGCGCGGTCCATTTCGACCTCTTCGTTGGCGGTGAAGCCAAAGGAGGTGAAGCTGGTGCCGTCGTTCAGGCGTGGCTTCAGGGTTTCGATCAGGCCTTTGAGCGCTTCGGTGGTGCGGTCGGCGGTGATCTGCGCGGCGGCCTCTTCGGCCACATCTGCCAATGGGGCAGGCTGGCTTGGGGTTTCGCCCTCCAGACGCAGGGCAAAGATGCCGCCGTCTTCAAGCACTTCGATCTGTGGGAAGTCTTCGACGGTCACGGTAGAAGCCACTTCGCGGAAGCCTTCGTAGCCAGCGAGGTCATCTTCTGACAGCGGGTGCCAATTGATGGTGCCAAGCTCCATGTCGGTTTCGGCCACCAGTTCTTCCAGGGTCGCGCCACCGGCGAGCAGGTCGTCGATGTTGCCGATCTGGGTGTCGATCAGGCGGCGGGACCGATCTGCGGCGAGCTCTTCGCGCAGCAGCTCTTTGGCTTCGTCAAAGGTGGTGGTCTGCGCGGCCAACACACCGTTCACGCGGAACAGGGCTGGGCCGAGGTTGGACGGCGCAGGACCGGCGATGCCGTTGGCGGGTGCGAGGAAGACAGCTTCACCGGCTTCGCCAAGGTCCGCTTTGGTCACGTCACCAAGGTCCACATCAGACAGCGACAGGCCACGTCCTTCAACCAGGCTGGTGAAGGTGGCGGTGCCCGCAGCAATCTGGTCCATGGCGGCTTGCGCGGCGGCTTCGTCGGCAAAGGCCAGACGCTCGACCAGACGGCGCTCCGGGCGGTTAAACTCGGCGTCGCGCTCATCATAGAGGTTTTGCAGGGAGGCTTCGTCCACGTCCACCTGATCGATGATCATTTCAGGCGACAGCCACGCGTAGGTGATCTGGCGGGTGGCGGGCAGCATAAAGCGGTCCTGATTTTCGGTGTAGTGGGCTTCGATCTCGGCCTCGGTGGGGGCGTCCACGGCGCGGGTCAGGTTGTCGGCTGTGAGCTTGGACCAGGTGAAGTCGCGCTCTTCGGCGACAAATTTGATCACGGTGTCGGCGTAGACATCGGGCATCACCAGACCGGAGACCACGGCGCTTTGCAGCAGGGAGCGCACGGTGTCTTCGCGCACGCTGTCTTCAAACTCGGATTCGTTCATGCCGGCCTGGTCGATGGCAAAGCTGTAGGCGTCGCGATCAAAGGAGCCGTCGAGCCCTTGGAAGGACGGGATGTTCATCAGCTCCTGGCGCAGGTTTTCGTCGCCAATGGAGATGCCGAGGCGTTCATTCTCCGCATCTATCGAGCGGGTGGTGGAAAGGCGGGAGAGCACCATGCGGTCGATGCCAAAGGCCTGTGCCTGCACAAATGGCAGCGACTGGCCGGTTTGGGCCTCAAGCGCGCGCAGCTCTTCTTGCAGGGCGCGGGCGTAATCGTCGACTGAGATGTCTTTGTCGCCCACGGTGCCCACGGTGCGCACGGTGCCGGTGAGGCTGGTCGCGCCAAAACCGCCCAAGCCCAGAATGAGCAAGCCCATGAGAATCCAGACCGCTGTTTTGGAGGTTTTGCTCTGCGCCATGTCCGATGTCCGCCCTGTAATCGTTCAAGTTTCTTCTGCGAAGGTCTACGCGGTTGGGGCAGGGGGGGCAAGCATGATTGGCTTGTCGCCCCTGTGTAGTGGTTGCGTCAGGCGCTGACCGTGGCCAGACGGGCAAAGAGATCGCCGATTCCGGCGCGATCGACGTTGGCAAAGGCGATACGCAGGGTGTCTTTGCCCGCCTGATCGCCCTCAGGCGTGAACATGGTGCCTGGCAGGGTCAGGATGCCGTGGCTTTGCACCAGTTGCTGCGCCAATTGGTCAGATGGCAGGGCGAAGGGATGCTTCATGTAAGCGAAGTAGGCGCCTGCGCCTTGAAGTTCCCAACCCTGGTCGGTGAGCAGGGGCAGATTGTCGGCAATTGCCGCGCGGCGGTCGAGGATTTCGGCGCGTTCGCCGGCGAGCCATTGGCTCAGATTTTGCATGCCCCAGAGCGCGGCGTGCTGGCCGAGTTGGTTGGGGCAGATGGTGACGGTGTCGAGGAATTTTTCCGCCTCCGCCAGCAACGTCGCGCTGCCTACCATGGCGCCGACACGGTGGCCGGTGAGGCGATAGGCTTTGGAGAAGGAGTAGAGTTGCACCAATGTGTCTTGCCAATCCGGGTCGCCAAAGAGGTTATGCGGTGCGCCGGTGCGGCTGTCAAAATCGCGGTATGTTTCATCGACGATCAGGCGAATGCCACGGGATTTGGCAAGCTCATACATGGCGCGTACCAGCTCTGCCGGATACTCGACGCCGCCGGGGTTGTTGGGCGTGACCAGTACAATGGCGCGGGTGCGCTCTGTGATCAGGGCGGCGGCGTGCTCTGGGTCTGGTTGGAGATGGGCGTCGGTGGGCAACGGCACGGTGGTGACGCCCTGCATGTCGAGCCACATTTTGTGATTGAAGTACCATGGGGTTGGTAGGATGACCTCATCTCCTTCGCCAGCAATTGCGGTGAGGGTGGCGCAGAAGGCTTGGTTGCAGCCAGAGGTGATGGCGACTTGCGCCGGGGCGATGTCGCCTGCGTAGGCGGCGGACCATTGCGTGGCGACTTCGGCGCGCAACTCGGGCAACCCTAGCACAGGGCCATAGAGGTGGGCCTCCGGATGGTTGAGCGCGGTGTCTGCGATGTGGTGCAGGAGGGGCTCCGGTGGGGCGGCGACAGGGGCGGCCTGGCTGACGTTGATCAGCGGGCGGTCGGCCGGAAAGGTCACGCCTTCGAGCCAGCGGCGGGCCTCCATCACGGGCGGGGCAAAGGTGGCGGCGGTGCGGGTGAGGGTCATTTGGTCAATCTCTCAGGCAAAAGCGGGCAAAAGAAAACCGCAGCGAGGCGCCTCGCTGCGGTCCGAATTGGGCGGTTTGTGATGTGGGCCAAGCCCACCAACCGGTGCGATCAATCGGTGCCGCGATAAGGCTCGACGTATTGCAACGCCATGTCCCATGGGAAGAAAATCCAGGTGTCCTGGCTGACGCCGGTGATGAAGGTGTCGACCATCGGCTCGCCTGCAGGTTTGGCGTATACGGTGGCGAAGTGGGCCTTAGGGAACATCTGGCGCACCAGTTCGAGGGTTTTGCCGGAATCCACCAGATCGTCGACGATCAGGATGCCTTCACCGTCGCCCATCAGCTCTGCGTCCGGGCTTTTGAGGACCTGCGCCTCACGCTGTTTGTCCTGTGCACCACCGCCGGAGTAGTAGGATTTTACGGAGATGGTATCGACGGTACGGATGTCGAGTTCCCGGCTGACGATCATCGCCGGGGCCATGCCCCCACGGGTGATGGCCACGACGGCCTTCCATGCGCCATCATTTGGGCCTTTGCCGTCCAGACGCCATGCCAGCGCGCGGCTGTCGCGGTGGATTTGATCCCAGCTGATGTGGAAGCCTTTTTCGTGTGGCAGACGCTCGCTCATGTGGACTCACCCCTTTGTCGCAGATTTGGGCTGTTCTAGCAGACGGGAAGGGCGGCGCAAACTGTTTGCGTGCCTACCAAGCGGTGACGCGGTATTTGTTTTCTTTCAGCGTGATTTTGGGCGGGCGGCCGGTTTTGTCAAAGGCGTGGTAGGCGGGGGCGAGCTGCTGCCAGAAGTCTTCCCACTTGTGACCGGATGCCGCCGCCATGCGTTGCGGTATGGGGCGGAAGGGGAAGGCGTGCACGGGCACTGAGGATAAACCGTTGTTCAGGGCCGCTTCGACGGCGACGTAGATTTCCTCGATCGCAGGATCGGTCATGGCGTAGCAGCCGATAGAGACGCAGTCGCCATGTACCATCAGGAAGCTGCCGGTGCGGTCGTGTGCGCGGTCAAAGCGGTTGGGGAAGCCCAAGTTGAAAGACAGGTGGTAGCTGCTGTTTGGGTTTAAGGCGGATTTGGTGACCGTGTAAAAGCCCTCAGGCGATTGGCGGTCACCTTCTTTGAGCTTGGGGCCGAGGTCGCCGGAGTGGTTGCAGATCGGATAGGTTTTGAAGAGGGCGTAGGTGTCGCTTGGGGTTTGTACCCAGAGTTCCAACTCGCGTTCTTCTTTGAAAATGCGGATGTAGACCGGCGCGCCAAGGGTGGTGTTGTGAGCGGCAAAGCCCGCGTTCAGAACAGGCGTTTGACGGGCGCGTACCACGGCGATGTTGTCCCGCGGCCATATGGCGTCTTTGATCGGGGGCGGAATGAAATGCGGACGGTAGAGCGCAAAAATCCCCAAGGCGCTCATGATGCAGAGCAAAAAGAAGAGAGCCTTGAGGAGTTTGCGCATGGTCCGAGCGCGGCTTAGGTGGCCGCGATCTTGACACCTAGAGCCGCCAGAAGGCCGCCAAAGACGCGGTCAATCAGGTGCTTGAGGCCGATGTAGATTTTGCGGGTGCGGTCCAGAGAGAACAGACGCGCCACGGAGGTGTTCCAGAGGAATTCACCGAGGAAGATACATACCAGCAGTAGCGCCAGCGCCAGCGGGGTGGCGTCAGTTGGCACGGTGCCGACAAAGACCGCGCCAAAGAAGACAGCGGGTTTTGGGTTGGCGAGCTGGGTCCAGATGCCGAGGCGCAGTGCGGACAAAGGTGTCATGGCGGCAACTTCGGCGCCGTTGTCTTCCAGAGGTTCATCCGCTGCACGCCACATTTTGAACGCGGTCCAGATCAGGAAGGCTGCGCCGCCGATCTTGAGAACGGTCAGCAGGAACGGTGCGTATTCAAACAGCAAGGCAAGGCCAAAGAGGGCGGAGGCCGCCCAGAAGACCGCGCCGAGGCCGATGCCCACCGAGAGCGCCGCGCCGGTTTTGAGGCCTTGTTGCAGACCCACGCGGGCGGCCATGAGCACGGCGGGGCCAGGGCTGACGGCGGCCATCAGGCAAAGAGAGACGGCGGCGATAAAGGCGGCGAGGCTCATTTGCGGCCCACCACGGCGTCGATGTCCGGCGCGTCGACCGCTTTCATGCCTACAACGTGATAGCCAGCATCCACGTGCAAGTTCTCACCGGTGACGCCGCTGCCCAGATCGGACAGCAGGTAAAGCGCGGAGTTGCCCACGTCTTCGATGCCAACGTTGCGGCGCAGTGGGGAGTTCAACTCGTTCCATTTCAGGATGTAGCGGAAATCGCCGATACCAGAAGCCGCGAGGGTTTTGATCGGGCCTGCGGAGATGGCGTTCACGCGGATGCCGTCTTTACCGAGGTCTTCCGCGAGGTATTTCACGGAGGCTTCCAGGGCGGCCTTGGCGACACCCATGACGTTATAGTGCGGCATGACCTGCTCGGCACCGTAGTAGGTGAGAGTGAGGGCAGAGCCGCCGTCCGTCATCAGCTTCTCCGCGCGCTGCATCACGGCGGTGAAGGAATAGACGGAGATGTCCATGGTCATCAGGAAGTTGTCTTTGGAGGTGTCGACATAGCGGCCGCGCAGCTCGTTTTTGTCCGAGAAGCCAATGGCATGCACGATGAAGTCGATTTTGCCCCATTTCTCTTCGATCTCAGCAAAGGCTGCGTCGATGGAGGCTGCGTCGGAAACATCACAGTCGATCAGCGTGTCAACATTGAGTTGCTGAGCGAGCGGGACCACACGCTTTATGAAAGCGTCACCCATATAAGAGAATGCCAGTTCGGCGCCGGCGTCGGCACAGGCTTTGGCAATACCCCAGGCAATAGACTTGTCATTGGCAAGTCCCATAATCAGACCGCGTTTGCCTGCCATGAGTTGATTTGACATCCGGTGAACTCCGTCCCACTTGGTTATGCGTGACGTTTAGGCGATTGACCCTGTCGCATCAAGGTCTTCGCCGACGTGGAATATGCCTAGCCTGAGAGGCTGGATGATGCATTTGGAGGCAGTGATGAGCGAGAGAACAGGGATTTTTGCGGGCGAGGACCCGTTTGAGATCGCGCGGTCATGGTTGGCGGAGGCTGAGAAGAGCGAGCCAAATGACCCCAATGCGATTGCGTTGTCGACAGTGGACGCGGACGGCATGCCAAATTCCCGCATGGTGCTCTTGAAGGACATCGAGGATGCGGCGTTTGTGTTCTATACAAATTATGGCAGCGCCAAAGCGCAGGAACTGGACGGCGCAGGCAAGGCGTCCTTTGTGATGCACTGGAAATCTTTGCGCCGCCAAATTCGGGTCAGGGGACACGTTATGCGGGAAGAGGGTCCGCAGGCGGATGCATATTTTGAGTCGCGCAGTTTGAAGAGCAAGCTGGGCGCCTGGGCGTCGGAACAGTCTCAACCTCTAAATTCGCGTACAGAATTAATAGCAAAAGTGGCAAAAATGACAGCTGCGCACGGTACCCATCCCAAACGCCCGCCTTTCTGGGGCGGATATCGGCTTATTCCAGCCGAAATTGAATTTTGGGCGGATGGGGCCTTTCGGTTACACGACCGCTTCCGATGGACCCGTGAAGCCCCTGAAAAACAGTGGGAAATTCAGCGTCTTAACCCTTAATTAGTTAAAAATTTTCGTGGCAAGCGCATGAAAAGCATGGAAATTTTGCGCTTGCCGAAGTCGTCTTGATGCAGCACAGTCACGCAGATCATGGGGATGATACAAACTAAGGTTGAGGCATTGAGTACTCTAGAAAATGACGTCACGCAGGTGATGGGCGTGGTGAAATGGTTCGATCCGGTCAAGGGATTCGGATTTATTGTGTCTGACGACGGCGGGCCGGATATTCTGTTGCATGCAAACGTGCTGCGCAATTTCGGTCAGAGCTCTGTTGCAGACGGGTCCGCGATTGAAGTGTCCGTACAAGTGACACAGCGCGGGGCGCAGGCAGTCGAAGTGTATAAGATCGAAGCACCGGAAACGGAAACGCCGGTGGCGTTGTCCGATTTTGAGGGCATGGATCTGGATGATATTCGCGCGACGCCGCTGGAGCCCGCGCGGGTGAAGTGGTTCGACAAAGGCAAAGGCTTTGGCTTTGCCAATGTGTTTGGCCGCCCGGAAGACATTTTCCTGCACATCGAAGTATTGCGCCGCTCAGGTCTGTCAGACCTACAGCCTGGCGAAGCCTTGGCGCTGCGTGTGATCGACGGTAAACGTGGTCGCATGGCAACCGAGGTATTGGCGTGGGAAAACGCAGTTTTGGAAAACGACTAAAATTCTCTGGCGCGGGTCGCATGATCGGCGCCGGATTTTTGTGGCTGGCGGCAGGGTTCATGATCTCCTTGCCCGCCCAAGCCCAAGACGCCTGTGACGAAAGCAGCCTGTTGATACGAGGCGACTTTGGTCAGGCGCGATTCTCCGTAGAAGTGGCAGACACAGAGGCCGAGCGGGCACAGGGATTGATGCATCGATCTCACATGCCAAGTAGCGCGGGCATGCTGTTTATCTATGAGACCACACGGCCTGCATCTTTCTGGATGCGCAACACTCTGATTCCCCTCGATATGCTGTTTGCAGACGAGCATGGGGTGATCCAACACATTCACAGCAACGCCATTCCACTAGACGAAACCCCGATTTTTGGCGGCAATTCTGTGCGCTATGTGCTTGAAATAAATGGCGGTTTGGCCAAGGCGATGGGGATTTCTGTTGGCAGTGAAATGCGCCACCAAAATTTTTTACAAGAAATTGCAAACTGGCGTTGTTAGGGGGTTTTCATTCCGGAACAGTGGGGGTAAACCCTGCCTCACAAGTCGGGGCGTAGCGCAGCCTGGTAGCGCACCTGTTTTGGGTACAGGGGGTCGCAAGTTCGAATCTTGCCGTCCCGACCATTTTCCTCCCAGAGGAAAAGAAAAAAGACGTAGCCTTCCGGCTGCGTCTTTTTCTTTTGGGCGGGTGCGCAAAACCATGGATGCCTGGTAGCGAAAAGGCACAGGATCCGCGTCTGCAGCGCATGCCCGCTTGATCGGGCAGTGGTCTGCTTTTGGCCAGGTATGTGATTGACTGCTTCGGTCACAGCTCCTCGTTGAAGGCGATTTTGTAAGTGCTCGGGCTATTTGTCGATCAAAGACATTTGGATCGATCCGCTCCGCGCGCAGAGTGGTTGGGACGGAGCTGCCGCAATACCATCTAGGCGCGGGCCCAAGATGGGAACCGATTGGAAAATCATGTGCCCGGCGCAGACACCGGAAAAGCGCATGACCGATTTCTTCTTGGGAATGACGGCGCTGGTGGCTTGCAGGGCGCGCGCGCAAAATTCCGGCGGCGATTATGTGATCAGTTCATGGCCATGTCGTCTGGTGCAGAAGTGGAATCCCTGCGCGATGCGACGGTGCCGACCGGAACTCTGGACGCCTTGGGCCATGGGTATCTGGAAACTATCTGATTACGTAGGCGGAGCTATGACGGACAAGGGAAAGGCGTGGCTGTCAGGCTACGTTTTTGCCCCTTTTGGCCCGTTGGCTGGGCCGGGCAGAATTTACAATTTTCAAAGCCGTAGCAAGTAAGCTAGGTAGATCAAAAGGTGCTGTTTTTGCTGTTCATGTGAGTTTTTTGGGCGCCTGAAGTTGAACGTTAAGTAGCGGAGCCAGAATGGAACTCTCTGAAATTGCTCAATTGGCTCTGTCCAAAATTACCGGCATGACGACCAATGCGAACTTGCGTCATTTCTGGGTCTATGTCCTTTGTGGAATGGGAATTGCTGTCGTTGCGCATCGGGTTGGTGGAGACGACAGAAAGTTTCGTTCTGTCTTTTTTAACAAGCAAGTCTGGGGCTCTCGATCTGCGTTGATCGACTATTCCATCCTGCTGCTTAATCCGATCTTGCTGGTTTTTGTTTTGGATTGGCTATTGCGGACTTTGTGGCAGCTTGTGCCTGTTGTCGCGGATGCAATCCGAGCATTGGGCGTGGACCTACAGTCGGAGGGGGGCTCTATCTGGGTTGCGGTGGCGTTGACCGTATCGCTTTATGTGGTCAATGACTTCATGCGTTGGTGGTTGCATTACCTGCAGCACAAGGTGCCTGTTTTGTGGGAGTTCCACAAAATCCACCACTCTGCGGAGCAGTTGAATTTTGCCACAGCAGAACGGCACCATCCGTTTGACGCGGTGTTTTTCTCTTTTGGGACGGTCACTGCGGCGGCGATTGTGAATGGTGTTTTTGTCGGACTGTTTGGGGAGCATCTGACGGTTTACCAATTGGGCGGTGCAAACGTCATTTTCTTTGCGTCAAACCTGATAGGGGGGGTGTTGAGGCACAGCCCAGCTTGGGTAAGCTATGGGCCGCGGTTGGAAAAATGGCTGATTTCGCCCGCAATGCATCAAATCCACCATTCCAGTGATCCGAAGCATTGGGACAAAAACATGGGTGGTGGATTGGCGATCTGGGATCGCTTGGGCGGCACGCTTTATGTGCCGAATGGGCGTGAAGAGCTGAATTTTGGCATTGGTGAGGAAACCAAAGACTATCGGTCGCTTTATGGGATTTACATTGAGCCAGTTTTGAAAGCCGCGCGGATTTACACGCGAAATTGAGGGCTCGGGGCACCGACTGTGTGTGATTTCACGTTGTTGGGTGAAAATGGGCTCACATGAACACAAAAGGACGTTGGCGGTTTTAGGGCAACAAAAAAGGCGCCGTATGGCGCCTTTCTCATGTCTGATCCGTCGCTCGTTTAGAGCAGGGCCAGATCCACAGCGCTTTCGCGGCCGTCGCGGCCAGCCTGCAGCTCGTAGCTGACTTTCTGGTTGTCTGCGAGGCCGGTCAGGCCGGAACGCTCAACAGCAGAAATATGTACAAATACGTCTTTGCCGCCTTCATCAGGTGCAATGAAGCCGAAGCCTTTGGTGGTGTTGAACCATTTGACGGTGCCAGTAGCCATCGTCGTTTCTCCATGTTTTGTGTCGCCCGCGACATGCGGCAACCCGGCGGGTATCTTGATCGAAAGCTGAGCCGGTTAGGAGCAGGGGGTCGAAAATAGAAACTGCGCACCCCCCATGTGATAACAACGCCCGCAGAAAACAAGGACTTTTTGTGCAATAAGTGTTTTAGCTTGTCAGATTCTACAAAAATTTCATGGCATTGCTTGCCACAAGCGGGGTGCCGCACCCCAGCGGGGAGGTTTGCGCAGAATGACGCCTGGATTTGCGTACTGCCAAAGTTTTGAGCAGGTTGCCTTGAAGCGCGCGCATTGGAGCCGTTTGTCATGTTTTGACCATGTGGTAAATTTTTTTATTGATTGGTCAAAAAACCTGTGCAAGCCTGAATGGGTAGCCAACAAGGTGTATGGGGAGGTCCTATGTCCAACACACCGTTCAGCGACGGCATCCAAGCGGGGCGTTTAGACTCTGCGGAATTGTCCGAGAATTTTGGGGATTTGCACCCCCGGTTTGACGATCACGAGGCCCTTGTGGCGGCGGATCGCTGTTATTTCTGTCACGACGCGCCCTGTATGACGGCTTGTCCGACAGACATCGATATTCCTCTGTTCATTCGTCAGATCGCCACTGGCACGCCGGAAGCGGCGGCCAAGACGATCTTTGATCAGAACATTCTGGGTGGCATGTGCGCCCGGGTGTGTCCTACGGAAACGCTCTGTGAGCAGGTCTGTGTGCGTGAAACCGCCGAAGGCAATCCGGTCGAGATTGGCCGGCTGCAGCGCTATGCCACTGATAAGCTGGTGGATGCGGGTCTGCACCCTTTTGGCCGAGCCGACAGCACCGGCAAGAAAGTCGCTGTGGTCGGCGCGGGGCCAGCGGGTCTGTCCGCGGCGCACCGTCTGGCCATGCATGGGCATGATGTCACCGTTTATGATGCGCGTCCAAAAGCGGGTGGTCTGAACGAATTTGGCATCGCGGCCTATAAATCGGTTGAGAGCTTTGCCGAGCGCGAGGTCGCATGGCTGCTGAAGATTGGTGGCATCACGGTTGAGACCGGCAAGAAGCTGGGCGACGGGCTGTCGCTGGATGGTCTGAATGCGGAGTTTGACGCGGTGTTCCTTGGCATTGGTCTGGGCGGCGTGAACGCGCTCGGCGTGGATGGCGAAGACAAAGACGGCGTCGATGATGCGGTGGATTTCATCGCGGAGCTGCGTCAGGCGGATGACCTCGGCAAAATGGCAATTGGCCGGGACGTTGTGGTGATTGGCGGTGGCATGACCGCTGTGGATGCAGCTGTGCAAGCGAAGCTCTTGGGCGCGCTGAACGTGAGCCTTGTCTATCGTCGCGGTAAAGACCGGATGAATGCGTCCGAGTTTGAACAGGATCTGGCGGCTTCCAAAGGCGTGCGGATCATCACCAATGCCTCGCCCAGAGCGGTGATTGGCAACGGCGCGGTGCGCGAGATCGAGTTCGAATACACCGACAACGATCTGAAACCAACCGGACAGACCATTCGTCTGGCGGCGGATCAGGTGTTCAAAGCCATCGGCCAGACACTGGAAGGCGAGGGCCTGCCAGCGCTGGAGTGGGGCAAGATCAAAGTGGATGACAACGGGCGCACGTCCGTGGATGGCATCTGGGCTGGTGGCGACTGTGCCACGGGCGGCGATGATCTGACCGTGACTGCGGTGGCTGAGGGTCGTGACGCGGCTGAGGATATTCATGCGGCTTTGAGCGCCGGTTGACACCATAGGCCCCGTCCCGGGCTTGACCCGGGACCTCGCGCCGGCTGCGCGATGGTTAGAGGCCCCGGATCAGGTTCGGGGCGCGGCGGGACCAAGCAAAAAAGGAGATAAGCATATGGCCAATCTCGAAAGTGACTTTGTAGGGATCAAATCCCCCAACCCGTTCTGGCTCGCCTCGGCGCCGCCAACGGATAAGGAATACAACGTGCGCCGTGCCTTTGAAGCGGGCTGGGGCGGTGTTGTGTGGAAAACTCTGGGTGCGGAAGGGCCGCCCGTTGTGAACGTCAACGGACCGCGCTACGGCGCAATTCACGGTGCAGACCGCCGGTTGCTGGGTTTGAACAACATCGAGCTGATCACCGACCGTCCGCTGGAAGTGAACCTTGAAGAAATGACGCGGGTGAAGCGGGATTATCCCGATCACGCGCTGATCGCCTCGGTCATGGTGCCGTGCGAAGAGGAAGAGTGGAAACGCATCCTTCCCATGATCGCGGAGACCGGCTGTGACGGGTTTGAGCTGAACTTTGGCTGTCCACACGGTATGGCGGAGCGCGGCATGGGCTCCGCTGTGGGGCAGGTTCCAGACTATATCGAAATGGTTGCGCGCTGGTGTAAAGAAGCCACCGACCTGCCGGTGATCGTGAAGCTAACGCCAAACATCACCAACATCCTGCATCCTGCGGAAGCGGCGCTGCGCGGTGGGGCTGATGCGGTGAGCCTGATCAACACGATCAACTCGATCACCTCTGTGAACCTGGATGCGATGAGCCCGGAGCCGATGATTGACGGCAAAGGCACGCACGGCGGTTATTGCGGCCCAGCTGTAAAGCCGATTGCGCTCAATATGGTCGCGGAAATTGCGCGCAACCCTGAAACGGCGAAGTTGCCGATTTCCGGCATCGGTGGCGTGACCACTTGGCGCGATGCGGCGGAATTCATGGCGCTGGGCGCAGGCAACGTGCAGGTTTGTACCGCGGCGATGACCTATGGATTCAAGATTGTGCAGGAGATGATCTCTGGTCTTTCCCAGTGGATGGACGAGAAGGGCTACACCTCCACCGCAGATTTTGTCGGCATGGCGACGCCAAACGTGACCGACTGGCAGTATCTGAACCTGAACCACGTCACCAAAGCGGTGATCAATCAGGATGACTGCATCAGCTGTGGCCGCTGTTACGCGGCGTGTGAGGATACGTCTCACCAGGCGATTGAGATGTCTGAGGACCGTGTGTTCACCGTGAAAGACGATGAATGCGTGGCCTGTAACCTCTGCGTCAACGTGTGTCCGGTGGAGAACTGTATCACCATGCGCACACTGGAGCCGGGTGAGATGGATGAGCGCACAAACACACCAGTGGAGGCCGATTACGGCAACTGGACCGCGCATCCAAACAACCCGATGTCCACGGCAGCGGAGTAAGCTTCACACAGGGCGGTTTGGCCCGCTTTTCAGGGATCTTCCCTTCCTGAAACTGACCGTCGCGGTGTCCCCCGCGACGGTTTTTTGTTTGTGCGATCGTTAGGTGAGTTGCGCCGGTGGGGTGAGTGTTGAAACAAGGCCGGTTTTCACATCATAGATCATGGTGGACACGGTCAAGTAGTCCGCTACGGCGGGGGAGGTGCGCAGAGTCTCAAGGTCTTCACGAAGACTGTCTTCATGGTCGTGGATGGCCAGGGGAGCAACATCGACGCCAGTTTTGGATTTGATCGCGGCCGCCAGATTTGGGTCGGTGAGCCGTTCGGAGCCGCAGTGGGTGTGCTGCATCAGGATGAGTTCAAACGGGGTGTCTTGTCCGCCGTTGATTTGGTTGATCATCACCGAAAGCGCAGCGATTTCGTCGATCACAGCCGGGGTGACGCGTCCGCCGGTGTTGCGCACCACAACCGCTTCGCCGAGGTCGAGGTTGAAGATATGGGCCGGGTCTACGCGGGCGTCCATGCAGGTCAGGATCATGGTGTTAAGCGTGGGGAAGACGGAGAGATCCGCCTCGGCAAAATTGGTCGCGAATGCCTGATTGCGTTCGAGTAGGGTGGATGTGTTGGACATAATTGCTCCTTGTTTTCAATAGGTCATCGGTTGGTCTTGGACCGATGGGAGGGATGTGGTAGTGTGCTTTAAAATTTAAAGTTATCACTTTAAAAAATAAAGCAACGCTTTCGTGAGGTCGAAGATGGCAAAGGCGCGGTCGTATAAATTGCTCTGTCCCATAGCACGGGCTTTGGATCGGATTGGGGACCGGTGGACGTTGCTGATCCTGCGGGATTTGCACGCGGGACCGATGCGGTTTGGTGAGCTACAGAAAGGCTTGCCGGGGATTGCGGCGAACTTGTTGACCGACCGGTTCAACAAACTGGTGGCGGATGGTCTGGTGTCAAAGGAGGAGACCTATGCGCTGACGCCTTTGGGGGCGCGGACGCTGGATGTTTTGTTCGAGTTGGCGGTGTTTGGCGCGGAATTTGAGCCTGAGGGCGAGGTGGTCAAACCGGGCAATTTGCGCACAGTAGTCACCACGTTGCTGGCGGCAGCGCGGCGGGCCGAGCTTGGCGACATCGCGCTGCGCGTTGGGCTGGTTGTGGATGGTGAGATGATGCAACTGGATGTGGCGGATGGGGCGGTGCGTGCCAGCTACGGTGCGCATGAGGCGCCGGATGTGGTTTTGACCGCTGGATATGAGGATTTGCTGGCCGTGTCAGAGGGTGACCTGCCGGTGGAGGCCTTCATTGGTGCACGGGCGGAACTGCAGGTGGTCACCCCCGGCGCGGAAGGTGCGTTTGCCCAGATGATGGGGGCCGTGATGGCGGTCTTGCACAGCGCGGATTAAGGCGTCAGCAGCTTGCGATACATCTGATCGAGGAAAGTGTCGGCGCCGTCGAGCGCGTCGGTGTCGCGGTCGCTGAGCACCTGCACCTGCGCGTCAAAATCGGCGTAATGCTGGGTTGTGGCCCAGATCGAGAACATCAGATGGCGCGGGTCCACATCGGCCAGTTTGCCTTGGGCGATCCATGCGCGAATGAGCGCGGTCTTCTTGTCGACCAGCGGTTTCAGGTCGCTTTCCAGATGCGGCTCCATACGCGGCGCGCCTTGCAGGATTTCATTGGCAAAGAGGCGGCTTTCGCGCGGGAATTCGCGGCTCATTTCCAATTTGCGGTGCACGTAGTCGAGGATTTCTTCAAGCGGTTCGCCGTCCGGATCCATGTGGTCCAGCGGGTCGAGCCAGGTTTCCATCAACTGGTTGAGCAGGGTGACATGGATGTCTTCCTTGCCGCCAAAATAATAGAGGATGTTGGGCTTGGAGAGACCAGCCTCTTCGGCGATCAGGTCCAGCGTGGCGCCGCGATAGCCGTGGCGGGAAAACACTTCGAGAGCGGCGTCCAGAATGCGCTTGCGGTTGCGCTGCTGAATGCGGCTGGGTTTGCGCGTCGATGCCTCGGCCATAGGTAACGTTCCGTATTTCTTTGCCTTTTAGGCTAATGCAGCCAAAGGCGTGGGTCTACAGGGATTTAGGATAGGAAAGCCTTACTCAACGGCACCAATCCCGCGCAGGATGATGGTTTTGATATTGGTTTTGGCCGCTTCCCACTGTTTGTCGTTGAGGGGGCTGCCACCGTTAAGGGTGTCGATCTGGTGGCCAAAGTCGGCGTAATGCTGGGTGGTGGCCCAAAGCATGTAGAGCAGGTGGCGCGGATCTATCGGCGCCATACGGCCCTCTGCGATCCAGCGTTCGATCACCTCGATTCGCCCGTTGGTCCAATCGGTGAGGGTGGTCTCCAGATAATCCTGAATCACCGGCGCGCCGTGCATAACCTCGCTGGCCCAGACTTTGGAGCCATCCGCATGGCGGCGGGAGATCTCCATTTTGGCGTCGATATAGGCGCCAATGCCTTCTTCGGGGCCGTCAGCCTGATCAAAGATATCGGCTGCCTGGAGCCAGATTTGGAAGATTTTTTGCACCACCTGCCGATAGAGCAACTCCTTGGTAGGAAAGTAGTAATGCAGGTTGGCCTTGGGCAGTCCGGCGACGTCGGCAATGAGCTGCATCGTGGCCCCGCCAAAGCCAGCCTCGGCGAAGACTTTTTCTGCTGCTGACAAAATGAGCGCCTCTGCCTCTTGGCGGCGCATTTTTTTGCTGGTCGCTTTGGGGGATGCCGCTGTGGTCTCTGCCATCAAAAATGCCCTGATAAAAAATCTTGACCGGTTGGTCAGGGTGTGCTCGTCTGAATTTGACCATACGGTCAGGAAGGCCGTGAGATCAAGAGCCCCACCAGCAAGGGCAGCCCAATTGGGCGCAAGCCCGGGCCAGATAATAGGGAGTAGATGCTATGGGTGCACCGGGTGAGAACCTTAAGGTGAACGCGGATCGGCTGTGGGACAGCCTGATGGAAATGGCCAAAATTGGCCCCGGTATCGCCGGTGGTAACAACCGCCAGACATTGACCGATGAAGATGCGGAAGGCCGCGCGCTGTTCCAGTCGTGGTGTGAGGCCGCGGGCATGACCATGGGCGTGGACACGATGGGCAATATGTTTGCCACCCGCCCAGGTGAGGACCCCGACGCGCTGCCGGTCTATATGGGCAGCCATCTCGACACGCAGCCAACCGGCGGCAAGTATGACGGCGTGCTGGGTGTGCTTGGCGGGCTGGAAGTTGTGCGCTCGATGAATGATCTGGGCATCAAGACCAAACACCCGATTGTGGTCACCAACTGGACCAACGAAGAGGGCACGCGCTATGCGCCAGCGATGCTGGCATCCGGTGTGTTCACCGGGCGGCACACGCAGGATTGGGCCTATGATCGCGTCGATGCTGAGGGCAAGAAGTTTGGGGATGAGCTGAAGCGGATTGGCTGGGTTGGCGACGAAGAGGTTGGCGCCCGCAAGATGCACGCGATGTTTGAGCTGCACATCGAGCAGGGGCCTATTCTGGAAGCGGAAGGCAAGGACATCGGGGTTGTGACCCATGGTCAGGGCCTGCGCTGGATTGAGTGTACCGTGACGGGTAAAGAAAGCCATACGGGTTCCACACCGATGCGGATGCGCAAGAACGCTGGGCGCGGCTTGGCGCGGATCACCGAGCTGGTGCATGAAATTGCGATGAAGCATCAGCCCAATGCGGTAGGCGCGATTGGGCATGTGGATGTCTATCCAAACTCGCGCAACATCATTCCGGGCAAGGTGGTCTTCACCATCGATTTCCGCAGCCACCTGCAAGAGGTGATTGACGCGATGTTGGCGGAGTTTGCTGAGAAGGCGCCGCAGCTTTGTGAAGAGATCGAAGTGGGTCTGGACTGGGAGATTGTCGGCCAGTTTGATCCGCCCGCCTTTGACGAGACCTGCGTGGGCGCGGTGCGCGAAGCGGCGGAGCGTCTGGGCTATAGCCACATGGATATTGTCTCCGGCGCGGGGCATGATGCCTGCTGGATCAATGATGTGGCGCCGACCGCGATGATCATGTGTCCTTGTGTGGACGGGCTGAGCCACAATGAGGCGGAAGAGATTTCCAAAGAGTGGGCGAGCGCAGGCACGGATGTGATGTTGCACGCGGTGCTCGAGACAGCGGAAGTTGTGGAGTAAGCCAGTGGTCCGCGTCATCGTTGTTAGCTTGGGAGTTGCTGTTGGAGCAATCATCGGCTGGCTTATCGTTGAGCAAAGCGGGCCTTTGGCGCCTTATGCTGGGCCCATCTACTTCGCCCCGGTCTTAATAGGGGCCACTCTCGGGGGATGGCTTGCTCGGCTGATCTGGAGAAGGTTGCTTTAGTTTCAGTGCTCGGCAGCATCAAAGACCGAAAATTCGGATAGTGCGCGCAGGCGCAAGCAGGGAGAAAACGATATGGCGACAAAAGTCATTAAGAACGGCACCGTGGTGACGGCGGATTTGTCTTATGAGGCGGATGTGCTGATTGAGAACGGGCAGATCATTGAGATTGGCAAAGGCCTCAAAGGCGACGAGACGCTGGATGCGACCGGCTGTTACGTGATGCCGGGCGGGATTGACCCACACGTGCACCTTGAGATGCCGTTTATGGGCACCTATTCAAGCGATGATTTTGAAAGCGGCACGCGGGCTGGTCTTGCGGGCGGCACCACGATGGTGGTGGATTTCTGTCTGCCGAACCAGGGCGAGAGCCTGTTGGACGCGATCAAGCGGTGGGACAACAAATCGACCCGCGCGAACTGTGACTACTCCTTCCACATGGCGGTGACCTGGTGGGGCGAGCAGGTTTTCAACGATATGAAAACCGTGATCGAGCAGCGCGGCATCAACACGTTTAAGCACTTCCTCGCCTATAAAGGCGCGTTGATGGTGAATGACGACGAGCTGTTTGCCTCGTTCAACCGTCTGGCAGAGCTGGGCGGGATTGCTATGGTGCATGCCGAGAACGGCGATGTGGTGGCGGAAATGACCGCGAAGCTGCTGGCCGAGGGCAACACCGGGCCGGAGGCGCATGCCTATTCTCGTCCGTCGCAGGTTGAAGGGGAAGCCACCAACCGGGCGATCATGATTGCCGATATGGCGGGCGTACCACTTTACGTGGTGCACACCTCCTGTGAAGAGGCGCATGAGGCCATTCGCCGGGCGCGCATGCAGGGCAAACGCGTCTGGGGTGAGCCGCTGATCCAGCACCTGACGCTGGATGAGAGCGAGTATTTCAACCCGGATTGGGACCATGCTGCGCGCCGTGTGATGTCGCCGCCGTTCCGAAATCAGAAGCATCAGGACAGCCTGTGGGCCGGTCTGCAATCTGGCTCGCTGAGTGTGGTGGCCACCGATCACTGTGCCTTTACCACGGAGCAGAAACGCTTTGGTCTTAAAGACTTCAGTCAAATTCCGAATGGGACCGGCGGGCTTGAGGATCGGATGCCGATGCTCTGGACCCATGGGGTGAACACCGGCCGGTTGACGATGAATGAGTTTGTGGCTGTGACCTCGACCAACATTGCCAAAATCTTGAACTGCTACCCGAAGAAGGGTGCCGTTTTGGTGGGCGCGGATGCAGACCTTGTGGTGTGGGATCCGGAGAAGTCTAAGACCATCACGGCAGGCAGCCAGCAGTCCTCGATTGATTACAACGTCTTTGAAGGTCATGAGGTCAAAGGTCTGCCACGCTTTACGCTGACCCGTGGTCAGGTGGCGGTGCATGACGGTGAAATTCGCACGCAGGGAGGCCACGGCCAGTTTGTGGCGCGCGAGGCCAACACCACGGTGAACAAGGCGCTGTCCACCTGGAAAGAGCTGACCTCGCCGCAGCCTGTACAGCGGTCCGGTATTCCGGCGACGGGGGTGTGATGCTAGGCGTGATGCTCATAGCTTTGATCGGTTTTTCAGCGGTTACTGTTGCTCTTATCTGGGGCATCATGTGGGCCGCTGACCGATGGTTGCATCTCTATGCAGCTATGGGTGTGGGCATTGCTGCCATTTTGTATCTTGTTCAAAACATTGCCCGTGGCATCGCCTATTGCAATGAAGACCCGGTCTATGTACCGCCTTCGCCGAGCGAGGGTGGCGAAGGCCAGATCATCGCCAATTGCGACAGTGCAGGCGGCATAGTGGATCGGGTTTATCTATATATGGTTGGCCCTGCAGCTGTACTTTGCCTTGGGGTGATCATGGTACGTATCTGGCGTCGCAGCCGGGCCTTGTCTGCTGCTGAGGTCACGTCATGAGGACGCTGGGGCTTCACATACTCGAAGAAAAAAGTGGCCTCGTGATGCAGGTTGTTGAAGACATGGCCCGGCCTTTGGCCGGGCAGCCCCCGACCGCTCCCATGGGCGGGGGCTTTGCCCCCACCCGCGGACGAGGGCTGTACTCAAGAATTGAGCGTGGCGCTTCAGGTTGGTACCAAATCTTCAAGTTCGGGCAGGAGGCGCACGCTTTCTTGTTCGTGCGGGTCGGTGCGGGCGATCACAGCAACCGCCTCAACCTCGCCGGTGTTGATCGGCAAATGCGGCACGCCGGCGGGGATGTAGACCAGATCACCCGGATCGGTGCACATAAAGTGCTCCAGCTGTTCGCCCCAATACATCACGGCATTGCCTTCGAGCACGTAAATCGCGGTTTCATGGCTTTCGTGCAGATGGGCTTTGGCGCGGCCGCCGGGCGGGATGCGCAGGAGGTGCATACAAATGCCCTGCGCTCCGGTGGTTTCGCGCGCAATGCCTTGAAAATAACTAAACCCTTGTTTGCCGTCATAAGTCTCGCCAAGGCGCAGCTTTTGACAGGTGGTGGGCATGGGGGTCGACATGGGGGCTCCTTCCCGCAGTGGACAAAAACAATAAGACTATCAGAGAAGTGGAGAGCGGTGTGTCAAGCGTGATCAGCGCCAAGAACCTGAGCCTGACGTTTCAGACCAACGATGGGCCGGTGCATGCGCTCAAGGACATCAACCTTGAGATCAACAAAGGGGATTTTGTCTCCTTCATCGGGCCGTCGGGCTGTGGCAAGACCACATTCCTGCGCTGTATGGCCGATCTGGAACAGCCCGCAGCGGGGGAGATCACCGTCAATGGGGTGAGCCCGGCAGAGGCGCGTAAGGCGCGGGCTTATGGCTATGTGTTCCAGCATGCGGGGCTGTACCCGTGGCGCACCATAGGTGGCAACATTCGCCTGCCGTTGGAGATCATGGGCGTTGATAAAGCCGAGCAGGACAAGTCCGTGAAGGAAGTGCTGGAGCTGGTGCATCTGGAAGGGTTTGAGAATAAGTATCCCTGGCAGTTGTCTGGCGGGATGCAGCAGAGGGCGTCGATTGCGCGGGCGTTGGCGTTTCAGGCCGACATTCTGTTGATGGATGAGCCGTTTGGTGCGCTGGATGAGATTGTGCGCGATCACCTCAATGAGCAGCTTTTGGAGCTGTGGGCGCGGACCAATAAGACCATTGGCTTTGTGACACACTCGATCCCGGAAGCGGTGTATTTGAGCACAAAGATTGTGGTGATGAGCCCCCGTCCGGGGCGCATACATGATGTGATTGAAAGCACATTGCCCAAAGAGCGGCCGCTGGACATTCGCGACAGCCCTGAGTTCATCGAAATTGCACATCGCGTGCGGGATGGTCTGCGTGCGGGGCATGGCGATGACTGAGGTTGCCGTGAGACTGGCGGTGGAGGCGGATGTGCCTGCAATGGCGCAGATCGTCTGTGACTGGGAGGCGGCCACGGATTGGATGGAGTCGCCTTATGGTCCCGAAGAGATTGCTGGGTTTATTCGCGAGGCGATGCCGGAGCGTGAGATTTGGGTCGCGGGTGAGCCGATTGAGGGCTACCTGTCGTTTGATCCGAGCGTGTCGCGTGTTGGTGGCCTGTACTGCAAGACCACGGGCGCTGGTGTGGGCAAGGCGTTGATGGATAAATCGAAAGCAGGGCGTGACTTTGTCTGGCTGACGACGCATGAACCAAATGAGCGGGCGCAGAAGTTCTACAAACGTGAAGGGTTTGAAGAGGTTAGTCGTCATGACGCGGAGCCACCAAACACGGTGCGTGAAGTGCGGATGGAGTGGCGGGCATGAGGAATATCGGACCGATCCTGACCGTTGTCGCTGCGATCTTTGTGCTGTGGTATGCGGGGGCCGTCGCGCTCAATGCGCCTTGGGCCTATGACAAAGCCAAACGCGCCAATGTGGAGATCACCTTCTCTGAGATGGTGGCCGACACGATGCAGCAAAAGAAACCCAAGCTTCCGGCACCGCATCAGGTGGGCAAGGAAATTTGGAAAACCACCGGCGAGATGGTCGCCAAAGGTCGCGCATTTTCCAAGCGCAGCCTGATTTATCACAGCTGGATCACGCTCTCCGCGACCCTTTTGGGCTTTGCGCTGGGCACGGGGTTGGGCGTCGCTCTGTCGGTGGGGATTGTTTACAACCGCACCATGGACATGAGCGTCATGCCCTGGGTGATTGCCAGTCAGACCATTCCGATCCTGGCGATTGCGCCGATGATTATTGTGGTTTTAAACGCGATTGGCATTTCCGGCCTGCTGCCCAAAGCGGTGATTTCCATGTATCTCAGCTTCTTCCCGGTGGTTGTCGGCATGGTGAAAGGCCTGCGCAGCCCGGATCATATGATGGTCGATCAGATGAAGACCTGGAGCGCTACCAAAGGCCAGGAGTTCTGGAAACTACGTTTGCCAAGCTCGATGCCGTTCCTGTTCCCCTCGTTGAAGGTGGCCATGGCGGCCTCGCTGGTGGGGGCCATTGTGGGGGAATTGCCGACGGGGGCTGTGGCCGGATTGGGCGCGCGGTTGCTGGCAGGCAGTTACTATGGACAGACGATCCAGATCTGGAGCGCGTTGATCACGGCAGCGGCCCTTGCGGCGGCACTGGTGGCGATCATTGGCGTGATCCAGAAAGTGGTTCTCAAACGGATGGGGATGGCGTGATGGGTTGGATTGTTTTTGGACTAGTTGCGTGGCTGGTGGGCTGGCGGGTGAATTCTTACCTGTCCCATCGTCCGCGGACGCAGTTTAGCGCGTTGGCGGTGCCAGTGATATTTGGTCTGACCATTGTGGTGCTTTGGGAATGCGCGGTGCGCGGGTTTGAGATCAACCCGGTGCTTCTGCCTGCGCCCACGGCGATTGCGCTGAAGTTTGCCACGTCGATCCCGATCCTGTGGGAAGACTTTGTGCAGACGGTGATCAAAGGCGCGATGTCTGGGTACATTCTGGGCTGTGGTGCAGCTTTCCTGACCGCGCTGGTGATTGACCGTTTCCCGTTTTTGCAACGGGGCTTGCTGCCGGTGGGCAACTTTGTCGCCGCGCTGCCGATCATTGGCATGGCACCGATCATGGTGATGTGGTTTGGCTTTGACTGGCAATCCAAGGCCGCCGTGGTTGTGGTCATGGTGTTCTTTCCGATGTTGGTGAACACGGTGGAAGGCCTGCAAGCGACGGATCATATGCAGCGGGATCTGATGCGGACCTATGCGTCCAGCTATGGTCAGACGTTGATGAAACTGCGGCTGCCTGCGGCGATGCCGTTTATCTTCAATGGATTGAAAATCTCCACCACGCTGGCCTTGATCGGGGCGATCGTTGCTGAATTTTTTGGCAGTCCGATCAAAGGCATGGGCTTCCGGATCTCGACAGAGGTTGGTCGGCTTGCGCTGGATATGGTTTGGGCGGAGATTGTGGTCGCAGCCTTGGCAGGCTCGCTGTTTTACGGCGGTGTGGCCTTGCTTGAGAAGTCTGTGACCTTCTGGCATCCCTCACAGAGGAAATCGCGATGAGCGACACGTCTTTCCACTCTTACGTGCGTGTGTTTGAGCACTATCTGGAGCGCATCGCGTACCTGATGGCACAGGCCACGCCGGAAGCGTTGGAAGGGCGGTTGACGCCGGAGAGTTTCACGGCGCTGGAGAACTTTGCGATTGCGCAGGGCTATGTGTTGCGCAGTCTGTTTCCG
Organism: Shimia sp.; assembly: GCF_022448905.1. Taxonomy (GTDB): domain Bacteria; phylum Pseudomonadota; class Alphaproteobacteria; order Rhodobacterales; family Rhodobacteraceae; genus Shimia. The sequence continues at coordinate 13,273 of NZ_JAKVCW010000007.1, read as the reverse complement.
TTTTTGGGACGGGAGGTGCCGGAGTTGGCAGAGGCCAGTTCGGTGGCGGATGTAAACTTGCGCGGGGCGTTTGTACGGGCGCAGATTGCGGCCCTGACGCCCGCGGATTTTGCGGGGGCGGAGACCCGCGCAGTGACCCATGTGGCCGGCGAAGCCACGCTTACCCAGCCGGCTTGCGACTTCATCACCCTTTACGGGATGCCAAATTTCTTTTTTCATCTGAACATGGGCTACGCGATCCTGCGGGCGCAGGGCGTGGCTATTGGCAAAGGTGATTTTGACGATTTTCATAGCTACCCCAAGGGGTTCAGCTTTGTAACAAACGCCGCAGAGACGGTGTGACAACTATAAAATAGCTAAAACCAACAAGGAGATAAGCCAAAATGAAAACGATGATGAAAGCTCTGACAGCAGCGGCGCTGGGCGTGGCTGCCAGCGTGGCGCAGGCCGCAGATGACGTAACCTTGCAGCTCAAATGGGTCACGCAGGCCCAGTTTGCGGGCTACTATGTGGCGCAGGACAAAGGCTTTTATGCCGAAGAAGACCTGAACGTGACCATCAAGCCGGGTGGCCCGGATATTGCCCCGGCGCAGGTGATTGCCGGTGGTGGTGCCGATGTGGTGCTGGACTGGATGCCATCTGCTTTGGCGTCCCGCGAAAAGGGTCTCGCGCTGGTGAACATTGCGCAGCCGTTCAAATCCTCCGGCATGATGCTGACCTGCCGCAAGGACGCCGGCGTGACCTCGCCGGAAGATTTCGCCGGCAAGACGCTGGGCGTTTGGTTCTTTGGCAACGAGTATCCGTTCCTGAGCTGGATGAGCAAGCTGGGCCTGGCAACAGACGGCTCTGACGGTGGTGTGACGGTTCTGAAGCAGGGCTTCAACGTGGACCCGATCCTTCAGGGGCAGGCGGCTTGTGTGTCGACCATGACCTATAACGAATACTGGCAGATCATTGATGCGGGTCTGAGCCCAGATGACCTGGTGGTGTTCAAATATGAAGATCAGGGCGTAGCGACGCTGGAAGACGGCATGTACGTCATGGAAGAGAAGCTGGCCGATCCGGCATTTGAGGACAAGATGGTGCGCTTTGTGCGTGCGTCCATGAAAGGCTGGAAGTGGGCGGAAGAGAACCCGGAAGAGGCGGCGCTGATCGTGCTGGACAACGATGCCTCCGGTGCACAGACCGAAGAGCATCAGGTGCGCATGATGAGCGAGATTGCCAAGCTGACCGCAGGCAGCAACGGCGCGCTCGATGTGGCGGATTATGAGCGTACTGTGGACAGCCTGATGTCTGGTGGTTCTGACCCTGTGATCACCAAGAAGCCGGAAGGCGCGTGGACCCACGCGATCACCGACAAAGCGCTGAACTAAGATCTGTTTCAGGCGTGCGGAAAGGCCGGGTTTTGCCCGGCCTTTTCTTTGGTGGCAGGGTTCCAATTTTGTAGCGCGCCACATATGTGGATTGCGGAATGTGACGGCGGAGACTTTTTATGAGCGGTAAGAAGCTGACCTGTTTTGACTGTGGCCAGGTGAACCGTGTGCCATATGACAAGTTGGGTGCCGGGCCGAAGTGCGGCACCTGCGGCAAAGGGCTGATGAGTGGCAAGGTGGCGGAGGTTGATCTCGCAACCTTTGAGAAGGCTGTACGCACGGATGATGTGCCATTGGTGGTGGATTTCTGGGCGCCGTGGTGTGGGCCGTGCCGGCAGATGGCGCCGCAGTATCAGGCGGCGGCACAGGAGGTCAAAGGCGCGGTGCGCTTGGTGAAGCTCAACACCGAAGCGTATAAAAATGCGGGGGCCAAGTATCGCATCCGGGGTATTCCAACCATGGCCGCGTTTACCAACGGAAAAGAGCGCGCACGGCAGTCCGGCGCGATGCCCAAAGCCGCAATTGTGAAGTGGGTCAAGGCGTCCGTCTGAGGGCGTTGAGCAGGTAGCGCGGCAGGCGGGCCAGCACGCGGCGGGCCAGTTCCGGATATTCCACTTCGCCCGCCAGAAGCCGCATGTACATCATGCGCACAGTGCCGGAGCGGCGGAAGGTGCCGATGAAGGCTTTCTGCCAGCGGGGTGCAAAGATGATGCGGCGCAGGTTGCGGGCGATGCGCAGGTTGCGGTGCATGTCTTTGAGCTCGGTTTTATACAGATTGATGGCGGTGTGGGGCGCGTTGGCTTTGAACGCGTCACAGGCGGCCTGCGCGGCGAGCTGGCCGCTTTTCATCGCAAAGGCAATGCCTTCTCCGGTGATCGGATCCACCAGCCCAGCGGCGTCGCCCGCCAGCAGGATATGGGCGCGCCCCGGGGTGGGGCGGAAGTCGCCAAATGGCAGGTGGTGGCCTTTGATTTTCACGGCTTCAGAGGGCAGGCCCAACGTGCGCATGTAGCGCTGCATGTGGTCTTTCATGTCCGGGTTTGGTGCCCGCAGACCACCGACGCCCACCGTGGTGGAGCCTTGTTTGGGGAAGTACCAGCCATAGCCCCAGGTGGCGGCGGCAAAGTCGATGCGCAAAGGCTGCTCCGCTGGGTCCTGCGCCGACAAAGGCGCCTCGATTTCGAGACCAAAGCCGATGGTTTTGGTGTCAAAGGATTTGCCAAATAGCTGCCTGGCGACAATTGAGTTTACGCCATCCGCACCGATGATCACAGCGGCGGTCAGTGTGGTGCCGTCGCGCAATTTCACCGCGGTTTCAGTGAGTTCCGCGATGGCCTGTCCGGTGAAATCCTCGACGCCTGCGTCCAGCGCATGGGCAAACATCGCTGCATCGAGATCCAGTCGCATGGTCAGATGCAAGGGCGGGATGTCAGAGAGCACGGCCAGCTCGCGCCCGTCATGCCAGAAGGCAATTTCCTCGCGCGTGACAGCGTGGGCGAGGTTAACATCCTGGCCAAAAATCTCGTGGTAATAGGTTCGGCTGCGCTCGGTAAACAGCCCGCCGCAGAGTTTGTTGCGCGGGAAGGTCGCCTTGTCGATCAGAGCCACAGAACGGCCCTGTTTTGCCGCCCAGGTGGCCGCAGAGCTGCCGGCGGGGCCTGCGCCAATTACAATGATGTCAAACTGGGTCATGCGCGTGTCCTTCTGGGGCGGGTTTCTACCAGCTTTTCGCGGCGGCGCCAGAGGGTTAGGGTGGGGGAAGCCAAGAAAGGAAGCGCCATGAGTGACGAGACACAACCAGACGGAGAAGCAACCCTGCGGGTGCTGGCGATGCCGTCAGATGTGAACATCAATGGCGACATCTTTGGCGGCTGGGTGTTGAGCCAGATGGACATTGCCAGCGGCATTGTCGCCGCCCAACGGGCCAAGGGACGGGTGACCACGGTGGCGGTGGATGCGATGCAGTTTATTCGGCCTGTGCAAGTGGGCGATGTGCTTTGCGTCTGGGCCTGGGTGGAACGCGTGGGGCGCAGCTCTATGGGCGTGAAAATCGAGGCCTGGGCGGTGCGGCATCGGCGGGGTGTTTCGGAGAAGGTGACAGAGGCGGTGTTCACCTATGTGGCGATTGATGAAGATGGCAAACCGCGGCCTGTGCCCGAAGAAGATGCGGCCTGGCCGCCACGCTAATTAGGGCGGATTTGCACGTCGGTATTGCGTCTGTATCGCGGCTGTTTTGCGGAGGTGCATTTTTTGGCCTCCGCAACGGCGGCGGGCGGTGGGGTTTTGCGGCTTTAACCTCTGATGGGCAGGGTCTGTTCTGAGGAGGCGCAGGATGTCTGAGGATCAGAGCGAAGAGTTGCCGCTGTTTCAGCGGGCCAGCAAAGGCACAAAGGCGCAGCGCATGGCGCGGGAGGCGTTGGGGCGCAACCTGTTAGTGTTGACGTCAGAGACCTGGGTGACGGAGGCCTTGCGGGAGGCGGTACCGGAGGCGTGGCACACGCTGGAGCAGGATTTGGATGTGGCTGAGCCGAAGGAGAAGGTGACACTGTATCTGGATCGTTCGGTGGCGAAGTTTTACCGCGCCATGGGGCAGGGCTATTAGGCGCGCATCAATCGGTTGCTCGCGACCTGGGCGCAGATGAAGATTGCCGAGGAGGTGCAACTGGACGCGCATCTGGCGGCGCGGTTGCGGGATTAGGGGCCTTGCCCCCGTCCCTGCGGGGCAGGGCCTCCCCCAGGATATTTTCAGACTGTGAAGGGTTTAGGCTTTGTAGAGGCCAAACTCGTCTTGCTCGGCAAAGCGGCCGCGCAGGGCGGTGAGCGTGAGGCCAATGAGGCCAGCGCTGAGCGGGAAGCCGAGGGAGAAGCTCAGGTAAGTGGTGAGGGCGGTCCAGACCGAGGCGTCCTGAAACATCATCTGAATGCCACCAAGCAGGATGCCTGCGATGCTGCCAGCAAAGATGAGGATGAGGGCCATGTCTGCGTCTCCGGTTGATGTCGTTAACCATTACTAGGGTGAAATGGGGCGCAAATGTGGCACGGTTGGGGCTTTGCTGTGGGCGGTGGCTAAAACTTATCTGGGTTTGTCGGGGCGTCGGGTTTTGAAGAGGGCTGAGACGATGGCCGTGAAGGTCGCGCCAAGGGTGGCTCCTGTGGCGATCCAGCCGAAATACCAGAGCTTGCCGGCAAGCGCGTCCTCGGCATAGGAGGCGGCGAATTGGGTTTGGCCGTATTTGGCGGTGGCGAATGCTAGGGCTGTGGTGATGGTCAAAGTGACGGTGAGCGAGATCGGGCGCAGTTTGAGGCCCGCGAGGGTGGCGAGGATCAGGCCGATGGGCGCGCCGACGAGCAGGGTTTTTTGGCTCCACCATGGGTGCGCACCGAGGGGGCGGGCGATGTCCAGCGCGATGAGCGCGGCCATGACGAGCGCGGCGATGAGGGCGGGGAGCAGATGACGCATGGGGGGATCCTCGTGAGTGGTGGTGTACTGAGGATGGGGGCGCGGTGTGGTGGTTTTAAGAGGTGTTACAGTGGGATGGCGGGGGTGTGATGATTGGTGTAGGAGGGCTGGGCGTCGAACGACCTCGGGTGGGCGAGGGTTGGTGCATGGCTTGGGGCGCTGTGTGCCAAAACTTCTGGCGGTGGTTTGTGGTGCAACGGGTGCAAGATCGCCCTCCCGTGGGGGAGGTCACCTCTCGGGATCTTGCTGCGCACGACCCTGTCGGTCAGTGGGGCAATGCCCAGCGGCTTGCGAAGCAAGCCTTTCAGCCCAATAGCCTGCGTGCGCTTAAGAAATTAGTTTTTTGTAGCCACTCCACGCAGCCGCCGACAAACGGCCCTCAAACTTATACCTCTCAATAAACTCTTCGAGCGATTTTTGGTCTTGGTGTTCGTGCTTTGCCTTACACGCAAACCAAGCAATGCAGTAAGCAATTTCGTCTTCAATCAAAGATTCAAAAAATGCGGAAAGGTGGACCAACTCGTCTTCCGGACAAGTGCGTCGTATAAGATTATCTATGTGAAGAAGCATATTAGCGAGTATGAAGCATTTGGTTACGTAGGCCGCCGCATTTACGCTATTCTGATTAAAGGGGTCTTCGTCATTGGCTGCCATCTCAAGCAGGCGCTTGGCAAACAGCGCTGCGTTAAAATACGGTGAGGACTCTTCCCGGTTGTTGACGACTGGTTTTATGTCCAGTCTTGCTTTCTCGCTAAGCGCTGAGGTCAAAAACGAGCCAAAAGTTTGTTCAAAAATTTGCTTTTCAAGCGCTTTCTTTTGAAGTTCCGTAAGTTCTTCCTGCCCTTTTAGAAGTTCTCTTGTATCGTTGCGTTCTTCTTTCACCTGCTCAAGCTCTTCGCGTTGCAGAGTGACTGCCAACACAAGCATCAACAAGGCGGTCCCAGAAAACAGAGCGTTCGCAGCGCCGAAGGTGTCGCCAAATGTGCCCCCCGTTTGATCGGAAGAGATGGCATAAATGAAATTTAAGACATACGCGGTTGGGACGAACCATATTGCGTGCTTGAGCCAGAATTTCAGCGATTTGAAGCGATTCAGTGATGTCATGACCTGAAACATAACTACGGGCGTTATCGCCTTCAAGTTGTGGTGTTCGAAAGCTTGGATGTTTTGCCAATCGCGTCCGAACCGAGGGTGGGTGCGAACGCGCCCGCCCGTGGGGGCGGGTCGGACGCGTAAGCCTGCTTTGCGGGCTTTGGGGTGGCAGTTTTGGATGTTGTAGAAAAAAGAACACCCGCGGCGGGGCGCGGGTGTTTTTAGTTTTGGGTCACTCAGCGTTTGGGTGCCGTCTCACCGGGGCGCGTACGGGTTCTGGCTGCGCCAAAACCCTGCCACGCGCGGTAAGTGTTTGACGGGGTCAAACACTTACCGTGTAAACTTCTTATGCTTCAGGCGCTTGGGCTCCAAGGCATCCGGGCCGAGGCGGCGTTTCTTGTCTTCTTCGTAGTCCTCAAAGTTGCCTTCAAACCATTCCACATGGGCGTCGCCTTCGAAGGCGAGGATGTGAGTACAGATGCGGTCGAGGAAGAAGCGGTCGTGGGAGATGACCACGGCGCAGCCGGCAAAATCCACCAAGGCGTCTTCCAACGCGCGGAGGGTTTCCACGTCCAAGTCGTTGGTCGGTTCGTCGAGCAGGAGGACGTTGCCGCCCTCTTTCAAGAGACGCGCCATGTGCACACGGTTGCGTTCACCGCCAGACAGCAGGTTCAACGGTTTCTGTTGATCGCCGCCTTTGAAGTTGAAGGACGAGCAGTAGGCGCGGGAGTTCACTTGGGCGTCGCCCAGTTCGATGATTTCCGCGCCGCCGGAGATGGCTTCCCAGACGGTGTCTTTGTCGTTCAGGTCATCGCGGGACTGGTCGACGTAGGAGAGCTTTACGGTGTCGCCGTATTCCACGGTGCCTTCGTCCGGTTGTTCCTGACCGGTGAGCATTTTGAAGAGCGTGGATTTACCGGCGCCGTTGGGGCCGATCACGCCGACAATCCCACCCGGGGGCAGGGAGAATTCGAGGTTTTCGATCAGCTGCTTGTCGCCAAAGTGTTTGGAGAGGCCGTTGACCTCGATGACTTTGGAACCAAGACGCGGCCCGTTTGGAATGACGATCTGCGCGCGGGTGATTTTCTCGCGCTCAGACTGGCTGGCGAGATCGTTGTAAGCCGCGATACGGGCTTTGGACTTGGCCTGACGGGCTTTTTGGCCCTGACGCATCCATTCCAGTTCGCGCTCCAGCGTTTTCTGCTTGGATTTGTCTTCGCGGGCTTCCTGCTCCAGACGTTTGGCTTTTTGCTCCAACCATGCGGAGTAGTTGCCCTCGTAAGGGATGCCGCGGCCGCGGTCGAGCTCGAGGATCCAGCCGGTGATGTCGTCGAGGAAGTAGCGGTCGTGGGTGACGCAGAGGATGGTGCCCTTGTAGTCGATCAGGTGCTGTTGCAGCCAGGCGATGGTTTCCGCGTCGAGGTGGTTGGTTGGTTCATCGAGCAGCAGCATGTCAGGCGCTTCAAGCAGCAGTTTGCAAAGCGCGACGCGGCGTTTTTCACCACCGGAGAGGTCGGCGATAGCGGCGTCATCGGGCGGGCAGCGCAGGGCTTCCATGGAGATGTCGACCTGGCTGTCCAGATCCCAGAGGTTCTGGGCGTCGATGTCGTCCTGCAGCTTGGCCATCTCCTCGGCGGTTTCGTCCGAGTAGTTCATGGCGAGTTCGTTGTAGCGGTCCAGAATGGCCTTTTTCTCGGCCACGCCCAGCATGACGTTTTCGCGCACGTTGAGGCTTTCGTCGAGCTTTGGCTCCTGCGGCAGGTAGCCGACTTTGGCGCCCTCAGCGGCCCAGGCCTCGCCGGTGAAGTCCTTGTCCAGACCGGCCATGATTTTCATCAGGGTCGATTTACCGGCGCCGTTGACGCCGACGACACCGATTTTCACGCCCGGAAGGAAGGACAGGTGGATGTTTTCAAAGCACTTTTTGCCGCCGGGGTAGGTCTTGGACACACCCTGCATATGGTAGACGTACTGATATGAGGCCATTGGGACGACTCCGTTCGCCAGAATTCACGTTGGGAGGTGTGATAGCGGAGGGCGGGGGCGGGGGCAATGGAGGTTGGTGTGCTGGTCGTTTGATTGGGAGCGCGCATTGGCTAAGGCCAAAAGATAAATCACTTTCGCTGCAACACGCGGTAGCACTGAAAAGCTAAGTAGAAGGGGCCAAGAAAAACGGCGATGCGCAGAAACCTATCGCTGCCTCCGAAGTCCACTCCAACATAAGGTAAGCAGTAAAGGATCAAAGCGAGCGCATAGCCGATGAGATCGATTTTCAGCTGTTCTTTTGGTGGAAGGTTTTTGTAGGAAAACTTAGACATTCTCTGTGTTTTCTAGTTGTCGCTTGTCGAAGCCGGATCTCATTCCTGAACACTTACTTATACTTCCTCAAATACCTCCTCAAAAAATATACCAAGGACAGTATCGGATACAGCCAAACAATTGTATAAAGTTGACGGGTGTAGAAGTGAGGGTTTTCAATATGTCTCGCGATGAAGTGCCAATATGAAAATGCAGCAGCATAAACCACAGCGCTCACCGTTAAATCCAACCATAGTGGTAGTTGTGGGAGTTTTTGTTTTGGAGGTTGCATTTTTTCGGTATTCGCTAGTTACAAGATAGATACTGCTGGTCAAATCTAAGCTATGGGTTGTATGTTGGTCAACGTAGTATCCGTGTGTTTCTGAACTTTCCACGAGACGACTTGTGCAAAAAGTTGACCGTGCATGTATCAGAAAGTAACGGTCTTCACGTGGTCAATGGAGCGCCCATAAGTGTCTCGCATCGTGTCTTCAGTTGTAAAAAGCAGGGTGCAAATCCCTCCCAAATAGATCACAAAAAGAACTACCGCTTTTCGTTTGCCGCCTGTTTGGCGTAGGCGGTTACTCAGGTAGCTCACTAAATTTGCCTTCGAGAAAAGGTTTGAGGCGGTTTCATGGGACATGGAGTTTTCGTTCGCTTTGTTGAAAGGCACGGATGGGTAATTCATTTGTCCTCAGCACGCCTTTCAGTGCGTCGAACAAGCACGTTGACTCCAATGACGGCATAATATGCTATACATGCAGATACTTCTTTGAGGCCGATGTCCGCCCCCAAAAGCAGGTAAATTATGGGCCCCAAAAAAGAAATCACAAAAAGAACAATCCGCAATATGAGATAGATCGCTTTCAAGCCTCGGATCATAGTGCCCTTCGCCATGTTTGTTTTGCCCTAGAATTCAAAAGTGGTTCTCAATCTAGCCTATGACGGTGGCCCAATGAACGGCTCAAGGAACTTCCGACTTTGGTCATAAAACACCAAGCACAGTCCGATCATGAACAAGCCAAAAAGGTCGAAAACGCTAATGCGCGCATCGTCGAAATAGCCAACCAGCACAAAGACTGCAAAAACTGCAATGCGAGATAGGTAGTTCATTTCCCGTGCAAAGCTCCTCCAGCTAGTCTTCCCTTGAAAATATTGCAGGAAGGATTTTGGATATGAGAAAAATTGCCGAAAACAAACTTACCCAGAAAGCTGTTTTCATCGTCGTGTCACTGTAAAGGTGCGTCTCATGCCGACTTTCCCAAATGTATGCCGAATAGAAACCGGCGAGGCAGAGCGCGCACAAAAAGACGATCATCAACGCGCCGAGCCTCTTCTTTTCTTTCGTTTTTCACGCTTTACGTTGCATCCAAGTTCCAATTTTGGTCGCGGCGACATTATGCGGAAATTGCCAGTTGTACAGGCGCAGACAACAAAAATTAGGAGTCTTACTTTTTCTTCCGCGTCTCCCTCCAAAGGAGGTAAAATTGGTGCGCTATGTAGAACGGCATGACAAAGAGGGATGCTCTGGCCACTGCGATGCCGTCGCCTTGTGGCAGGTCGTCCGAGAAGAGAAGGAACATCGTGCAAATTGCGATATAGCAGGTCAAATCAACTCGAACTTGCTCACTTTTGGTCATGTCGCGGTAATGTTTCATTGGAACTTGATAATCAAAAATTGTGGCCGAACCAACAGGAGTTTTTTGTTTCTAGGATGGCAACTTTGTCGTTGGATTATCACAACATCAGACAAACTGGGTCGACCTATTAAATAGAGCTGTCGTTTGCACTTAGAGTTGACCTTCCCATCACAAAAGCCCACTAAACCCCGTGCCTTACGGATTGCCATATGTTGCGCGCGGCCAGCGGATTGGGCTGCTTGGGGGATCGTTTGATCCGCCGCATGCAGGGCATGTGCATATCACCAAAGAGGCGCTGAAGCGCTTCGATCTGGATCAGATCTGGTGGCTGGTGAGCCCGGGCAATCCGCTCAAAGATCGCGGGCCGGCCAAGCTGGCGCGGCGTATGGCGGCGGCGCGGGAGATCATGGACCATCCGCGCGTGCATATCTGTGACTTTGAGAGCCATGTCGGCACGCGCTATACGGCGGAGACCCTGGCGGTGTTGCAGGACACATGTCTGCAAGCGCGGTTTGTCTGGTTGATGGGCGCGGATAATCTGGCGCAGTTTCACCGCTGGAAAGACTGGCAGGACATCATGGCGCGGGTGCCCGTTGGGGTGCTGGCGCGGCCGGGGGACCGGATCGAGGCGCGCACAGCCAAGGCGGCGCAAGTGTTTCGGCGCGCGCAACTCCATCCGCGCAACAGCCGCGCGCTGAGTCGTCAGGATGCCCCGGTTTGGGCCTTTGTGAACGTGCCTATGCAAGATATTAGCTCCACGCAGTTGCGAAAAAATGGCTCTTGGCCAAAGGGTCAAGTGCCAAGCGCGTCACCTGTGAATTTCTGTCGCACCCCGTAAGTCTCTATTAACTCAGCAAGTCTAGTTTGACCGAGGAACTAAAGGCGTCTCTGCGTCTTTTGGCCGGCCGAATTTGCGGTTTCCATGTCAAAGCACAGAGACACACACAGAGGTAACGGTTTCTCATCCGGCGTTGCGTCGGCTGGGGGGATGAGGCTTCCGGTCTGCGCAATTGGCAGGGAGGGAGCGCGTAACAGATTGAAACTGCGCCAAAAAGCTGGCGCCTAATCAGGCTCCGCTACAGGATGTAGCGACGGTCTGGCCGGAGCGAATAATGACTGGTGAGAAGAAGCGGTCCTTTGGGCTGTCGATCATGGGGCGGCTGCTGCTGCCGATCGTGGCCTGTATCTTGGTGTCCTTCATTGCGACCACCGTGTTTTGGGTAACCAAACAGAGCAACACACTGATCAAGGCCTTTGAGAGTGAATTGGCGTTGTCGCAGACCTTTGTGGCGCCGCCTGTGGCCGCAGCGGTATGGGATTTCAACACCGATGGCGCCGCGGGCGCGATTGCGGGTGTGACCCAGATGGAAAACGCTTTGTTTGCCAAAGTGTTCGTGGACGGCGAGCAATTCGCGGAAGTGTCCGTGGAAGGCGCCGATCAAACCGGCTGGGAAGAAGGCATCGCAGAGATCCTGGCGATGGAAGAGGCAGAGGCGCGGTTGGAAGCCAATCATGTGGCCTATGTGAAATTCCCGATCCACCACACCGACGGCACAGTTGTGGCCGAGATGGTCATGGGCTTTTACGACGGCGTGATCGCGGCGGTGGTGAATGAGCTATACATGCAGTCGTTGATTGCGGTTGCGGTGATCTGTCTGGTGATGTCGGCGATTGTCTACTTCTCCGCGGCTGGTGTGACACGTCCCTTGGCGCGGATCGTGGCCCGGATCACGGCGCTGCGTGAGGGCGACACCGCAAGCGATGTGCCGTCAACCGAGCGTAAGGACGAATTGGGCCGGTTGGCGCGGGCCGTGCGCGAGTTTGTGGAGACGATCAAAGCCAACAAGGCAATGGAAGATCAGGCCAAAGAGTCTGCGCGGGAGCAATCCGAAGTTGTGAATGAGCTGGCCGACGGGTTGAACCAGCTGGCGCAGGGGCAGTTGAGCCACCGCATTAGCGTTGAATTTAGCAGCGACTATGAGATGCTGCGGGCGGACTTCAACAAAACTGCCGAGGCGTTGGACGATGTGATTGGCCGCGTGTTGGGCACCATTTCGCAGATCGAGGACGAGACCGGCGAGATGGCGGAGGGCACGCAGAACCTCGCCAAACGCACTGAGGCGCAGGCGGCAACGTTGGAAGAGACTGCGGCGGCGATTGGTTCGATCACTGATGGGGTGCAGACTGCGTCTGATCAAACCAAGTCGGTGGAAAACACCGTGGATGCCACCAAGGCCGAGGCTCTGCGCGGCGGCGAGATTGTGAAGTCTGCCGTGGATGCGATGCAGGACATCAAGGACAGCGCCGGTAAGATCAGCGAAATCAACCGCGTGATCGAAGATATCTCCTTCCAGACCAACCTGTTGGCATTGAACGCCGGGGTTGAGGCGGCACGGGCTGGTGACAGTGGTCGCGGCTTTGCGGTTGTGGCCTCCGAAGTGCGCTCTCTGGCGCTGCGGTCAGCAACAAGTGCGCATGAGATCAAAGAGTTGATCGACACATCGGCGGATCAGGTGGAAGTGGGTGTGGACCTTGTCGATCAGGCAGGGAAGGCGATCGAGGGTATCATCACCAAAATCCAGGAAGTAAGCCGCTTGGCTGTGCAGATTGCCGACAGCTCGCGCGATCAGGCGACCGCGATCACCGAGATCAATTCCGGTGTGATGGATTTGGACCGCGTGACGCAACAGAATGCCAGCCTGGTGGACCGCTCCAGCGCGCAAGGCCGGGCCTTGCAAGAAGCGGCCCGCGAGTTGGCCGAACTGGTGGCAAGCTTCCGTCCGTCTTCTGTTGGGGGTGCGTCCTCTACGGCTTATGAAGAGGATTATCGTCAGTCTGCCTGACGGGCGTTCCAAACACGCACAGATTTGACAAAGGCCGGGGTGCGGAGATCGCACGCCGGCCTTTGCTTTTGTGGAGAGGAAAGGCGGATTTCTTCACGCCAGCTTTACCGAATCCAGCCACGATGAAGGCACTCGGGGGAGTGGTGTCAGTAGAGGACTTGTGATGCAAAAACGCGCAATGATGTTTGTGACGCTGACCGTGCTGGCGGTCTCTGCTATGGCGGTCACCGGCTCTGCCGAAAAGAGCTTTGCGGCTTCCACCAACCTTGAGTTTCTGAGTAATCGATGAGGTGATGGCGGCCCTCTAGGGGACCCGTCGCAGAAATGGCCTTGCGGAGTATATACCGGCCGTGAGTGTTTCCAGCGGCGCAAATGTCACTTCGCCAACAAAGGCTTGTGCGGTGGTGCCGTCCGGCGCGAGACCGGCCCAGGATTGGACGGATTTGTCCACGGCCCAGAGATTGGCAAAGAGAAAGCCGGGTTCTTTGGGCAGCTGGGCCTCCTTGTCCGTGACTGTCCGTCGTCAAAGTTTTTGGAACCAAAAGCGGCGTGAACTAAGAGAGTGTT
>NZ_JAKVCW010000006.1 GCF_022448905.1 Shimia sp. | reverse complement strand
GGCGCCATCGCCAAACTCAATGCAATTTGTAGTGAGCATTTTCTGTGCCAACGGCACCACCTCCAACCATGCCATGCGTGTGCATTGCGTTTCTCAGTGGAGTAGGTAGTGCGATGAGGCCGCCACGATCAGGTGGAAATTCAAAAAAGTTTCTTGGCAGTTTTCTTCTTCACAAATGATCTGACCAAATGCAGGAAGTGCTAAATAACCTTAGAGGTAATGCACATGAATGAGCGCAAGCAAATCACTATCAGATCAGTCAAGAAGTCCACATACGACAAGCTTCAAGAGGTGAAGTCGATATCTCACATGCCATTGGGGGCGCTTCTGGATGAAGCCGTAGAGTATTGGTTCGATCACCTGCCAGAAGATGGCGTGCCATCCTAGAAGCAATTGGTGGGGTCTTGGGCTGTTTTTTTGGCCTGCAGAACGGACTATATCAAGGACTATAGAACCCGACAAAATCCCTTATTTTCAGCGCAAAAACTGAACCAACTTACAATCCGGTACACGCCTCCATTTGTTTCCATATCGGCGTCTTACACATTAGACCTTTGGGAGTGACACAAAGTGGTACCTTGTCCAATGAACTTGCACTCCTAACTGTCTCGGTCTCGCCATGGCGTCTGTTACTTCAGGTGGCCCATTCCCAGACCTTTTAAGAAGAAAATACTACGGTTCGTATCTCTCCAAAGACTCACTGCCACAATCGAGCTGAAACCCACGCCCGATATCTAACATGCTGCGGTCTGCACATTCAGGGAAGAGAAGACTTGGCAAGACTTCGTCACGACGACTTTCGCAATCTGGTTAAGCGCTACTTTCAATCCTTGCTCGAGAAAAATCCCGAAAAGCTGAACGATACTGGCATCAACAACCATCGCGTTAGTGAACAACCTCAACCGACTGGTTCAAGTTGATTGTTGATACTTGGTTGGCCTTGCTCCCACAGAACGATTGTTTTTGTACCGGCGGCCAATAACCTAGAGCATGATATGGGCGCTTGGTGCGGGAATCTTTCTCCTTTGCCGCGTCGTTAACCATTTATTAACCTTGCAATCGGCCGTCGCAAAGATCATCTTTGAGATGATTGAAATGACAAAAACTCTCCAACACAAAGTTGCCCGCGAAAACGGTGCTAAAAAACACTTTCAAAGAACATAACTGATCCAGGCTCCCCATGACTCTTGAAAACATCACGTTCAGCCCCCTGACCGCGCCCGCTGACATTGGCAACACCCCTGCAACTGCACGCTCAATCACTGTGGGCGAAACCGTCACCAGCACGTTTGAAGAGCGTGATTACGATATGTTTGCGGTCACCTTGGAGGCCGGCAAGATCTATGAGTTCAACTTTGACTATACGGATGATTCCGGCCACACGATCCTGAACTACTATACATTCCAGATCGACCTGTACCGTTACAGCTATAATGCGGACACCGACACCTATACCCAAGAAGAGTGGTATGAGACAGAAGGGGCAAATGTGCCGCTGCTGGCAGATGTGACCGACACATATTACATCCGCGCGGATCACTTTTCTTGGTCAATCAACGAGCCGGTAGACTACACCTTCACTGTGAATGAGATCTTTGACGACTTTGGTGGGACAATTGCCGAGGCAACCGCCGCTGAGGTGGGCACCGAGTTCTCCGGCAGCATCGACTATCGCTATGATGTCGATATGTTTGCCGTGACCCTGACCGCCGGCGAGACTTACTCTATCGATGTGACACCTGGTGGAGACCGCGACGGCCTGGACTACATCCCCCTGTCGATTCTGGACGCCGACGGCAATGTCATTGCCCGCACCAGCGCCTCCTCATTGAGCAGGATTGAACTCACCATCTCCGAGACCGCAACCTACTACGTGTCTGTGGAACATCGGTGGGGATATGGTGAAGACGAATTGAATCTGACCCATCTAGGTTCTTACACCGCAAAGGTTACCGCTGCAGGCGAAATCTTCGGCGACGATACCGATGAAATCATAACTGGCACCAGCCGCGACGACACGATCCATGCCGCGGATGGCAACGACAGGGTATACGCCCGCAAGGGCAACGACGTCGTGTACCTGGGAGACGGCAATGACTACGTCCGCGTGGGTGGTGGCGGTCGTGAAGAATTCCACGGCGGTGCTGGCAAGGATTACATCAGCTACTATGACAGTAAAAACGGGGTGACGATCAACCTCGCCACCAACGAGGCGTCTGGTTCTTGGGCCAGCAACGACACCATCAGTGGCTTTGAAAGCGTGTCCGGCTCCCGCACCGGGCATGACCGCATTCACGGCACCTCTGGCGCCAACACCATCAAGACCTATGGCGGCAATGACAAAGTCTACGCCGGCAAAGGCTCGGACAAAGTCTATCTCGGCGATGGCAACGATTACGTAAAAGCGGGGGGCGGCAAAGAAGAGTTCTACGGCGGCAACGGCAACGACTATCTCAGCTACTACGACAGCACCGGCGGTGTGACGGTAAATCTGTCCACCAATGACGTGTCTGGCTCCTGGGCCAACAACGACGTAATCAGTGGCTTTGAAAACGTCTCCGGTTCCAAAACTGGGCATGATACAATCTACGGCACCTCAGGTGCCAATAAGATCAAAACCTACGGCGGCAATGACAAGATCTATTCCGGCAGCGGCAATGACAAAGTCTACGCGGGCAAAGGCGACGACACTGTCGATCTTGGCTCTGGCAACGATTTTGTGAAAGCCGCAGGCGGCAAGGAGAGCTTCGATGGCGGCTCGGGATGGGATTACATCAGCTACATAGACGGCAAAAACGGCATTGTCATCGATCTGAGAGCCAACACCGTCTCTGGTTCCTTAGGCGAAAACGACACAATCCGTAACTTTGAAGGCGCCTCTGGGTCTCGCACCGGGGCTGACAGAATGTATGGCACCGACGGGGCCAACACGCTGAATAGTTTTGGTGGCAACGACCGGCTCTACGGCCGCGGCGGAAACGATAAACTCAATGGCGGCTCTGGCCACGACCGCCTTGACGGCGGCAGCAGCAACGACACGCTCGATGGTGGCTCGGGCAACGACAGCCTATTGGGCGGAAATGGCAACGATGTACTAACTGGCGGCACTGGAAATGACCGCCTCGATGGCGGCGCTGGTTCAGATAGTTTCATTTTTAGCTACGGCGATGGCAATGACACCATCAGAGACTTTGAGGATGATATTGACACGGTCTGGTTTGTTGGGTTCCGGGACACCAACGGAGACGGGTACATTGCGCTTTGGCGACACTCTGGCAACGATCTTGTGCTGACCGCTGATAACGGCGACACGCTAGTAATTGAGAACACCACTTTTGGTGAGTTCGCCAACGACGGCTTTCTACTCTAAAGCCTTCTCGGCAATCACACAAAGCGGGCGGCCTTTTCCTAAGACCGCCCGTTTTGCATTTGCGTTAGCTCACGCCACGTCCTGGCCGGGCTTGCGCAGCACCTCGCGGGCCGTGTCGCCATAAAGCTGCGCCACCTTGTTCCGAACTGACATACCCAACACCCCGGGAAACAGCGTGTCGATTTCAGCCCGCGCCTCCGCGTTCATCGCCTGCAACGCCATCGGCCCCGGATACAGGCTTTCGCTGGGGCTGCCGTTGGAAAACACAATCTGATGGCGCTCAAACATCAAGTGGAAGTAAGTCAACTCCTGCTTGCCCAGCGCCACCCGTGTGCCACTGACAAAGCGATGCAAATGGGTCGCCCGCACAAGAATATCGCTGCCCGGCAAAAGCACGCCATGCTGCGGTGACACCAACAGCGGACGGTCCGCCCCTAGCACACCGGCGTTGATATGAATTGGCCGCAACTTCGGCTGTGCGCGCAACTGATGGCCCGACAGGGATGTGCTGCCAATCCACACAATCGGTTGCGGCCCGTTGTCCATCGTGGTGACCATATCGCCCGGCTTCAGGCTCTCGATCGGGCGCTCACCCTGCGGCGTCAGGATCATCGTGCCGGTGGTGAAGCACACCACGCCGGTGTTGTCCGCCGTCAGCTGCACATCACCGATGAAACTCAGACTGCCATCGCCAAACTGCGTGTTATCGGAATAGTCCACCGCATTGCCCTTGGCATCCAGCGTGTTGGACTGGTTGAGCACACCATCATCCGCCATATCCGCATGCAGCTCATGCATGGAGTCATAGTGCCCGCTCAGGTCAACAAAATCGTTGTTGCTACTGTCGCCATCGTTGAGCGCGCCGGTGTTGCCGGTGTTGAAATCGCCAATGGTGTCATTGCCACCGCTGACCACAAACACATCGTCGCCACTGCCCCCCAGCAGCTTGTCGTCACCTGCGCCGCCATCCAGCGTGTCGCTGCCCCCGCCGCCGAAGATCGTGTCATTGCCCGCTTCGCCAAAGACCACGTCATCGCCATTGTCGGCATAAATGGTGTCATCTCCGCCCGCTTCCGGATCAATGTCGTCCCAGCGATCCGCCACCAGATAGTTGTTGTCCGAATAGACACTGTCCAACGAGATCGCCTGGATCGGCTTGCTGGACAAAAGCTCCATGTCGGCATTGTTGGTGTATTCCGGTGCGAGGAAGAATTTGCCATCAACAGTCTGAAACACAACCGCTGTAAACGAGCCGGTTGAACCATCCTCAAACGTCACGGTCGCATTGTAGCTGGCGTTGGAATCCATCACCTGCTGCACGCCATCAATCGACATTTCGGAAGTGGCGCCAACAGCCATCTCGTCGTTTTCATCAACCCCACCGTCGCCATCAAGGTCGTTGATATCCACACGCACAATGTGCCCCGACAAAGGATCGGCAGCCGCGCCATAGCTGCCAAGAATGCTCGCCGCATTGTTGGTGTAGCCAGCGCTTTCATCCCCATCCAAGTCGCCCGCTGTGCCGAGGTAATAGGCGTTCCAGCTCGCATGGATCTGCCACTCGGTGTTGCTGTCGGCATCCCCGTAAATCGTGTCATTGCCGATACCGGCAGAAATGAAGTCGCCGCCGCCGCCACCTTCTACCAAGTCGTCCCCGGATTCTGCATAGATGGTGTCCCGCCCATCACCGCCGGACACAGTATCCGCATCCGACCCGGCATAGATAATGTCATCGCCAGCCCCGCCGGACACCACGTCAAAGCCATCGGAGGCACTGATCCAGTCATTACCAGCGCCGCCAAGCACCGTGTCCGATCCGCTTTCGCCCTGCAACGTGTCATTGCCCGCAGCGCCAGACAGGCTGTCATCGCCCATGCCACCCGAGGCCACGTCCGCCCCCGCGCCCATGTCGACAACATCATCACCGCCGCCGGCGACAAGAAAGTCATCTCCCTCGCCAGCCTCAAGTGTATCGCTGCCTTCACCGGCATAGATCGTATCATTCCCACCCGCAGCATCGATCACATTGCCATCATCCGTGACCTGATCGCCTTCCGCATCCGTATAGCCCGTGCGCATGTCTTCGCCGGCCTCGGAGCCGTCGACCTCCCCGTCCGTCACAACGTAATCCCCGTCCGCCCGGCTGGCGGTCAGGTTGTCCCCCGCTTTGTAAACACCGTTCAAAGTCAGCGACTGGATCGCTTTTGCCTCAAGCGCACTTTGGTCTGAGTTGTTGGTGTATTCCGGCGCCAGGAATGTCTGCCCATCCGTGGCTTGAAACACCACCGCCGTGATATTGGCCGTGGTGCCATCGGTGTAGGTGATCGTCGCATTGTAATCGACCAACCCGTCAAACGTCACCGCCGCGCCACCTTCAATCTGGAACTGGTGATTTCCAGCATTGTTGTTGATGTAGTAGTACCCGCTGTTGGACCCGTACTGGCTCATGCTGACCACATTGCCGGACAGTGGATCAGCCGCGCTGCCCAGTGTTTGCCCCACCAGGTCGTACGCATTTTCGGACGTATTGTTGCCTTCAACCGGATCAAGCTCCGCGAAGGTTCCGAGGTAGAATACATCAAAGGTTGTGGCCATGACCAAGGCTCCAGAAACAGTTTGGAGGCTCGATCTAAAGGGCGTGCGTTAATTCACCGGCAAGAAATTCGTGGCGGTTTTGGGCAAAACAGTTTCAATTTTTGAAAGATTTTTGATTGTGCCGACCTAGGGTTGAACCCCTTATTTTTAAGTCGCTCACGCCTTACGCAGCCCCTTCAATCGGAGGCACATCGGACTTGGCAGTACCTTCATCCAACAGTTGCGCCTGAAAGCGCAGCATCCATTCAAGCAACACCGCCTTGCGAATAGGCTTGGTCAGGAAGTCGTCCATCCCCGCATCAAGACAGGGCTGCATTTCCTCGTCAAACGCGTGCGCAGTGAGAGCCACAATGGACGGCTGCACGATGTTCAGCTCACGAATGGCATGGGTTGCCTCAATCCCGCTCATGCGCGGCATCGACATGTCCATAAACACCAGATCAGGCGCAAAACTCTGCACCTGCTCCACCGCTTCAACGCCGTCCTTGGCAAAGGCCAGCTCAATGGGTTGGTCCGCCAGATATTTCTTCAACAGGAACCGGTTGGTCTTGTTGTCCTCCGCTACCAGCACCCGTAGCCCCGCCGCAAGCGTCTTAGGCGCTTCGTCTCCGCCTCCCGGCAGTTCCGCCGGGCGCTCCGCCTCTTCATAAGGAAACGCCATGCGGAATGTGGCACCAGCGCCCTCTTTAGACTCCACGGAAATCGATCCGCCCATCACATCCAGAATGTGTTTGGAAATCGACAACCCCAGCCCCGTCCCGCCAAATTTACGAGTTGTGGCTGCCTCAGCTTGCGTGAAGTGGTCGAAAATGTGGGCCTGATTTTCCTCAGAGATACCTATCCCGGTGTCAGCCACTTCACACACCAGTCGGCTGCCCTGAGAATCGGCCTCATGACTCAATTTCAGATACACGCCGCCCTCTTCGGTGAACTTAATCGCATTGCCTACAATGTTTGTAATCACTTGCCGAAGGCGCCCGTCGTCAGCTTTGACAAACTCCGGCGCATTGCCTTCCATTTCAAAGCAGAGCTCCAGCCTCTTGCTGCGGGCGGCCGGGGTCAACAGATCCAGTGTTTCCTGCACACAGGTACGTGGCGCAAAACTCACCGGATGCAACTCCATCCGGCCCGCATCCAGTTTGGACAGGTCTAGAATATCATTGATGATCGCCATCAACGCTTGAGAAGAGCCGCGGATTGTATCCGTGTAGCGTCCCTGTTCCTCGTCCAGATTGGTCTCTGACAACAAGTCCGCCATACCAATCACGCCGGTCAGAGGCGTGCGGATTTCATGGCTCATATTGGCGAGAAACTCCGCCTTGGCCCGTGCACCTTCTTCCGCCGCCTGACGTGCTTGCCCCATCTGGACGGCCAGTTTGCGGCTCTCGGTGACGTCCCGCTCGATGGACACAAAGAACTCCGGCTCACCATCCGCGCCCCGGATCGGAAACAGATTTACATCCAGCCAGATCTTGCGCCCATCACGGGTCACATTCTGCACTTCGCCGCGAAACGGCTGCCCGGCCTCGACCGCCAGATCAATGGTGTTGATCGCCTTGAGCGCCTGATCCGCACCGGTCAACAAGTCGGCAATGATGGTACCCTTGGCCTCTGCAAAGGAAAATCCTGTCACCCGTGTGAAGGCGTCGTTGACCCAGACAATCCGCCTTTCACGATCCGTAATGATCACACTGTCATTAGCATTGCGCGCCACCAGAGACAGCTGTTGCAACTCTGTCCGATCTCTGTCCATGCGGGCATACATGGCCTTCATCTCGGCCTTTTGACGTTCCAAATCCTGCGTAATTCGGAAGTTGCTCAATCCCGATTTGGTAAAAGCGAGGAACATATACAACATGCAGAACACCAGCATGGTGCCTGCCACATCCATCATGACAAAAGGCGTCCAGCTATTCGACCAGAGCGCCTGAAGCCCCACATATAAAAAGGGGGCCATGATATAGAAAGTCAGTCGCGTGAACGCCGCCGCAGGATTCTTGGGCAAGACAATGGCTGCGTTGACCGCCCCTAGTCCCAAAGCACCAATCACAAACAGGATATTGGCGGTGTCCCCAAGTTTGAAATAGTAAACCGACACCCCGGCCACCACCGTAAGCCCTTGTAAGGCGCTGGTGCTCGTGGCCCATCTCTGCCCCCGCTTCAAACTGCCGACCAGTGCTTCCCGTCGCACAACTGTGCGCAAGACAAGGCAATCAATCGCATCGCCCGTTAGGAGAATGATATAACTCAACAAAGCAGGAAGAAAATCCACCGCATAGTAGCCAATCGAGCACCCCAAGGTGTAGAGCACCAGTCGCACAGACAGCCGGCTCACGCGTTCGTCCGCGTACGACAGCAAAAGCTTACGCCGCGTACGCAGGTAAGACTCCTGTGCTGAAGGCCGCGCAATCGGGCTGAATACGGTGGAAGTGTCTTTCATTTGGGTGTTCAGGCTACGGCTCCGCTTTCGCGGAAAGTAAAGCCTCCAAAAGGTTAACATTCGCTGAGGCTGCGTTTTTCTACCTAAGTCGTAGATTCGCGCATCTCGCCACCCTCGGGCGCACCTTAAAAAAAAAGCACAACTCCCGGTAATATCAGGTATGCAACCAATCTGGCCGCCTTGCGACCGGAGACAATCTGCCCCTAACCTCTCCTCTGTTCCGTCTTTTTCTTGTTGGCAGAATCTTGGCGACTCACCCCAACATCTCTCAAAGACACAGGAGAATTGCGCCTTGAAGATGTTCAAAACGCAGCCAAAAAACCACAGTTGCGACTCTTGTTTCGCCCATTCTAGGCGTCGTCGCGCGGACTATGGCCCAGCATTTTGCATCTCGCAACAGTTACAAAAAGCCGTAACGTCGCGGTCAATCGGCTAAACTTGGTCGGATTGGAGCAAGACCAGATCAAACCCTTCGACCTCATCTGGTCGCTCAAAATGGGAAGCCAGTTTATCAAATTGGTCTTTGGACAGCTGAAATTCATGGCTGCCCGCCTGATTGCGCGCCTGTGCCCGCCGCCAACAGACCTCCTGCGGCACATCCAGAAAATGCAACGTAGGTGTCACGCTAGCCTCTTGCGCCAGCCCAACCAACCAGGCGCGCGCCTCAACTGTATTGGCGGCGAAATCCATCACCACAGCCTGTTTCGCTTGCAACAAGGCCATCACATGCGGCCCCAAAGCCCGCCGCAACCGCGCAGTGCACCGGACGTAGTCAGCCAAGGAATGCAATTCCTCCTCAAACAATGCCGACAGCCATTGGTCCTCAGACAGCACAATCGCGCCATGATCCCGCGCCAACTGTTGTGCCAAAGTGGATTTGCCGGAGGCGGCATAGCCGCAAACAAGGTGAAACTTCGAAAAGTGCAGAGACATGGGGCCTCCCCAGTCAGAATGGATTTGGAAAACGACACAAACTCCCTGCCCGAAAGATCAGACCGGGTTGCTAATGCCCACCGTTTTGAAAAACCAAAACTCCATGCCCCTGCTTAAAAAGCAGCGCCGCCCGTGTCCAGCCCGAGTGCGCTCAACTCTCCGCGGGCGACAGGCGGCTCGACAGCAAATCGCCGGTCTCTGCCAGGATCGGATACCCCACCATGGCAAAGGACGTGTTCACCTGCTTCAGCACCCGCAATGTCTCCTGATGGATATTGCTGGTCTCGATGCTTTCGGAAAGCCCTTCATGCAGGCGCTTTAGATGCTTGCGTTGCAGCTTCTGCTCCACGCCACGCACCTTTTCCTTCTGCGCCACCAGCTCACGGGCGTCATCCGGCTGCCCCGCCATCATCACGCTCAACGCCAGTTGCACGTTGGCCAGCACCCGGTCATGAAAATCACAAATCTCCTGCCGCCCCGCACTGGAGAAGTTTAACCCTTCCAAATCCATCCGCCGCGCCAGCTCTACCAGATTGCGCGCCAATACATCAGACGCCGCCTCAAGGTTGGAGGCCAGCAAAGACAGCTCCATCGCGCCCTTTACGGTCGCCTTGTCCAACTCATGCCGGTTCAATTCCGCCAGATAGAGCTTGATCTCCTGATGGGTTTTGCGCACCGCCGCATCGTTGGCCCGGATCGCCTCGGCGCTGGCATCACTCCAGGTGTCAAACAACCGTTGCCCGGCGATCAACATGGTTTCCACCCGTTCGCCCATACGCATCATCTCACGCGAGGCATTGGCCAGAGCGCGGGCCGGCGTATCCAGCGCACTTGGGTCCAGAGCGGAAGCAATCGCCGCCTCATCCGCCACCGGCGCGGCTACAAACCGGCCAGCGATTTTGGCAAACAAGTCCACAAACGGCAGCGCCAGCACACAGAGCACCGAGTTAAACACCAGATGCAGGTTGATGGTCTGCGTCGCGGCCGAACTTCCCAGCCACGTTAAATCCACCTCCACAAACCGCAGCCCTAAAAGCACCAGCACCGCGCCACCGCCCCGCAGGCCCAGGTTGGCCACCACAATCCGTCGTGCCTCGGGCTCTGCGGCCAATGTCAGCACGTAGGCAATCATCGCGCCGCCAAGGTTGGCACCCAAAACCATCGTCATCGCCGCCTCGGTTGGCAACGCGCCCTGCGCCACCAAGGTCACAAACAACAGCACCGCCGCCACGCTGGAATGCACCATCCAGGCAAACACCGCGCCAATCACAAAGGCTGCAAACAAGTCCGCCCCCAAATAGGACAACATCCGCAACGCCGCTTCGCTTTCCATCACCGGCGCCGTGGCCGCCCGCAGCATGTCCAGCGACACAAAAATCAGCGCCAGACCAATCAGGATCCGCCCCGTCTGCCGTACGCGCCGCTGCTGGCCCCGCAAAAATAGCCCGACACCAAGCACCAGCAACAACGGGATCAACCAGGTCTGCCGCACCAACAGCACCTGCGCCACCAATGCTGAGCCCACATCCGCCCCAAGAATAATCGCCAGCCCAACGGACACCGACACTGAGCCATTGGCTGCAAAATTGGACACCAACATCGCCACGGCCGTCGAGCTTTGCAGCAGCATCGACACCACCAGCCCCGCGCTGGCCGCCAATCCACGGTTCTTCGCTGACCGCCGCAACCACAACCTGAGCTGCACCGCAAAGGCCCGCTCCATTCCCGTGCGCACCAAACGCACCGCCCAAATCAAAAGCGCCGCTGCGCCTGCAATATTAATCAGGAAAAGGAGCATGTTATGTGTCTAAGTCCACTTCTTCTTATTGGGCCGCTTACGCTACGTCCGCACCCCGCACGACCGAGCGTGAAGGTACCCGCTGCCAATCCCAATGTAGGCATTGTCCAACAAAATGCCCGCATTGCGAGATCTCCGACGGTCACAAACCGGCACCTTACCGGCCAAGACCGGCCCACACCAGCAAGTGGTGGCAGATTACTCCGCCACCATGCGGGTAACGTCTTCGTCCCAAACCAGCCCGCGTTCCAAGAGCACCCGCTGCGCCCGGCCCGGGTAATCCGTGACAATGCCGTCGACCCCTGCATCAATCATACGATGCAGGTCGTCGACCTCGTTCACGGTCCAGGTCGACACCAACAGGCCCAGCGCATGCGCTTGCGCCACCGCCTCCGTCGTCACATCCAAATAATGCGGGCACCACATTTGCCCACCGGCTTCGACAACCGCCTGCGGCACGGGCATACCTAGCTTGGCAAAATCCGGCGCCACCGACTTTGAGGAATCCTCACCTGGGTCATCGGCATTCTTCGGCATGATTGTCAAAAACGACCGCGGCATATCCGGCGCAATACGCCCGCACACCTCAAGTAGATTCCAGTCAAAACTATGCAACACCGTGCGCTGCTCTAACCCACGGTCTCGCACCGCTTTCACAGCCTCAGCGACCAATCTCTCGGTCACCTCAGGCATATGCGCCGTCTCCGGATCCGACTTCATCTCCAACAGGAACAGCATATCTGCACCCTGCGGTTTCAGCGCCATATCCAGCAGATCGCCCAAGGTTGGCACCCGGACGTTGGACATAAACACCTGATCCGGAAAACGCTGGCCATAGACCGTGCGTCCATCAAGGCCCCCAACGTCATAGCTCTGCAACTGCGCCAGCGGCAGCTCAGACACCTTCAATTCTGCGCCTTGCAACCACTTGCCATCCGCCCCACGCGTGGCCGCGTTTAACAGGTGATGATTGTGCGTCACCACCGGCACCGCGTCCTGCGTCAGCACCACGTCAAACTCCAGCGCCACAACGCCGGACTTCACCGTGAACTCAAACCCCTCAAGTGTGTTCTCCGGCATCACGCCCCGCGCGCCGCGATGCCCGACCAGCCGGACCAATCCGGGCGCACCGCGAAAACCGTTTAACTGGGGAAACTGCGTCATGCGTCGATCCGCTTGCCTGTGGTTGCGTCAAACAGGTGCAGGTCTTCGGCCGCAGCAGAAAAGCGCATCACCGTGCCCGCATCACTCGTGACATGCCCCGGAACGCTCGCCACAACGTCGGTCTCGGAGCCTTCCAGAACCCCGTGCACCAATGTGTTGGCGCCCAATTGCTCGACCATCTGCACAACAATGCGGATCGCCCCTGCATCATCCTGCACCAGATGCTCCGGACGCACGCCCAGCGTGACCTTGCCACTGGCCTGCGCACCGCCCGCCAATGTTGCGCCATTACCCAGCACCAGAGTGCCGCCCTGCGCATCCACCGGCAGGAAGTTCATCGACGGGCTGCCAATGAAGCCCGCCACAAACACGGTGGCCGGGCGGTCATAGAGCTCAATCGGCGTGCCAAATTGCTCGACATAGCCGCCATTCAGCACCATCAACCGGTCGCCCAACGTCATCGCCTCAACCTGATCGTGGGTCACGTAAATCGAGGTCACGCCCAAACGCTGCTGCAGCTTGCGGATTTCCAGACGCATCTGCACCCGCAGCTTGGCATCGAGGTTGGACAGCGGCTCATCAAACAGGAACACCTGTGGATTGCGCACAATCGCACGCCCCATGGCCACACGCTGACGCTGACCACCGGACAGCTGGCGCGGCTTTCGGTCAAGGTACTGGCCAATCTCCAAAATCTCCGCCGCCTCTTGCACACGGCGTTCAATTTCCTCTTTGGAGATTTTGCGGATCTTCAGTCCATAGGCCATGTTCTCGCGCACCGACATATGCGGATAAAGCGCGTAGTTCTGGAACACCATCGCAATGTCGCGGTCGGCTGGCTCCAGCGTGTTGACCACCGTGTCACCAATGCTGATCTCGCCAGAGGTCACGGTCTCAAGCCCCGCAACCATGCGCAAGAGCGTGGACTTACCGCAGCCCGACGGGCCGACGATGACGATCAACTCGCCATCCTGGATCTCGCCTTCGACATGGTGCAGGACTTCGACATCGCTATAGGTTTTGACAAGGTCTTTGAGTGTAATGGATGCCATTCTCAGGATCCCCGTTATTTATCAGTTTCAGTGAGGCCCTGCACAAAGAGCCTTTGCATGCCAACAACCACAAACACCGGCGGGATCATCGCCAAAAGCGCGGTCATCATGATGATGTTCCACTGCGGCGATTGCTCTGCCGCTTCCAGCATCTGTTTGATGCTCATCACAATGGTGGTCATGTCGGTGTCGGTGGTGATCAAGAGCGGCCAGAGGTACTGGTTCCAGCCGTAGATGAAGAGGATCACAAACAGCGCGGCGATATTGGTCCGGCTGAGCGGGATCAGGATGTCCCAGAAGAACCGCAGCGGGCCAGCTCCATCAATGCGCGCGCTTTCCAGCATCTCATCGGGAATGGTCAAGAACACCTGCCGGAACATAAATGTGGCCGTGGCCGAGGCGATCAGCGGGATCGACAGGCCCCAATAGCTGTTGAGCATGCCTAGGTTCGCCACCACCTCAAAGGTTGGTAAAATCCGCACTTCCACCGGCAACATCAGGGTGATGAAGATCATCCAGAAGAACCCCATGCGGAACGGGAACTTGAAGTAGACAATCGCAAAGGCCGAGAGCAGCGAAATCGCAATTTTGCCAAAAGCAATCATCAGGGCCATCGCCAGCGAGTTGAGTAGCATCCGCCACACCGGAGCGCCTTCTGACCCCGACAGCCCAGCGCCAAACAGCGTCTGTTTGAAGTTTTCAATGAAATGCGAGCCAGGCAGCATCGGGATCGGCGCCTGCGTCATCCGCACCGCGTCATGGGTGCTGGCGACAAAGGTGATCCAGATCGGCAAAGCCACCATGATCACGCCAAGGATCAGCACGATGTGGGAAATGATCCCAAGGATACGACGATTTTCAACCATCAGTATTCCACCTTTCTTTCGACATAGCGGAACTGAACCACCGTCATTGCGATCACGAGGATCATCAGGATCACCGACTGCGCCGCCGACCCGCCAAGGTCGAGCCCAACAAAGCCGTCGTTAAACACCTTGTAGACAAGGATCGTTGTGCTGTTGGCCGGACCACCCTGGGTCACCGCATGGATGATGCCGAAGGTGTCAAAGAAGGCGTAAACCGCGTTGATCACCAACAGGAAGAAGGTCGTGGGCGAGATCAGCGGGAAGATGTGGTCCCAGAACCGGCGCACCGGCCCTGCCCCATCAATCGCCGCCGCTTCAATCAAAGAGCGCGGGATCGACTGCATCGCGGCGAGATAGAACAGGAAGTTATAGGCAATCTGCTTCCACGCGGCGGCAAAGATCACCAGCAGCATCGCATGGGTGCCATTCAGGTAATGGTTCCAGTCGATGCCAATGAATTCAAGGATATATGGGAAGATGCCCAACGTCGGGTTGAACATGAACACCCAAAGCGCACCGGCCAGCACCGGCGCCACCGCATAGGGCCAGATCATCAGCGTGCGGTAGGTGGTTGCGCCGCGCACCACACGGTCGGCAAAGGCCGCCAGGATCAGGGCCGAGCCCATCGACAGAACCGCCACAGCGGCCGAAAACACGATCGTGCGCCAGAAGGTCTCTAGGTAGAGCTCGTCTTCGAACAAGATCTGGAAGTTTTCAAACCACACAAACTCGGTGGACAGACCAAAGGCGTCTTCGATTAGGAAAGACTGATACACCGCCTGGCTCGCAGGCCAGATAAAGAAGATCAGCGTGATTATAATCTGTGGCGCCACCAGCAGGTAGGGCAAGACAGATGTGGGAAAGTGGACGCGTTTGAGCATGCGGCCCTCAAGTCAGGGTGGGTCGTTTAGACAGAAACACGCCCGGCAAACACCAATGGTCCGCCGGGCGCAGGGGAGGTTCACTTATTTGGCGGAACGCTCAAACTTGCGCAGCAGGGCGTTGCCACGCTCAGCGGCGGCGTCCAATGCTTCCTGAGCGGATTTGTCACCAGCCCACAGCGCTTCCATCTCTTCGTTGATCACGTCGCGCACCTGCACGAAGTTACCAAAGCGGATGCCGCGGGAGTTGGCGGTTGGGGTGTTCAGGCTCAGCTGTTTGATCGCTGTGTCGGTGCCTGGGTTGCTGTCATAGAAACCCTGGTCCTTGGACAGTTCCCAAGCCGCAGTGGTGATTGGCACGTAGCCAGTTTCCTGGTGCCACCACGCCTGCACTTCTGGGGAAGACAGGTAAGTCATGAACTTCGCCAGACCTTTGTATTCCTCAGATTCATGACCGGCCAGCGCCCACAGGGTTGCGCCACCAATGATGGAGTTCTGTGGCGCATCCGCAGCTGCGGTGTCCAGCGGCAGCATGGTCTGACCAAATTCAAACTCAGCCTGAGATTTGATGGAGCCATAGTATGCGGAAGAGTTCATCCACATGCCGCACTCACCGTTGGTGAACATCGGCAGGGAGTCACCGCGACGACCGCCATATTTGAACAGGTTGCCTTCAGACATCGCTGCCACGTCGTCCAGACGCGCGGCCAGCTTGTCGTTTTTGTTGAAGGTGAACTCGGTGTCGAAACCGGCAAAACCGTTCTCTTTGGTGCCCATTTCTTTGTCGTGCCAGGAGGAATAGTTCTCCAGCATCACCCAGGACTGCCAACCAAAGCTGATGCCGCAGTCCATACCGTTGTCGACCAGCGCTTGGGAAACGGATTTCACATCATCCCAGGTCTTTGGCGCGTCAACACCAGCCGCCTTCAGCGCGTCCGCGTTGTACCACAGAACCGGGGTGGAGCTGTTGAACGGCATGGACAGCAGTTCGCCCTCTGGGGTCTGGTAGTAGGAAATCACCGCTGGCAGGTAGTCGCCTTTGTCAAAAGGCTCACCGGCGTCCGCCATCATCTTCTCAACCGGATAAATCGCGCCTTTGGCGGCCATCATGGTTGCGGTGCCCACTTCAAACACCTGCACCAGATGCGGGTGCTCTTTGGCGCGGAACGCCGCCACAGCAGCGGTCATGGTTTCGGTGTAGTTGCCTTTGTAGGACGGTACGATTTTGTACTCGGACTGGCTGGCGTTGAAATCCGCCGCAATCTTGTCCACGCGCTCGCCGTTGGTGCCGCCCATGGCGTGCCACCAGTTGATCTCGGTTTGTGCGGAAGCCATGCCAGCGGTCATGCCAGCGGCCAAAGCACCAAACAAAACTGTCTTAAATTGAGTCACAGGAAATTCCTCCATCTGCTGTGCTGGCGGGATCATTGAAAAGTTAAAGCCATAATGCAAGTGAAGAATTTATAACAAATTGCATAACGCTATGTTATAGTTTAACCAAACAGTAAACATGCCGCATCGCGGCAAACATGAGATAAGCCATTGAAATTCCAACTAAGACAGCTCGAAGCTTTCCGCGCCGTGGCCGAAACCGGCAATATGACAAAAGCCGCCAAACGCATGGGTGTTTCACAACCAGCAGTAAGCCGTTTGCTCTCAGATTTCTCCCAATCTGCCGGCATTGAACTCTTCACGCGCCACCGCGGTGTGCTCGAACCCACCAGTGACTCGCGCTACCTTCTGGCTGAGGTGCAGCGTATTCTGGACGGGCTGGATCACCTCGACGATCTGCGCCGCGACCTGATTGAGCGCACCGGCGGACACGTCCGCATCGCCTGCCTGCCCGGCTTCGCCACCAGCCACTTGCCCGGCGTTTTGGTCAACTTCCTCAAAGAGCGCCCAAACGTCACCGTGACCCTGGAACCGGACCGCCCAGAGCGCATTCTCGAATGGATCATCGGTGAGCAATATGACTGCGGCATCACCGACGGTTTCCTCGGTCACCCCGCCACCCGCAGCCAGGATCTGCACATCAAATCCGCCTGCATCCTCCCCGCTGGCCACCCGCTGGCGGATCAGGATCACATCACCCCGCGCGACCTCGCCCAAGAGCGCTTGATTCACACCCGCCGCGACAGCCGGTTTTACCAGCACCTCTCCCGCGCCTTCTCAGAAGACGGCGTGGAACTCAATAGCCTGATCGAAGTGCGCCAGTTCACCACCGCCTGCACCATGGTAGCCCAGGGCATGGGCGCCTCTGTGGTCAGCGCACTGGACTCAGAAGCCTACCGCGCCACCGGCATCGTGATCCGCCCGTTCAAGCCCCAGCTCTTCCACCGCCTCTCAATCCTGCAACCCGCCTCCGGCCCCACCTCGCCTGTTGTACTGGATTTTATCGACGCCTTTATCGAAAGCCTGCAACCCTATGTGGCCTCCGCCAAAGAGGTGAAACGCGGATAAAAAAGGCCGGTGACTTTCGCCACCGACCCCCATCGCAAACTTTAAGATCCCGCCAATTGGTCTTCCAGTTCGCGAATCCGGTTCTGAAGCCGCAGAAACTCGCCTTCCACTTCGGCTTGGGAATAACGTGGTGTTATGTGTTGCGGACAGTTCCAGTCGAACCCAACCAACGTGATCTCAAACCCACGCTCCACCCGGGCGCGATACCCCGCATCCGGTGACAGCCGCGCCAACAACGCCTCCTCCTCCGGTGCAATAACCCGTACCCGCCCCAACAGCTTCAGCCGCGTCCGATTGGGGTAGTCCATAAAAAACAGGGACACGCGCTCGTTTTGACTGAGATTGCCAAGGCTCACGTACTGTCGATTTCCTCGGTAATCGGCAAACGCCAGCCGTCGCTCATCCAGCACCTTTAGGAACCCCACCGGCCCGCCGCGATGCTGCATATACGGCCAGCCAGTCTCGCTGACCGTCGCCATATAAAAACTGTCCCGCGCCGCAATAAACTGCGCCTCATGCGGGCCCAACCGATTGTTGTAATCCTCCCGCGCTTCCATCCGCGCATAGGATGCACGCGTCCCGGCGTCCTCCTGGTGCCGCTTCACCGCGTCGGTAAAGGCAATCTCTGCAAACTTATGTCCCATATCTTGGACCTTTCTCTGACAGTGACAGATTACAGGGCCAGGTCGAACAGGCCGGGATGATCCTCCGGCCTGTAGGCCAGCGGGACTTTCTCCGGTTTGCCGGTAAACGGCGGAAATGGGGGCGGGGTGTCATTGTATCAGTCCCTTTGCGAGCGGAAGAGAAGTACGACGCGAGAGGCTCCCCTCGCGCCGCGTTGGGTTAGTCTTTGATTTCTCGATCCAGAAACGCGCGGATCAGCCCCGCCACTTCCGGCCCGTGCGATTCCAGAATGAAATGCCCCGCATCAATCATGTGCAACTCGGCCTCCGGCAGGTCACGCAAATAGGGCGCAGCCCCTTCCGCCGGGAAGATGTAGTCATTCTCTCCCCAGACAATCAGCGTCGGCGGCTGATGCGCACGGAAATAGGCTTGGAACTCCGGATAAAGATCAACGTTGGTGCGGTAGTCGTAAAACAGATCCAGCTGGATCTCCTGATTGCCCGGCCGGTCCAGATAGGCCTGATCCAGCATCCAGGCATCCGGGCTCAGGCGATGCGCATGGCTCTCAGGCACCCCATGGGTATATTGCCATTCCGTGGCCGTCACATTCAGAAAGTCCCGCAACGGTTCGCGGGCCTCGGCTCCGCCGTCCGCCCAATAGGTGCGGAACACGTCCCAGAACTCCTGCAAGCCCTCGTCATAGGCATTGCCGTTCTGAATGATCAGCGCCTCAACCGCCTCTGGCTCCTTCAACGCCAGCCGGTAACCCACCGGCGCGCCGTAATCCATCACGTAGAGACTGTAGCTGTCCAAGGCCAAGGCATCGGTGAACCCATCCATCAGCGAGGCATAGGTGGCAAAGCTGTAGTCAAACGCTGCCCGACCCGGCATCGCACTGGCGCCAAATCCCGGATAGTCCGGCGCAATCACCCGATAGTCTTCCGCCAACTCCGGGATCAGGTTGCGGTACTGCTGAGACGAGGTAGGGAACCCATGCAACAACAGCACAACCGGTGCGTCTGCCTGACCAGCCTCGCGGTAGAAAATCTCCTGTCCCTCGATGGTGACCGTGTTGTAGGTGACCGCAGCCTCAGCTTGCGGCAACTGCCCGGCCTGCGCCAGTGTTGGCAAAGACGTCAGCTGCGCCCCGAGGCCAAGCGTGACCAAGCCGGTGAGCAAACTCTGTTTAAGATCATTCCGTTTCATATCTGTATCCCTCGTTATGAACGCTGCGCCAGGGTGTGGCGGTGTCGCTTTTGACAAGAGGACAGATAGCGTCCTTGCTATTTCGGAATAATATGCCGATCTTGAAAGTCACTATTTCAGAAAGTGGAACAAATGGATCGCATCCTACAGATGGAGGTCTTCGCGGCCATCAATGACACCGGCAGCTTTGTGCAGGCCGCCAACAAGTTGCGTATGTCCCCGCCCGCCGTGACCCGCACCATGAACGCACTGGAGGCGCGGCTGGGCGTGCAACTGTTGAACCGCTCCACCCGGCAACTCTCTCTAACCGATGCGGGCAGCAGCTTTCTGGAGGCCACCCGCCGCCTGCTCTCCGAAATTGATGACGCGGAAAAGCAGGCTGTGGGCCAGATGGGCATCGCCCAGGGCCATCTCACCGTATCCTGCTCTATGACCTTCAGCCGCCTGATAGCAGGCCCTGTCGTGCGCGCCTTTCTGGAGGCGCACCCGCGCATGTCCGTGTCTCTGATCGCCGTGGATCGGGTCACCAATCTTGTGGAGGAAGGCATTGATGTGGCCATCCGCATCGGCAACCTGCCGGACTCAAACTTGATGGCAAAGCGCCTTGGCCACGTGCGCCGCCTGTTTGTCGCCAGCCCGGCGTATCTCGCCCGACATGGCACCCCCAAAGTGCCTCCCGATCTGAAACGGCATACGATGATTGGGTTCACCGGAATATTGCCCAGCCACGACTGGCACTATAACTCCGGTGGCACCCGTGGACATGTGCAGCTCACCCCGCGCTTTGAGGTCAACGATGCCCCCACAGCTCTTGCCGCCGCCATCGACGGAGAAGGCATCACTATGGCATTGTCTTATACGGTTGATGAACAACTTAAGCGCGGCGAGTTGGTGCCGCTTCTGCAACCTTTCCTGCCACCGCCTTGGGCAGTGCATTTGGTCTACCCGCCAAGCAAACTGGTCGCCCCCAAAGTCCGCGCCTTCCTGGATTTTGCAGGCGAGCGTTTGAAGCAGATGATTCCCGAAGTGGACCTGCCCTAGACATCAACACAAAGGCAAACCACGCGCAAATCCGCCTGCAAAACAGGGCGTAAAACGTCAATGTATGGAAGCTGGATATGTCACTATTCTGTGGGGAGTATAGTGGCGCTCTGGGGAGGATTCGAACCCCCGACCCCTTGATTCGTAGTCAAGTACTCTATCCAGCTGAGCTACCAGAGCGCGGTGTGAGGGGCGGTTTAAAGTGAACTCTCAGGGGGCGCAAGGGCTAAAACGAAGAAAAATCATTTTATCGCCACTTCCCCTTTCGGAAGGCATATTTCAAAGGTTGTTCCGCCCGCGCCGGTCTCTGAAAGCGTGAGCATTCCGCCGTGTCCGCGCACCAATTCTGAGGAAATTGCCAGCCCCAAACCGGACCCGCCTTTGCGAATCCCGCCTTGGAACGGTTGATAGAGGTGTTCCTGTGCTTTGGGCGGCAACCCCGGCCCGGTGTCTTTCACCGTGATCAGCCATGAGTCGTCATTTTCCGTGGCACTCACTGCGATCTCACCCGGCTGCCCGCTCGCCACAATCGCCTGCCGCGCATTGCGCACCAGATTGCTCACCACCCGGAACATCTGCTCCGGATCGGCCCGAACCATCATGCCCGCCGGAATATCCTCGCCAAAGCTCAGGTCGTAGTCTTCCACCGCCAGCCGTTCAGAGGCGATCACATCACCCACGGTCTCACTCAACGCAAACCGCGTCAGCGCCGGCGCAGGCTCCTCAGCTTTGCCAAACGCCAAAGTACTTTCACACAGATGCACCGCGCGGGTGATCGAGTTCACCAGTTTGGGCGCCAACCGCCGCACAAGCGGGTCTTCACTGCTTTCAATGCGATCGGTGAACAGCTGCGCCGAGGTCAGGATATTGCGCAGATCATGGCTCACCTTAGCCACCGCGCCGCCCAGTTGTGCCAACCGTTCCCGCTGTTTGAGCGAAGCTGTCAACTCTGTCTGCAACGCCAGCAAGGCCTCTTCCGCCTCCCGCAATTCCGTCACACCGGCTTGCGGCTTAATCAGACTGCGCGCATCCTCCGGGGCCGCGGCATAGGTCTGCATATAGCCGACCACGCCTTTGATCGGGCGAACTAAAATGGCCCGCACCGCCAGAAACAGCAAAAATGCCGTGACCACCGAGATCACCGCAGACAGCGCCAGAATGCGCACACCGTAGTCAATCATCGACATGCGCAGCTCTGCGGTGTCCATCGTCACCTCGATCAACAGCCCGGCGTCCTGCACCGGCGCGCCAATCACCCGCACCACACGGTTGCGGGTCTCAAACAGCTGCATCATCGCGTCTTTGATCAACACGCCCGCCGTGGCGCTGCGCATGTCATAGGTCGCGCTGATCGGCTCCGGGATGGGAGAGCTCAAGATCAACTGCCGCATCTCATCGCGCCGCAGCACCACGTTATACACGCCCGCGTTTTTCAAGAGCTCCTGCTCCAGCTCCACATCAATCATGTCATCCGCCAGAAGCGCAAGCGAGGCAATCTGCGCCCGCTCCAACCGCAGCAACAGATAGTCTTCCCGATAGCGCGCAATCGACGGCACAAAGATCAGGATTTCCGCCAGCATCACAAAGATGACCGTCAGGATCAGGAACCGACCTGAAAGCGTGTTGAGCATGTTTCGCGACCGTTCTGGTTACGGCAGCCAGCGTTGCACCAAGCCAACCACCCGTTTCACCTTAGGATTATCAAACAGTTGCGGCGAGAAATAGGCCCCTGCAACCCGCTTGTTGATTTCGCCCACCGTAGGATAGGGCGACACCATCCCCGCCACCGCGCTCATCTTCAGTTTATTGGCAATCACCAGCGACCACAGATTCACCAACTCCCCCGCCTGCGGCCCGACAATCGACACTCCCATCGGGCGGCCTTTCACCACCATCGCCTTGATCAGTCCATAGGCATTGCGCTCGGCAATAAGCCGGTCGTTGTGGTGGCTCTCAAACCGCGTCACGGTCAGCTTGTCGCCATACTGCGCCCGCGCCTCCGCCTCGGTCAGCCCAACCTGCGCCAGCTCTGGGTCGGTGTAAGTCGCATAAGGAATGTGATCTGTGCGCGCCTTGGCCGGCAGCCCAAACAGCATGGACCGGATGATCACCCCGGCCTGATAGCCCGCCACATGGGTGAACTGCGCGCCACCCGCGACATCGCCAATGGCATAGACCTTCTTGTTGGAGGTCTTCAGCGAGGCATCCACCGAAATCCCGGTCTTGTGGGTCTCGATCCCTGCGGCCTCCAGATTGAGCCGCGCCATATTGGCTTTGCGCCCCACGGCCACCAACAGATGGGAGCCGCTAAAGCTGCGCCCATCCTGCGCCTCAACCGTGATCACGCCATCTTTCTGGGTCACCGCCTTCGCCATCGCGTCCTCGGCAATCTCCACACCTTCGCCACGCAGCCGCTCCAGCACAATTGCCGCCATCTCCGGATCATCCCGTCCGAGCGCCTTGGCGCCCTCTATTACAGTGACCTTGACGCCCAACCGCACATGCGCCTGCGCCATCTCCATACCAATTGGCCCGCCGCCAATGATCAACAGATGCTCCGACGTCTCCGTCATCTCAAACAGGGTTTCATTGGTCAGATAGTCTACCTGATCCAACCCGGGGATCGGCGGCACCAGCGGGCTGGACCCGGTGGCAATCACCACGCGCCGTGCCGTGATCTGATGATCCCCGGCCTGCACCACCGACGGGCTGATGAAATGCCCGTATTCCTGGATCACTCGCACGCCAAAGCCTTCAAACCGCTCCACGCTGTCCATCGGTTCAATTTGGGCAATCACATCCGCCACATGCGCCTTGGCCGCCGCATAATCCACCTGCGGCACCTGATCAGGCACACCAAAGGCGCCGCCCTTGGTTTGCTGATGCGCCATTTTGGCGCTCGCCAGCAGGGCCTTGCTGGGAACGCAGCCAAAGTTCAGGCAATCGCCGCCCATCTTGTGGCCTTCCAGCAGCACCACGCTGGCCCCCATCTGGCTTGCCCCAGCCGCCACAGACAACCCACCAGAGCCAGCCCCGATGACCAGCACATCCGTCTTGATCTGTTCCATGATTTACAGCGCCTCTTTGCCGCGAATGAGTTTGAGCACAACCGGCAGGAACGCCAGCGCCGCCAGGCCAAGGATCGGCAACAACACATGTGGCTCAAAAATAATGCCCAGATCCGGCGTCTCGCCACGGGCAAACACCTCGCCCAATCCGGCACCCACTGACGTGTACACCAGCCCACCGGGAATAATGCCAATGAAAGTGGACACCACATAACGCCACAGCGGCACGCCCACGAGGGCTGGGATCAGGTTAGCCACAAAGAAAGGCACCAAAGGCACCAGACGGATGATGAACAGCATCGACCACTGGTTCTCATCAATTCCGTCCTTGATCGCTTTCACCTTTCCCTCGCTGGCATCCATCTTCGCTGCCAACCGGTCGCCAAGCCCCCATCGCGCGGCCAGAAATACCACCGTGGCGCCAATCGTCGCCGCGCCTACGTTGAACAACACCCCAGGAAAGGTGCCAAACAGAAAGCCGCCGGTCAGCGTCGCGATGGTGGCCCCCGGCAAAGAGAACCCCGCGATCACCACATAAATCGCCATGAACACCACAACAGCAAGCGCGTAATGCGCATCACGGTAGCCAATCAGCATCTCGCGATTATCGCGCAAGGCTTCAAAACTCAGGTAGTCCCCCAAAACATAAGCACCCAATACAGCCCCGGCGACAAGCGCTGCCAGCGGCAGCATACGCGCCAATTTGGATTTGGTTTCTTGCGAAGTATCCGTCACATCAGACATCTTTGATCCGTTTTCTTGGTCTTACCCCAACATGGCTGACGTATTGGTAAAACAACAGAGACCTCACGGGCGCTTGATCACGACGCCACGTTTCGTGAGGAATTCTTGGTTAACCGTAACAATGCGACAAATGACTTGTAATATTGCCACTTGGAAGTCCGTCTCAAAGCCGCCGATTGTTTCAGACGCCCCTTTTGAAAGACACCAAACCACGCAGAAAACAGCCCATTGAAGGAAGAGGCGTTTCATTCGCACAGTTTCCTCTCCGGACCTTGCCTTTTTGCCAAAAATCCCCCATCTGACGTTTGACTTATCCGGCAGGCCCGTCTAAAGACCGGTCTTCGAATAGATAGGCACCGCGAATCTCGCGCCGGGGCCCACTGAAACAACATGACGGAGACGGAGCGATGAAACGCACCTACCAACCTTCGAACCTGGTTCGTAAACGCCGCCACGGCTTCCGTGCGCGCATGGCCACCAAAGCTGGCCGCAAGATCCTGAACGCACGCCGCGCACGCGGTCGTAAGTCGCTGAGCGCATAAGCGCACGACTGCCTGAACAGGCCGTTTAGAAAAATGACACCGCAGGAGACCCCACAGGAAGGCACAGCCTCCAACGGGACAACGTCTCCGGCGGTTTCCGTTTGTGCGCAGCCTGCCCTGCCCGTCCTTAAAAAACGCAGCGACTTCCTCGCCGCCGCCCGTGCCCGCAAGCAAGGCACTAAGGCGATGATGATCCAGGCCCGCAAACGCCGCGACGACGAAGACATCGATCCTTCCGTCATCCGCGTCGGATTCACCTGCTCCAAGAAAGTGGGCAACGCCGTTGCCCGCAACCGCGCCAAACGCCGGATGCGCGAAGTCGCCCGCGCGATTCTCCCAACCCACGGCCAAGCTGGCTGGGACTATGTTCTGATCGGCCGCAAAGACGAAACCGACAGTCGCGCCTTCAAAACCCTGCAAGGGGATCTGAAATGGGCCCTGCGCAAATTGCATACCCCGCGTAAGTAACCCTCTGAAGGCGTTACATGTTCGCACGGCTGCAAACAGATTGTCTAAAATCTAAGACACTCTGTGCCTTTACCGTTTACCCCCTGCTCATATATCCATCCAGTCGAATGTGTTTCGGGGTGAAACCGTTTGAAATCGGTATGGAGTGGATCAATGAGAGAGACAGTGGTGGTCTCCTTCTCAACGGATGAGCGTGACGCAGATCACGTGGCCAGCGCCTTAAAAACGCTGGCCGCCCGCGCCTGCAATATGCCGGGCTGTATCAGCTATGCCGCCACAACCCTTGCGGATTCCCCGTCCGAATTCCACATCCAACAAAAGTGGGACAATGCCGCGGCCTGGCAAGCCTACCTCAACTCCGAGGCGCATTTTGCGTTTCAAACCGAGGTGTACGGCCTGCTGTCAGACCTCACCGTGGCCAAACAGGCCCCCTTGCGCCCACGGCGCTCCACCTGCTTCGCGTTGGCAAGTTAAACACTCAATAACCGACATCTCTAAAATTACCTCACCTTTAAGGCGAAGGCGCCATTTTCTTTCACTGTTAAGTAAACTTTTCCGACGCAGGCTTGGCGCATTACCGCTGTCTGCAAAGAATCGGCAAAGGCTTTCAGATGACCGTTACAATTATGGCGTCCTTTTATCTCGACTCGCCCAACCGCACCCGCGTGCGCAAGGGATTGCTGCGCCTCGCCCAACGGGTGCTGAACGAGCAAAACTGCCTGCGTTTTGACGTCCACACCGGCACCGGTGATCCGGGACAATTCATTCTGTTCCACCGCTGGGAAAGTCGTCGCGACTGGCAACTCTTCTTGAACAGTGACGCCTTGCATGACTTTCAGGACCTGTTTGAGAACGGGGTCACCGATCTGGTGATCAAAGAGCTGACACCGCATTTTGTCCCCTCCGCCGCACCCTCCGTGCATGCGCGTTAAGACGCTGTTGTTAACAAACAGCCCCACCTCCGCAAAACAGTCGTGATACCGACGCAATACTGATGTGCCAAATCGGGTTAATTTGCCCCTTTTTTACCAAATCGGCACATCAACCCTCCGGTGCGTCTTGGCACTCCTGACAAGAGCGGTTAACACGCTCTGACAAAGAGGCCAGCCAACATGAAGACACAAGATATGAACCGCGATTGGATCGCCACCGCCCGCACCCTGTCCCAAGCCCTGCCCTACCTGCAGCGCTACACCGGTGCGACCGTGGTTATTAAGCTTGGCGGACACGCCATGGGCAGCGACGAAGCCATGGATGATTTTGCTCGCGACGTGGTTCTGATGCGCCAGGTGGGCATCAACCCGGTGATCGTGCACGGCGGTGGTCCGATGATCAACGCGATGCTGGAACGTCTTGAAATCAAATCCGATTTTGTGAACGGCAAACGCGTCACCGACGCCGCAACTGTCGAAGTGGTGGAGATGGTTTTGTCCGGTGTGGTCAACAAACGCATCGTCTCTGCGATCAACCGTCAGGGCGGCAAAGCGGTTGGTCTGTCTGGCAAAGACGCCAACCTGATTGTCTGTGACCAAACCAACCCAGACCTCGGCTTTGTCGGCACCCCGGCCGACATGAACCCAGCGATTCTGCACGAACTCTTTGCCAATGACACCATTCCGGTGATCGCGCCTTTGGGCGCGGGCCGCAACGGCGAAACCTACAACATCAACGGCGACACTGCCGCCGGCGCCATTGCCGGAGCCTTGGAAGCGGACCGCCTTCTGCTGCTGACTGATGTAGCCGGTGTGAAGAACGGCGAAGGCGAAGTTCTGACAGAGCTAAAAGCGCAACAAATCCGCGACCTTACTGAAGAAGGCGTGATTGCTGGTGGCATGATCCCCAAGACCGAAACAGCCCTTGCCGCCATCGAAAAAGGCGTGCGCGCTGTGGTCATTC
Organism: Shimia sp.; assembly: GCF_022448905.1. Classification (GTDB taxonomy): domain Bacteria; phylum Pseudomonadota; class Alphaproteobacteria; order Rhodobacterales; family Rhodobacteraceae; genus Shimia. The sequence goes on along the minus strand of NZ_JAKVCW010000006.1, from coordinate 265,308 downwards.
TGGACGGCCGCGCCCCCAATGCTTGCCTGCTGGAGCTCTTCACCGAACATGGTGCAGGCTCGATGATCCGAGCCGACTAACACCGCCCCTTTTCACATTCTGAAAAATAAATATATTGAGAGGCCACCACTATGGATGCCTCTTAATGCAACACGAGCTTCTGATCCGCCTGAGCGTTTTCTTTGGCCTCTTCATCCTACTCGCTGGGATCGAAACGTTGGCCCCACGTCGACCGTTGAACTGGTCCAAATCCCGCCGCTGGATGACCAACTGGGGGCTGTCTGCCCTCAACACCTTAACCCTTCGCGCCCTGGCCATCGCTTTGCCCTTGCTCGCCGTCGGCGCGGCCTCTGATGCCCAATCCAACGGCTGGGGTCTGTTCAACATCTTGCACCTCCCCGTCGCAATTGAGTTCATTTTGGCAATCCTGATCCTGGATTTTGCCATTTGGTTGCAACACCTTATCACCCACAAAGTCCCGCTCCTGTGGCGCCTGCATCGGGTGCACCACGCGGATCCAGACTTTGATGTCACCACCGCCATTCGCTTCCATCCGGTGGAAATTGCGCTGTCGATGGGGCTCAAAATCAGCCTGATCTATCTGCTTGGTCCTGCCGCGCTGGCCGTGCTGGTGTTTGAAATCCTGCTCAACGGCACCGCGTTGTTCAACCACGCCAACATCCACCTGCCCGCCAAACTCGACCGTTTGATCCGGCTTGTTTTGGTCACACCCGACATGCATCGTGTGCATCATTCGGTGCTTCGGGACGAGCACGACAGCAACTATGGCTTTGCCCTGTCGATCTGGGACCGCGCGCTGGGAACCTATATCGCGCAACCCCGTGCAGGACATAATGAGATGACCATCGGATTAGAGTGGCAAGATACCCGCCCCACCAAACTTTCCTGGAGCCTGCGCCTCCCCTTCCGTGCAAAATGACGCTGGACGCCATCCAAGCTGCCGCCGCAAACGCGGGCCTGCTCACCATGGGGGCGCTGCATGAGGACGGCAAAACCATTGTGCTCTTTGGCACCGGCCCGGCTTTTTGGGCCGCATTTAGCGCGTCGCCAGAATATCTGGACGGTGAAAAGCATCCAGTCGACCGGTGGTCCAAACGGGTGGTTGGCAATCTCGCCCACGAGTTTGGCGGAACATGCCAATTCCCCTCCGACGGCCCGCCCTATCCGCCGTTCATTCGTTGGGCCTTGGACAGCGGACCGTTCTTCCAAAGCCCCGTCGGCATGATGGTGCACCCCGAAGTGGGCCTGATGATCTCCCTACGTGGGGCGCTGATCTTGCCGACAGAAATCCCTTTACCTCAGCAGGATATGCCCTCTCCCTGCCTCACCTGTAAGGCCCCCTGCACCACGACCTGTCCGGTGGACGCGCTCAGCGCAGAAACCGGCTACAAGGTCGCTGCTTGCCACGCCTTCTTGGACACCCAAGAAGGCTCCGACTGCATGTCCCGCGGTTGCATTGCCCGCCGCGCCTGTCCACACTCAGGCAAAGCCGAGCGCACCGACGCGCAATCCGCCTTACATATGAGGTCCTTTCATCCATGAGCCGTACCCTGATCCTGATGCGCCACGCCAAATCAAGCTGGGACGACTTCATGCAACCGGATCACGCCCGCCCTCTCAACGCACGCGGCCGCACCTCCGCCGCCGCGATGGGCAAGTGGCTCAAAGACAACGACTATTTGCCTGAGGAGCTGCTCTGCTCCACCGCAGAACGCACCCGCGAGACCTATGCCCGACTAGGCATCACTGCGGCCACAACCCGCTACGAGGATGCCCTCTATCACGCCGGTGCGGACGTCATGCTGCATGTTCTGCAAACCGCAGAGGCCAACACCATCCTGATGCTGGGGCACAACCCGGGCATCGCCTACTTCGCTGAAATGCTGGCCCAAAATCAGGCCAGCGACCCGCGCTTCTCGGACTATCCCACCTGCGCCACCACCGTGTTTCACTTTGATCTCCACAGCTGGTCCGACGTGAAATTCTCGCAAGGCACAGTGATAGACTTCGCAATCCCCCGCGAGGTCATCGCTGCGCAAGAAGACGCCACTTGATCCAGCGCATTGCGCCACCGTTTGCTGGTGCCTATCTGTCCAACAACGCCAAACAAGGAGCCCCTCATGCACCGCCGCGCCTTTCTGCTGGCCGCCGCCAGCCTGCCTCTCGCCAGTCTTCCCGCCATGGCCGACACCCCTACCATCAAGGTTGTAAAATCCCCTACTTGCGGCTGCTGTGGTGCTTGGGAAGACCACCTGCGCGCGGAAGGGTTCATTGTCGAGAGCCACGCAATCCCGGATGAACAGCTCTGGGACATCAAAGCCCGCCTGGGCCTGACGGATGAGACCTCCTCTTGCCACACAGGCTTGATCGACGGCTATCTTGTTGAGGGCCACGTACCGGCATCCGACATTCGCCGTCTTCTCGCCGAGCGCCCCAGTGCACGTGGCATCACTGTGCCGAGTATGCCCATGGGCTCTCCCGGCATGGAAGTGGGCGGCGAGGTCGAGCCTTATGACACCCTGCTGATCCATCCAGATGGCCGTACAGAAGTGTTTGAAAGCCATAGCTAAACGCAAAAGGCCGGGCAAATGCCCGGCCTTCTTTTTGATCTGTGTTCGGGATCAGTGACCCAGAATCTGGCTCAGGAACAACTGGGTCCGTTCGCTCTTCGGGTTGTTGAAGAACTCTTCCGGTTCGTTCTGCTCCACGATCTGGCCCTGGTCCATGAAGATCACACGGTTCGCCACCTGACGGGCAAAGCCCATCTCGTGGGTCACGCAGAGCATGGTCATGCCCTCTTCCGCCAGTTCGATCATGGTGTCGAGCACCTCTTTGATCATCTCCGGGTCAAGCGCCGAGGTTGGTTCGTCAAACAGCATGATGCGCGGCTTCATGCACAGCGAACGGGCAATCGCCACACGCTGCTGCTGACCACCGGACAACTGACCTGGATACTTCAGAGCCTGATCCGGGATCTTCACCTTCTCAAGGAAGTGCATCGCGATCTCTTCGGCTTCTTTCTTGGGTGTTTTGCGCACCCAGATCGGCGCCAGCGTACAGTTCTCAAGGATCGTCAGATGCGGGAACAGGTTGAAGTGCTGGAAGCACATGCCAACCTCGGACCGGATCTTGTCGATGTTCTTGAGGTCGTTGGACAGCTCGGTACCATCCACGATGATGTCGCCCGACTGGTGCTCTTCCAGACGGTTGATACAGCGGATCAGGGTCGATTTACCGGAGCCGGATGGCCCCGCAATCACGATCCGCTCACCTTCATTGACGGTCAGGTTGATGTCGCGCAGCACGTGGAAAGACCCGTACCACTTGTTCATGTTGGAGATTTGAATAGCGACTTCGCTGCCCACATGCATCTTGGAGCGGTCGATTTCGCGATCAGACATAAGTTCAGACATATTGTGAACTCCTTCTTAGTGGCCTTTGTGCAGCTTGCGCTCAAGCCACTGGGAATATTGAGAGATGCCGTAGCAAACGACGAAGAACAGGGCGGCGGCAAAGCCGAAAAGTTCCCAGTAAACGCCGTTCCATTCGGTAGATGCGAGGATCGGCCCACGGATCATCCCCACGAGGTCGAACATCGAGATGACCGACACGAGGGTTGTGTCCTTGAACAAGCCCACCGCCACGTTCACGATACCCGGAATCGAGATCTTCAACGCTTGCGGCAGAATGATCAGACGCATCGCCTGCGGATAGTCCAGCCCAAGGCTGTCAGCCGCCTCATACTGCCCTTTTGGCAACGCGGCGAGACCACCCCGTACCACCTCGGCAATATAGGCCGCCGAGAACAGCGTGATCATGATCACAACCCGCAGGAACAGGTCCACCGTCGCATCCGGCGGGAAGAAGTAGGACAGCATGACCGACGCCACAAACAACAGCGTGATCAGCGGAACCCCCCGCACAAATTCGATGAAGACAACGCAGATGCCTTTGATCAGCGGCATGTCAGACTGACGGCCCAACGCCAAGGCAATCCCCAGCGGCACCGACAACGACACACAGGTCAGACCCAGCATCATGTTGAGCATAAAGCCACCAAGGTCGCGGCTCGGCACAGCCGGCAGCAATGCGCTGTCAGACGCACCTTCCGGAATCATCGCCCCGCCAAGCGCCCAGATGATCAACGCAATGACCACGGCTCCAAAGAAGCCAAGAGCAAAGTTGTTGCGACCGAATTTCTGGAAAAACGCGCCCGCAGCGACAAAGCCAACCAACGCAACCAGCGGTGCGAGAATGGTGCCACCCCAGATCAGCCAAAAGGCCACAAACGGATAGAGCGCAGTGAAGATCAACAGCTTGCGCGGCAGGTCAAAGAACAAGACCGGCGCAATGGCGACCAGCATCAGCACAAAGGCCACATTTGGACGCCAGTATTCATCCACCGGGTATTTGAACCCATAGATCAGCTGGTTCCAACGCTCGGTCAGCACCGAGAAACAGGCGCCTGTGGTGCCGTCCAGAATCTCCCGACATTCCGCGAGAGACGAGGTGGTCCAAAGGCCGTTGAAAATCCACGGCAACGTGTTTTTCAGCACCGAATAGATCAGTAGCAGCGCCACAATTGTCAGGATGCTGTTCGGAATAGAGGAGAACAGGTTCTCCCGCATCCATTTCACCACACCGGTCTCACGCGCCGGGGGCGGGCTTTCCGGGATGGTTTCGGTGGCGACAAAAGCGATGGAGTTGTTGTTTTGATCAGACATCTCAGCGCTCCTTCAACTTAACGGATGCGTTGTAGACGTTCATCGCCATAGAGATGAGCAACGACGCGGTGAGATAGAACAACATCAGCAGGAGCACACATTCAATCGCGCGGCCGGTCTGGTTGAGCGTAATGCCCCCCAGCGTCGCGGTGATATCCGCATAGCCCACGGCAATCGCCAGAGAGGAGTTCTTAGTGATGTTCAGATACTGAGAGATCAACGGCGGAATGATCACCCGCAAAGCCTGTGGCAGGATCACGAGGTTCATCACGCGACGAGGGCGCAAACCCAGTGCAGAGGCCGCCTCGGTCTGGCCTTTAGACACAGCCTGAATACCAGCACGCACGTTTTCCGCAATGAAGGCACCGGTGTAGATCGACAACGCAAACCACAGCGCGATCAGAGGACCGCCAACTTTGATGCCGCCTTTGAAGTTAAAGCCTTTCAGTTCCGGCACTTCCCAGCTCAGACCCATGATGAACATCAAGGCAATAAACGGCACCAGCCAGATCGCCAGGTTGATCCATAGTGTCTTAGGACGCACACCGGTCTCAGCCTGCACATTCGCGGCCCGGGCGTTGTTGGTCCGCACCGCGTACCACGACCCAGCCGCAACCAGCAGCACCAGAACCCAGTTCAGCGTTGCACTGCCAAACAGCCCGTTCTCAAAGAACGGCATCGGGATGTAGACACCCCGGTTGGTGAAGGCAAACAGGTCCAGCACCATGCTCGACGTCGCGTTGTCGCCCCGGAACTCGCGTGGTCCAGGCATGACCGCGGTCATGATGGTGAAGATGATGATGATCCAGATCAGCACCGGAATGTTGCGGAAGATTTCCACGTAGACGGCCATCAACTTGGACACGATCCAGTTGTTGGACAGGCGCAGAACACCGGCGATCACACCAAATATGGTCGCGGTGACACAGGCCAGAAACGCCACCAGAATAGTGTTCAGAACACCGACAAGCGCGGCGCGCGCATGGCTGGATTGGCTGTCATATTCGACAAGACGCTGGTTGATGTCATAACCAGCTGGATCGCCGAGAAAACTGTAAGAAATATTGAGGCCGGCGGCCCGAAGGTTCTGGATAAGGTTGTTGCCCAGATACCAAATCGCCAGCGCCAGAGCGACGGCTGCAATTGCTTGGAACGTCAACGAGCGATAGCGCGTATCGTTGATCAGCATAGACAGCCGGAACGACTCCTTGGGAGGGTCGGTCAGAGTGGTCATATAGGATCTTCCCCGTTCGTCGGCCGGTTAATTATGGGCGTCGTTGCGCCATGGCCGATTATTGTTGTGGGTCTTCAATGCGAAAAGGGCGCGGTATGAACCGCGCCCTTTCCGTGATGTGTTTAGCGGAAGGGCGGGGAGTAGATCAGGCCGCCGTCGGTCCACTGAGCGTTCAGGCCACGGGCCAGACCGATCGGAGTGGATTCACCGATGTTGCCTTCAAACAGCTCACCGTAGTTGCCGCCCGCCATTACAGCGTTTTTGCCCCAGTCAGCGCTCAGGCCGAGCATCTCGCCCAGGTTGCCTTCGGTGCCGAGCAGACGGTTGATTTCTGGGTTGTTGGTGCCTGCAGCCATCTCACCGATGTTTGCGGAGGTCACACCCAGCTCTTCTGCAGTGATCAGAGCGTTCAGGGACCAGCGAACCACGTCACCCCAGTTGTCGTCGCCGTGACGCACCAGTGGGCCCAGAGGCTCTTTGGAGATGATTTCTGGCAGCAGAACGTGCGCAGATGGATCTTCGAAGGTCGCACGTGTCGCCGCCAGACCGGATGCGTCGGTGGTGTACACGTCACATGCGCCTGCCAGATACTGCTGCTGAGCTTCTGCGTTGGTTTCGATTGGAACCGGCTCGTAGCTGATGTTGTTGGAACGGAAGAAATCCGCCAGGTTCAGCTCGGTGGTGGTACCGGTTTGGATACAAACGGTTGCGCCGTCCAGTTCTTTCGCGGAGGACACACCCAGTTCTTTTGGAACCATGAAGCCCTGACCGTCATAGTAGTTCACGCCAACAAAGGTGAACTTCAGGTCTACGTCACGGGAGAATGTCCATGTGGTGTTACGTGCCAGCATGTCGATCTCGCCGGAAGCCAGCGCGGTGAAGCGGGTCTTACCGGTGGTCGGAACAAACTCGACCGCTTTCGGGTCGCCCAGTACAGCGGCTGCCACTGCACGGCACACACCAACGTCGAACCCCATCCATTCGCCGTTTGCGTCAGGTGCCGCGAAGCCAACCAGACCGGTGGTCACACCACAGTTCAGCTTGCCGCGCGCTTTAACATCGTCAAGCGTGCCAGCAGCAGCTGCACCGGCCGCCAGGCCAGCAACTGTCAGTGCACCGAAAACTACGGATTTTTTCATTTTTACCTCTTCCTGTTGTCCACCCTATCCCGGGTGGTTTTTGGTCCTGTTAGACCGAAAGTAGATGATCAGAGATTACACCCCCCTCACATCGGTGTTCAGTTTGGTCGCATTCATCGCCAAACGTCAAGAGGTCCATCACGCAATACTATCAATGCTTGCGCTATCAGCCTCTTGACCTTGTTTTACATGCAAAACGCTCAGTCTTTGCTCAGCTTGTAGAAGGTGTAAGCGTGCATAAACGCTTGCCTTTTCTTCTCCGCTTCTTCTGCGGCGTCCTCGTCGCGTCCCCACTGATCTTCCTGCCATTGCTCGTCGATTCGGGAGAGTTCCCAAAGCGTTTCGATCGGGTGCAAATCACAGGTTGCGGCGAATCCGATGATCAGCGATCCGGAGATGCCCACCAGATCATGGAACGCGGCCAACTCGAAGTTGTCAAAGCCGTGTGTTTTCTCGCTAAGCTTGCTTAGCGCGTCAGCGTCCTGCGCTTCAAACATCACCCCGGCAACCGGCTTCAATCGGGCGTTAAAAGTCTCTGCGGCCCAGTCCAGAAGCGGGTCCCAGGCCGCCGCCTGACGGGCGATCAACTCTTCGGGAGTTGTGGCGCGATAACAGACCAAATCGCTGCCACCGTACTCCGCCAACATATCCGCCACTTCACCGTGCTGCACCGCAACCTTGTCGATGGCCGCATTCACCGAGCGGGTAACCGGCATGGTACTCGGATCGATTTTCTCGTCCTGCGCATCCCACTCTTCCACAACAGCCTTGGCCATCGCCTCGGTGGGCACAACCAGCGGCGCCTTGGCCGGGGTTTTTACGCCGCGCCCGTCCAACAACACTTTGTAACCGCCTTCTGTGGCCTCATAGGTTGTCTCTTTCCAAAATCGTTTCTTGGCCCATTCGCTCATGGCTGACCCTCCCAAATCTGTGTCAGCGCATTTTCCAACGCCGCAAAATCCTCAACGATACGATGAGCTGCGCCCAGCGCATCCCGCGCGTGATAGCCCCACCCCACACCAATGCCAGCCACACCGGCGGCGGCGGCCATCTCCATGTCGTAACTTGTGTCGCCAATCATCAACGCATCCCGCGCATCCACACCGGTTTCCGCCAGCGCTGTTGTGATCATCGACGGATGTGGTTTGGACGGATGGTCATCGGCCACCTGCGTGGTGACAAACATGCCCTGCAAGCCATGACCTTCAATCAACTTGTCGAGCCCGCGCCGCGACTTGCCCGTGGCCACGCCCAGCAGCACATCGTCCTGCGCTCGCAGCCGCTCCAAAACATCGCGTGCACCGGCAAAGAACGGCGATGACTGGGCCACACCTGTCTCTGCGCGCCGATGCATGTATCCCTGCTTATAGCCGTCCACCAAACGTACCCGCAGCGCGGCATCCGCCTCTGGCAGTAGCTTGAACATCGCCATATCCAGCGAAAGCCCCACAATCGACAGCGTGTCTTCGCGGCTTGGCGGCGCCAATCCCTCACCGTCAAAGGCAAGGTTCATCGCTTCGACAATCAGCCCCTGGCTATCCACCAGCGTGCCATCCACATCAAAAATCACCAGTTTGAGCCGCATTTGGCCTCCGCGTGTTCTGTGGCGCTTGCTTCACCACGGACACGCTCAGAGGTCAAGCATCGTCGGAGTAGGCGCCCGAGGAATAGGTCAGCTCATAGGAATGACTGTAGAGTTCCACCAGATTGCCAAACGGATCCTCACAATAGACCATGCGATAGGGCTTCTGATCCGGATAGTAGTAGCGCACCTGTTGCATCCGCTGTTTCCCGCCCAGCGCCTCAATGCGCTTCACACGCTCCTCAAGATCGCTGTCTTGCAGGCAAAAGTGAAAAATCCCCGGTTTCCAATAATCAAACGGCGGCTTGCTGTCGTCGGTCTTGGGAAACTCAAACAGCTCAATGCCCACCCCATCGCCAGTGGACAGATGCGCAATCCGAAACCGCCCCCATCCTGCGCCAAACACATCATCACACATCTCGCCAATCGCACTGTTGTCCTGCAAAACCTCGGCAGGCGGCATCAACAGGTAGAGATCAAAGGCTTTGGTATAAAACTCAACCGCCCGATCCAGATCGGGCACGGTGATGCCAATATGGGAAAACGACACAGCCGGCATAGGCTTCTCCTCTCAAAATTACGTGCAAAAGAAAAAAAGTCGCGGAATGCCTCAGCATGCCACGACTTCACTTACGCGCCAAATCTCTTGGGAGACGACAAAGCGCTAGCGCAGGCTCTCAAATGGATCGTCTGCTGCGAGATCTTCGGACCAGCCAAAGGTCTCCCAGGTGTGCGCCATATGCTCCGGTAACTCTGCTGTCACAGTCACCTGTTTGCGGGTCACCGGATGCTCAAACGTCATCGACCGCGCATGCAGGTGCAGCTTGTTGGAAATCATCCCACCCAGCTTTGCGCCCCAGCCATCGCCGAGGTTTTCCTGACCGGAACCTCCATACTTGCCGTCACCGATAATCGGATGACCAATTTCCGCCATATGCGCGCGCAGCTGGTGCGTCCGGCCGGTGATCGGCTCCATCGCCACCCAGGAGGCCCGCCCGGCCACACGATACAAAGTCGCGTATTGCGTAATGGCACGTTTGGCGCCCGGCGTGTTCTCGACCTCGCGCGGATGCACCGCAATCATCTTCTCGCCTTCACCGCGCGCCCCATGGCCGCCTGCCTTCACCAAGCCGTATTTGATCTCGCCCAGATACGGCGTCGGCACACCGGCCACCACAGCCCAGTAGATCTTGCGGGTTTGTTTGTGCCGCATCGCTTCGGTCAGCGCCTTCGCCGCAGCCCGCGTGCGCGCCAGCAACAACACCCCAGAGGTGTCCTTGTCCAACCGATGCACCAAACGTGGCTTCTCGTCATAGTCAAACTGTAACGCCACAGACAGACCATCCACATGCCGCGTTTGCTTGCTGCCGCCCTGCGTGGGCAGGCCCGCCGGCTTATTGATCGCGATGATCTCGTCATCTTTGTAGATCACGCTGTCCAGCATCATTTTGGCGTCAGCTTTGCTAACCTTGGTCACAGCCCGCGTCTTTTCCCGCTGCGCCACCTCATGCGGCAACGGCAGGGGCGGCACGCGAATGCTCTGGCCTTCCTCCACACGGGTATTGGCCTTCACCCGGCCGCCATCCACTCGGATCTCGCCCTTGCGGCACATCTTCTCGATCTGCCCTTGCCCAACATGGGGAAACTTGCGCTTGAACCACCGGTCCAGCCGTTGATCGCCTTCACCGTCTGCAACGGTCACTGTCTTTACCCGGCTCATGCCAGAAATCCTCTCGTCACGGCCATCCCCAGCATCAACGCGCCCACCGCGCCAATCACCGAAACAGCCACATAAAACGCCGCCGCGCCAAAGGCCCCGCGCTCCATCAGCGTCACAGTTTCCAGCGAAAACGCCGAAAACGTTGTGAAACCGCCCAGCAGCCCGGTCATCACCAAAGGCGACAGATGTGTCAGGCCGCGCTGCGCTGCCAACACCACAAAGACCCCCATCAGAAAAGAGCCAATCACATTCACGGTGATGATCGCCAGCGGGAAGCCATTCCAGAATCCCTGCCCCATCAGCCGCACCACACCGATGCCCAGCAGATAGCGCAACGCTGCGCCCACTGCGCCACCCAAAGCCACATATGCCACGTTTAAAACCATCACGCGTCTCTCTGCGCTTTGCCCCGCAATGTCAAGAAAACCGCTTTCTTCTTCCCCAAATACCTCGGAGGAATCGCCAATATGACAACGGGGGTTGCCCCCTACCCGTTCCGTTTGGTGCGCAGCTTGGCAAAATACTCCATGCGCCGCTTCAACTCGCGCTCATACCCGCGCTCCACCGGCGTGTAGATCACCGGCCGCTTGATACCTTCCGGGAAGTAGTTCTGCCCCGAAAACCCGTCCTCGGCATCATGGTCATACTGATAACCGTCGCCATAGCCTTGGTCTGCCATCAACGAGGTTGGCGCATTTAGGATATGCTTGGGCGGGGGCTCAGAGCCGGTTTTCTTCGCCAAAGCCCGCGCTGCCTTATAGGCCGCATAACCCGCGTTGGTCTTCGGCGCGAGCGCCAGATAAATCACCGCCTGCGCCAGCGCCAACTCCCCTTCGGGACTGCCTAGCCGTTCATAAGTTTCCCAGGCACTGAGGCACACACTCTGTGCCTGTGGATCGGCCAAAGCAATATCCTCACAGGCCATCCGGGTCAGTCGTCGTGCCAGAAACCGCGGGTCTTCCCCACCCTCCAGCATCCGCGCATACCAATAGAGTGCCGCTTCCGGATCAGACCCGCGCACCGATTTGTGCAACGCCGAAATCAGGTTGTAATGTTCATCGCCAGATTTGTCGTATTTCGCTGCCCGCCGCATCAGCCGTGTGGAGAGCGCATCGGTGTCGAGCTTGCCGTCTACTTTCCAGGCCATGACCTGCTCAATCAAATTGAGCAACGCCCGCCCGTCACCATCCGCCATTTCCAACAAGGCTTCGCGCGCCGGACCATCCAGCGGCAAGGGCTTTTCCAGCTCTTTCTCAGCCCGCTGCGCCAAGCGCTCCAGATCACCCAGAGCCAACCGCTCCAGCACGAGCACTTGCGAGCGCGACAGCACCGCAGCGTTGAGCTCAAACGACGGGTTTTCCGTTGTCGCTCCCACCAGAAGAATAGTGCCGTCTTCCATGTACGGCAGAAACCCATCCTGCTGCGCTTTGTTGAAGCGGTGGATCTCATCCACAAACAACAACGTGCCTTTGCCATTGGACCGCCGCACTTTGGCGGCTTCAAACACTTTGCGCAGTTCCGGCACACCAGTGAAAATCGCGCTGATCTGCACAAAATGCAGCTCAGTATCATCCGCCAGCAGCCGCGCTATGGTGGTCTTGCCCACACCGGGCGGCCCCCAGAAGATCAGCGACGACAAAGACCCTGAGGACAGCATCACGCCCAAAGGCGCTTCTGCGCCCAGCACCTGCTCCTGCCCAATCACCTCGGACAAAGATTTTGGCCGTAGCCGATCCGCCAGAGGACGCGGCGCTTCGTCCTTCGGTTCCGCGACAGGAATGTCCGCCGGTGTGGTGTCAAAAAGGTCGGCCATCGTGCGCCCAGAAGTCCTTACAGTCTAAAGCGCATCACCACCCGCTGGGTGCCGCGCTGGACCTCCAACGTAAGCCGCTTGCGCGCATCCCGCAAAGCCTTGTCCGCATCTTTTGTGGTGAGGATCTCTGAGCCGTCGATCACGCGCAACACATCTCCTGGCCCAATGCCCAGCCGCGCGCCGATCTCACCCGGATTTTCTACCACAACACCTTCCAGGCTCAGCGGAAGTCCAAACTCCCCCAACACCGCAGGGTTGATATTGGACATCACCATGCCCGGGATCGCCGACTTGCGCCCGGTCTCGATGGTGTCACGGCTCGGCACATCCGGCGCCACATCCATCGTCACCATGCGCGTCATCAACTCACCGTCGCGCAGGGTTTCAACCGCAACCTCACTGCCAAGCCCCGCCACCGACATGCGGAAAATCATCTCCGCAGGCGTGTTCACCGGTTGCCCGTCCAGCGCCACGATCACGTCGCCTGCCTCCACACCCGCGGCCAAAAATGGGCTGACTTCATGCATGGCGGACACGACGATACCACCGGCACGGTCAAGCCCTAAACCTTCCGCCATATCCGCATCCACCGGCTGACCAAACATGCCCGCCCAAGGCCGCTGAAAGCCCTCAAAACCGGCACGCGCTTGATCCACGAACTGCGCCACCAGATTGGTCGGAATAGCAAAACCAATCCCGTTGGACCCACCGGACCGAGTCAGGATCGAGGTGTTGATGCCAATCAGATCGCCATTGATGTCAATCAACGCCCCACCGGAGTTGCCGGGGTTGATCGCCGCATCGGTCTGAATGAAGTAACCCCGCGCATTGCCCGTCGCCACGCCCGACCGCGCCAAGCCGCTGACAATCCCGCTGGTCACGGTTTGCCCCACGCCAAACGGGTTGCCAATCGCCATGACCAACTCGCCCACATCGACATTGTCGCTGTCACGGAAGTGTAAAAACGGCAGACCTTCGGCATCCTTCAGCTTCAGAATGGCCAAATCGCTCTCTTCATCCGCCAGAAGCACTTCGGCTGTGTACTCACTGCGATCATTGAGTTGCACACGAATGTCAGTCGACATGCCCACCACGTGATAGTTGGACACCACAATGCCGTCCTCCGACAGGATCACTCCCGAGCCCAGCGAGTTCTCCACCCGCGGCTGCGGCGTGCCAAACCCCCGAAACAGCTGATCAAAAAACGGATCGCCGGTGAACGGCGTCTGCCGCGCCTGCACAATCTGCTTGGCAAAAATGTTCACCACCGCTGGCGCCGCCTCTTTCACCAAAGGCGCAAAGCCCATCGAAATCTCGGCCTGCGATTGCGGGACTTTGGTCTCTGCCGACACCGTGGTGGCTAGGCCCAGCGTGAGGGAAATCAATACAGCGCGGATCATGCGTCATCCTCAATTGTTCAGTGCGACGCATATGCGCAGCGGTCCTGTATAATGCAAGCCACTCCACCGCTTGCGACGGCAGACATCCGCCCGAAACCATTGACTTAGCGCGCCAACGTCGGAAGCATCACCCCATGTCTTACGACCAACAATCCACACCAATCACCGCCTTCGAGTTGCACCGCCAGCTCGACGGGTTGGTCTACACATTCACCCGCGCAACGGACGAGCGTGGTAGAACAGGCTTTCTGCGTGAAGACGGCCCGTATTGGATTGTACATCACGCCGTCCTGGGCTGGGTTGCCGCCGACTTTGACAGTGACGAAATCATGGGCCGCCCCTGGGATCAGCTCACGCCACAATCTCCAGAGGCCCCGCCCGAAGGCATATGGGTCAACCGCAAAGGTCCAAAGTCCTACGTCTATGATCTAGTGTACGTCTAAAACGCACTGCTACGGTAAAAACGACGAGCCGTACCCCTGCCCATCCAACGCCTGACCCAACACCCTGAGCGCCCCCAGTCGCCCAATCTCATCCGCGCATTTCGCCCCGGCCCCATTGCCCCCGGTCAACGCAAAAATCCGGTCCGTCTGACCATAGATCAACGGATGACGACTGCGGGTGAAACTGGTGGCACAGGCACCATGAGACAAGGATTGATACCGCAGCCCGGGCATAACCGCCAAAAGCTGCTCCAATAGATACGCCCCGACATCCGCGTTCCCGCCGCTGCGGAACCAGTCTTTCATCTCAGAGAGAGAGTTTAGCTCTTTGTTGTCCGGATCGCCGCCCAGCTTGATATAGGTTTTGCCATTCGGATAGACCACCGGCGGCAATACATAGATATCGCGCACACCATCTGGGAGGATGTAGATGGTAGAAGGCATGTCTCGCAGCCGCGCCTGCTCTTCCGCATCAATTTCCACCAAGGCAATTGTGCGTGCAAAAACTGCAATTTCAGGCACGTCCGGCAACAGGCCTTCAGCTCTTGAGAACGCACCCGCTGCCACGATAACTTTGTCGCTCTCAAGTTTGCTACCATCGCGACAGGTCACTGTCACGCCGCCTGAGGTCTCATCAACCTGAGAAACCTCCGTTCGCAACAGGGTCACGCCATTTGCCTGTCCCGCTGCAATCTGCGCAGCCACATGCGCGCGCGGATCGATCCAACCACCATCCGGCTCAAACAGCGCGTGGATATCCGCCGGAAACCCAAAGAAAGAAAACTTTGCATTCAATTCGACACCGGAAAGAACCTCAAAATCGATCCCTTCTTTCTCACCATTCAGCTGTGTGGCGCGCGTGTAGTCGCTTCCTTCGCCCTGTGCTGGCCCCGCAATCACAGAGCCTGCACGATGAAAAAAGCAACGATTGCCCAGTGCTTCGACGTCCGCGTACCGCGCCATGGACGCGGACGAGAACCGAGACCAATCCATGCGACTGTCCATCCTACGCGTGATCCGTGCTTGGTCATAATGGCTGCCAAACACGCCCCTGTGCGTCGCGGCATCCGTCGGCTCTGAGGGTCCCACCAGTGCAACCTTTACGCCCATCTCGGCCAAATGCCGCGCACAGGCACTGCCCCATAGGCCAGCGCCCACCACAATCACGTCAAAACCCATCAATGCCCCTCCTATTGCCTCGACGCGACCATGCCGCGAGCCCCTCCGGAACGCTAGCCCAACCGCACCGCTTTCAACGTGGAATAGTGCTCCCCATTCGGCACCACATGAAGCACACAAGACGAAGGCACTAGGTCCTTGATCGCGTCGGCCATCTTCAACGGCGCCCAGGTGTCTTTGTCCCCGTGCCATATCTCGACCGGCGCTTGAACATTGCGCAACACGTCAGACCAGTCGGCAACATAGGCCGCCAGATACGCAAGATACCCTGCCCGGTGCGTGACAAAGCTGTTGCGCATGCCTTCGGTCAAAGCTGTCACAAACTGCGGGTCCGCCAACAAAGCCCGTTCCTGCACCCCACATTTGGCAAACAACTGTTTGATCAACATTCCGGGCACATTGCGCGCCAGTAAGCCCTGCGCGGCCGTCAGCATCCGCAACACACGCGGACGCTTCATAGCCAACTTAAACACCGGCGCACCTGCCATGTCCGGCAGGAACTCTCCCAGCTGCAAAGGCGCTGCTGGCGACACTACTGTCACTCGCGCAACCTGCTTCGGGCGCTCAGCCGCTAAGCGTAACGCCGCCATGGCCCCAATCGAAAACCCAACCACATGGAACGCCTGCCCGCCATTTTGAGCCACAGCCGCACCAAACGTAGACGCCAAATGTTCCAACGGCGCGGAACCCTCACACGCAAGCAGGTTTGGCGCCACAACCACACGGCCGTTCGTTGCCAAAAATGCCGCATCCTGCGGGCAACCGGGCACGCCATGGCAAAAGAAAACAGGAGCTTGGGGAGAGGTCGTCATTGCGGCACCTTTTGCATTTCCTCACAGAGGTAGTGCTGAGTTTTTGGATCCAAAATGTGACGGGTTGCCTCAGGTATACCCTGGAACGAAAAAGACCCCCGCCATTCTGGCAGGGGTCCAGGCATCTGGTTGATCCAGATGGAGATTTATTCTTCGGCGGCTTCTTCAGCTGCCACGCGAGCCTTGTCGGCCGCGCCTTTTGCATCAACGTCACGATCCACAAATTCGATGATCGCCATTGGCGCCATGTCACCATAGCGGAAGCCGGCTTTCATGATGCGGATGTAACCACCTTTACGCTCTGCGTAGCGTGGGCCCAGAACGTCAAACAGTTTTGCAACGT
The DNA here is from genome assembly GCF_022448905.1 of Shimia sp. Lineage (GTDB taxonomy): Bacteria > Pseudomonadota > Alphaproteobacteria > Rhodobacterales > Rhodobacteraceae > Shimia. The sequence continues at coordinate 248,898 of NZ_JAKVCW010000006.1, read as the reverse complement.
ACTGGTCTTCTTTCAGACGAGCCGCTGCCTGACGACGCGCGTGCAGGTCACCACGTTTGGCCAGCGTGATCAGTTTTTCAACGATCGGACGCAGTTCTTTTGCCTTTGGAAGGGTGGTTTTGATCTGTTCGTGTTCGATCAAGGAACCCGCCATGTTGGCAAACAGGGCTTTACGGTGTTCGTGAGTACGGTTCAGGCGGCGATAGCCACGAGCATGACGCATTTGATTTCTCCTAATTCGCGTTTTGCTTTGTCAGACCAGTGATGCGTGTCACCGGTTCACCTTGGGGCGGAAGCCCATATTTTCCCCGGCAGGTCCGGGCATTGGTTGAGCGGGGCACCTACGCGACCCGCTCAAATCTTGCAAGACTTAGAAGTTGTCTTCGAACTTCTTGGCCAGATCTTCGATGTTGTCTGGTGGCCAGTCCTCGACATCCATGCCGAGGTGCAGGCCCATGCCGGACAGCACTTCTTTGATCTCGTTCAGAGACTTGCGGCCGAAGTTCGGTGTGCGCAGCATCTCTGCTTCGGTCTTCTGGATCAGATCGCCGATGTAAACGATGTTGTCGTTCTTCAGGCAGTTCGCAGAGCGTACGGACAGTTCCAACTCGTCCACTTTCTTCAGCAGAAGCGGGTTGAACTCGAGACCATCGTCCTCTTCCTGACGGCCCGCAGATTCTGGCTCATCGAAGTTCACGAAGATCGACAGTTGATCCTGCAGGATACGCGCGGCGAAGGCCACGGCGTCTTCCGGCGTGATGGAGCCATCGGTGTCGATTTTCATGGTCAGCTTGTCATAGTCCAGAACCTGACCTTCACGGGTTGGCTGCACGTCATAAGACACGCGCTTCACCGGAGAGTAGATCGCATCGATTGGGATCAGACCAATAGGTGCATCTTCTGGCTTGTTCTTGTCCGCAGACACGTAGCCTTTGCCGGTGTTGACGGTCAGCTCGACATAGAGGTCGGCGCCATCGTCAAGGTGGCAGATCACGTGATCTTTGTTCAGAACTTCAATGCCCGCGCTGTCGCTGATGTCGCCAGCAGTCACGGCACCCGGACCTTTCGCATTGATCGAAAGACGCTTAGGGCCTTCCACTTCCATGCGCAGGGACACGCCCTTCAGGTTCAGGATGATGTCGGTCACGTCTTCACGCACACCAGCAACGCTGGAGAACTCGTGCAGCACGTTGTCGATCTGTACGCTGGTGATGGCCGCGCCTTGCAGCGAGCTCATCAGAACGCGGCGCAGCGCGTTGCCCAGGGTCAGACCAAAGCCCCGCTCCAGCGGCTCTGCCACAACAGTGGCTTGGCGCGCAGGGTCGTTGCCTGGCTTCACTTCTAGCTGTGTAGGCTTGATCAATTCTGCCCAATTCTTGTGGATCATGCGTCCCTCCATTCTTGTCCAGTTCCCATGTTCCAAAAGAACCAGACGCCCGAGGTTTCAAAATGACGAACTGGGGCCGTGCAAAACACGCGGCCCCAGCCAGTAGAAATGTCGCTTAAACGCGGCGGCGCTTTGGTGGGCGGCAGCCGTTGTGTGCGATTGGTGTTACATCACGGATAGAGGTGATGTTGAAACCGATAGCAGCCAGAGCGCGCAGTGCGGATTCACGGCCAGAACCTGGACCCTGAACTTCCACTTCCAGCGTTTTCACGCCGTGATCCTGTGCTTTCTTGCCTGCATCTTCCGCCGCCATCTGAGCAGCATATGGGGTGGACTTACGGGAGCCCTTGAAACCCATGGTGCCAGCAGAGGACCAGGAAATCGCGTTGCCCTGAACGTCAGAGATCAGGATCTTGGTGTTGTTGAACGAAGAGTTCACGTGCGCAACACCAGAGGCGATGTTCTTACGCTCTTTTTTCTTCGTACGAGTCTTATCGCGTGCCATTGATCAAACCCTCCCTTACTTCTTCTTGCCGGCAATCGGCTTCGCAGGACCTTTACGGGTACGTGCGTTGGTGTGGGTACGCTGACCGCGCACCGGGAGGTTACGACGATGGCGCAGACCACGGTAGCAGCCCAGGTCCATCAGACGTTTGATGTTCATCTGCACTTCACGACGCAGGTCACCTTCAACGGTGTAGGTCGCATCGATGTGCTCACGGATAGCCAGAACTTCTGCGTCAGACAGCTCGTTGATACGACGGGTTTCGTCGATCTTCACGCTCTCGCAGATTTCTTTGGCGGATGCTGGACCAATGCCAGTGATATAAGTCAGGGCGATCGGGACCCGTTTGTGGGTCGGGATGTTAACGCCGGCAATACGTGCCACGTGTCACTTTCCTTTTCGTTGCGGTTCCGTAGCTCCGGAACCTTTTTTCACAACGTAAGCCCGACGCTAGCAAGCGATCGGGCCTCAGCTGATCAGGTGGTCTTGCAACATGGGTGCGACCCACGCGCAAAGAATTGATTCTCCGTTAAGAGATGGGGTGATTTAGGGGGGATTAGGTGGGGTGTCAAGACACCACGTGCGACGGCACACTTCTCTCATAGATCCTGTGCCTGTTACGCGGCACGACGGCTTAGCATTCCCACAACGGAACACCTCCACAAGCCACTTGAAGAGGTTCCGGTTTCGTGTCGTACAGGACACTCTTTTCAGCCCCTAGGCGGCACCCCCTTCAGCTCTACTCTAACGCGAACTAGCGTCACGAGGAGACTAAGAGAGAGGGAACCAATGTACATAGTCGGAATGCGGGGCGATCTCGGATTGAAACTAAACCTCTCGGGCAATGCGATTGTGATCATCGCTTTTTTTGTCCTCTGGACAACAAATAGCTTCTATCTGATGCTCTCAATTTCGTTCCTGCTCATCTATTTCGGGATATGGTGTTCACGTCAGGTGCAAAGTAACAAAGAACGCCTAAAATTCACGTCTGCCTTTGTTCGCAATCAAGCCTTTCCGGAAACAACGACTTCCGCCAAGTTACTCTTAGCATTCTTTGGCTTTGGAGCATTGGCGACTGGACCAATAAGCTATTTTTGCATTGCTATTGAACAGATCGGCTACAATGAGAGCTTACTGTGGCCTCCCGTTCTTCTGATTTTTTACATATCACAAATGGCACTGTTCGGGTTCGTCCATGCGGCCCGTTCTTTGTTCACACTACAGAACAATCAAACCGCCTAACCCCAAAACGAAACGGAGCGCCCAAGGGCGCTCCGATCTCAAACTCTCACAGGCTGGGCTTACCCCAAAACGCCTGCCACAGAGGCCTCAACCTCATCCATCGACGCCAGACCGTCAATAGAGGTCAGGTTGCCTTTGGCGTGGTAGTAGCCAATCAACGGCGCGGTCTGCTTGTAGTACGCCATCAAGCGCACCTTCAGGCTTTCTGCGTTGTCGTCTGCACGGGCTTCACCACCGTTGGCGACCGCCTCTTTGGCGCGGTTGATGATGCGCTCGACCAGAACCTCATCATTCACCTGCATCTCGATCACAGCGTCGAGCTTCTCGCCGCAGTCTTCCAGCAACTCAGCCAGCGCATCAGCCTGGGCCAGGGTGCGCGGGAATCCATCAAAGATGAAACCGCCCTTTTTGTCGCCTTCCAGCTGCTCGCGGATCAGGCCAATCACGATCTCATCGGTGACCAGCTCCCCACGATCCATGACCTCGGCAACCTTCTTGCCCATCTCCGTACCGGAGGTTTTGGCGGCGCGCAGCATGTCGCCCGTAGAAAGCTGGATCATGTCGCGCTTCTCTACGAGACGGCCAGCCTGGGTTCCTTTACCGGCACCGGGCGGGCCAAGCAGAATAATATTCATCGACGAGCAGGTCCTTTGCGTTTGCGTTTGTTCCGGCCTTTACCAGACAGCTGGGACTTTTCAATAAGCCCTTCGTACTGGTGCGCCAGCAGATGGTTCTGAACTTGCTGGATGGTGTCCATGGTCACGGAAACCACAATCAGAACCGAGGTGCCGCCAAAGTAGAACGGGATCGCAAATTGTCCACGCAGGATCTCCGGAAGGAGACAGACTGCCGCAAGATATGCAGAACCCAGAACCAGGATACGGTTGACCACATACTCAAGGTATTCTGCGGTGCGCTTGCCCGGACGGATGCCCGGAACAAAGCCGTTCTGGTTTTTCAGGTTGTCGGCCACATCGTCAGGTTTGAAGCTGACGTTGAAGGTGTAGAAGTAGGCAAAGAACACAATCATGGACACGAAGAACAGCAGATACAGCGGCTGTCCTGGGCCAAAGTAGGCCAGCAGGGTCGACATGATTGGGCCGGTTTGGCTACCGGAGAAGGTCGCAATGGTGGTTGGCAGCAACAGCAGGGAGCTGGCGAAGATCGCCGGGATCACGCCCGCTGGGTTCACTTTCACCGGCAGGTGCGAAGAGCCCCCGTCATAGACTTTCATGCCCACCTGACGACGTGGGTATTGAATGTGGATCTTACGCAGCGCCCGCTCCATGAAGACCACAAAGGCGATGGTTGCGATGACCATGAAGATCACGGCCACAATCACCGCTTCGCTGATCGCGCCGGTGCGGCCAGACACAAAGAACTGTGCCAGAGCGGCTGGCAGTTCGGCCACGATGCCCACAAAGATGATCAGGGAGATGCCGTTGCCGATGCCGCGTGCGGTGATCTGCTCACCCAGCCACATCAGGAACATGGTGCCACCCACCAGCGTCACAAGGCAGCTGAAGCGGAAGAACATACCCGGATCGGTGACCAGCTCACCGGCCTCCAGGCTGACCGCGAGGCCATAGGCCTGCAGCGTTGCCAATGCCACCGTGCCGTAGCGGGTGTATTGGTTCATCTTTTTGCGGCCTTGCTCGCCTTCTTTCTTGAGCTGTTCCAACGCAGGAACCATCGAGCCAAGAAGCTGAACAATAATGCTGGCCGAGATGTACGGCATGATGCCCAGAGCAAAGATCCCCATACGTCCCAGCGCACCGCCGGTGAACATGGACAGGATGCCGCCAATGCCTGCGCCCGCCTCTTCCATAAATTCACGGAGGGCAACGCCGTCGATGCCCGGCACCGGAATCCATGTGCCAAGACGATAGACAATCAGCAATGCCAGTGTGAACAGGATGCGATTGCGCAGATCGGTGGCTTTACCAAGCGCGGCCCAGCTGGTGTTGGCCGCCATTTGCTCTGCTGCAGATACCATTTAGGATCTCTCTTAGACTGGAAACGCCGCCAGAACCGTTTCCCGGTTTGGCGGCGTTAGGAAAACTTGGAAGATTATGTAAGCGGGTCTGTGCCCGCTCACAACCTCTTATTCAGCCGCTGGCGCGGTTTTGACCGTCAGAGAGCCGCCCGCTTTTTCGACAGCTTCAACAGCTGCTTTGGAGGCGCCGGTCACTTCGATGTTCAGCTTGGCGGAAACTTCGCCTTTTGCCAGAACGCGGATGCCGTCTTTAACGCGGCGCACCAGACCGGAAGCAACCAGGGCTTCTTCGGTGATCGCGGCAGAGGCGTCCAGCTTCTTCTCGTCGACGAACTTCTGGATCAGGCCCAGGTTTACAACAGCATATGCCTTGCGGTTTGGCTTGTTGAAGCCGCGCTTTGGCAGGCGCTGGTACAAAGGCATTTGGCCACCTTCGTAGCCGTTGATCGCCACACCCGAACGGGATTTCTGACCTTTGATACCACGGCCACCCATTTTACCTTTACCGGAACCGGGGCCACGGCCAACGCGCATGCGTTTCTTAGTTGCGCCAGGATTGTCGCGCAGTTCGTGCAGTTTCATATCGCTTCTCCTTGCCGGAACTGACCCACGAAGCGTATCGGGCCAAACACGGCTTTTCTTGATTTTGATTCTCGGGGCGCAAAACGCCACCGGGGGCGTATAGACCCTTGGGCAGCGCTTTGCAATGTGGAAGATGCTGCGCGGGCCGAGCGCTGAGCTAGACGTGTACGATGCATTTCACGGGCGGAGCACTCTATCACAGCTTAAGCGAAGCGGCGGTCTTTCCAAGCTTCGAAGCTTTCCACCGGATGGTTGTCAATGAAAACCCACTCGGAGTGGCGTGGCCGAGTTGGAATCTTATCCAAATCCACATGTGGCAGCTTCCAACCACTTGCGTGTTCAGGTTCGAACAAGGCCTCGACCATTTGTCTCCCTGCAGGCGGGATGGCCAATTGAATCTGAGTATAAAATGCAGTCTTCAGCCCTTCGTGCAAGGTCTTCATCCAGGCCTGGTTGCGTGCGCAGTCATGTTGCTCGTAGGGTTCTGCGTCGATTCCTTCGCCAACCGCTTGCGCCAAGAGCAATAGCGCCGTACTTCGGTCCAACTCCGGCTGCGCGACCAGCCATTCGACAAACGGCACAAGCTCGGCTGCGCCGTCGCCCATCCACTCGACGCCGATGCTCAACTCGTGCCACACGTCCGGGCTTTGCGCACACAGCCAGTTGGTCAGATCCTGATCTCGAACGGGGCTGGCGCGCTCTTGCAGCCACAGTTTGGCCTGATCGCGTCCTTCCTCATGATCCGCCTTTGTCTGCGCAATCCTTTCCATGCGGGAGGAAATGCGACCGCGCCAAGTTGACCGGATTTTGTCCGCCTCGCCCCGCTGTCGGCGCAACATCCGGCGGCGAACCTTTTGAAACTCCTTATCCGAAAGTTCGGCACACGCGCAAAAAAACCGGATTGCGTGAAGCTCAACGGACGGGATCGGTTTAAGGCGCTGGCTCAAGAACCAATCCGGCTTCAATTCGCCCAGCCCTTCAGGGCTCAATCGGTTCACAAAAAAGAAAAGGGCAGCGAGAGGTTCGTCTGATACATCACCCTGGGTCTTGCCAGGCCTCTCGCCCAACACGGCATTCCGCCAGACGTCTGCGTGGCGCTCCATCGCTTTGAGACTTTCGTTGTAGACCTCACGCGGGCTGAAGTTGAAATCCGAGAGCGCGCGTCCAACAGCTGCAGCTGTTCGCATTCTGCTCAACACACGGAAAACCAGCACCCAAAAGCCGAACCAGAGCGCTAGGCCCAAGGCATAAAAAACGAATGGCAATTTCCAACCCTTTTTCACTAACAATCTACTAGGTTTTGAAAGTAGTGATGATTCTTGGCGGAATTAGGGCGGAACCGCAGAGCGACCGTCCCGCGCGTCAGACTGTCAGAAAGGCTAAAGACGGCTCAGTGTTCAACTGAGTGTCTCAACTGCACGCGCCACATGCAATAATTGTTCACTGCGTAGAAAGCCCAACCTAAAGCGTGAGGCCACAATTCGATCCTCGCGGAAACTCCGTTTGATCTAGGCGGCCAACGCTTTTACCTTCCGCCCAATCCCCACTAAACTCCCCCTATGCCTTGGTCCCCCCAAACCCTCACCGACTGGCTCCTGACAAACGCCGCCGCCGCCAAAACCCTCGACGATCTGACCCAACAGCTCGGCGCACAGCTGGCGCAAGCAAACGCCCCAGTCTGGCGTCTGCGTTTTGCCATGCGCACTCTGCACCCGTTGCTTGCCGCGGTGGGCACCACCTGGGAGAACGACACCGGCCCCAAACCCGTCGTCGAAAGCACCCACGGGCTGGAGACGCGCGGCGGCTATGCGGGCAGCCCGATGACCACCGTCTCGCAATCCCGCAAACCCTTTCGCCAAAACCTGTCCGCGTTGGCTCCCGACCATCACGAGGTCCTGCACGAGCTGCGTGCCCAAGGTGGCAGCGACTATTATGCGCTCCCTGTCCTGTTTGGGGACCGCGTTACCGCCGTCATGACCCTCACAACCCGCCACGCTGGCGGATTTACACCCCCCGACCTCGCGGGATTCGACACCATCGCCGCGCAACTTGCGCCCTTTATCGAAGTATTACGCCTCACCACACTCTCTTCCGCCGTGAGCGAGGCCTACCTGGGCAAACACACAGCCCAGCGGGTTTTGGCCGGTGAAATCACCCGCGGTCACGTCGACATCATCGATGCCGCCATCCTGATCAGCGATCTGCGCGGCTGGACCCAGCTCAACGTCGAGCGTGACCCGGAGCAGGCGGTCGCCATCGCCAATACCTTCTTTGAGGTCATGGACGCGACGGTGACCTCGGAGAGCGGTGAGATCCTTAAGTTCATGGGGGACGCGGTGTTGGCCATCTTTCCCGCTTCGGCAGGCCAACAAGACGCGGTCGCCCGCGCCCTGCGGGCCGCCCAAGCTGCGAGCAGCCACCAAACCGACACCTTGCGTTTTGGCATAGGCCTGAACGTCGGCGAAGTGCTTTACGGCAATGTAGGCAGCGAAAAGCGGCTGGACTTCACAGTCATGGGCCCAGCTGTGAACCTGGCGGCCCGTATTGAAAGCCTATGTGCCCAAACAGAGTGCCCAATTTTGATGTCACATGCCGCAGCGAACTTGGTGCCCAGAACACGTCAAGTCGGCACTTTCTCCCTCAAGGGGTTGCCTTCTGGAGAAGCGGTTTATGCACCCAGCCCGATGCCTGAGTAATGCCGGCACTCTCCCAGTCCACCTGAAAGACAAAACGCCCCTGCGGATCAGGCAGGGGCGTTACAATCGATGTCTTAGGTCACTTAGCCGTACACGTGGGCTTTGGCGATGCCTTTGATGTCGTAGCGGTTGACGCCAATATCGGCCAACTCGCGGTCACTCATCCGGGCCAATTCCCGAACGGTGGATTTGTATTTCTGACGCAGCACACGGGCTGCTTTGAACTCTTCAATGGACGCACGCAGGGTTGCAAAAAGGTCGATGCGGGCGGTCTGAGCGGTTTGAACAAATGCCATGATGGTGGCTCCTTATCTATCTGTGCCGAAACGTATTTTTCGGCGATTTTCTGTTTTACCTTCTGGTGCCCTCAACATAGCCCCGACCGTTAGCGCCAACAATTGCCAGATTGATCTGTCCGATATGCATCTTTGTCATGGCTCTTTACCTCTCAGAAAGCAAAAAGCCCCGGCAATTGCCGAGGCTTTCCGTATTCAAAGCTGGGAACCTTTAGCGTGAAATCGTTTGGTCCCGCGCCAGCTTTTCGATGTCATGGCGAGACACGCCAATGTCGTCCAGCTGCCGGTCACTCAACCCGCCCAGCTGCCGCGTGGTCTCACGGTACAGGGCGTTTTGGCGGTGCTCCGCGCGATAGGTGGACCAGGCATCATAGATGCGGGCGCCCATACCAATGCTGCGCGAGTGTGGGGTGTTCAAATAGGCCATCAGACAAGTCCTCCTTGGGGCGCCAATCCACCTTCGGATAGCGCGGTTGTGTGTCAGTCATATGTGGGTCTGTGTTACCCCACAGATAAAGGTCCCCGCCGCGACCCTTTCAACATTGGCAAGCGACTATCTCCTATGCATCCAGGACAAGGTTTTGCAAATTCCTGCCAAACGCAAAAAAGCCCCGGAGCAATCTCCGAGGCTTTTGGGGAGTGTCTGGCTGTCCTGTATCTTACAGGGCCAGAGCGCCTTTGCGCGCCACATCTTCGATGTCACCGCGGTTCAGGCCAATGTCAGCCAGTTCGCGGTTGGTCAGCTTGTTCAGCTCTTTGACAGTCTTGGCGTAAGACGCGTCGCGCTTACGGGTCAGGAGCCAATTCTCAACCAGACGGGAGAAACGGCCTACGATGTCTACGGCTTCGATGTGCAGAGATGGAGCATGTTGCATGAGTTTATCCTTCAAGTGCCGATGCGCCACTTCGGCTTGACGCGCATTATCTGTTCATGCGGTCCATTTAGTGCTGAAGTTTTCGGCGCGGTAGGCACAAGAAAGCATCCCAGATATGCACTTTGCGAATATCGATGGAAGCGATGTTAATCATTCGAATTTGGAATGATATATTTGGGGGCTAATGAGGAATGGACCGCTACATCCAGTAAGGTAAGCGATTTCACCTGAGGTAAGTGCCAACCAGAACGCGCATCTCCTTTGACCAACTCACGCCTTAGAAGTATATACAATTATTGCTATATTTTATCGAGGCTTCGAAAGATGTTGGATTTAGAAGAATACAGAGCCCTCACACAAAAAGGAAACTGGAAAGGTATCTGTGACGTAAACTCAGTGCCATTTGACACCTTCGGAACAAAAAAAGAATTTCGAGTTCTGTCCGACTACCTAGAGGAACAAGAGGTAGTGTTGGCAATAACATCAGGCGTCATGAGCCAATCCGATACGTCAAATTCCTTTGATTTTGGAGCTAACACCTGGGTAATTGCGCTAACAAACGAGCGGTTTTTGCTGTTAGATTGCGCCATGCTGACTGGCTCGACAGATACCCAGAGCATCCGCCTTGATCGTGTCTAGGCGGTTTCTGCATCCCAAGGTTGGGTTTTAGGTAAAATCATGATCGATCTTGGAAGCAGGATCGTAACAATTGACAACTGTTTAAAACAAAGTGTTCCAATTGTTGCCGACCTTGCCAACAAATTGTTGAGAGAGAAACCAGAACCGAACGTTAGTTCAATTTCCAAATCATCTCACGGACTCTCAAGTGACCCACTGGAAACACTTGAACGGTTAGGCGCTCTTCTGGAAAGAGGACTTCTTGATAAAGAAGAATTCACTGAGGCAAAGCGAAAGCTCCTCGACGCACTATAATCAAAAACGCCCCCGGAAATCCGAGGGCGTTTTCAATTTTTTCGATCAAAAAGGCTTAGTCGCGCTCTTCGATGATCTCCACCATGTGGGAGACCTTGCGGATCATCCCACGAATCGCCGGAGTGTCTTCCAGCTCACGGGTGCGGTTCATCTTGTTCAGACCCAGACCCACCAGAGTGGCGCGCTGGTCTTGAGGACGACGGATCGGCGAACCGACCTGCTTAACTACGATGGTTTTTGCCATTGGTCGTTACTCCTTACTCTGCGGCTTCGGCAGGTGCTTCATCCTTGCGCAGGATGTCAGCAACTTTCTTGCCACGGCGAGCCGCAACCTGACGTGGGCTGGCTTCTTTCTTCAGCCCGTCAATGGTGGCGCGGATCATGTTGTAGGGGTTCTGGGAACCGATGGATTTCGAAACAACGTCTTTGACGCCGAGCATTTCGAAAACGGCACGCATTGGACCACCTGCGATGATCCCGGTACCTTCTGGAGCGGTGCGCATAACCACTTTACCGGCGCCGTGACGGCCTTCCATGTCGTGGTGCAGGGTACGACCTTCGCGCAGAGGCACGCGGATCATCTGACGCTTGGCTTGCTCGGTGGCTTTGCGGATGGCCTCAGGGACCTCTTTCGCTTTACCTTTACCGAAGCCTACACGGCCTTTTTGGTCACCAACAACAACCAGAGCTGCGAAGCCAAAGTTCTTACCACCTTTGGTGGTCTTGGAAACACGGTTGATCGCAACGAGACGATCGGCGAATTCCGGGGTTTCTTCTTCGCGGTTACGACCACGGCCCCGGCGGTTTTCACGTTCTGCCATTTGGCATTCCTTTATCTACTGGCGCTTGGCGCCTGTTATCTCCGATCCCAGTGAAGCCGCAGACATGTCTGCGACCTCCCGGATCATCGGGGGGACGCGAACGTCCCCCTCAAGTCTTAGACTTTCAAGCCACCTTCACGCGCAGCGTCGGCCAGAGCCTTCACTTTGCCGTGGAAGAGGAAGCCACCGCGGTCGAAATACGCTTCGGTCACGCCAGCTTTGTTCGCACGCTCGGCAATCGCCGCACCAACCTTGGTTGCTGCTTCGATGTTGTTTTTGCCAACCAGGCCCAGATCTTTTTCCAGGGTGGATGCGGATGCCACGGTCACGCCAGCACGGTCGTCGATCAGCTGAACGCTGATGTTCTTGTTGCTGCGGTGCACGGACAGGCGCATTTTGCGATCGCCATTGACCTTGCGAAGTTTGTTCCGGACGCGCAGGCGGCGCTTGAGGAACAGTTCCCGTTTGCTGTTTGCCATCTGTCTGGTCCTTACTTCTTCTTACCTTCCTTACGGAAGATATATTCGTCCACGTACTTGATGCCCTTGCCTTTATAAGGCTCTGGTTTACGCCATTCGCGGATGTTTGCCGCAACCTGGCCAACCAGCTGGCTGTCAGTACCTTCCACGATGATCTGAGTGTTCTTCGGTGTGGTCACGGTGATACCCGCTGGCACTTCGAAGTTCACTTCGTGAGAGAGACCGAGCGACAGCTTCAGGGTGTTGCCCTGCATCTGCGCACGATAACCAACACCGTTGATCTCGAGTTCTTTTTTGAAGCCTGCGGTCACGCCGGTCACCATGTTGGCAACCATAGTGCGGGACATGCCCCACTGCTGACGGGCGCGCTTGGACTTGCCGCGAGGAGTCACCGTTACGGCGTTCTCTTCAACTGCAAGGGTCACGTCATCAGTAGCGGTGAAAGACTGAGTGTCCTTCGGGCCTTTGATTTCGATGGTCTGGCCGGAGACAGAGGCAGTTACGCCGCTGGGCAGCTCGACCGGTTTTTTACCAATACGAGACATCTAGCTCTCCTTAGAAGACCGTGCAGATGACTTCGCCACCAACATTGTTGGAACGAGCCGCTGCATCCGACATCACACCTTTAGAGGTGGAGACAATCGACACACCCAGGCCCTGACGGACGGTTGGGATGTCATCTGCGCCCATGTATACGCGACGGCCAGGCTTGGAGACCCGCTTCAGTTCGCGAATAACAGGGGTGCCTTCGTAGTACTTCAGGCTGATTTCGAACGCCGGGTGGCCGTTCTCTTCAGACGCTTCGTAACCGCGGATGTAGCCTTCGTCGGCCAGCACATCCAGAACCCAACCACGCAGCTTGGACGCCGGGGTGGATACCACGGACTTGCCACGCATTTGGCCGTTACGGATACGGGTCAGCATATCACCGATAGGATCGTTCATATCGTTCTCTCCTTACCAGCTGGACTTAACCATGCCAGGGATCTGACCAGCAGAACCCAGCTCGCGCAGCGCAATACGGCTGACCTTCAGCTTACGGTAGTAAGCGTGTGGACGGCCGGTGAGCTGGCAACGGTTGTGAAGACGGGTAGCCGAGCTGTTGCGCGGCAGTTTCGCCAGTTTCAGACGCGCTTTGAAGCGCTCTTCCATTGGCTTGGACTCATCGTTTGCGATCTCTTTGAGCTCGGCGCGCTTTGCTGCGTATTTCGCAACCAGACGCTCCCGCTTCTTCTCGCGCTCGATCATTGCTTTTTTAGCCATGTCGTAATCCTCTCAGCCTTACGAAGTGAACGGCATGTTGAAATGCTTCAACAGGCTCTTCGCTTCGGCGTCGGTGTTAGCGTTGGTTGCGATGACGATATCCATGCCCCAGTTTTCGTCGACTTTATCAAAGTCGATTTCTGGGAACACGATGTGCTCTTTCAGACCGGTGGCGAAGTTGCCACGGCCGTCAAAGCTCGGCTTCACACCACGGAAGTCACGGATGCGTGGCATCGCAACGGTGATCAGACGATCGAGGAATTCGTACATACGGTCGCCGCGCAGGGTCACCTTGGCACCCATCGGCATGCCTTCACGTACACGGAAGCCAGCGATGGAGTTCTTTGCCACGGTGGTCAGAGCTTTCTGGCCCGCGATTGCGGTCAGATCTGCCTGTGCCGACTTGGCTTTCTTGCTGTCTTTAACGGCTGCACGGCCACAGCCGATGTTCAGCACGATTTTTTCCAGCGCAGGAATCTGCATGTCGTTCTTGTAGCCGAACTCTTCTTTCAGAGCGGCGCGGATGGAATCCTTGTAGAGCGACTTCAGACGTGGGGTGTAGTCTGCGTTATCAAGCATCAATCACGTCCCCTGTGGTCTTTGCGAAGCGAACCTTCTTGTCACCTTCCATGCGGAAGCCAACGCGGGTTGCTTTGCCGTTTTTGTCCAGGAATGCCAGGTTGGACAGTTCGATCGGCATCGCCTGAGGGATGCGACCGCCCTGAGAGGTCTGGCTTTGCTTGGTGTGACGGATGGCGATGTTGATGCCTTCCACAACAGCTTTACCGGCTTTGGGGTCAACAGAGGTGATAGTGCCCTCTTTGCCTTTGTCCTTACCGGCCAGAACGACGACTTTGTCGCCTTTTTTCAGCTTAGCAGCCATCTTACAGCACCTCCGGCGCGAGCGAGACGATTTTCATCATGCCTTTTGCGCGAAGCTCACGAACAACTGGGCCAAAGATACGAGTGCCTACTGGCTCGTTGGAGTTGTTCAGGATTACGGCTGCGTTCCGGTCAAAACGGATTGCAGTGCCATCTTCACGACGGACTTCTTTTGCGGTGCGAACGACAACGGCCTTACGGACGTCACCTTTTTTAACGCGACCACGTGGAATGGCTTCCTTAACCGAGACAACAATGATGTCGCCTACGGATGCGTATTTACGCTTGGAACCACCCAGAACCTTGATGCACTGAACTCGGCGTGCGCCGGAGTTGTCAGCTACATCCAGATTTGTTTGCATCTGGATCATGTGGTTTCTCCCGACCTATGGGGCAGCGATGCGTGCTGTGTCCCCCAGGGTTTCGACTAACTGTAAAGTCTAGTCGCCAGGAGTCTCAAAGTGAGACTCTTAGGCTTCCAGAACTTCCCAGCGTTTGGTTTTCGAACGCGGTGCGCATTCGATAATGCGAACAGAGTCACCTACTTTGTAGGTGTTGTTCTCATCGTGAGCCCGGTATTTTTTGGACTTACGAATGGTCTTCTTCAGAACCGGGTGTGTAAAGCGACGCTCTACGGACACAGTTACGGTCTGGGCGTTGGCGTCCGAAGTAACGGTGCCTGTCAGGATACGTTTGGGCATCTATCTAGCTCCTATTACTCTGCAGCCGACTTGGCTTTTTCGTTCAGGATGGTCTTCACGCGTGCTGCGTTGCGACGCGCTGCACGGATCTGAGCCGCGTTTTCCAATTGGCCAGTGGCTTGCTGGAAACGCAGGTTGAACGATTCTTTCTTGAGGTTGGCCAGCTCTTCACGCAGCTGATCCGGCGTTTTTTCACGCAGTTCTTTGGCGTTCATGCGCCTCTTCCTTTCTCATACATCAGAGGGCGCCCGAGTATGTGCGGGGTGACCCTTTTGTCTGATGGACAAATACAAAACACACGAATCCCGCATACACGGAATCCATGAGATGGCGCTCTATACGGGGGAGTCGGGGGGATGGCAAGCGAAAGATGGGACATTCGCAACTGGACGAGCGGCCAACTCTCCCCTAGCGTGCAGGTTCAACGGCCCCGACCAATTCGCTTTCGTGCGACCAGCATGTTTTTAGCTACCTTCCGCCCAAAATCCGTTCTGGCACTGGCCGCATCAGCGTGCCTCGCCACCCCTCTACTGGCAAACGGCCTACAGGCAGACCCTTCTCTTGCACTGGAAGACTTCAATGGGTTCTGCCTTCCATTGCTGAAAACGCAAACCACGCCTGAATACGACGGTGTCCTAAGGATCGACGACGGCATCACCCAACAATTCATTAAAGCCAATAATGCGAGCGAAGACACAGTACTATGGGAGACGCGCTCTTCTGAATTCGCCATTCAGACCTATGAAAGTGTGCATGACTTCTGTTTCTTGTTTAGCTTCAACTCCAATTTAACCGCTTTAAAGGAGGCCTACCCCGCTTGGCGACAGTCCCTAGACGGCACATTTTTAGGTCCAACTGAATTGGAAGAGTCCCCCGGCTCCGCCCATCGCGCAGGCGCCTTTCTAGTATTGAAGTTGGAGGATGGTGGAGTGTTGCAACTCGCGCTAAACCATGATGCAAAAATTTTGAATGGTTTTACGACATTGGCAGCAATCCGACTGGAGTCGCCTTCTCCTGCGGCTATGGCGCTGCTGGGCAAAAACGCGGCGCAGCAAACAGAGTAGCTTTGTGTGACACGTCACCATGCACTCTTCTCTCCCTGCGCCTTCTCCCCTAAGCCTTCTCAACCGCCACGCTTGACGCAAATCCCAAGACACAGCCTTGGCCCATTTGCCTCACGACACCATGGGTCCCAACGCAGTGCTCTTCATAATGCCGCTTCCGTTAGCTTTGTCGTTCTCGCATCCTTGAGACGTCGCACGAGCCAATTCGCCGCATCGGTTGCGCTTGTTGGCAAACGTGCCGCGGCATTTACTTTTCCCACATTTGTATTACGCAAATGATATGGCCAAAATCATATGCCAGCATGGCCGCCAGCCCACTTATTGGAGTGTTCAGGATGAAAACCCTGATGTCCGCAGTGGCTCTTACGCTGCTCCCCGCCGTCGCAACCGCTGAAACCGTGAAACTTGATCTGGACGCCGTGCCCGGCAAAACCGTGCATGAGGTGGCCACATTGAAACCGCTGGCATTGTCTGCAGAAGGCACCCCACTGGCTGTGCTGCTCGAGGTGCCTGCTGGCAAAGAAGTCCCCGCCCACGCCACCAAGGCTGGTCTGCGCATGCTGACCGTGGTCGACGGCACGTTGTATTGGGGCGACGGCGACAAGATCGACGCCAGCGCAGAGACCGTGTACCCGCAAGGCTCCATACTGATGGTGCGCGCAGGCGAGATGCACTGGCTCGCCGCCCGCGAAGGCGCGCTGAAGCTTCAGCTTGTTGTGATGCCAGAGGAGGCTCCATCACCTGGCGTTGCCAAACAGCTTCACTAAATCTCGCCGCCACAAAAAACATAGGCGTGCCGCGCAACCGGCACGCTTTCTCTGAGCGCCAAACCTGCCACTTCATCGGCCCTGACAAAGGCCATCCAGCCCGCCCAAGCGCAGGCAATCTGAGCTCTGGCGATGCCGCCGTTGGAAGGTTCCAGTCAGTTTTGGCTTACGCCTGTGCTAGGACTCTGGCGCTGTCATCCGGATCTGACGCTGCTCGAGAACGGCTCCAACCCGTCCAGTAAACACATGCCGCCTCGATCAAACGCAGACCACCGACGACGCAGGCGCGCCCACCAAGATCGACGGATCCACCCCAACCAGCGTAATCTGCTCAGGGGTCAAGCCCTCCGTATTGCAAACGATCAGCTTTTCCATGGACCGATAGATGTCGCTCTCATAAGTCACGACCACCCCATCTTCCTCGATATGCACCGAAGTCGCCTCATAATCCACGTTGGGCGACCCGATGTGTAACTCCAGAGTTTCCATCGTGGGGTCAAAATCGCCCAAGACAACAACGCTGGACCGCGCGGGGGCCGGCTCGTCGCCTGCGGGTCCGTCAGAGGGGGCAGCAGTAGGGCCGCCCGAATTGAGGCCACGCACCTGGTCATTGACGTCGACGACAAAATGGTCGGTGCCTGCGCTGCCATTGATCGCACCCGCCGGATTAAATCCCCCGTCGTTGTCCGCATAGAAATGCAGCGTGTCATTGCCCGCGCCGCCGTCGACCCGCGTCACATAGCCGTCGCCCGTTGAAGAAGCTCCACCCGCGTGGATGACGTCATCGCCTGCCCCGCCTTCAAGGATCACATTGGAGGATGTGCGGACGTCAATCGTGTCGTTGCCCGCGCCGCCGTCGATTGAGAGAACCTCGCCGCCGGTCTCCTCCACCTCAAACAGGTCATCCCCCGCACCACCAGACAAGTTGGAGCCAAAGAATGGCCCCACAACCGTGTCGTCGCCACCGCCCAAATCAAGGTCAATATCGACATGCAGATCAGAGTACCTCCCACCTGGCGGCGTGGCATCGACAAAGTCATCCCCATCGCCAAGCGCCAGACCCTCGCCCGCAATTTCAGCAGCCACAAGTCGCTCAAAATCAACCGTCTCGCCTGACGTCTCCGCTTGCGCCGGGCTGTCCTCCACAACCGGATCCGGCGCTTCGTCGGCTGCCGTCTCTGTGCCCCCACCCTCTGCGCCCGCGTCCACTTCGGTTGCAACCGGCCCCTCATCTTCCGGCGCAGAGATCTGCTCCGCCACTTCCTCTGTAGCTGGCTCGGATGTTTCACCAATTTCCTCTGAGCCATCGGTGTCGTCAGATCCGCCACTGACCTCCATATCAGCGCGCGAAGTGCCAGCTTGCGCTTGTGCGTCATCCACTTCGGTCGTCGTCTCTGCCGAGTTTGCCTCATCGTCGTCATAGTGATCGATGACAACAGAGGCGACACCAGCGCTGGCCATGAGGCCCAGAAGAACAAGCAACATACAGGAATCCAATCAATAAAATTCTCCCTAAAAGCGAACCTCCGGCTGCCTGCTGTCAAGACGATCACAAGGCCCATTGCAGTCTGCATCTTCCTTCCCGGCATCGTTGTCACTACAAGACTCCGAGATTTGCGCGGCGCCTGCCAAAGCGCACACTTTGGGAGGAGTGACCATGATACCTGTCGACGTAGCTATCCTGTTTATGGGCGCGGCCATTGCGCTGGCCCTGGTGCCGGGGCCGGACAACATCTTTGTGCTGACCCAATCGGCTCTGCATGGTCGTGTAGCAGGTCTCACCGTAACACTGGGACTCGCCAGCGGTTTGATCTTTCACACCACCGCCGTCGCCCTTGGCGTGGCCGTGATTTTCCAAACCTCGCAAGTGGCCTTTGCCATCCTAAAATACATCGGCGCGGCCTACCTCGCCTATCTGGCTTTCAAAGCCTTCACCGCCGCGAAGTCCAATCTGGACGGCGACGCCCCTGCCCCGGAAACCGCGGCCAAGCAATACACCCGCGGCCTGATCATGAACATCGCCAACCCCAAGGTGACGATCTTCTTTCTCGCCTTCCTTCCGCAGTTTGTTGATCCGGCCAATGGCCCGCTGGTGCTGCAATTCTACCAGCTCGGCTTCCTGATGATCATCGCTACGCTGCTGGTGTTCGGCTCGGTGGCCCTGGCCGCAGGCTGGCTTGGCGATTGGCTGAAAAACTCGCCCACCGCGCAGATCTGGCTCAACCGCCTCGCAGGCGTGGTCTTCATCGCCCTGGCCGTGAAACTGGTCACCGCCGAGCGCTAAGTCGTCGGAGAGGCGTCCAGTCCCGCCACAAAGGCACTGGGCGCTTCACCACTCCAGCCCTTAAACGCGGTCGAGAAGCTGGCCTGATCTTTGTAGGCCAGCAAAAACGTAGTCTCCGTGACCGACCGCCCATCCCGCAGATGTGCCTTCGCGAGCCGATAGCGCAGCCCATTACACAGGTCGCGATAGCTCCCGCCTTCGGTGCCAAGCCGCCGTGTCAACGTGCGCCGCGTGATGCCCAGCTGCGCTGCCACCTCATCCGCTGTCAAAAACCGTTCCGGCAAGGCCTGCACCAGCATGCGCTCCACCTTGTCCCACAACCGCCCCTCGTCGGCATCCAGATCCCGCAGTTGCGCCTCCGCCAGCCGCGTTAAATGTGTCACCAAATCCGGGTCATGCGCCTCCAGCAGCACATCCGGCACGCCCTGCGCAAACCGCAGCCCATTAAACCCGCCGCCAAACTGCACCGGACAGCCCGCGATCCGCTCATAGGCCCGCGCGTCGCCAAGCGCGGCATGTTTAAACACCACCCGTGTCGGCCGCGTGTCCCGTCGCGTGATGCCCTGAATCCGCGCCAACACACCAAACACCAGAAACTCCTGAAACCGCGCGTTGGTCTGCAAGCCAGCCTCCAACGACACAACCTCCAATGCCTCGCCGTCCGCGATCTGGCGCAATTCAAACCGCGTTGTTGGGTCTGCCAGCCTGTAAAACTTGGCGGCATGCTCCACTGCCGCGCGCAGGGTCTTTGAACTGGCGGCCAAATAGGCCGACAGCGTTGGTGCATCGCGATAGCCAATCCCGATCTGCGCCCCCAGCGTCGGATCGTGCACCTCCAAACACGCCGCGCGGATCAAGGCTGCCTCCTGCTTCACCGTTGCCAACTGTTTCGCGCCCGGATAGCGCCCCACTTTGCGCAGCAGCCGCTCCGCAACTTGTCCGCCCAGCTTGCGCTGCAACGTTTCACTGACGTAGGCAAATCTCACACTGCGCACCTGTTTCATAAAACCACTCTAGCGTGCGCGGGCTGCTGGGGAAGCCCCAAAGGCAAAAGCCCCACCCGGATGGGGCGAGGCTCTTGTTTACACTATGTAGTGGGATCAGCCGTTGCGGTTGTCCTGTTTGCAGTCCCGCTTGTCGGCACCGGCGACCCCTTCGGTCTGGCGGCAGTCCTGACGGTCGCCGCGGCGATCCTGACGGCGGTCCATCCCGATGGTGCCGGCAACCTCAAAGCTCTCGGTCATCACCGGCTCGGTGGGGCTAGGCGCGGAGGCCACAGGATAGGCAAAAGCCAAAGGCGCGGTGAGAGCAACAAAAACGGCGGCAGAAGCAAATTTGGTGAACATGGGGGTGTTTCCTTTCATTTGAGGTTTTCTGTGTTCCTTTGATGAGAGAGATATGGGGGCCATCTTGCGCGGCAGCATTGGAATTTGGGAAGGTGCCGTTTGAATTTGGGACACAATTCAGATCTCCATCCGCCGCCCCAGCCTTTTACCCAAACACCCTCGGCCGGTTCAGTCGCGGCCGAAGCGCCGCCTGTCCTTAAACAATCAGCAACAACAAAAGCCCCGACTGTTGAGGTCGAGGCTCATGCGCAATCTACAGAGGCGGACTTTAACCGTTGCGGTTATCCTGTTTGCAATCCCGCTTGTCGGCACCCACAATTCCTTCACCTTGGCGGCAGTCCTGACGATCGCCCCGACGATCCTGACGACGGTCCATCCCGATGGTGCCGGCAACCTCATAGCTCTCTGTCATCACTGGCTCAGTTGGGCCAGGCGCGGAGGTCACAGGGTAGGCAAAAGAAAAAGGCGCGGTGAGAGCAACAACAACGGCGGCGGAGGCGAATTTGGTGAACATGGGGGGGGTCCTTTCATTTGAGGTTTTCTGTGTTCCTTTGATGAAAGGGATATGGGGGCCATCTTGAACGGTAGCATTGGAATTTGGGAAGGCTGTATTTGAATTTGGGACACTTCACAAAATCAAATGAGCAAAACAAAAGCCGCCCGGAAGAGGCGGCTTTTGCAATGCTTTTTAGTCTCAGAACTACTGAGTGCGTTTGCGCTCCCGGACCAATCCAATCATGACAGACACACACATCAGCATCAGCACAATCGCAAATGGGAAGCCCGTCGCGATAGCCGCTGCTTGCAACGCGCCAAGCCCACCACCGAGTAGGAGCACAATGGCAATGGCCCCTTCCAGTACACACCAGAACACACGTTGCGCCGTTGGGGCATCGGTCTTGCCACCTGCCGTGATCGTATCAATCACCAAAGAGCCGGAGTCCGAGCTGGTCACAAAAAAGACCACCACCAGGATGATGCCAATGAAGGACAACAATCCAGTCATCGGAAAGGCCTCAAACATCTTGAACATTTTTAACTCAAGCGCGGCGTCCTGAAGCGCCTGTGCCGCACCGCCAGTGACCTGCTCCAAAGCTGCGCCGCCAAAGACACTCATCCAAAGCGCACCGACAACCGTTGGAATGATCAAAACACAGATTATGAACTCACGAATGGTGCGCCCACGCGAAATCCGCGCAATGAACATGCCCACAAAAGGCGACCAGCTGATCCACCAGGCCCAATAGAATGCCGTCCAACCTTGCATAAAGTTGGTGTCTTCACGGCCGACCCAGTTCGACAGCGCTGGCAGCTTGGCAACATAGTCCGCCATGCCATTGAAAAAGGCTGCGATGATCGCCACGGTCGGCCCCACCAACAACACAAGGATCAGCAGCGCTGCCGCAAGGATCATGTTGGCTTCTGAAAGACGCTTCACACCTTTCTCAAGTCCAGCCACAACGGACACCAAAGCAAAGCCGGTGATCAGCACAATCAGCAGAACTTTCATGCCGTCACTGACCGGCACGCCAAACAGATAGTTCAGACCGGCCAAAGCCTGACTTGCTCCCAACCCCAATGACGTCGCAAGGCCAAAGATGGTGGCAAAGACTGCCAGAATATCAATGATGTGTCCCGCTGGGCCCCAAGTGCGCTCCCCCAACAGTGGGTAGAAAACGCTCCGCATGGTCAGCGGAAGGCCGCGATTGAAACTAAAAAACGCCAGCGCAAGAGCAACCATTGCGTAGATCGCCCATGGGTGCAGGCCCCAATGGAAAATCGTGGCCGCCATAGCCAAATCGCGCGCACCAGTCACATCACCTTCCGCAGCTCCCAAAGGCGCCCAGTCAGATCGCAGCCCATTCTCGCCAATAGCAGTGCCGCCAAGCGACGACCCATAGTGCGAGATTGGCTCCGCCACGCCCCAGAACACAAGGCCGATGCCCATGCCTGCGGCAAACAACATCGCGATCCATCCGGCGTAGCTATAATCAGGCTTCGCGTCCTCTCCCCCAAGTCGGATTTTTCCGTACGGCGAAATCACGAGAAACAGCGAGAACACCACAAACAGGTTGCATGCGATCATAAAGACCCAGTCAAAATTGCTCGTCAGCGCCGGACGCAGCCAACCAAAAAACGCGGCTGCCTGCTCTCGAAACACCAACGAGAAAAATACAAAGGCCAAAATTGTGAGCCCAGAAATAACAAACACCGGGTTGTGAATATCCAACCCAAACAACTGAACGTTATCCTGACCCACTTCGTAGTCGGTCTCCTCGGACATTGGTCACTCCCTTTCCATGTCATAAGGAAAGCCTCCGCGAACCGAAGGCGACCAACCCGCGAAATGCGACACCTTGAAGAGAGAATTCGGCGCTCAAGCACCTATGCTCAGCAAGAATAATCGCCGAAGGTGTGCAGTTTGCCGGATAAACTACCAAAAATTGAAAGACAGCAACGGGCACCGGTCGGTTAAGTAACCTTTGCCCGTTGGCAAAATCTGTCACCTCCGCGATGCAGTCGTTATACCGACACAATACCGACGTGGATTTTGACCGGTTAACGGCGCAACACCTATTCCCAAATATAGTTGAAGCTCACGCTCACCCGCTCGTCTTCGGACATGTTCATCGGCACCTCATGACGCAGCCAGCTTTCCCACAAAAGCACGTCACCAACCTCCGGTTTCATATAGATAAACGGCTGCAAATCTCGCCGGGAGCCCTTCTTACGCACCGGCGACGCCATCATCCGCCCAGAGCGCGGGTCTTCCAGCTTCAGCGCACTCGCTCCATCAGGCATGGAAACATAGGTTGTCCCGCTGATCACAGAATGCGGATGGATATGGGAGGCATGCATCCCCCCTTGCGGCAAAATGTTGATCCACAAATCCTCAAGTTTCAAGGACTTACCATCTAGATCAAACTCCAGATCCTTGGCAAATGTCGCCACGTGCTGGTCCAGAGACGCCACCACATCCGCAAAAATCGGAAAGCGCCAAGGCAAATCTGTCAGCGAAGCGTAGGACGTATAGCCCGGGTAGGCATTGGCTTCACACCACTCCTGCCCCGCTTCATCATCCTCGGCAATCGAGAAACAGGACGCCTCCAGTTCATCCGCATCCACGGGCGTGCCAAATTCGGACAAGCGCGCCCGGTACAGGCGGGTCACAAAAAGAGATTCGATGGTCGACATGTCGTCATCCTGTCTTGGTTGGTTTTTTTCTTCGAAACACTCTTAGGTAGAAATATTCGCTTAATCCCCTCGAAACGTTAGCAAAAAGAATCGCTCTTTTTCTGCGCTAACCCCCCGTTTTTAAAGGCCACACTCTTTTAACCCCTGCTTGCTAATTCTCAATGACACACTCGAAATCCGCCTGTCCAGGAGCAGGAAAACCATGAAACGCAAGATTACAGTCTCATTCGCGATCATCTCGATCATCGTCATGGCCATTAGCGTCATGAGCGGTCTCGCTGGGATCTCTCTATACTCTCATAAAATGCGTGATGACATGGAAAAACGTGTCGCACTCATCGAAGAAGCCACCATCGCAGTCGAAAGCCTGAAGATTGAATTTCTGATGGCGCGACGAAACGAAAAAGATTTCTTGCTCCGTTTGGATGAGAAATACGTCGGCCGTCATGCCGCCACCATGGATCGCCTAACAGAGCACCTTGGAACGCTGGAACGCGTCTTGCCGCAAGTGGAAGCTTTGGAATTGACTACCGAAAACCTGGCCCCGCTGGTGGATAGTGCGAGCCGCTACGAAGCCAGCTTCAAGGACGTTGTAACAGCAAACAAGCGACTAGGTTTAACCGACGCTCAGGGCCTGCGCGCCCAACTAGGGGAGGCCGCTGCGACAGTAAACGAAAGTCTCAAGGACGTCGCCATTCCAGTATTGAAGGTGAACGTCCTAACCATGCGCCAGCACGAAAAAGACTTTTTGATCTCTAGTGACCCGAAATGGCTCGATGAAGTGAACGCTCGCCTCACCGAATTCGAAGGCTTTCCGGTCTTCTTCTACGATAGCGCAGAGCAGCGCGAGTCCATTCTGCCAGTAATGGCGGGCTACAAAAAGGCGTTTGAGTCTCTGGTCTCCGAAACCCTGAAAGAACGCGGATTCCGCAATGACGTATCGGCACGCTATAAGGATGCATCCCCTTACATGGACGCCATTCTGACGGACGTGACCGCTGCAATGGATAATATTCATCACGAAAGCACGCGTGTAAGCGAAAAAGCCCAAACAAGCTCCCAGTGGGCTGCGATCATCGGCGCTGGCCTGTTTGCAATCTTTGCCTTCTTCCTCGCACGGGGCATTTCCCGTCCGCTTAAGCGCATCGACGCAGTGTTGAAAGATATGATGAACGAAGACTTCTCAAAAGAGATGCCAAAATCCGGCATTCGAGAGCTGTCTGCCATTTCTGAAGCCGTCGGTGACTTCCGTAAGCAGGAAGAAACCAAAGTCCATATGACCCGCGAGATCACCAAAGTAATCGAGGCCTGTGGCGAAGGCGACTTCTCGCGCCGGATCGACACCACTGGCTCCGAAGGTGTGTTCAAAGACCTTGGTCAAGGCGTGAATACCATTGGTGAAGTGGCCCAAAAAGGTCTGGGCGACGTTCAGGAAGCGCTAGAAACCCTTGCAACCGGCGATCTCACCCATGAGATGCCAGCAGGCCAGAAAGGGGTCTTCAAAGATATCTCGGACACCATCACCCACTTGACCAACAGCCTCGACGGTATGGTCCGGCAGCTGTCCGCCTCCAGCCAGGTGCTGAACCACACCTCCCAGGAGATCTCCTCCTCGGTGGACGATGCCTCCCGTCGCGGTGAAATCTCTGCCGCCTCCCTGGAAGAAACCTCCTCTTCGCTGCAAACTGTTGCGCAAACCGTCAACCACACGGCCCAAAGCGCTCAGGAAGCCCGCACCCACGTCAACAACGCCCAGAAAAAGGCCGAGTCAACCCGTGAAGTTGCGGACCAGACCGTAGCGGCGATCCAGAAGATCAAAGAGAGCTCTGACGCGATTTCTCAGATCAGCGGACTGATCGAAGACGTGGCCTTCCAGACCAACTTGTTGGCTCTGAACGCTGGCGTGGAAGCCGCCCGTGCAGGCGACGCAGGCCGCGGGTTCGCAGTTGTGGCCTCCGAGGTCCGAGCACTGGCACAACGATCCTCTGAAGCAGCGCATGAGATCAACACACTGATCTCCAGCTCGCAAGCCGAAGTTGCCAATGGTGTTGATCTGATGGACGAAACCGGCAACTCGCTTGGCGAAATTATGCAAGCTGTTGAACAGGTTGTAGGCAAGGTCCGCGAGATCGCCGAGAACGCCGTGGATCAGTCCACCGGTTTGAAAGAGGTCAGCGCCGCGGTCGAGAACCTCGACAGCGACAGCCAGAAGAGCGCCGCCATGCTCGAAGAGACCGCCGCTTCTGGTCAGGTCCTGCGTGGCGAAGCCGAGAACCTGGTCCGCGCCGTGGATGGCTTCACGCTCAAAGGCGAGAGCGCCTCTCGCACCGCCGAGGACGACCTCGACGACCAATGGGACGCCGCTTAAGCCTCGCATCGGTAACAACGTAACAACAAAAGGCCTCGCCTACCGGCGGGGCCTTTTAGCATGCGCATTGTCCCTACCTACGCTAAGAATTGCCGTCGCCAGCCAATCCTAAAGCGTCTCGGTGGCGCAGAGCAAAGACACTCCCATACAAACTGCCGCAACAGCACGCTCCCCTGCGGATACAAAAAACCCTCCGCCGGTCTTCCGGCAGAGGGTCAATCTTGTCAGGCATGAGGGGCAAGCCCCTCACTTCCTTACCAGTCTTCGCGAACGACGACGCGGGTTTTGACCGGAAGTTTCATCGCGGCGAGGCGCAGAGCCTCACGTGCGATGTCTTCGTCAACACCGTCGATTTCGAACATCACGCGACCTGGCTTCACTTTGCAAGCCCAGTAGTCCACGGAGCCTTTACCTTTACCCATACGGACTTCGGTAGGCTTCGAGGTCACAGGAGTGTCTGGGAAGATACGGATCCAAACACGACCTTGACGTTTCATGTGACGGGTCATCGCACGACGTGCTGCCTCGATCTGGCGAGCAGTCACACGCTCCGGTGTGGTTGCCTTCAGGCCGAAGGAGCCGAAGTTCAGGGTGGAACCACCCTTCGCCAGACCCTTGATGCGGCCTTTGTGCATCTTGCGGAATTTAGTACGCTTTGGCTGAAGCATTGATCAGTCTCCCTTAGCGACGACCGCCTGCACCGCGAGGTGCTGGGCCATCCTGGACTTCTTGTGCACGGCGATCACGCGCCTGTGGATCGTGCTCCATGATCTCGCCTTTGAAGATCCAGGTTTTGATACCAATGATCCCGTAAGCGGTGGTAGCTTCCACGTGTGCGTAGTCGATGTCGGCACGCAGTGTGTGCAGAGGCACGCGACCTTCACGATACCATTCGGTACGTGCGATCTCGGCACCACCCAGACGACCTGCAACGTTCACCCGGATACCCAGGGCGCCCATGCGCATGGCGTTCTGAACGGCACGCTTCATTGCGCGACGGAAAGACACACGGCGCTCCAGCTGCTGAGCGATAGACTCGCCAACCAGCGTTGCGTCGAGTTCCGGCTTGCGCACTTCAACGATGTTGAGGTGCAGCTCGGAGTCGGTCATCTCGGCGATCTTCTTGCGAAGAGTCTCGATGTCCGCGCCTTTCTTACCGATGATCACGCCCGGACGCGCAGTGTGAACAGTCACACGGCACTTCTTGTGAGGGCGCTCAATGATCACGCGTGCGATACCGGCTTGCTTACACTCGTTCTTGATGAACTCGCGGATTTTGATGTCTTCCAGCAGAAGATCACCATAGTCCTTGGTGTCAGCGTACCAGCGGCTGTCCCAGGTGCGGTTCACCTGCAGGCGCATGCCAATCGGATTGACTTTGTTACCCATTAGGCTTGCTCCTCAACTTGACGCACCTTGATGGTGAGCTCAGAGAACGGCTTGATGATCTTGCCGAAACGACCACGGGCCCGCGGGCGACCGCGCTTCATGGTCAAGTTCTTGCCCACATAGGCTTCGGCAACGATCAGGCTGTCGACGTCCAGGTTGTGGTTGTTTTCGGCGTTGGCAATTGCGGACTGAAGGCACTTCTTCACGTCTGCTGCGATACGCTTGTTGGAGAAAGTCAGGTCGGTCAGAGCCTTCTCAACTTTCTTGCCGCGGATCATGCCAGCAACCAGGTTCAGTTTCTGCGGGCTGGTGCGAAGCATGCGAGTTTTCGCCATTGCTTCGTTTTCAGCCACGCGGCGGGGGTTCTTTACCTTGCCCATGACTTACTTCCGTTTCGCTTTTTTGTCAGCTGCGTGACCGTAGTAGGTCCGAGTTGGCGAGTACTCACCAAACTTCTGACCAATCATGTCTTCAGTGACGTTGACAGGGATGTGTTTCTTGCCGTTGTACACACCAAAAGTCAGACCCACGAACTGGGGCAGGATGGTGGAACGACGGGACCAGATTTTGATCACTTCATTGCGGCCGGATTCACGGGCTGCTTCGGCTTTCTTAAGCACGTAAGCATCCACAAAAGGGCCTTTCCATACAGAGCGAGACATCTATTAACGCCCCTTCTTCTTGGCGTGACGCGAGCGGATAATAAGCTTTTGCGACGCTTTGTTTTTGTTGCGGGTACGTGCACCTTTGGTCGGCTTACCCCATGGTGTCACTGGGTGGCGACCACCGGAGGTACGACCTTCACCACCACCGTGTGGGTGATCGATCGGGTTCATAACCACACCACGAACCGACGGACGCTTGCCTTTGTGGCGCATACGGCCGGCTTTACCGAAGTTCTGGTTGGAGTTGTCAGGGTTGGACACGGCACCAACGGTGGCCATGCATTCCTGACGCACGAGGCGCAGTTCGCCAGAGGACAGGCGGATCTGAGCGTAGCCACCGTCACGACCAACAAACTGAGCGTAGGTACCAGCTGCGCGAGCGATCTGGCCGCCTTTGCCTGGTTTCAGTTCGATGTTGTGAATGATGGTACCGATCGGCATGCCCGAGAACGGCATTGCGTTGCCCGGCTTGATGTCGGCCTTTGCAGACGCAACAACCTTGTCACCCACGGCAAGACGCTGTGGTGCGAGGATGTAGGCTTGCTCGCCGTCATCATATTTGATCAGTGCGATGAACGCGGTCCGGTTCGGGTCGTATTCGATCCGCTCAACGGTTGCCGCAACATCAAATTTGTTCCGTTTGAAGTCAACGATCCGGTAAAGGCGTTTTGCGCCACCACCACGACGACGCGAGGTGATCCGTCCGGTGTTGTTCCGGCCGCCCGATTTCGTCAAACCCTCGGTGAGAGCTTTGACGGGACGTCCTTTCCAAAGTTCCGAACGGTCGATCAGCACCAGCCCACGCTGGCCCGGCGTCGTCGGCTTGTACGACTTGAGTGCCATGCTTTCTGTCTTCCGTATAGCAGCCCGGTCTGTGGAAATTGGTCAGACCCGGCGATGTTAAAGCCCCCCGAAGGTGGCCAAGTTTTTAGGGCCCCGAAGGTCCCCGGTTCAAAAGGCGAGCAGCCCCAGAACGAATCTGAGGCTACACGACCCGCGCGATATAGCTTGGATGAGAGGGGGTGTCTATAGGAGCGCTTGTTTTTCTTGGCTTGCGCCCTCGTCCACCGCTAAGCCGCGCATCGACGACGCGCGTGGTGGCGATCCAAACCTAAGTGCCTGCCAGTTGATCCCGGCCACGTCAGTAGGTCCTATCGAGGGCGCGCTAGCCTCCCCAAATCGCCGCCGCGTGGGGGCGCGTCGTCGATGCGCGGCGGCCTATCGGCCGCTGTTTCGCGCTGGATAGCACTTATAGTGTGTCACCTTTAATGACTTGGATTTGTTCCACATAAAGTCCAAGCTTGGTGCCTTCCCCAGAAATCAAAACCGTCGAACCATCCTCTAGCTCGGCGGCGAATTCTTCTGAAACACCACAAATCTGACCCAGCGCTAAAATGGGTTCCTTCAGTTTTATCGAGCTCTTGCAGTATTTTCGTCGCTTTGGAATTGGATCCGCGACGATGTACTCGAACTGTACCGGCGACCCCTTGTATTGCGATAATAGCAAAGGCACGCCATTTGTTACTGCGAACAACGCAAAACAAAAACAAATCAATACCGTCAAAACGTACAAAAAGGCTCTGCGCAACGGCCCAAAGTTTTTGAACCGCCCTGCCTTTTCCCTTTTGATCTCTAGCAGAAGGAAAGCGCCTGTGAGCAATCCCAAAGGAAGGACAATCCAAAGTGAAGCCTTGGCCCACATAGGGCTCGGCAAAAATTTCGGACCGCCGATGCTAGCAAATGTGGCCAAGTAACCGGCCAAAAATACGGCGCCGGACACTATCCAAAGTAGCGTCCGAACTGGTCTTGGAAGCATTTCAAGCTCCATTTTTCCAACCGAGAAACTTCCATTTCTCAAATTCTTCATCGGTTTACTCATCGCAAACCGAAGTGAAAACAGGAATAGCTAAATTGGGCGCGGAATGCTTTTTGGCAGGATGACCAATGTCGCGTTGTGACGTGCGCTCTCAAATCTCCGCCATCACCTTCTCCAGCATCCAGACCTTTGCCACGATCTGCCAACCGTTCTCGCCTTTCAGCATCGACAGGTGGTCCTGATACACATTGCGCCGCGCGCGGAAGCGGATTTTGACCAGGGCGCTTTGGGGCGTCAGGTAGTCCACCATCAAAATCTCCGCATCCATCTGCTGTCCAAGCGCATGTGGAGAGTTGGCCGCATTGCCACCCACATCAGCATTAAAGCTCGCAATCGGCTCTGCGAAAATCTCGCCCTTCTCGACATCAAACAGGCTCGCCGCTGGGTGAAACACCGCATCGAGCTTTTCTTTGTCGCAGTAAAACAGCCCGTCAAAATACGTCTGTACCGCCTCAAACAACTCAGCCTGTGTGTTCATTTCTCTGTCCTTTCTCGTCATGCGCCTTGGCGAAAGACATAGAGAAGCAGACTTCGCCTGCCCAATGAAGAGATGTGGCGGAGGTCATAACCGGAGGAGAATTATTCAATGACCCTGATGGACATCATCGCGCGCAGAAATCCCGGCGGAACACCGCGATGCAACCTAACGCCGTAGGATCGCCCTTTTGATCCGGCTACCGCGATGGCGCAGTTTTTCGGCAA
Source organism: Shimia sp. (assembly GCF_022448905.1). Taxonomy (GTDB): domain Bacteria; phylum Pseudomonadota; class Alphaproteobacteria; order Rhodobacterales; family Rhodobacteraceae; genus Shimia. Next base: position 218,584 of record NZ_JAKVCW010000006.1, on the reverse strand, counting down.
GCGTCAAATCTTGAGCCTCGCCGTGCTGATAAGACCCGGGCTGGATGAAGTCGACCGCATGGGCAAATGCCGAAGAGGACGGAGTCAGGCCGCAGAAATGCGCCATATCGCGCAGTACGAGATCCGACCTTATCAGGAGTTTCTCATAGCTCACCAACAAAACCGGGCAGTCGACCCGGCGGATCAGGTCCGCGTTTTTCTGGGTCTGCCTCAAGTACATCGCCAGCGCCTTATCCACATCTTCGCGGTCCCAGGAGGTCACGCCAGCCGCGTTGGCGGTCAAATCCCGCGTCACAAGGATCAAGCGCGGATTGCGCAAATCCGGCAAAAGATCGTCAATGTACTGATGCGGATGCGGGTGTTTCCACCCCCAGACGTCATGGCTCGCATTGCGATTAGCAACGGTCGCGCGAATGGCGTCCAGCCCGAGGCGCTTGCGAAACAGCTTGTCTTCAAGATTGCCACCGATGTCATCTCCGAGAAAAACCCCCAGGCGACGCAGCGCGCCGGCCGTGGCTGTTGTACCCCCGCGATTGACCCCGAAGATCAGAAAAGTTCGTTGATCGTTGGTGCGCGATGTCTCATCGTCGCGAAATGAAATTGTGTGAGAATACACGGTATTGTCCTGAAGGTTTAAAATATGACCTACACTACCCCACACCTAGTCAGATGGGCAAAAATCTCAACACAAAAAGAAAGAGGCCGCCCGATTTCTCGGACGGCCCCTAATTTTTAGGCGGATCTTACAGTCCGGTGGACACGTCGATCGTGTTGCCTTCTTCCAAGGTCACGTAAGCCTTTTTCACGTCTTTACGCTTGCCAAGCTGGCCGCGGAAACGTTTGACTTTACCCTTGGTGATGGTGGTGTTGACCGCTTTGACCTTCACACCAAAGAGAGCTTCAACGGCTTCTTTGATCTGTGGTTTGTTGCTGTCGATCGCCACTTCGAAAACCACTGCGCCGTTCTCAGACGCCATGGTGGATTTCTCGGTGATGACCGGCGCGCGGATCACATCGTAGTGTTCTGCCTTAGCGCTCATTTCAGTCGAGCCTCCAGTGCTTCGATCCCCGCTTTGGTGATCACCAGGGTGTCACGCTTGAGGATGTCATAAACGTTCGCACCCATCGTTGGCAGGATGTCCAGACCTTCGATGTTGCGCGATGCTTTCAGGAAGCCTTCGTTGACCTCGGCACCGTCGATGACCAGAGCACGTTTCCAGCCCAGGTTCTTCACCTGTTTGGCCAGAGCGGCGGTCTTGCCTTCGGATGCGGCGTCTTCGATCACAACCAGCTCGCCTGCTTTCGCTTTCGCGGACAGCGCGTGCTTCAGACCCAGCTTACGGAACTTCTTTGGCAGGTCGTGGCCGTGGGAACGGACAACTGGACCTTTGTAGATGCCACCACCGCGGAAGATCGGCGCGTTACGGTCACCGTGGCGTGCGCCGCCGGTGCCTTTTTGGCGATAGATCTTTTTGGTGGAGTAGGAAGTTTCGGAACGGGTCTTTACCTTGTGGGTGCCGGCCTGTGCGTTGTTACGCTGCCAACGGACCACACGGTGCAGGATGTCCGCACGTGGTTCCTGACCGAACAGATCTTCGGACAGTTCAACCGAACCGGCTTTGGAGCCGTCGAGTTTGATCACGTCAAGTTTCATGCTTCACCACCTTCCGCAGGTGCTTCTTCAGCCGGAGCTTCGGTCGCTGCTGCTTTTACGGCTGCCGGGAAAGGCAGACCTTCAGGAGCTTTCTTCTTCACGGCGTCCTTCACGGAGACCCAACCACCTTTGGAGCCAGGTACGGCACCTTTGATGAACAGAAGACCACGGTCGGCGTCAGTTTTGACAACTTCCAGGTTCTGTGTGGTCACACGTACGGCACCCATGTGGCCGGCCATTTTCTTGCCTTTGAAAACCTTACCGGGATCCTGACATTGACCAGTGGAGCCGTGGGAACGGTGGCTGATCGAAACACCGTGTGTTGCGCGCAGACCGCCGAAGTTGTGGCGCTTCATCGCACCGGCAAAACCTTTACCGATGGAGGTGCCCGCAACGTCCACTTTCTGACCTTCTAGGAAGTGCTCTGCGGAGATTTCCGCGCCCACTTCGATCAGGCCGTCTGCTGGAACGCGGAACTCAACCAGCTTGCGCTTTGGTTCCACTTTCGCTGCTGCGAAGTGGCCACGCATGGCTTTGGAGGTACGCTTGGCTTTTGCAGTGCCAGCGCCGAGCTGAACGGCGGTGTAGCCGTCTTTCTCTTCGGTGCGCTGAGCAACAACCTGCAGGCCGTCGAGGGAAAGAACGGTCACAGGGATCTGCTTGCCGTCTTCCATGAACAAGCGGGTCATGCCCACTTTCTTTGCGATAATACCGGAACGCATCAGATAAACTCCTTAAACAGAGATCTGTACGTCCACGCCGGCCGCCAGATCGAGCTTCATCAGCGCGTCTACGGTCTGCGGGGTCGGATCTACGATGTCGAGAAGACGCTTGTGCGTACGGATCTCGAACTGATCGCGGGATTTCTTGTCTACGTGTGGACCACGCAGAACGGTGAACTTCTCAATCTTGTTGGGAAGTGGGATCGGGCCACGAACCTGCGCGCCGGTGCGCTTTGCAGTGTTCACGATTTCCTGAGTGCTTGCGTCCAGCACACGGTAATCAAAAGCCTTCAGCCGAATGCGAATGTTTTGACTTTGCATTTCGTCAGCCTTTTTTAGGCGTTGGAGTTGAGAGGAGGATCCGCGACCATCGCAAACCCTCATCGAACCCAAAAGGCGGGAATCACCCCGCCTCAAGATTCCAGTAAGGAACCCGCGCCCTTTACAGCCCATTTGGAAGGCTGGCAAGCGTTTTGCCGAAGTATTTGCGTTTTGGGCCAGTTGCCTTTTGCTGTCTTGCTTGGTCCTGCACACAAGTGAAAACGCGGTTGGCGCAACCAAGGCCTGTACGCTAGGCTTTTGGAGACGACACTCAGGTCAGCGACTGCCCTACTATATAGGAGACCTTTATGGCCACATTTCTGGCTGTCTGTTTTGTACTTTTGGAGCTGACCGCGCTGGTGATGGCCTGGCGTGCCGTAAAGTATTCTCGCACCTCGCAAGGCTCGGTAGGCTGGGTCGTTTTCCTGATCGCAGCCCCCTATATCGCCGTGCCCGCCTATCTGTTTTTAGGGCACCACAAATTTGAGCACTATGTGACCGGTCGACGAGACAGCGAGGAAATCATCGAGCGCATCCAGGAAGTCAGTGAAGCCCTGAAGCCGGAAGTCCCCTCGACTTTCCCGACCAAAGCACTTGAAGCGATTTCCGATCTACCCGTCGCACGTGGCAACGCCATGGAGCTTTTGATTGACGGCGAAGAGACGTTTGATGCGATCTTTGCCGCCATTGATAGCGCGCAAACCTATGTGCTTGTTCAGTTCTACATCATTCATGGCGATGGACTTGGCAAGCGCCTGCAGCGGCACCTGATCGCGGCAGCGGAGCGCGGCGTCACTGTACGTGTGCTGTATGATCCGGTGGGGAGCCACAAACTCGGGCATGAATACCGGCAAGCCCTGCGCGATGTCGGCGCTCAGATTGTTGAGCCGTCGCAAATGCGTGTTCCCAAAAACCGCTTTCAACTGAACTTCCGCAACCACCGCAAGACGGTTGTGATTGATGGCACCACGGCCTTCACCGGTGGGCTTAATGTTGGGGACGAGTATCTCGGGTTAAACCCGAAGTTTGGCAACTGGCGGGACACGCACGTGCGGCTAAAAGGGCCGGTGGTCAGTCAGCTCCAGTTGATTTTTGCCGAGGACTGGCATTGGACCACCGAGGAAAATCTACTTACTGATCTGAATTGGCAAAGCGGTCGAGCCGATGAGGATATGGCGGGCCTAATTGTGCCAACCGGACCTGGTGACAAATTGGAAACCGGGGCGATGTTCTTCTTCTCTGCTTTGGCAAACGCCAAGGAAAGAGTCTGGATCGCGTCGCCTTACTTTGTGCCTGATGTACATGTGCTGACTGCGATCAAACATGCGGCTCTCAAGGGCATCGACGTGCGGATTCTCGTGCCAGACAATATTGACCACAAAACAGTTTGGCTCGCTGCCTTTGCCTATTTTGACGAAGTGCGTGAAGCCGGTGCACAAATCTGGCGCTTTACAGATGGGTTCATGCACCAGAAGGCCGTTTTGGTAGATAACAGCCTCGCGGCGGTGGGAACGACAAACATGGACAACCGCTCGTTTGTTCTAAATTTCGAAACCATGGCTGTTATGTTTGATGCGCGTGCAGCTGACGACCTGGAAGACATGTTCAAGACCGACTTTGCCAAGTCTTTCCTCCTGGACAAAACCCTAAGTGAGCAACCGCTGCACATCCAGATTGGCGCGCCCATTACACGTTTGTTTTCTCCGCTGCTCTAAGCGAAAAGCTCCCCCCACTACGGGCGATCGCTGGCAGTTAAGTCGAAAGTCTCCTGAGGAAAGTACTTGGCAAGCCGCGCATCTGCTGCGCGGGCATGGCCTTCCATACCTTCCAGACGAGAAATGCGCGCTGTGGCTTGCGCCACCGCTTTGGAACCCTCGCGCGTGGCCCTCTGCCACGTCACGACCTTCATGTACTTATGCACCGACAGGCCGCCCGTATAATGCGCCGCGCGGGATGTGGGCAGCACATGATTGGTGCCAGCGGCCTTGTCCCCATAGGAAACGGTGGTTTCTTCCCCCAGAAACAAAGAGCCGTACGACGTCAACGAGGATAGCCACCATTCGGGATCGGCGGCCTGAACGGTGAGGTGCTCTGGGGCATATTCATCTGACGTTGCCACCATGTCTTCGCGGGTGTCACACAAAATGACCTCAGCATAGTCGCGCCATGCGGCTTCGGCATTGATGCGGTTGAGCTCCGGGAGGGCTGTGATCAGTTTGGGGACCGCGTCCAGAACGGCCTCGGCAAGCACCTTGCAGTTGGTGACCAACCAGACCGGGGAGTTGTAGCCGTGCTCCGCCTGGCTCACCAAATCGGTGGCCACTATATGCGGATCCGCTGTGGCATCCGCGAGGATCAAGCTGTCGGTTGGGCCAGCCACCATATCAATGCCGACCCGCCCAAACAGCTGACGCTTCGCCTCTGCAACATATTGGTTGCCCGGCCCGACCAGAATGTGCGCTTTGGGCAGACCAAACAGACCAAAGGTCATGGCCGCGATGGCCTGCACGCCGCCCATGGCAAGGATTTGATCCGCGCCACTCACATGCGCCGCATTGAGGATGGCGGGTGCAACGCCGGTGTCCGGATGCGGCGGCGAACACGCTGTGATGTGCTGACAGCCGGCGACTTTGGCGGTGGTAACCGTCATGATGGCGCTGGAAATATGGCTGTAGCGGCCACCGGGAATGTAACAGCCAGCGGCATCCACTGGGATGGACTTCTGGCCTGTAACAAACCCTGGCAGAAGTTCGGCCTCAAAATCCTGCACCGTGGCCTTTTGCAATTCGGCAAAACGGCGCACGTTGTCATGGGCAAATTGGATGTCGTCTTTTAGCTTCTGCGGCACCTGCGCGGCGGCCTGCGCAATCATCTCATCCGTCACGCGCGTTGGGCCAGGATATCGGTCAAACTTGGCCGCATAGGCCAGCGCCTCCGCATCTCCCCCGCGTTCGATATCGGCCAAGATGGTTGCTACCGCTTGCTGAATGTCCGCCGCTTCCGTTTCCGGTTTCAGCAGTGCCTTCTTAAGATATGTCCGCATTTTCTCACCTCGCATTTTTAAAAATCGCAAAATGCCAAAAAATGAGACTAGATGTCCTGTTTTTTTGCAAAAATTGAGGCTACAGTGTTTTCAAACCAGCTCCAATACAAATTTTGCGGACATACAGACATGGCAACCTCCGAGCGTATCCCGACCAACCTGCGCACCCTGTTGATCTTAGAGATCCTCGGGAAAAGTGATCGGGCAATGACCGCCACAGAAATCAATGAATCATTACAATTGCCAAAACAGACCGTGCACCGGTTGTGTGCCACGCTGGAGGACAACGGCTTTGTGGTGCGGCGCGGCACCTCAAGAAAGTACCAGGTCGCAAGACGCCTGCGAGAGATGGGCGCGGGGCTGCTTCACAATTCGCGAGACCACATTTTCCGCCACCAAATTCTCAAAACCGTGTCTCAGACCGTCGGCGAGAGCGTGAACTATGTGGTGCCGGAAGACACCGGTATGCGCTATCTGGATCGGGTGGAAACCGATTGGGCATTTCGCATCCAACTGCCTGTGGGCACCGAAGTGCCGTTTCACTGCTCAGCCAGCGGCAAGTGCTTCCTGGCGAGCCTGGGGCCAACCGCGCGAAGGAAAATGGTGGCGTCCCTGACTTTGGAACCGCGCACAGAGGCCACACATTTGACAGCGGACAGTCTTTTGTCAGAGTTGGCGCAAATAGCGCGGGACGGTTTTGCACTAGACCGCGAAGAGTTCATGGACGGCATGGTCGCCATTGCCGTACCGGTCAAGGATGCACGCGGGCGATTCATTGCAGCGCTTGCCTATCACGGACCAACGCCGCGCATGACATTGACAGATGCAATAGCGCAGGTTGGCTTTCTGCAGGAGTCGGCGCGACGGCTTGGCGATGCGCTTTTTGAGCCGAACGACGCGCATTAGTCAGATGCGCAGCCCTGAGAAACGCATCGTTTCCCCGTTTCCAAGACAAAAACGATCCCATCAAAACCGCAACATTGTCCGGCATCTGCCCTCTTCCTGCCCGATTTCACCGGCATATCTTGTCCCCAAGGAAGACATTAGAGGATCGAAACATGGATCGCCTGACCGAAATGGAAGCATTCGCCACTGTGGTGGATCAGGGTGGATTTACAGATGCCGCAAAGAAGATGGGCATCTCCAAATCTGCCGTTTCCAAACATGTGTCCTCACTTGAGGCACGCCTGGGCGCACGTTTGCTGAACCGCACGACGCGGCGTGTTTCGCCAACCGAAATTGGCTTGGCCTATTATGACCGCGCCCGTCGCGTTCTGAACGACGCGGGCGAAGCGGATGCGCTTGTGACCTCGATGCAATCGGCGCCTTCGGGCTTGCTGCGCATCTCTGTGGCCACGGATTTTGGGGTGAACCACCTCTCGCCTGTGTTGGGCGATTTCTTGAGCGAGTTCCCGGACATCACCGTCAACATGGTGCTGAACAACCGCTATGTAGAGCTGATCTCCGAAGGCTTTGATATGGCCATTCGCATTGGCGAGTTGGAAGACAGCACTTTGCGGGCCCGCAAGCTGACCGAGACCACCAAACGCATGATCGCCTCTCCGGCCTATTTTGAGAAATACGGCCGCCCGGAGAAGATTGACGATCTGAACCACCACAAGCTGCTACATTACTCCAGCCAATCCAATGGCGCGGTGTGGAAGCTGACCGCACCATCCGGCGAGAAGCGCCAGGTGCGCACCGCGGGCTGGCTGTCGGTGAACGACGGACAATCCTTGCTGAACGCGGCTCAGGCCGGCCTGGGCATCGCTTACCTGCCAAGCTTCCTCTACGCGGATGCGATGGAGCAAGGACTGGTGGAAGAGGCCATTCCGGACCTGCCGGTGGAGACACAAGGCATCTATGCCGTGTACCCACCCGGTCGTTTCACCCAGCCGAAGGTCCGCGCCTTCATCGACTTCCTGGTCCATGCCTTTGCTGAAAAAGGACCGACTGACTGGTAATATTCGAATTTTCCCCTGGCTTTCTATGAAAGCACCTTGGCCCGGCAAAACTGTCCGGGCCTTCTTTTTTTGTGGCTAGGGAAAAGGGCGCCGATGGCGCCCTTCGTGTTTTCTATCGCGTCTGACTTACAGCGTGGCCGCAAGGCGGGTGCCCTGGTTGATGGCGCGTTTGGCGTCCAGCTCTGCCGCCACATCTGCACCACCGATCACGTGGCAAGTCACGCCTTCGGCTTCCAGCGCGTCTGCCAGAGAGCGGTCGCTAACCTGGCCAGCGCAGATCACCACATTGTCCACATCCAGCACCCGTGGATTGTCCCGCGCTTCGCCAAAGGAAATGTGCAGGCCGTCGTCGTCAATTTTCTCATAGTTCACGCCGCCCAGCATCTCGACGTTTTTCATTTTTAACGCCGCGCGGTGAATCCAGCCGGTGGTTTTGCCCAGACCTTTGCCCAGCGCTTTGGCCTTCCGCTGCATCAACGTAACCTGACGCGCCGCAGGATGCGGCTGCGGGCCTTCTGGTGCGAGACCGCCACGGTGCTCAGCAGGGTCAGTGACGCCCCACTCCACCATCCACTCCGGCAGGTTTTCTGTCAGGCTTGCACCTTCGTGCACAAGGAATTCAGACACATCAAAACCGATGCCGCCCGCACCAACAACGGCGACTTTTTTGCCAACGGGCTTCTTGTCGCGCAGGACATCAAGGTAGGACAGCACTTCGGGGCGATCCTGCCCCGGGATGCCGGGATCACGTGGCACAATGCCAGTTGCGATGATAACATCGTCGTAGCCTGCCAAAGTGTTGGCTGTGGCTTCGGTGTTGAGTTGAACCTCAATGTCTAGCTCGGCGATCATTGCCTCATACCAGTCGACCAAGCCCCAGAACTCCTCTTTGCCTGGGATTTGTTTAGCAACGTTGAGCTGCCCGCCCAGTTTGTCAGCACGATCAATCAGAGTGACCTTGTGGCCGCGCTGTGCTGCGGTCATGGCCGCAGAGAGACCCGCTGGTCCCGCCCCAACAACGGCAATTTTCTTTACGGTTTCAGAGGTCGGAATGGCCAATTCGGTTTCATGGCAGGCGCGCGGGTTCACCAAACAAGAGGTGAGCTTGCCGCCAAAGGTGTGATCCAAGCAAGCTTGGTTACAACCAATGCAAGGCGCGATCTGGTTGGACTTGCCCTCAGCGGCTTTGTTAACAAAACCGGCATCCGCCAAAAACGGCCGCGCCATGGAGACCATGTCGGCACAGCCCTCGGCCAAAACCTCTTCAGCCACTTCTGGCGTGTTGATGCGGTTGGAGGTGATCACCGGGATGCTCACCTTGCCCATCAACTTCTTGGTCACCCAGGCAAAGGCGCGGCGCGGGACCGAGGTGGCGATGGTCGGAATACGCGCCTCGTGCCAACCGATGCCGGTGTTGATGATGGTTGCGCCCGCTTTTTCAATCTCTTGTGCGAGCTGCACCACCTCTTCGTGGGTGGAGCCATTGGGCACCAGATCAATCATCGACAAGCGGTAGATGATGATGAAGTCCTCGCCCACAGCCTCGCGGCAGCGGCGCACCACTTCGATGGGCAGGCGGATGCGGTTTTCGTAGGAGCCGCCCCAGCGATCCGTGCGTTTGTTCACGTGGGTGACGATGAACTGGTTGAGGAAATAGCCCTCGGACCCCATAATCTCCACGCCGTCATAGCCGGCTTCACGTGCGCGGGTTGTGGCGGTGACAAAGTCCTGAATTTGCTTCTCAATTCCCTCTTCATCCAGTTCTTTTGGCGGGAAAGGTGAGATCGGAGATTTCACCGGAGAGGCAGAGACACACTCCGGCCCATAAGCGTAGCGACCGGCGTGCAAGATCTGCATTGCAATCTTGCCGCCGCTGGCGTGGACGCGGTCGGTTACGATTTTGTGGTTGGCGATGTCTTCGTCGGTGAAGAGGCCTGCCGCACCGGGGAAGACGCCACCTTCGCGGCTTGGGGCCATGCCGCCGGTGACGATCAGGCCAACGCCGCCGCGGGCGCGTTCACCGTAGAATTCTGCCACGCGGTTCCAGTCTTTGGTTTCCTCCAGGCCGGTGTGCATCGAGCCCATAAGGACGCGGTTTTTCAAGGTGGTAAAGCCCAGATCAAGCGGGGCGAGCATGTGCGGGTACTGGGTCATAGGTGCCTCCAAGGTGCCTCGTCATTTAAGTTGACCAAAACGTAAAGCAGTGCCTTTGTCACGCCCGACGCGGCGTCAAACGGCGCGCAACTTGGCCTTGCCGTTGCGTCGGTTCTGGCGTGTTAACCTCCCATTTCGACGTCGGTATTACGTCGGTATCACGACTGTTTTGCGGTGGTGCGGGTGCTTGTGTCCCGGCCACATCTTACCACAAGGTGCGCTGTTGTTGCGGCTCAGGTCAGATGTCTGAAAACCCGCCGCCTCGACCTTTGCCCGCCGCAAAGCGCGCCGCGCCTTTTTGGCCTTCGGTGGCAAAAGCTTCAAACGAGGCCCATTCCCGTCGCAGCGCCTGCGCCAAATTCGTGCCACTTGGACGCGCCGAAAGAAAATCCGCGCGCATGCAAGCTTGCGGAAAGCGCGTCAGGCTTTCCGCCAAAACCAAAGCTTCTTCTAGCGCATGACCTTCTGGACAGAGTCGATCCACCACTCCAATGTGATGGGCCTCCTCACCAGACACAGGACGCCCAGTGAGGATGAGATCGTTGGCGCGGCCCTGCCCCAGAATGCGCGGCAACCGCACAGTGCCGCCATCAATCAACGGCACGCCCCACCGGCGGCAGAACACGCCAAACACCGCCGCCTCTGACGCCACGCGCATGTCGCACCATGCGGCTAACTCCAGCCCACCGGCCACGGCATGACCTTCGACCGCTGCGATCACCGGCTTGGACAACATCAGGCGGGATGGCCCCATCGGGCCTGGAATGGGCTGATCCTGGGCGTCCTGCCAATCGTCGGGAATAGCGATGGTATTTTGCCAGTCAGCCCCAAGATCGCCAGCCGCAGCCTTCAAATCAAACCCAGCGCAGAAAGCCGTTTGCCCACCGGTCAAGATAGCAACATCAACGCCGTCATCCGCCTCGAAGGTCAGAAAAGCCTCATACAGCGCGGCGGCGGTATCCGGGTTCACGGCGTTGCGAACCTCCGGGCGATTGATGCTGATGATGCGCACCCGACCTCTGGTCTGTACCAAAACAGTCATGACTTACCTCCCTTTGTCCACTGTTGCGTCCCACCAGAAACAGGCAAGAAAAACGCGGCGTCGCTTGACCCACAAAGGGTCACAGCCTATGCCGCAGCTATGGAACAGCTTGAAGAAAAGATTGCCCATCTCACTCGCACTGTCGAGGAGTTGAGTGACGTTGTGGCCCGCCAGGACACCGAGATTGCGCTTTTGACCCGCCGTGTTCAGATGCTGATGGAGCGGGAAGCCACTCGGGAACAAGATGGCAGCGGCGGGGTTGTCATGGGCGACGAACGGCCGCCGCACTACTAAAGGCAGCCGTTTAGCCGTAGGACAAAGGGACGCCACCCCTGACTCCGTGGGCGGTGTTCCCCCGGGATATTTTTGGCCAAATGAAGCCGAGGGCAGTTTCCTATCATCCGGGGCTGAGATAGTTTTGGCGGATGACCAACGCGCCTCGATTCATCCACCTCCGCACCCACACCGAATACTCCCTACTCGAAGGGGCGGTGCGCTGTAAAAAGCTGCCCGGCATGTGTGCCGACATGGGCATGCCAGCGGTGGCGATCACCGACACCAACAGCTTGTTTGCTGCGTTGGAGTTCTCTGTCACCGCGCAGGGCGCGGGCATTCAGCCGATTGTGGGCTGTCAGGTCGACATGCATATGCCGCATGATGATCCGTCAGGACGGACCGCACCGCCAAAGCCTGCGCCCATCGTGCTGCTGTCGCAGCGTGAAGAAGGCTATGAGAACCTGATGAAACTGTCGTCCTGTCTCTATGTGGACAATGACGGGCAGCTGCCGCAAGTGACGATGGAAGAACTGGCGGAGCGCTCTGCTGGGTTGATCTGTTTGACCGGGGGGCCGGATGGGCCAATGGGCCGCATGATGCGCGACGGTCAACATGCCGCCGCCCAAGCGATGATGACGCGGCTCAAGGAGATTTTTGGCGACCGGCTGTATGTGGAGCTGCAACGCCATCCCGGCGAAAACGGCGCACCGGAGGCGGAGCGGCTGACAGAGCGCGGGTTTATCGAGATGGCCTACGCCATGGATCTGCCTCTGGTCGCGACCAATGACGTCTATTTCCCTACGTCGGACATGTATGAGGCGCATGACGCGCTGATCTGTATTTCCGAAGGGGCCTATGTCGATCAACAGGACGGGCGCCGCCGTCTGACTCCACAGCACTATTTCAAATCGCAGGAAGAGATGATCACGCTGTTTGCGGATCTGCCTGAAGCGATTGAGAACACGGTCGAGATTGCCAAACGCTGTGCCTTTGCCACCTATTTGCGCGACCCCATCCTGCCGAAGTTTGCCGATGATGAGGTTGCGGAACTGCGCCGGATTGCCAACGAAGGCTTGCAGGCCCGTCTGGCGGTAATCCCACACGCCGTGTCAGTCGAAGAATATCAGGAACGGCTGGATTTTGAGCTGGGCATCATTGAGGGCATGGGGTTCCCCGGCTACTTCCTGATCGTTGCGGACTTTATCCAATGGGGCAAGGACCACAACATTCCGGTGGGGCCTGGGCGAGGGTCTGGTGCGGGCTCGCTGGTGGCCTATGCGCTGACCATCACCGACCTTGATCCGCTGCGCTACTCTCTGCTGTTTGAACGCTTCTTGAACCCGGAACGGGTTTCGATGCCGGACTTTGACATCGACTTCTGCATGGATCGCCGCGAAGAGGTGATCAAATACGTGCAGGAGAAATATGGGCGCGACAAGGTGGGGCAGATCATCACCTTTGGTGCGCTCTTGTCCAAGGCGGCGGTGCGCGACATCGGGCGGGTGTTGCAGATGCCTTATGGTCAGGTGGACCGGCTCTCCAAGCTGATCCCGGTGGAAGGCGTGAAGCCGATGTCCATCGCAGACTCTTTGAAAGAAGAGCCACGCCTGCGCGAAGAGGCCAAAAACGAAGAGGTGGTGGACCGGCTGCTGACCTATGGGCAACAGGTTGAGGGGCTGTTGCGGAACGCATCGACCCACGCGGCGGGGGTTGTGATTGGCGACCGGCCTTTGGATGCCTTGGTGCCGCTCTACCAAGATCCGCGCTCTGACATGCCGGCGACCCAATTCAACATGAAATGGGTGGAACAGGCCGGCCTGGTGAAGTTCGACTTCTTGGGTCTCAAAACCCTGACGGTTATTCAAAACGCGATTGAGCAGATCCACAGCTCGGGGCGGCCGTTGCATGTGGCCGCAGATGGGACCGAACTCTATAAGCCAGCCGACGGTGCGGAGAACCAGATCAACGCCATCCCGCTAGATGATGAGCCGACCTACAAGCTCTACTCAGCGGCCAAAACCGTGGCGGTGTTCCAGGTGGAATCCACCGGCATGATGGATGCGCTGAAGCGTATGAAGCCGACTTGTATCGAGGATATCGTTGCACTTGTGGCGCTCTATCGTCCGGGTCCGATGGAGAACATCCCGGTCTATTGTGAGGTGAAAAACGGGCTGCGCGAGATTGAGTCCGTGCACCCGTTGATTGACCACATTCTGGAAGAGACCCAGGGCATCATCGTGTATCAGGAACAGGTGATGCAGATTGCGCAGGTCATGGCGGGCTATTCGCTTGGCGGCGCGGACCTGTTGCGCCGGGCGATGGGTAAGAAGATCAAGGAAGCGATGGACGCGGAGCGTCCGAAGTTTGAGAAAGGCGCGGCGGAGAACGGCGTGCCGGCGAAGAAAGCTTCGGAGGTGTTTGACCTTCTGGAGAAGTTTGCGAACTACGGCTTTAACAAATCGCACGCGGCAGCCTATGCGGTGGTGAGTTACCAGACCGCGTGGCTGAAGGCGAACCATCCGGTGGAGTTTATGGCGGGCGTCATGAACTGCGATATTCACCTAACGGACAAGCTGGCGGTGTATTTTGAAGAGGTGAAAAAGGCGCTGAAACTGCCTTATGTGCCGCCCTGTGTAAACCGCTCGGATGCGACGTTTAAGGTGGTCGACGGCGCGCTGGTCTATGCGCTGGGGGCGTTGAAGAACGTCGGCCTTGAGGCGATGAAGCTGGTGACCGAGGGGCGCAAGGTGGATGGCGTGGACAAGCCGTTTGCGACGCTGTTTGATTTTGCCCGCCGGGTGGATTTGAAGAAGGTTGGCAAGCGGCCTTTGGAGATGCTCGCGCGGTCCGGCGCGTTTGATCAGCTCGACAACAACCGGCGGCGGGTGATGGAAAGCCTGGATGGGCTGGTGAATTACTCCGCCGCGATCCATGAGCAGAAGAGCTCCAATCAGGTGTCGCTGTTTGGCGAGGCGGGGGATGATTTGCCGGAGCCGCGTTTGTCACCGGCAGGGGATTGGTTGCAGGCGGAGCGGCTCGATGAAGAGGCCAAGGCGATTGGCTTCTTCTTGTCGGGCCACCCGCTTGAAGACTTCATGGCCCCGCTCAAACGTAAGAACGTGATGACGCTGGATGAGTTGACCGACAAGGCGCGGGGCGGGCCGTGTGTGGCCAAGCTCGCCGGGCGGGTGTCTGGGCGACAAGAGCGAAAGTCGGCGCGGGGCAATCGCTTTGCCTTTGCGCAGCTCAGCGACCCAACCGGGGCCTATGAGGTCACGATCTTCTCGGACACGTTGGAGAAATGCCGCGAACACCTAGAGACCGGCTCCAAGGTGGTGGTGACCGTGAAGGCCGAGATGGAGAGTGATCAGTTGAAGCTGCTGGCGCAGAGCATGACGCCGGTGGAGACCATTGTCGCGGATGCGGGCAACTCGGGGCTAAAGATCTACCTCGATGACGCCAGCGCGGTGGGGCCAGTGGCCAACATCCTTGAGGGCGCGAAAGAGACCATGAAGAACATGCCCAAAGGGCCGATCTGGTTTTGCCTGACCAACATGGAACTGCCCGGCGAGGTGGAAATCGATGCGGGCGCGGGCTTCCCGGTGAACCCGCAGATCAAAAGCGCGCTCAAGTCGGTTGAGGGCGTGATGGCGGTGGAAGAAATCTAAGGCCGGGGCGGTGTGCGGCCGCCCTACCCGCTTGGCTTAGGCCGATTTGGTGAGCTGCAAAAAGACGTCTTCCAGGTCCGCCTGTTCGGTTTTCACGTCGGCGATGGCGATGCCAGCGGCGCGGACCGCGCCAAGCACATCTTCGGCAGAGGTTTCGCGCGCTTGATAGGTCAGCGCGATGCGGCCGTCTCCGCGACGGGTGACTTCGATGCCGGGCGCAGTTGGCAGGGTTTCCACCGGGGCCACCGGATCAATCACCATACATTTGCTGTCCACCTGTCCCAGCAGGTTAGAAGTGCTGTCGCGTGCAACAACTTCGCCGTGGTTGATGATGGCGATCTCGTCACACATCTCCTCGGCCTCTTCGAGATAATGGGTGGTCAGGATCACGGTCAGGCCGCGCTCTTCATTGAGGCGGCGAATGTTGGACCAGAGCATCTGGCGCAACTCGATATCGACGCCTGCGGTGGGTTCATCGAGCACCAGCACCTGCGGGTGGTGCACCAGCGCTTTGCCCAACAAGAGACGACGCCGCATCCCGCCGGAAAGTGTGCGGGCGTAGGCCTCCGCTTTGTCCGACAGGCCCACCATGCGCAGGATTTCGTCGCTCTGACGCTGATGTTTGGGCACGCCGTAGAGACCGGCCTGCACTTCCAGCGCCGCGCGGGGCGTGAAGAACGGATCGAGATTGAGCTCTTGTGGCATCACGCCAATGGCCGCGCGGGATTGGCGCGGGTTTTCGTCCTGATCAAACCCCCAGATTTTCACCGTGCCGGAGGATTTGGTCACCAGACCGGCCATGATGTTGATCATGGTGGATTTGCCCGCGCCATTGGGGCCAAGCAGGCCAAAAATCTTGCCAGCGGGCACGGTCAAATCCACGCCTTTGAGCGCGTGTTTGGCAGGCGCGCCGCGCCCCCCTTTGTAGGTCTTTTGCAACCCACGGATTTCAATCGCGTTGTTGGTCATGGCCACTCTTGCTCCCCGCCGCGCAATGCCTATTATTTGCCCTAACCAAAGCGGACGTGAAGCTCAACCGCAGCCGCCAGAAAACACCGCCATTGGAGAACCTCTCCGAAGCCATGAAGGACATCGCAGATGACGATTGAAGCCCCAGAAACCAAGATTGTGGAAAGCTACCGAGTGTCTTGTGACGGCGGTGAGGGGGCGATGGGCCACCCGCGCGTGTATCTGCAAATCCCGAACGAGCATGGCTGGGTGGAATGCCCCTATTGTGACTGCAAGTTCATCCACGAGGATTTCAAAGACAAGGTGGCCTAAGGGTTGTTAGGTTTTTACGAGATTGAGGAGACCGTCCGGTGGGGCGGTTTTTTTTGTTTGGGGGGCTACTATCAATAAACGCAGCAGACTGGTGCCTATGAACGCGACTTACTTCCAAAGACCTGTGCACCAAGCGAACGCGTTGTGTTTGTGCTCTTATCGGGCAGATTCATCCGATCCCGTATTTCCAAAAGGTATTGGCGGGCAGGTTGCGGTTCCCCTTTGACTAGGGCGGTGAATGAGCCTGTTGTGTGTTTTCGAATAACGACATCTCCATCTTCAAATGTATCTTCGACTTCGCCGACTTCAAACTTACTGGCAGTCTGAGCGCGTTGCGGAAACGTCATCACTCCTTTGCCAAGCCTCAAAACCCCACGATAAGGCGCGGCCGCGTCGGCAAGAAACGCCTCAACACTCTTGTCGTAAACGACCGTAAGGTCCAACTCGTCCTCGTGTGTATCGATCCAAACGACAATCACTCGATCAACAAGATCAATGGTGTTCTCGTTGAGACCAGCACCAGTACTCGTTGTAATTGTTTTGACTGAAACTCGGAGGCCATTCTTATCAACCAGATCGAAACCGCGCTGATTATTCTCAGGCGTCAGCTTTACACCCAGATAGTCGGCCACAAAGGCCTCCCCCATCACACCTGTATGAGCCCGAAGCTCTTGGGGCGCGATGCCCGCTTCAATCCCCGCAACATAAGCGGCGCGGCTTGCCGCGATATAAGTTCGATACGACATTTTTTGGATGCTCACTAATTAACGGATTCGCAGCCAGCAAGTCTGAGAGAGCCCGGAATCCGCATACTTTGAGGAAATGGTTGGAGACTTAAACGTGGAGTTCTACCCCCGCGCATACCCGCGTTTTTGGGCGCCGTGGCGGTATTGATCCGCGGCCAAGGATGCGTCGCGCAGGTTGCTGAAGATGCGCACCATGCTGCGCCCCTTGCCACCGGCGACGCCCCATTCGCGCAGGACAGAGACCTCTTCAAACAGGTTCATGGCAATTTCCACGCGGTAGTAGCGGGGGCGTGTGCGTTTGGCAGGTTTGTACAGGATGCAGATGGCCATGGGATCAGCCTATTGCAGCGGCGAATCGGGTGCAATGGTCTTGTGTGCGGGCGACTCTGCGTCAGCCGTTAGCTGCCAGACAGCAGCACCGCCTCAACCCGACGATTGCGCGTGCGGCCTTCCTCGGTGAGGTTTGTGGCAATGGGGGCGAGGTAGCCTGCGCCTTGGGCTTCGACCTGCGCTCTCGGCACGCCGTGGGTGTTGATTAGCCGGTTGCGCACGGCGGAGGCGCGTTTTTGCGAAACGCTGGTGTTGGCCGCCAGCGAGCCTTTGCTGTCGGTGTGGCCGACAAGCGCGATGCGGCGGTTGGGATCCGCTTTAAGGAACGCGGCCAAGGCGGCGAGCGAGGCAAACTCCGTGTCGGCCAATCTGGACGCGCCGGTTTCAAAGGACAGATCGCTGAGAACCACATGGCCGGATTGGGCCAGGGTTTTGGCAATGTCGGTGGCAGTTTCTGGAGCGGTGACAGCTGTGGTCACCTCCGGCACGACGGCGGGCTGCGTCTGCTCTTCGACTTTGGGCGGATCGAACGGCGCGCTGGGTTCGGTGGGCTCCGGCGCAGGAACGCTGTCCGGCCGGATGTCGTAGAGCTGAACCATTCCAGCTTGAGCGGTGCGGCTGACAAGGGCGGCGACAGCTTCGGGGCCTTGGTCGGTTTCGCGGCGGGCGGAGAGGTAGAAGTAGTCGGAGAGGTCGACAAACATCTGCGGCGGCAGGAGCACGTCAATGCCAAAGCGGAAGTCGAACCCGCCACAGCCTGCAGCGTCACAGGACAGAATCAGGTCGTATCCGTCGTCCAGCAATTGGGCCGCAAGCGCGGCATTGACGCTGCCGGTGCCGGGAAAGCCGCTGGAGAAGCGCCAGCTGCGTTTGCGCAGAGTGCCAGCCACGGGAATGGTTGGCACCGTGCCATCGGTTGCTGGTGACAGCGCGAGAGACAACACGTTTTGCGGCTGAATGTCTTCGCCCAAAAGCTGCCCCGGCGTTTCAAAACGCGGCTCAAAGGCCCAGCTGGCGGCTGGGCACAGGAGGAGCCAGGTTATGAGCGTGCCGGATTTCATCTTGCGAGTGCGTGGTACTCTGCGTTGGGTTGCATGGCGGTGGCGGAGGCAACGCGGTTGGACATGTTGTAGAAGCCAGCCACATTGGCGATGTCCCAGATGTCTTGATCGGTGAAGCCCACATCGCGCAGGCCCTGGCGGTCGGTCTCTTCGATGGTTGCAGAGGCGGTGGTCATTTTCTCGGCAAAGGCCAGCATGACGTATTGGCGGGCGTCCAGATCGGCCACGCGCCAGTTCATCACCATCATCTCGCCCAGCGCCGGATCGCCGGAGAGTTGACGCACGGCGGCGCCATGGGCGACGAGGCAGTAGAAACATTTGTTGATCGCGCTGACCACCACGGCGATCATCTCGCGCTCCAGTTTCGTGAGGCCGCTGTCGCCCAGCATGAGGTCGTTGTAGAGCGCGGTGAAGGCGTTCAGCTTGTCGGCATGGATGGCGTAGGCCTTGAGCACATTGGGCACCATGCCAAGCTTTTCCTGGCAGATGTCAAAGTAGCGCTGGGTCTCCGGCGGAAGCGGGTCCATCATTGGAATGTTAAGCGCGGTTGGTTTGCTTGTATCTGCCACGTTGGCCTCCCTTAATCGGTGGGTTTGCACCGGTAGTGGTACTCTCCCACAACGGTCATACCGAGGGAAGAGTACAGCCGATTTGCCGCTGCGTTCGAAGTGACACAAATGACCGACAGGTGGGTTCCGCCGTTCTCTAGCGTCCAGAAGGCGGCACGTTGCATCAAGAAGCGGGCGACGCCCTGACGGCGTTGGAACGGCAGGATTTCCAGCGCGTGCACCATGCCGATGCCGTTGTGCAGGCCAAGGAAAGATGCGCCCGCGGGCTTGTCCTGCCAGCGGGACACAAAGCCGGTTTTGGGCATAGGGGCGCGGCCCATGACGTTCAAACGGACGAGGTCCATGCCGCCCTGCGCCCAGATTTCTTTCATGATCTGCAGCGGCTCCCATGCAGGGATGGCTGCAGTGCGCGGCGGGCGTTCAGTCGCGAGGTCCTTGGCCGGGATGACGTACATGGTCACGGGATCGACGATCTCATACCCGCGCGCCTCCAGAGCGGCGTCCAGCTCCGCGTCACCTTCACGGATTTGAAAAAGCGGTTGTTGGTTGAGGGCACGCATGCCTGCCTCAGCCGCGGCGATGTCGTCCAGCACAAGGTCGCCGCTTAACGTGGCGGCAGAGACCCGTTTGCCACCGCCCTGACCGTCGCGCAGGGTGAAACACCCGCAACTATGGGTCGCGGCGGCAGGCCAGGTGCCGTCGATCACGTCATAGAGGGTGTGCGCCGAGACGTTAGAGGTCATGCGAAGAGGCCGGAGAGTTTGGTGATCGCCGCATCGATCCGCGCACCGTCGGTGCCGCGAATAACGATGTTGGAGCCATAAGCCCCGTTGCGTTGATAGGGGTAGGAGCCGATGGAAAGGTCGGAGAACTCGGTTGCGAGATCTGCCAGCGGGCCCGCGATGTCACCTTCGCCGCGCTCTATCCGCAGAGTTTGGCTCAGCAGAGGCGCGCCACCCGTCAGGGTTGGCAGAACGCTGGCCACCATGGCTTGGAATACCGATGGCACCCCTGCCATGACGTAGACGTTTTCCAGCCGGAAGCCCGGCGCGACAGACACGGGGTTGTCGATCAGCGTGGCATCGTCCGGGATGCGGGCCATGCGCTTGCGCGCTTCGTTGAACTCCTGCCCGGCGTTGTCGTAGTGCGCCTGCAACAGCGCGGCGGCGTCGGCGCGCACGTCGATATGTTTATCAAAAGCCTCGGCAATGCAGTCGGCGGTGATGTCATCATGGGTTGGGCCAATGCCGCCGGAGGTGAAGACGTGCTCGTAGGCACCTGAAAGTTGCTTCACCGCTGTGACAATCGCCGGAGCATTATCAGAAACCACACGCACCTCGGTCAGGTCGATGCCATGTTTGGTCAATTCCCCAGCCAAGAAATGCATATTGGCATCGCGGGTGCGGCCGGAAAGAATTTCATCGCCAATCACCAGCATGGCTGCGGTTGGGTTTGCCATGGTCTCATGTCCTTGTCAGTCACTCACCGCAGGTATAGGCCTGTGCCATGCGCTTTCAAACCCCTCTCGTTCCCGCCGTGCTACTTCGCCGCTACAAGCGGTTCCTCGCAGATGTTCGCCTAGAAGATGGGCGCGAAGTGACCGCGCATTGTGCCAATCCCGGCTCGATGATGGGGTTGAAGGATGAGGGCATCAAAGTCTGGCTGGAACCCAACGATGATCCCAAAAAGAAGCTGAAATACGGCTGGCGGTTGGTGGAACATGAGAACGGGCATTTCACTGGGGTCGATACCTCGGTTCCCAATCGCGCTTTGAAAGCCGCGTTGTTGGCGCATGAGATACCGGAACTGGCAGACTATGAAACCGTGCGGCCAGAGGTGAAATACGGTAGCAACAGCCGGATTGATTTCCTGCTGTCTGGCGAAGGGCGCAAGGACCTCTATTTGGAAGTGAAGTCGGTGACATTGAGTCGCGCAGATGGCGTTTCGGAGTTTCCGGACAGTGTGACCGCGCGGGGTGCAAAGCACCTCGAAGAGCTGATGGCGATGATCGCCGAAGGGCATGACGCGATGATGCTCTATCTGGTGCAGCGCACAGATGCAACACGTGTCACCTTGGCTCCGGACATTGACCCGACCTATGCCGAGACGTTCAGGCGCGCCCAAGCGGCGGGCGTGAAGGTGCTGGCCTACGGCTGTGACATTTCGCCAACGGAGATCACCATCGGCCGCCCCCTGCCCTTTTCCTTTGACGGTGCGTGACAGAAGGTGGTGTGCCTAAGCCCTAGAAGTTTTAAGAAATTGCGCTTACATAGCCGCAAACCTTACGTGACGGAGCACTCCAAATGATCGGCAAACGCCGCAAAACACGCGACAGCATCGACCTCTATTCGCCAGAGGATCATGCCGGCATGCACAAGGCCGGGGCTTTGGCGTCGCAGATTCTGGATGACATCGCAGAGCACGTGTTTCCCGGTCAAACCACTGCGGAGTTGGACCGGCTGATCGAAGCGCAGGTCAATGCCGCTGGCGCGACCTCGGCCACCATTGGCTATCGCGGCTATCAGCATGCAAGCTGTATCAGTGTGAACCATGTGGTCTGCCATGGTATTCCCGGCAGCCCGATCCCGAAGTGGAACAAAGAGACCAGCGCGCGCAAGGAAGACCCGATGCGCGAAGACGACAAGCTGCATGATGGGGATATTCTGAACATCGACGTGACCGTGGTGGTTGATGGTTGGTATGGCGACACCAGCCGTATGTATGTGGCGGGCAAGCCTAAGGGATTTGCCAAGAAGCTCATTCAGGTGACCCATGATGCGCTAATGCTGGGCAT
Source organism: Shimia sp. (assembly GCF_022448905.1). Lineage (GTDB taxonomy): Bacteria > Pseudomonadota > Alphaproteobacteria > Rhodobacterales > Rhodobacteraceae > Shimia. Next base: position 196,959 of record NZ_JAKVCW010000006.1, on the reverse strand, counting down.
TGAGGCGGTCAAACCGGGCAACACCTTTGGCGACATCGGTTATGCGATCCAGACCTATGCGGAACGCCAGCGCATGTCCGTTGTGCGCGACTTCTGCGGCCACGGTCTGGGCCGAGTGTTTCACTCGCCGCCCAACGTGCTGCACTATGGCCGCGCGGGCAGCGGGCCAGTGCTGGAAGAAGGCATGTTCTTCACCATTGAGCCGATGCTGAACATGGGCCGTCCGGAAACCAAAGTGCTGGCGGATGATTGGACAGCGGTGACGCGCGACAAATCCTTGTCGGCGCAGTTTGAGCATTCCGTGGGCGTGACCGCAGATGGCGTGGATATCTTTACGCTCTCCAAGGCGGGGCTGTATCACCCCACCTGGAAGTAACCTTCCTTGCAAAAAACAAAGTCCTCAGCCTGATAGGGGCCGAGGACAGGTGCCAGGGCACGGGAGCGCCCTGGTATGGGAAATGAGTGGTGGTTTTTGCCGCTTTACGCGACGCCCGTGATCATTGAGACAATCTCGTTCTTGTCGGTGGATTTGGTGTCGCGCACGCCAATTTGCTTGCCGCGCCGCAAGACGCAGATGCGGTCAGACAGGCGGAACACCTGATCCAAACTGTGGCTGATGATGAGAATGGCGAGGTCTTTGGCCTTCAGCTGTTCGATCAGCGCCTCCACCCGTGCGGTTTCCGCAACCCCAAGCGCTGCCGTGGGTTCATCCAACAAAACCAGTTTGCTAGCCCAGTGTGTGGCGCGGGCGATGGCGATGCCTTGGCGTTGACCACCGGAGAGATCGCTGATGGTGGAGCTGGCCGAGGGGATGCGCACGTCGAGCTCGTCCACAAGGTCCTGCGTTTCCTGGCGCATGCGGGCCTTGTCCAGCAGGTTCAGCGGACCTTTGGTCAGCTCGCGCCCCAAGAACATGTTCATGTAGACCGGTTGCTGATCCGCCAGCGCGAGATCCTGATAAACCACCTCGATGCCGTTGGCGCGAGCGGCGGAGGCGTCGCGGATGTCAGCGGCCTCGCCATCCAGCAGAATTTCACCAGATGTAGGTGTGTAAACGCCTGAGATGATCTTGATCAGCGTGGATTTGCCCGCGCCGTTGTCGCCCACCAGCGCGACCACCTCACCCGCTTTCAAGTTCAGGGAAAAGTCTTCGATGGCCACCACGCCGCCAAAGGCTTTGTGGATGTTGGTGAGGGAAAGTACTTCTTGATCACTCATGCGGAATACCCCTCGTGGCGGTCGACGGGCTGGCCAAAGATGTTTTCGATGCTGGTGACTTTGGGCGTGCCGGACGCGACGCCGGAGACACTGACAGCATTGGCACGGGTGACAAAGCTTTGACCACGGAAGCCAAACACCACTGTGTCGCCGGTGTTGGGTACAGGGCGGTCTTTGGTGTTGATCATGCCGTAGTAGTCGATGGCTTTGTACTCAGGGATGTCAACCTTGTAGAGCGCGTCCGGCGCAGAAGTCGGCGTGGCGGAGACCAACGCCTGCACGTCGTAGGCCGGGAACACCGGGTCAATGTAGAGACCGCCACCAAAGCAGTAAGCTTCGTCTTTGTGCTGGTGAGACACTTCGCTCAGGTACAACACAGCGGGACCTTCAGGCAGATCCTTCACCGCATGCAGAGGCGTGGTGCCGTGCAGTGCGTTGCCGGGTTCGACCTGCGTGGCGCCCGCCTCGGCCAGGGCAGGCAAGAGCGCCATGGAGTTGGTGCCTGGTGCGTTGACTTCGATGTCAGTCCGACCGGCGTCGGCCAAGGCTTTCAGCGCTTCGCTCAGTGTGGCGAGGTTTTGTGTGGGTTTCACCGAATTGCTGTCGAGATCAAACAGGAGAGCCGGGAAGGTGGTGATGCCGGCAAAGCGTGCGCCGTCGAGCGCGTCGATCTCGTCGGCGATTTTCACAATGTCTTCGGCAGCGAAGCCGCCTTCGTGGCCGCGATAGAAGGTGTCGCCGCCGGTCTGGATCCGCGCGAGGATGTTTTGCACGCGACCAGCCTCGGACGCTGCTTGGGCAGCTTCGCGGGCTTTGTCCATGGTGAAGACGGTCCAGTAGTCGGGCTTCAAATGCGCAGCGGCATAGCCTGCGTCTCGCTGAGGCACTTGCACCAGATGGCCCAGATGGCCGGTGCGCAAACCGGCACGGTGGCAGGCGATGGCGCAGTCCATGTCGACCGCAACAGAGCGATCAATACCGCCGCGCATCACGGCGGCGCAAAAGCCGGAGTGACGGGAGACCTGCTTGGTCATGGCAAAGGTTTTCAAGCCGTATTTAGCGGCCTCTTCGGAGAACAACCGTGCGTTGGCTTCGACTTGGTCGAGGTCGATCACATAAGAGTTGGGCGGAATTTCCCCGGCTTGGTGCAAGGCCATGGCGGCCTCGATGAAGCGCGGGTTTCGGTCAATCAGTGTTTTCAGGAACATGAGGTGTCCTTTCTTAACGCGAGGTGTCGCGGAGCGAGACGGCAACAGCGATCAGGATGATCAAGCCACGCACAATCATTTGGTCCGAAACTTTGAGGTTCATAAGGATCAGCCCGTTGTTGAGCATGCCCATCAGGAGCGAACCCAACAGCGCGCCCACAACCGAGCCTTTGCCGCTGTTGAGCGCAGTGCCGCCGACAATCACGGCGGCGATCACAGTCATCAGGTCGCTTTCGCCAAGGGTGTACTTGGCAGCTTGAAGCCGACCTGCATAGAGCAGCCCTGCCAGACCAGCGCAGCCGCCACAGATCATCATCACATACAGCCGCACGCGGGCCACTTTGATGCCAGACACTTGCGCCGCACGTGGGTTGTCTCCGGTAGCCAGCACATGGGCACCAAAACGGGTGTGGCGGTAGATCAGATGGCCGATGCCCACGCCAAGGCAGGTCCAGATCACCAAAGATGGCACAGAGAACAGCTTGCCGGAGCCAAACAGGCCGGTGAAGGTGTCGTTCATCACCGGCACGGAGCGCAGGTTGGTCATGGAGCGGGCGATGCCTGCAAACAGCCCCATAGTGGCGAGGGTCACAAGGAACGAGGGCAGCTTGAGGTAAGCCACCAAGACGCCGTTAAACGCGCCAATGGCAACGCCAACGCCCAAGCCCACCAAGACACCAACCGGCATGGGGAAGCTTTGTAAGGCGACCGCGCAAGAGAGCGCGGAGACGGCCACAATGGAGCCGAAGCTGAGGTCAATTTCGCCAGCGGAGAGCGCAAAGACCAAGCCCACAGCCATGATAGTGGCAGGCGCAGTTTGCAGCACGATGTTGGTGAGATTGCGCTGGGTCAGGAACCCATCGTCATAGAGGGTCACCGCAAAAAACAGGAAGATGGCAAGGAAGCCAAAGTAGACAACCGCTTGTTGGAAATCCAATCCTTGCAGTCGAGAAGAGACGCGGGTCATGTCGATCTTTCAGATAGAAGAGCTACCACACCGGACGCGTCAAGAGCGACATCCCGCAGCAAAGCAGGGCCGTTGTACGCGCCGGAGGAGAACGTCGGGGAGCAGCCGATGCACGCATATACGCGCAGGGGCCACGAGATAGGCGAGACCTGCCGCCAGACCAGTGTGAAAAGGGATCACCTATGGTCCAGCGACAGAGAGGAGATTACTTGCTCAGGCTGGCCGGTGCGTCCACGCGCAGGGACTTCTGCCAACCATCTTGCACGTTGTCTGCGGTCACGGTGATGGCCGGGGCCACAACAAAGGCAGGCACCTCTTCGCCCAGCAGATCAAGCGCTGCGGAGGCGGCCATGGCGCGGCCAAGCTCATAAGCTTCATCCGCCACAATCGCGACCACGTTGCCGCCTTTGACCATGTCCAGCGCGATCGGCTCGGACAGGTCCAAAGTCACAATCTTGGTGCTTTTGTTTCCATTGGCGCGCAGTGCGGCCAGGACGCCTTCAGCAGGGCCTGCCCAGGTGACAAAGATGCCGCCCAGATCCGGGTTGCGCAGCAGCATGGCGTTGGCAATTTCCTCGGCGCGGGCCGGGTCGCTGATGCCTTGTTCCGCCACAATCTCGATATTCGGATAGTCCGTTTCAATGGTGGTTTTGAACGCGTTGTCACGCTGGTTGGTCACGTAATAGTCCGCGTCATGATAGATCCAGCCCACGGTGCCGGAGCCACCCATAGAGGCAGCCAACGCATCTGCGGCCTGCTTGCCCATCTGGAACAGATCGTCGGTCACAATGGCGGCATAGTCTGCCGGATGGGAATAGCCGGATGGCACGTTGGACAGGAAGCTGAGCGCCACGCCGTTTTCCTTGGCCTCTTCAAAGGCCGCTGCGGAGGTCACCGGGTCCAATGGCAAGGACAGAATGATGCTGGGCTCTTTGGCCATCGCGGTTTCAATGTCGCTGCGCTGTTTGGCGGCGTCAAAACCGGCTGAGGCGGTGGCGACAACTTTGATGCCAAGGCGTTCAAATTCGTCGCTAGCACCCGCGGTAACAGCGTTCACAAAATCGGATTGATCATGCCACAAAAGCGCGGCGCTGTGATTGCCGGACTTGAGCGCGGCGAGGTGATCGTCACTGACCTGAACAGCGGTCGAGGCGGTGGCCGCTTCGCCGTTTGGACCAATGGTTTCCGCGCCGGCAGCCGAAGCCACCGACAGGCACGCAGCCGCTACGATGTTGAAGTATTTCATGTTTTCCTCCCACAAAAAACATAACTAGGGTTCGACCACGCCACAGAAGCGGGTCATGAAGAGGGCGTAGGCCCTCACGGCATCGAGGTAGGCATCAATCGAGATGCGCTCCTCAAATGTATGGGCCACGGCGATGTTGCCGGGGGCGCAGTAAACGGTTGGACAGCCAAGCTGGTCGACCCAGAATGGGGATTCAGACCAGTAGGGCGCGCCGCCAATGTCGCCACCAGTTGCGCCGGTGTCCTTGAGGCTGGATTGCAGCATGGCGGCGGCGGGGTGGTTGCGGTCGATCTCGACCGGAGAGCCGCCTTTGGGATGGTCGCGTCCCGCTGGATAGTCGAAAGAAATCTCGATGGATGGGTCGATGTCGGCCCCGCGCACCACACTTTCAAAGGCGATCACGGCTTCGGATAGGTCTTCGCCGGGGCGGAGTTTGCGGATGACAGAGAAGCTGCACTCGCCAGGAACAGCGATGTAGCCGCCACCGGACAGATGGGTCACAAGCACATCTGAGGGGCCAACCAGATCATGATGCGGCTGGCTGCGCAGTTCGTCGCTGTGCGCCCAGACGGCGGACAGGATTTTATGGGTGGCCTTGAGCGCGTCGACGCCTTCGTCCGGGGTGCCAAAGTAGGCGGATTTGCCGGTGATTTTCACATCTGCAATGAAGAAGCCGATTTGCGCGGTGTACACGTCCAGCTTGGTGGGCTCGACATAGACGGCAAAGTCAGGCTTGGGCACGGTGCCGGATAGGATGCGGTGCGTCAGGTCCTTAGCACCCGCGCTGACACCGGTGCCGACCTCGCCGCTTTCCTCATCGCCGATGAAGGCAAAACTGAGGTCGTTTGCGAGGGTGATGCCAGCGCGGTCCAGCAGGCGCAAAGCTGCGAGTGCGGCGCATATGCCCCCCTTGAGATCACAGGCCCCCCTGCCCCAGACGTGGCCATCGACAATGGCCCCGCCAAAAGGATCATTGCGCGGATCATCTTCCCAATGGTCGGCCCAGCCACGCACATGCACGGTATCGGTATGGCCGGTGAACATGAGGTTGCGCCCCGGCTCTGTTTGAGAGCCTTTGCGCACGCCCCAAATATTTGGGCGACCGGGCAGGAAATCTGCGGAGCGCGGTGCGAGGCCTAGGTCCGCCATTTGCGACTGCAGGAACGAGACAAAATTGGCCTCGTTGCCGGTCACACTTTCGTGGCGCAGGGCGGATTTCAGGAGGGCAATGTCCGCGTCCCGATCCTGCAAGTCCTTCAGGGTGTTCACAAGCGCATCGCTCATGTGGTGACCTCCTGAAAGGTTTGCAGCGCGGGCGGTGGCACTTGGATCTCCGCGCCTTTCAGGCCGCCGGTGAACAGCGCTACGTGCAGGCGTGACAGGGCGATGGAGGTGGCCCCGGCCAAGGCGGCGTGATTGCCCAGAATGGTGTTTTCAATTGGGATCGCCCCGGGGAAACATTTGCGCAGAATGGGCTCGATCAAGGCCACCAACTCGCTGCGGGCGCCGATGGAGCCGCCGATGACAATGCAAGACGGGTCGACCACTGCGGCAATGGCACCAATCGCCAGCGCGATGTTTTTGGCAGCGCGTTCAAGGCAGGCCTGTGCCGCCGCATCACCTGCCAGTGCGGCATCAAAGATTTCCGGCACGCCAAGCGCCTTGCCGGTTTGTTCCTGATAATGCGCAATCAGCGCCTGGGTGGCAGACACACGCTCCAGCGCGCCCACCCGCAGGCTTTCGGGATCAAAAGGATCAGCCCCAAACGGCAGGTAACCCACTTCGCCCGCTGCGCCGGACGCCCCGCGCACGAGGTTGCCCCCGATCACCAGCCCGGCACCGATGCCGGTGCCGATGGAGACATAGACCAGATCGTCGGTGTCGCCGCGCTTGGTCATCCAATGCTCGCCGAGGGCTGCGAGGTTCACGTCGTTTTCGACAATAACCTCCACGCCGACGGAGTCGGACAGGGTGTCGGCAAAGTGGATTTTGTCCACGCCGGGCACGTTGGGGGCAAAGGCAATGGTGCCGTCCGGCTGTGGTACGCCAGGCACGCCAACCACAACGGTGCGGATGGTCTGTGGGTCGATGGCGTGGTTTGTGGCCAGCTCGCGGATCAGGTCGGCAATCTGGGTTGTGACCGCAACGCCACCGTCCTTGACCGTTGGGGCAACGGTTTCGGCCACCACTTCGCCCACCAGATTGCAGATGGCGACGCGTACTTTGGTGCCGCCAAGATCCACCGTGGCAACCAGAGCGGCGCGCGGGTTGATTTCATACACGACCGCGCGCCGCCCAACATGGCCTTCGGTCTGACCAACGGTTTGCACCAGCCCGTCTTCTTCAAGCTGCGCCATGATCTCGGAGACCGTTTGCTTGGACAAGCCGGTCATCTTTGCGATCGACGCTCTAGAAATCGGCGCGTAGCTGGTGATCGCTTGCACAATGGTGCTCATCGACAGCTGTCGGGAGACATTTCCTGAAAAAGACACGCGGGCCTCCTTTAGTTCGGTGACTAGACGAACTATTTAAGCCGGTATGATTTCTGTCAACAATTTTAATTGTCAGCTTCACCAATCAACACTTAGTGGATTGATTTTAAATATTTATTACCCAACACCACACATACGACGCGGGGAGACAAAAACCTCAATTACGTCAGCATGATTGTCACAAATTTACGCAGGGAAGATGAATTTCTTCAAGCCACCCGACGCTTGTCCGGTCGAGTCGATAGCCTCTGGAGGGAGGGTTTCGCTCCCCTCAGTTAGGGGCTGAGACCTCCAGAAAGGTCATCCATGTGTCGCCGTATTTGCGCTGGTCCAGCTGCGTGAATCCTTCAGGCGCCACCTGTGGCGTGTTCTCTTCCCAAACGATCAACGCATCTGGATCAATCCACCCGTTTTGAGACGCCAGAGACAAAGCCTTTTGCCCCATGGACTTCCCATAGGGCGGATCCAGAAAGATCAGGTCATAAGGCGCATCCGGGTTTTGCGGCAGGCGGGTGGCGTCGGCTTTGATCAGCTTGGCCCGCGTGGGGCCGCAGGTTTTGCGGATGTTGTCGCGGATCAGGCCGCCGGCTACGCGGCCATCGTCCACAAAGGTCACGGTTGTGGCCCCGCGCGACACTGCCTCCAAACCCAGCGCGCCGGTGCCTGCGAAGAGGTCCAGCACACGGGCGCCCGTGATGGGATTGCCCAGCTTGCCGCCTTGCAGCACGTTGAACAGGCTTTCGCGCACGCGGTCTGTAGTGGGGCGCAGGTGTTTGCCCTGATCGCCTTTGCCCACTGCCGCTAGCGCGATGCCCCGCCATTCTCCGCCAATGATCCGCATGTAGGCTCCTTAGAGACGCATCAGATCTTTGATGTCAGTGTTCATGTCGGCGACCATGTCACGTGCTGGAGATTTCCCGCTTTCGATCAGGCGCTTGCCCACCATGTAGTCGCGCGGAGCGTTCATGGCGTCGACAGCCAGAAGCGTGTCGCCTTGGTAATACCAGAAGGAGGTGGCCCCTGCGCCGCTGTCGCGGGTGACGATGGTGTCAAAGCCGGTGTTCAGGCCCGCAATTTGCAGTTTGACGTCATATTGATCGGACCAGAACCAAGGCTTGGCGACGTAGGTTTTCTCGGCACCGAGGATGTTTTCGGCAACCACTTCGGCCTGATCAATTGCGTTGGGCACGCTTTCAAGCCGGATGCGGGTGCCTTTGTAGGGGAAAGAGGCGCAGTCGCCTGCGGACCACACGTTAGGCACGCTGGTGCGGCCTTGGTCGTCGGTGGCGATGCCGTTGTCGAGGGTCAGGCCTGCGGCTTCGGCCAGCGCAGTATCAGGGCGGATGCCAACGCCGACAATCACGAAGTCCACGGCCAGGTCCCGGTTGCCGGAGAGTTTCGCGGTGGTCACCCGGACGTCTCCAGCCAGGCCTTCCAGTGCGGTGCCTTCGAGGATCTCAACGCCATGCGAGCTGTGCAGCGCGCGGAAATAGTCGCTGGTTTCCTTGGCGGCGACGCGTTGCAGAATGCGGTCGGACATTTCGACCAGCGTGACTTTGAGGCCTTTGGCGGCGGCCACAGCGGCGGCTTCGAGACCGATGTAGCCGCCCCCAACAATCAGCACGTGGCGGTCTTTGGCAAACTCCGGGGCCATAGAGTCCACATCGGCGAGGTTGCGCACGGTGTAGACGCCGTCGAGATCGCCACCGATGGCGGCGGGCAGGCGAATGGGAGACGCACCGGTGGTCAGAACGAGGTGATCATAGGAGAGAATTTCCTCGGCTAGGGAGACCGTTTGCGCCGTTGTGTCGATGGCCTGAACAGTCGTGCCAAGGCGCAGGGTGATGTTTTGATCGGCGTAATAACTTTCTGGCCGCAGATAGAGGCGTTCGAGGTCCATTTCCCCCAACAGGTACTTTTTGGACAGCGGCGGACGTTGGTACGGTGGGGCGGTTTCGGCCCCGATCAGGGTGATCTTGCCCTCAAAGCCTTTGGCGCGCAATTTGGCCACACAGGCCGCGCCTGCCTGCCCCGCTCCGATCACAACAATGTGCGTCACGTCACTCTCCCTCAAACCCATTGTCTTAGCCGCTGGCGAGCCTATATCGCAGGTTCAGGGAAACGCAATGAGAGTATCACAAATGAGTATTTCGATCGGAGACAAAATCCCCGAAGGCACGTTGATGAAGATTGGTGCAGAAGGGCCGGAACCGGTGTCGGTGGAAAGCCTGACCAAAGACCGCAAGGTTGTGCTGTTCGGCCTGCCAGGGGCGTTCACCGGGACGTGCAGCAGCGCGCATTTGCCAAGCTTCATGCGCAATGTGGATGCGCTGAAAGACAAAGGCGTAGATGAGGTGATTTGTGTGTCGGTCAACGATCCATTTGTGATGGATGCTTGGGACAAAGCGCACAACGCGGCCGACGCAGGAGTGACCCTGTTGGCAGACCCAACCGGCGAGTTGACCACCGCGATGGGGTTGGACTTCAGCGTACCAGCGATTGGCTTTGTGAACCGCTCCAAGCGCTATGCGGCGATGATCGAAGACGGCGAGTTCAAGATCCTGAACGTCGAAGAGGCGCCGGGCACCTGCGAGATCAGCGCGGGTGAGACCATGGTTGCCGCTCTGTAAGCTTTTGATATGAGGCCTGACGTGCTGCGCGAGCGTGTCAGGCCTATCCTTTAGGCCTCGCCAAACAAGACATCCATTTTGCGCGCCAATTTGGCGTCCAAAGCGGATAGACCGCCCACGTCATGGGTGGTTAGAGACACGTCTACAGTTTTGTAAACGTTGGACCATTCCGGGTGGTGGTTCCATTTCTCGGCCCAGATGGCGGCTTTGGTCATCCAGCCAAAGGCCTCTACAAAGTTCTCAAACTCAAAGGATTTGCGGATCGCGTCGCGGTCGTCGCAATAGGTCCAGCCGGTCTGCAACAGCGGCTCCATGACCGCATCGCGGGCGGCCTGACTGAGTTTTTCGGTCATTCGTGGTCCTCCTCATTGCCGCGTTTGAACGGGCCATAGTTGGTGAGCACTTCGACATCCTGACTGACCGCTTCACGCTCCTCTTGGAGGTAGCGATCTATAGCGTCGCGAAACCCTGGGTCCTGGATCCAGTGCAGCGAGTGGGTGGTCACCGGCAGGTAGCCGCGCGCCAGTTTGTGCTCGCCTTGTGCGCCCGCCTCCACCGAGGCCAACCCCTGCGCTATGGCCCAGTCCATTGCCTGATAATAGCACAATTCGAAGTGCAATGCCGGGTGGTGTTCGACGCAGCCCCAGTAGCGGCCAAAGAGCGTGTCGCTGCCAATCATGTTCATGGCGCCTGCCACGGGGGTGCCGTCGCACTCCGCAAAGATCAGCAGCGTGTCGTCGCGCATCGTTTGGTGGAGGATGTCAAAGAAGGCACGGGTCAGGTAAGGCGTGCCCCATTTGCGCGCGCCGGTGTCTTGGTAAAACCGCCACAGGGAGTCCCAGTGGTGCGGCTTGATGTCCTCGCCGGTCAGGCAGGTGATGGTGCCGCCAAAGGCCTGCGCCTGTTTGCGCTCTTTGCGGATGTTTTTGCGTTTGCGGGAGGAGAGTGCGGCGAGGAATGCGTCAAAGTTGACGTAATTGTTATTGAGCCAGTGGAATTGTTGCCCGGTGCGATAGAGCAGGCCCATCTCCTGACCGTTTTGCGCCTCCTCTTCGGTGCAAAAAGTGATGTGCGCACCGCTGAGGCCATTGTCTGTGCCGACCTGCACCATGCCCTGGACTAGCGCGGATTGGCCCGTGGCCTCCCAGCCGGGGCGGGTCATCAGGCGGCGGCCTGTGACGGGGGAAAACGGCACGGCGGTTTGCAGTTTCGGGTAATAGCGCCCGCCTGCTTGTTCGTAGGCGTGGGCCCAATTGTGGTCAAAGACGTATTCGCCCTGGCTGTGCTGTTTGATGTACATCGGCGCGACGGAGATGACCTCGCCACCCGCTTTGGCGGTCAGGTGGCGGGGCAGCCAGCCGGTGCCGGAGCCGACACTGGCGCTTTCCTCAAGCGCCCGCAGGAAGCGATGGGTGACAAAGGGGTTTTCCGCGCGCCCGGTGCCGTTTGGCGTAGGGTCGGCGCAGGCGTCCCAATCGGCCGCGGAAACGGTCTCCAGCGACTGATGCAATGTGATTTCAATTGGATCACCGTCCATGCGCGCGCCTCCTTGTCAGTAGTGTACCTGCTACGATGGTGGGCGCGAGACAAATCACTTTTAGGGCAGCCAATTCTAGCTGCCCTCTGGCACGTAGCCTTCAAAAGTGACGTTGTCGACGATCTGGCGTGCCGCTTGCTCCTGCTTGGCCGACGTCACAGTCCAGCACAGGATATTGGCACCGCGCGCCTTGAGTCGTGCAACTTCGGCCGATTGCAGATCATCAACACTATGACTGATAAAACAGGCGCCAACGTCGTCATAATCCGGGATCGCACGCAGGCGGGCGCGGACCGCTTCAGGCAGGAGCGGCCAGTCCTCGTCTCGGAAGGGATCGGTGGTCAAACCACGGGGCACATCAGGGGCAAGATCGCGCAAGGCAGCCACGCTATTTGGATTGAACGACATGAAGGCCAAGGGGCCGGCGTACCCCTGCACAGCCTCAGCAGCAGAGGCTTCAAGCGTGCCGACATTGGGCCCCATGATGCCGTCTTGGTCCTTAAACTCCACCAACAGCGGCACGCGGCCTGCGATCAGGTCAAGCACTTCGGCGAAGGTGGGAATGCCTTCATCCCCGCCAATCAACGGAATCGCGCCCAGCGCCGCTGCCGTGTGTTGGCGAATGGCCCCCTTGGCGTCGGCCAGGCGCTGCAATTGGTAGTCATGGAAGGCCATGGCCACACCGTCGGCGGACAGTTGCAGGTCAATTTCAATGCAAAAACCCTGCGCTATGGCCGCCTCAATGGCCGCCCGGCTGTTTTCCGGGCGGCCTTGAGTGACGTCATGCAGGGCCCGATGCGCGATGGGCGCATCAAAGAACCGTTTGTCGAGCATGTCAGGCGATCTGGAAGATGCCTTCGATTTCCACGGCCACGCCAAACGGCAAGGAGCCAGCAGAGACCGCAGACCGGGCATGGCGGCCTTTGTCGCCCAGCGCCTCCACCATAAAATCGGATGCGCCGTTGATGACTTTCGGTTGATCGGTGAAGTCAGGCGTGGAGTTCACGAAGCCCACCAGCTTGACCACCTGCACCAGACGATCAATGTCCCCGCCACAGGCCGCTTTCAGGGCAGCCAAAAGGCCCACCGCGCAAGTGCGCGCGGCGGCCACGCCTTCCTCAGTAGTCAGGTCTGCACCGACTTTGCCAGTGGTGAACCCTGCTTCAGTCATCGAGATTTGACCGGAGACATAGACCATGTCGCCCACAACCACGTAAGGCACGTAGTTGGCCGCAGGGGCGGCCACGTCCGGCAGTGTAATTCCCAGTTCTTTCAGGCGTGCTTCGATCGCGCTCATCACGTGCTCTCCATATGCGATGTTTGCGCTGACGCTAGACCGCGAAATGGGAATTGAAAAGCGTGAAATGCAGGCTCAGCTTTCTCGGAAGGCTCTGACGAAATAATCGGTCAAAGGCTTGGTGAGATACTCCCAAGGGGTTCGGTCCCGCGTGCGGAAAAACGCATCCACAGGCATGCCCGGCACAAGCGAGGCTTCGGCCGGCAGTTTTTCCACTTCGCCGTCTAGCAATTCAATTTCCGCCTTATAAAAGGACCCACCGGTTTGATCATCCTGAAAGGCGTCTGCTGAGACATGCACCACGCTGCCCTCCAGATCAGGCGTTGTGCGTTGATCAAAGGCGGAGAATTTAAGGGTGACAGACTGGCCCGGATAGACTTGATCCACATGAATGGTGGGCACCTGTACTGCCGCGACCAGCGGGCGGTCCTGAGGCACGATGTACATCAGCGGCTCAGCCGGTTGGATGACCGATTGGGAGGCGAACACCTGTAGGCCGTAAACCAGACCGGCCACCGGGGCACGGATGTCGAGGTTTTCAATTTTCGAAATCAAGTGACGGCGACGCTCAGACAGCTCCAACTCACGATAGCGCAGGTCCCGCAGCGTTGTTATCGCCTCTTCGCGGCGCGAACTGCCGAGTGCCAAAGCCTCGATTTCAATTTCAGTGACGCGCCCTTCAGCCTGTGCGCGATTGGCCTGCAACTCACCTACGCGGCCAGCGAGGTTGGCCTCTTCGCGGCGTAGCGCCAGAACGCGGGTGGCTTGCGCAAGGCCTTTGTCAAGCAGCGCCTGCTGGTCTTTGAGTTCCGCCTTAATCAGATCAAGCTGCTGTGTGAGGGCGACATTTTGGGCGTCGATGCCAACAATCTGGCTTTGGATTTGCGCCTTGCGCTTGGCCAATTGATCGAGGTTTTTGTTGAGCGTGTCGGCGCGGGCGGCAAACAGGCGGCTTTGACCTGTCATCAAGCCAGCGGCCTCTTGCGAGGTTTCCGCGATCTCCACCAAGGCGGGGTCAAAGACAATGTCCTGCGCTTCGTCGCGTTCCGCTTCGAGCCGTCCACGGCGGGCCATAAGCTCCCAAAGCTGGCCTTCGGTCACGGTGAGTTCCAGCGTAAGTTCGGCTTCGTCGAGCTGCATCAGGATCTGGCCCGGCTCGACGCGGTCACCTTCCTCCACCTTGATGTCCGTGACCACGCCGCCATCAATGTGCTGCACGATCTGACGGTTACGGTCCACCTCAACCCGGCCGGAGGTAACGATGGCCCCGGCGATCTCTGTGCCCACGGCCCAGGCCCCAAAGCCAATCACCAAGGTTGCTAGCGCAATGCCGCCAATCCACAGCGGCTTGCGCGCGCTCCATGCTTTCTCTGTGCTCATTGTACGCCTCCCGGACCGATAGAGTTGCGGACCTCATTGTGGTTGCGCAGCACTTCCTTGAGCACTTCGTCTTTGGGACCAAAGCTACGTTTCTGGCCCTGTTCCACCACCAAGAGCTTGTCACATTCCTGAATGGCAGCCGGGCGGTGCGCCATGATCAGCACGCTTTTGCCCTCACGTTTCATGTTCCGGATCGCGGCGTTGAGCGCCATGGACCCTTCGTTATCGAGGTTGGAGTTCGGCTCATCCAGCACCAGGATCACGGGATCGGAATACATCGCGCGCGCAAGGCCAATACGCTGTAGCTGCCCACCGGACAGTCGCCCGCCGTGGGCGGCGACCTGGGTTTCGTACCCATCCGGCAGCTTCAGGATCATTTCGTGTGCATCCGCTTTTTGGGCGGCGGCGACGATTTTTTCAGCTGGCGCGTCTTTTTCCAGACGGGCGATGTTTTCCGCAATGGTGCCGTCAAACAGTTCCACGCGCTGTGGCAGATAGCCAATGTAGCGGCCCAGTGCGGCCGGATCGTATTGCTCCAGCGAGGCCCCATCGAGGCGGATTTTGCCACCTGCAGGGCGCCACACGCCGGTAATTGCCTTGGCCAAAGTGGATTTGCCGGCACCGGACGAGCCAATCACGCCAATTGCTTCGCCGGGATTTACGTCAAAGGCCATCATCCGTAATGTGGCTTGTGACTCGCCTGGGGGCACGATGGTGACCTGTTGCAATTGCAGCTTGGCCGCCGGTGTGGGCAATTCGGTGCGCGGCTGTACTGGCGACACCGTGCCCAGAAGCTCCGCAAGGCTGTTCCAGCCTTTGCGCGCGCGTTGCACGACAGCCCATTGGTTCACGGCCAATTCGATTGGCGCCAGCGCGCGGCCCAACAAGATAGAGCCGGCAATCATGGCACCGGGGGTGATTTCGCCTTCCAGCACCAGATAAGCACCGAGTCCCAGCATGGCGGATTGTAGAAACAAGCGGAACGTTTTGATCGAGGTGGTAAAGCCACCGCCCACGTCCGCGGTGTTCATGGTTTCCTGAAGCGACATGCGGCGTACGGTTTTCCAACGCTCAAAAGCCGCATTGCGCATGCCAAGAGCGGAGACCAGCTCTGCCTCGGACTGCAACTGCGCCGACATGCGGTTGGCGTTATGGGTCGCGGCCAGCATGCGCTCGTTATGGCGTCGGGTGGCCAGTTGGTTAAACACAGCGGCTAGAATCAGCATTGTGCCGCCAACGATGGCCAGCAGCCCCAACCAGGGATGGAACAGGGCAATGCCAAAAAAGAACAGCGGCGCCCAGGGCATGTCAAAGACAGAGGTCAAAACCGGTGAGGTCAACAGCCGTTGCACCGACTCCAGATCCTGAAGCGCCGTTTCCGAGCCGGTAGATTTTCCCAGCGACGCCCGGCGCAGAGACGCATCAAAGACCCGCTGATCCAAGGCATCCTGAAACCGCGCTCCAACACGGGCCATGATCCGGCCGCGGGCAAAATCGATCAGCCCCATCAGGCCGTAGAGGAACATCACCAGAAGCGACAAAGCAAAAAGCGTTTCCCGAGAGCCACTTCCCAGCACCCGATCATACACTTGCAGCATATAGAGCGGTCCGGTGAGCATCAGAAGGTTTACGAAAAAACTGAACACCGCAACGGTCCAGTAAAGGCCGCGACTTTGTGCCCGGACGGAGCGAAGTTCCTGCAAACCGCGTTCTTTAGCTTGTGTGGTCATCAAACGGTCCCTGTATGCCGGACTAGTCCACAAACATGTGATGTCCGGCGTTCTTGTGCCTGTTAAGCGGTCAGGCTTATGTTCCCAAACTGCCACATCATGTGACGAACATCACTATGACATTGGGGTAAGCAATCGATTAATCTAAATGGTGGAGTGTTGTGGCGAATTGAAAGACGTGTGGTAGCCTTTTGAAACTTGTTCCCAAGAATTTGTTGCGAAGCATTGTACTGACCCTTTGCGTCAGCACAACCCTAACGGCATGCGCAAAATCGGACCTCCCGCCCACGGGCATCCATGATCCAAATGAAGCGGCCAACCGGCGCATCCATGAGTTCAACAAACGTGTCGATACGATCTTGCTGTCGCCCGCGTCCAACGGCTACGGCACCATCATTCCGAGGCCGGTGCGCACTGGTGTGTCCAACTTTGCCGACCATTTGTCGCTGCCCAACGATGTGATCAACAACACCTTGCAAGGCAAGATACCGGAAGCGGGCTCGTCTCTGTTTCGCTTTGTATTCAACTCCACATTTGGCATTGCGGGTCTGTTTGACCCTGCGTCTGCGGCTGGCATGGAGCGCCATGACACCGACTTTGGCGAGACATTGCATGTCTGGGGCGCCGGTGAAGGGGCCTACACCGAGATGCCATTCTTTGGGCCCTCCACAACCCGTGATGCCTATGGCTTTGCCGTTGACATTATGTTGGACCCGTTCTTTGTCGTGGTCCGGGAACCCACGCGCTATATCGGCGGCGTGGCCTATGTCGTGAACAAGATGGGCGAGCGCTATGAGTATGACGCGACCGTCGACTCGATCCTCTACGACAGCGCTGACAGCTATGCGCAGGCACGTATTCTTTACCTGCAAAACCGCCGCTTCCGTCTTGGAAATCAGGGCGAAGAGACCTATGTCGATCCGGAATTTGACCCGTATGAGGATCCCTATGCAGATTTCTAAGCTGACCCGACGCAATTTCGTCGCCCTGTCTGCCGCTGCTGGTGCGGTGGCGACTTTGCCCACTTCTGCCTTTGCGCTCAACGATGCGCAGGCCAAAGCACTGATCGACAAAGCGGTTGCCGACATCAACAAGGTGATCTCTTCCGGCAAGTCGCTGGACCGGATGATCAAGGACTTTGAGAAAATCTTTGTGAAGTATGGTGACGTGAGCATCATTGCCCGCTCCGCGCTTGGCCCGGATGCGCGCAGCCTGAGCAAAAGCCAGCTGAACAGCTACACCAAGGCGTTTCAGGGCTATATCTCCCGCAAATATGGCAAACGCTTTAACGAATTTGTTGGTGGCAAAGTGGAAGTGACCGGCTCTCGTCCGGTCAAGAGCTTCTATGAGGTGAGCGCCAAAGTGACCCTGCGAGGACAAAAGCCGTTTCAGGTGGCGTTTTTAGTGTCCGACAAGTCCGGCAAGAACAAGTTCTTTGATCTGATCATCGAAGGCATCAGCCTGCGCCTGTCTGAGAAGGCAGAGATTGGCGCGATGCTGGATCGCCGCAAAGGCGACATCAATGGGCTGATTCAGGACCTCAAGAAAGCGGGCTAAGCGCCCCTTTTAGACACGAGGCAGGCGGGATCAGTTCCCGCCGCCAAAGATGTCGCGCAGGATGCCATTCACGACATCATCGATCCCCTGTCCTTTGCGCTGACGATTTCCACCTGTCTGTGCCGGCCTTTTCTGAGGCACTGGCGTGAAGGCTGGCAGAGGTGTTGGCGTCAGACCCTCATGCACACGCACCATGGCCTCGCGCCAGATTTCCGCAGGCAGACCGCCACCGGTAACCCCGGTCAGCGGCGTGTTGTCGTCATAGCCCATCCAGACACCAGCGACATATTCATTGGTGAAGCCAATGAACCAGGCATCGCGAGCTGCTTGTGTGGTGCCCGTTTTACCGGCCACCTGCCAGCCGTCCATTTTGGCGCGTCCGCCAGTGCCTTCGCTGACCACTTTTTCCATCATCCAGATGAGTTCCCGCGCAGCGGCGTCTGAGATCACCCGCTCACCAATACCGCCGCCGGTGCCCATCAGGGCGTTGTCTTCTCCCAACAGGCGCAGTTCAACGAGGCCGTAAGGCGTCACGGAGGAGCCGCCGTTGAGGATCCCGGCATAGGCGCCGGTCATTTCCAGCAGGCTGCTTTCTGATGCGCCCAGCGCAAGCGCCGGGCCTGCGGCCAGATCGCTTTCAATGCCAAACATACTGGCCACGGTGCGGACGTTTTCGCGCCCTGCCTTCTCAGAGACTTTCACGGCTGGAATATTGAGCGAATTCATCAGAGCAAAAGTCAGCGAGACTTCGCCGTAGTGTTTGCCAGTGTAGTTCTTGGGGCACCATTGTCCGGACCCGGCGATGTTGAGGCAATAAGGTTCGTCCACAACGCTATCATCGTAATGCCCCCCCAACTCCAGAGCGGTTGCATAAACAAAGGGTTTGAACGCACTGCCGGTTTGTCGCTTGGCCTGTGTGGCGCGGTTGAAGGCACCAGAGACTTTGGTTTTGCGACCGCCGACCATCGCGCGCACGGCACCATCGGCGGACATAACCACAATGGCCGCTTGAGCTTTGGAGCCTTCCCGCACCTTGTTTTCAAACACCCACTTCAGGCCATCTTCCGCAGCCTTTTGGATGCGCGGATCCATGGTGGTTTTCAGGATCACATCTTCAGTGGTGTTGCGGGTGAAGAACTCTGGACCGGAGGACATAACCCAATCGGCAAAGTAGCCGCCCGCCTTTGCTTCGGCCGCCTTGGACAGGGTTGCAGGGTTGGTTTGATAATATTTGGTGTCCTTGTCGGACAGGTAGTCCTGCTCATTCATCAGACGCAGAATTGTGGCAGCGCGGTCCTGGGAGCGCTGCAAGTTTGCTGTGGGCGCAAGAGAGGACGGCGCAGTCAAGAGACCGGCAATCATAGCGCCCTCGGCCGGTGTTAGATTGGCGGCAGGTTTGCCAAAGTAGCGCTGAGACGCGGCCTCAGCTCCGTAAGCGCCGCCGCCCATATAGGCGCGGTTGAGGTAGACGGAGAGGATTTCATCCTTGGTGTATTTGACCTCCATCGCCATGGCGTAGATAGCTTCTTTCACCTTCCGCCCCAAAGAGCCGCGACGGCAATCGCGCACATATTCGGCTTCGCTTTCCCATTCGCTGGCGTCGTATTCCACGCCAAGACACAGAAGTTTTGCCGTCTGCTGGGTCAATGTGGAGCCGCCGTGACCGGACAATGGCCCCCGACCTTCGCTCAGGTTAATGCGCACAGCACTGGCAATGCCACGGGGACTAACGCCGAAGTGGCGATAGAAGCGTTTGTCCTCGGTGGCGATGACCGCGTTTTTGAGGTGTTTAGACACGGTGTCCGCGGTCACAACGCCGCCAAACTGGTCCCCGCGCCAAGCAAAGACCTTGTCGTCACGGTCCAGCAACGTGACCGAGCCGCGCGCGCGGCCATCCAGCAACTCGTCTACCTCAGGCAAGGTCGCATAGACATAGGTCACAGCCAAGCCAACCATGATGCCGATCACCACGGAGGTGCGCCAGACAACGGTCCAGATCAGGCGCAGGATCCAGCGGATGATATTACTGAAGAACCGGACAATGGGATTGCGCGACTGTTTGCGCGGACGCTTCGGGGCCGCCTTACGTCGGGCAGGACGCTTTGGGGCAGGCTTGGCTTTGGATTTGGTCGGCTTGCGCGCGGGTTTGGCGGATTTGCGCGAGTAGCGCTTGTCCGCCACCAAAGGTGGTTTCCGACGTCTTGAATCACTCATGATCTGCCCACTGCCCGGGATGTTCTTTTGGGGCATTTTAACCTGTGTGCCCCCCGATGTAGACCCACCGAAGCGGTCAAATCCGTTCTTTTGATGCCCAATTTTCGCGCAAATTAACCTTTGTGCCCATTTTTTCACCTCTCAAACTAAATTTTTGCCCAAAAACCAGCCTCGAATCTTCGTTTTTCAGGCCCTGCCGCGTTTTTCTGCAGGTGCAAATTCGCGGGGCACTCCCCGCACCGCCAAAAGGGGAACAAGGTGAAACTGATTATCGCAACGATCAAACCGTTCAAGCTGGAGGAGGTCCGCGAGGCGCTGACCGACATCGGCGTGCGCGGCATGATGGTCACTGAAATTAAGGGCTTCGGCTCCCAATCCGGCCACACTGAAATCTATCGCGGCGCAGAATACGCGGTGAATTTCGTGCCTAAGGTCAAACTCGAACTCGTGGTTGCCGCCAATATGGCCGATCAGGTGGTCGAAACCATCACCAAAACCGCTCAGACCGGCAAGATCGGTGACGGAAAAATCTTCGTGCTGGACGTGCAGCAAGCCATTCGCGTGCGCACCGGCGAAACGGATGCAGACGCCATCTAAGGCGCCGCAAGGAAGGAATACACTGATGAATACCCTCGCAAAACTGGCCCTGCCCGCCGCGCTGATCGCGCTGCCGAGCCTAGGCCTGGCCGAAGAAGGTCCGGTGCCGGGCGTGAATGCCTCCACCGACACTGTCTTTATTCTTAACTCTCTGCTGTTCCTTGTGGGTGGCTTCCTCGTGTTCTGGATGGCGGCAGGCTTCGCCATGCTGGAAGCGGGGCTTGTCCGCTCCAAAAACGTGACCATGCAGCTGATCAAGAACATCTCTTTGTTCTCGCTCGCAGCCATCTTCTACTACCTGATCGGCTACAACCTGATGTACCCGCTGGGCACATGGTCTGTGGACGGCATCCTGTCCGGCGTCTGGGGCCCCGGTGTTCTGGAAGCGGTTGGTGTCACCTCTGATGCGGCGGATGACTACTCCTACGCCTCCACCGGTTCCGACTTCTTCTTCCAGCTGATGTTCTGTGCCACCACCGCGTCCATCGTGTCCGGTACTCTGGCAGAGCGTATCAAGCTGTGGCCATTCCTGATCTTCACGATCGTTCTGACCGCCGTGATCTACCCACTGCAGGCGTCCTGGAAATGGGGCGGCGGCTTCTTGGATGCAGCTGGCTTCCTGGACTTCGCGGGTTCGACCGTTGTGCACTCCGTAGGTGGCTGGGCCGCTCTGACCGGCGCCATCATCCTCGGCCCACGTATCGGCAAGTACAACAAAGAAGGCCGTACCGTGCCAATCCCAGGCTCCAACCTGACGCTCGCCACTCTGGGTACATTCATCCTGTGGCTCGGCTGGTTCGGCTTCAACGGCGGCTCGCAGCTGGCAATGGGCACCGTGGGTGACGTTGCAGACGTGTCCCGCATCTTTGCCAACACCAACACAGCGGCAGCAGGCGGCGCAATCGCAGCTCTGATCCTGACCCAGATCATGTACAAAAAGCCTGACCTGACCATGGTTTTGAACGGCGCACTGGCCGGCCTCGTGTCCATCACTGCAGAGCCGCTGACCCCGTCCCTGGGCGCAGCAACTCTGATCGGTGCAGTTGGCGGCGTGATCGTGGTCTTCGCGGTTCCATTCCTGGACAAGCTGAAAATCGACGACGTGGTTGGCGCCATCCCGGTGCACCTGATCGCCGGCATCTGGGGCACCATCGCGGTTGTGTTCACCAACGGTGACGCGTCCCTCGGCACCCAGCTCTACGCCATCGTTGTGGTCGGGCTCTTCACCGTGGTTGTCTCTGCAATCGTCTGGTTCATCCTGAAAGCCACCATGGGTCTGCGGGTTGACGAAGAGACCGAGATCAACGGTTTGGACATGGCAGAACTGGGCATGGAAGCCTACCCAGAGTTCTCCAAAGGCTAAACAGCCCCAAGAGACACGAAAATTTGACCCGGGCCATCGCGGCCCGGGTTTCTTTTTGTCAGGTAAAACCACGACAGTGAGACGCCGGGCTGCTACCCTCCCAACATGCGATATTTTGTTGTACCGATAGTTTTTGCCGCGAAGACGGCGCTGGCCGATCCGGCCCAGATCACCGATGTGAAAGCCACCCAAAGCGATGCAGGCTGGCGGTTTGATGTCACCCTTGAACATCCGGACACAGGCTGGGACCATTATGCAGATGGCTGGCGCATTGAGACTGAAAACGGTCAAGTGCTTGGCACGCGGGTTTTGGCGCACCCTCACGTAAACGAGCAGCCGTTTACCCGCAGCCTATCCCGCGTTTGGATCCCACCGGAAATCACCACGATCCATGTGCGCAGCAAGTGCAATCTGGATGGGTGGGGCGAGGACACGGTAGCCGTATCCCTAAACGAATGAAGGCGCCAAACGGCGCCCTCCAATTACTCAGAATGTGCGGCGTGCTTAGTGCACGGTCACTGGCGAATAGTTGTTCTGGCGCGCCAGAACAAAGGCCAAGCCGCGCTCTTTCACCAGTGCCAGCCGCTCACCATCTGTGGCGTGCACTGCAAACAGGGTTTCGGCCCCGTCCGCTTCTTCCTGCATCTCTTCGGGCAGGTCGGACACCATGACCTCACGCACATAGACGGTGCGATCATCGGTGAAATGGGTCAGCAGGTCAACATTATGCATGGGTTATCCTTTCTTGATTTGGATCGTCTGAACAACTGTCTCTGGCCGCGCGTGGGATAGATCGATGTGCAACAGGCCGTTTTCCATCGACGCTTCGCCCACTTCGACGCCGTCGGCGAGCACAAAGCTGCGCTGAAATTGGCGAGAGGCGATACCTCGGTGCAGGAACACCCGCTCGCTCGCGTCATCAGAGGAGCGGCCACGGATCACCAATTGGCGATCTTCCACCGTGATGCTCAGATCCTCCTCGCGAAAGCCAGCGACAGCCAGCGTGATGCGATAGGCATAGTCTGCGGTTTGTTCGATGTTAAAGGGCGGGTAGCCTTCGGAGGACTTGGCGGTCCGTTCCAAAAGGCGTTCGAGCTGTTCAAAGCCCAGCATGTGGGGGTGAGACCCCAAAGATAGTTTGGTCATCGACACGTCCTTGTGCAAAGCGACAGTCCGCACAAAGATCCCTTTCTGGCAACCAATGTGCCTTTTGAATATGGGGCAGCCTGACCTGTGCTGCAAGTGTCGCGCTATCGAATGCTAAACAAGGTCTCAAAAAAATGGACAAATCGCCTTCTTTTCAGCGGGCGCGGAAAGCCCTATCTTAGGAGTCCGCTTAGGCTAAGGACCCAAAGATGAACGCCACCACTGATCTCGCAATGAAAACCGACGACGTTTTGCGTGTCGAGTTGGAGGTGTTCAAGCAGGAACACCGCGATCTTGATGAGGCGATCAACGCCTTGGTGGATCGTGGCACCGGCGATCAGTTGACGATCCAGCGGTTGAAGAAGCAGAAGCTGCGCCTGAAAGACATTATCTCGCGGATTGAAGACCGGCTGACGCCGGACATCATTGCCTAAGCGCTCCGAAGATCAGCGGCGGCGCTTGCTGCGCTCCGTATCAATGTCAAACAAAGCCCGCGGGTAGCTCATACCGGTTTCGGTATCACCCAGGCGAATTGTGGTGCGCCCGCCGTGCGCATCCTGAATCACCCATTCATCAAGCGTGACCGGCGAGGCGGAGAACTTCATCTGAATGCGGCCAATGTCGGGATTCTTGGGATCCTGCGCCGTCACAATGGTGTGCTTACCGTCGTAGGTATGGCCAATTACAGCGTTGGCGGACTGCAGGTTCACTTTGCGGGCGAGAATAATGGACAAGGGCGTGCGGCCCAAAGGGTAGGTCTCCGGGGCGCCTTTGGCACGATTGTCAAAGATCGCGACGGCATTATTGGACGCCAGAACCAAAGCTTTTTGCGGCGGGTCATATTCAAAGCGCATCTTGCCGGGGCGCTGGATAAACAGAGTGCCGGTTTGCACTGAGCCATCATCGGAAATCTGCATGAAGTCAGATTTCGCGGTTTTCAGGGTGTTGAAATAGTTGCTGATCTGATTGAGCGAGAGTTTTTCCGCCATGGCGGGCATGGCAGTGGCCAGAGACAGAATCGCAGCGGTGGCAATGGTTTTGAGTTTGGTCATAGGTTCAATATAGGGGCGCTTGGCCCGCTTACCCTGATACGCGTTACAAAAAAATTTGATTGGACCTGAGCATCACTGCTCAGGCACCAGGATTTCCCGTTTGCCCACATGGTTGGCTGGGCTGACAAGGCCCTCTTCTTCCATCTGCTCCACAAGACGCGCGGCTTTGTTGTAGCCAATCGCCAGCTTGCGCTGGATGTAGGAGGTTGAGCATTTGCGGTCCTGAATGACAATCGCCACAGCGGAGTCATAAAGCGCATCTTCGCCGTTGGTGTTTCCGCCGGTGTTCAGGCCCAGCACGGCGTCGATGTTGTCTGCCTTGTCGTCAGCCGGACCGTCGATCACACCACCGATGTACTCTGGCGGGCCAAAGCTCTTGAGGTGGTTTACAATCTCTTCGACTTCCTCGTCGCTCACAAACGGACCATGGCAGCGGGTGATCTTGGCACCACCGGCCATGTAGAGCATGTCGCCCATGCCCAGGAGCTGTTCCGCGCCCATTTCGCCGAGGATCGTCCGGCTGTCGATTTTCGACGTCACCTGGAAGGAAATCCGGGTCGGGAAGTTGGCTTTGATGGTGCCGGTGATCACGTCCACGGACGGACGTTGGGTCGCCATGATCAGGTGGATGCCGGAGGCCCGCGCCATTTGCGCTAGACGCTGGATGCAGGCTTCGATCTCTTTGCCCGCGACCATCATCAGGTCGGCCATCTCGTCGACGATGACGACGATGTAGGGCATTTTCTCCGGGATAATCTCTTCGGTCTCAAACACAGGTTCACCGGTGTCATCGTCAAAGCCGGTTTGCACCGTGCGGGAGAAAGTCTCGCCTTTGGCCAGCGCATCCGCCACGCGGCTGTTGTAGCCGTCGATGTTGCGCACGCCCATTTTGGACATTTTGCGATAACGCTCTTCCATCTCGCCCACGACCCATTTCAGAGCGACAACCGCCTTTTTCGGATCGGTCACAACCGGAGAGAGCAGGTGCGGAATGCCGTCATAGACCGACAGTTCGAGCATTTTCGGGTCGATCATGATCAGCCGGCACTCGTCCGGTGTCAGACGGTAGAGCAACGACAGGATCATGGTGTTGATCGCCACGGATTTACCGGAGCCGGTGGTCCCAGCGATCAGCAGGTGCGGCATCTTTGCGAGGTTGGCCACAACGGGGTCGCCGCCAATGTCTTTCCCCAGCGCCAACGGCAGCTTCATGTTGCTGTCGCCAAAGTCGCGGGCAGCGAGGATCTCGCGCAGCACCACTTTTTCGCGGTTTTCGTTAGGCAGTTCGATACCGATCACCGAGCGGCCCGGCACCGTGGAAACACGGGCAGACAGTGCCGACATGGAGCGGGCGATGTCGTCGGACAGGCCAATGACACGGCTTGCTTTGAGGCCGGGCGCAGGCTCCAGCTCATACATGGTCACAACCGGACCGGGGCGCACGGAGACGATTTCGCCTTTGACGCCGTAGTCATCCAGCACGGACTCCAGCATGCGCGCGTTTTCTTCCAACGCGTCGTCAGAGAGGTGATGGCGCTGAATTTCCAACGGGTTCTCCAGCAGGCCCAGTGGAGGAAGCTCAAACTCGGAATGGGTTTCTTCAAAAGCCAGCGATGGCTGCGCCTCGGCTTTGGCGCGGGTCGAAGGTTGCACGGTTTTGTTGACCCGTGGCTGCACAACCTTTTTGGGTTCCGGCGTTGGAATCGGCGCCATGCGCGGCTGTTGCGGCACAGATTGTGACACAGGTTCCACCATGGGCGCTGGCTCCATCGCGACAGGCTCTGCAAACGGCGCGGCCGCAGGTGAAATTGTCGGCGCTGCGGCTGCAGGTGTGGCGACAGGTGCGGAGAGCGGCGGTTCTGCGCGGGTCAGGATCGGACCTGCAGTCAGCGGCGGTTCCGCTTGCAGTGGCACATGATGCTCTTCCGGGCCTTCATCCAGCAACAACGGATCCGGACCACGCCCGCGACCCTTGGTCAGCGGTTTGTCAGAATGTAGCTCTGGCGGAGCAATTGCCGCGCCACGGCGCGCTCGAGTGCGCATCACGTCAGCGATCTTGGCACTGATCCGCTCTTCTTCGGGCTTCACGTCCCAATCATCGGCAAAAACGTTTTCGACCAGCTCAGGCTCCGGCATGGGCTCCGGCGCAGGGTCTGCCCGCTTGATCAGGGTAGGCATGCGCAGGCGCGGTTTGGGACGCTCGTCTTCAACCGGAACGTAAGGCTCATCCACCACATCTTCGACCAGGCTTTCTTCTTCCCAAGCAGCCTGCTCTGCCGCGTAATGCGCCTGCGCCTCTTCGCGGCGTTCAACACGGCGGGCCTGCGCGGATTTGGCGGCATGCACGGCACCGGTGGCACCACGGCCCAGGAGACGCATGATGGCGTCATAGGTCAGCACAAGGCCAATCATGAAACGGCGGGCCATATTGCCAAGCTCATTGCGGGTGAAGCCAAGTACAAAGGCGCTGGAGAGCACAAACACCACACCAGCCAGCATGGACATGAGCTTCACACCGGACTGCGCACCGATAGGCAAGATGGTCAGCAGCGCACCGGTGATGGTGTCGCCAAACAGACCGCCTAGGCCAAACGCGTGAATCCATTCAGCTCCAGGCGCGAGCGTTGACGCATAGATCGATGCCAAAGCCAACATGATCGGCGCAAAGATGATCCGGCTTTGCGCGCGTTCTTCGCCAAAGTGGAAAGCAAAACGCACACCCCAAACACCCAGGATCAGTGGCAAACCAAAGCTGCCCCAGCCCACGATGATGAACAGCGGCGCTGCGATGGATGCGCCAAGGCGGCCCAGCAGGTTTTCTACCGGGGCATCAGTCACGGAGATCCAGCTGGGATCGGTGGGCGAATACGACAGGATCGTCGCTGCCAGCAACAGCGCCACAACGATCAGCGCGATGCCAATGAGCTCTTTGCCGCGTTTTTCCACTGCGGCCTGGGTTGCGCTATCCAACAAGGGTCCGCGTCCGCGCGCTTGATATGCCATGATCCACCTCGTTTATTCTTATCCGTAGAGGCAGTTACGCAGCTTGGTCAGCGCGTCTGCCACTTCGTTTTTTGGAGCCACTAGTGCAACCCGGATATATCCTTTGCCGGGGTTTTCCCCGTTCACGTCGCGGCTCAGATAGGCGCCGGGCAACACCCTGATACCCGTTTCTGTCCACGCTTTGATCGCGGCCGCCTCACCGTCTTCGACCGGAATCCATAGGAAGAACCCTGCGTCTGGGCTTTTGTAGCCTGGCACGTCCGCAAAGATTTCGTCGGCTACGTCAAACTTCTCCGCATAAAGGCGGCGGTTTTCGACCACATGAGCCTCGTCGTTCCAGACTTTTTCAGCCGCCTTTTGCAGCGGCAGCGGCAGCGGCGCACCGGAATAGGCACGCAGTTGCTTGATGCGACGCAGGCTTTCCGGGCCACCGGCAACAAAACCGGAGCGAAGACCTGGCAGGTTGCTGCGCTTGCTCAGCGAATGGAAAATCAACAGGCGCTCTGGGTCAGCGCCCACTTCCTTGGCCACCTCAAGCGCACCGGGAGGTGGTGTTTCACGATAGATTTCCGAGTAGCACTCATCGGCAAAAATCTGGAATTCGTGTTTTTCGGCCAGCGCAATCAACGCTTTCCAATAATCGCGATCTGCCACCGCGCCCTGCGGATTGGCCGGGGAACAGACGTAGGCGATAGAGACGCGGTTAAGATCCTCGTCCGATAGAGAGGCGATGTCAGGCAGGTGACCGCTGGCGTCGGTTGCAGGCACAAAGCGCGCTTCAGCACCCACGGACTGCGCGGCTACAGCATAAACCTGATAAAACGGATTTGGCGTGAGGATCAGCGGTTGCTGTCCGTTTTTCTGCTCCGGGCACAGCGCCATGGCCGCGTTGTACAGACCTTCGCGGGTACCATTGAGCGCCATGACTTGCGTAGACGCGTCTACTTTCACGCCATATCGGCGGTAAATCCAGCCGGCAATTGCGGCTTGTAGCTCGGGGGCCCCATCATTGGGGGGATAGCGGTTAAAACCCTCGGCATGCGCAACAATTTCATCCGTCACCCAAGAAGGGAACGGATGTTTGGGCTCGCCAATGGTCATATACACCACCGGGCCGCCAGGCTCCAAATGGTCAATGAGCGCCCGCAGGCGCGGAAACGCATAAGCCGGTAGGTTCGAGAACCGCTCGGGGAAAGTCATATTCGTACTGCCTCAATATCGGGATCATTGCGCCCCGTTTTGTCCCAAGTTACCCAAAGGCTTGAGATGCGTCTACTAAAATGCCGTCCAATTTTGGGCTTGTGTCCTCTGCGCCACCCTCCGCTTTGCCGCCCATGGACACTGCTGCGCGGGCGCGCTATGCCACGTGCATTATGGCCAAGAAGCAAAAGAACTCTGATCCGAATTACAAAGTGATCGCCGAAAACCGGCGGGCACGGTTTGACTATGCCATCGATGACGACATCGAGGTGGGCATTGTCTTGTCAGGGTCTGAGGTGAAGTCTTTGCGGGAGAAATCCGGTAACATCGCAGAGAGCTATGCGGCTGTGGAAGACGGCGAGCTGTGGTTGGTGAACTCCTACATTGCGCCGTATGAGCGGGCTATGTTCCCGCATTTAGAGCGGCGCAAACGCAAACTTTTGGTCAGCAAAAAACAGCTGTCTGATCTGTGGAATGCCACCCAACGCAAAGGTATGACGCTGGTGCCGATGGTGATGTACTTCAATCACAAAGGCTTTGTGAAAATGAAGATTGGCATCGCCAAGGGTAAGAAAAACCACGACAAGCGAGCGGCAGACGCCAAGCGCGACTGGGGTCGCCAGAAGCAGCGCCTGCTACGTCACGGCGAATAGATCTCTTCGTAAGCTTGCAGCCACATCTGATCGATCTCAGCGATTTTGCTTGGATCGATCTTGTGGGCGATTTTCCAATACCGACCGCTTGGTGCATCGTAGTCCAGCGCCGCTTCGGCCCGCTGGATTTTATCAACCGCAAACACGGGGCGCACCACTGGCGCCGCGATGTCGCGCAGTTGAGCCACATGGAACCGCTCATACGGCAGCACACTGTCCAAGCGGGACAGGTTCACACATTGGCAGCCGTGATAGGCCGCAATGAGACCCAAGCGCGCGGCTTTGGCCTCCAAACTTTGTAACGAGACGTCTTCACGCAGCGGATCGGCCGTCCCGGTTCCATAGAAATGCGTGTGGCCCACCGTGGGGTAAACCATGTCGCAACCGATAAAGGCCAAAACCTTGGGGCGAAAAGCGCCAAGTGCCCAATAGGCGGCGGTGAACGCCATGGTCCCACCGGCAAACAAAACCCCACCAAAAACGTTGTTCTGCGGGACGTAGCTTTGATAGGTGACTTCGACCTGATCTTCGGTTTTGCTGGGCGGATGGCGCTGTTCAGGGAAGTCTTCCGGATGAATAAAATGGCTCCAGTCGTCGCGCACCCGCCACGCGTTGTTAAGCACCACCAAGTGGTCAAACATGTCGCGAGACCAGCTTTGCGCCTCCGTTGCATTGGGACCGCTGCCCAAAATCACCACCACGTCCTGCATCAATTCTTCCCTGTTCGCTCTTCTTATTTACGAACCAAGCGGCGTGTCAGTTCAAGGAAATTGCGCAAAGGGCCTCATTACTTTGTCGTGTGTTGCGAGGCCACTCTTGCCTCTCGACCACACCGGTTGTAGGCAATGACACAGACGTGACAGAAGAGGGATAACATGTCCGACGATCCCAAAACGCTTGTTTCGACCGAGTGGTTGGCCGCTCATCTCAAAGACCCAGATTTGCGCATTTTGGATGCCTCTTGGTACCTTCCGGACATGGGGCGGAATGGCCGCGAAGAGTTTGCCGACGTGCATATTCCCGGCGCGCGCTTCTTTGACATTGACGATATTTCCGACGGGCGCAGCGACCTGCCGCATATGGTGCCGCCGGTTGAAAAATTCATGTCCCGCCTGCGCGCTATGGGTGTGGGTGACGGACATCAGATTGTGGTCTACGACGGAAACGGCATTTTCTCTGCGGCGCGTGTCTGGTGGCTATTCAAGCTGATGGGGCAGAAAGACGTGGCCGTGCTCGATGGCGGACTGCCGAAGTGGATTGCCGAAGGGCGCCCAACGGATGACATGCCACCGGTGATCCGCGACCGCCACATGACCGTGCGCCGCCAAAACCACATGGTGCGGGACGTGACGCAGGTGTCCCACGCGGCCAAACTGGCCGATCACGAGATCATCGACGCCCGCGGGCCGTCGCGCTTTGCTGGCGCGGAGCCGGAGCCGCGCGCGGGTCTGCGCGCCGGGCATATCCCGGGCAGCAAAAACGTGCACTACGCCACCCTGCTCGACAACGGGGTGATGAAGTCACCCGAAGAGCTGCGTGCGGTGTTTGAAGCCGCCGATATTGACCTTTCCAAACCCGCCATCACAACCTGTGGCTCCGGTGTGACAGCCGCGATCCTGTGCCTTGCGATGGAGCGGTTCGGCAAGACCGACCATTCCCTTTATGATGGATCATGGGCCGAATGGGGGGCCTTCCCCACCCTGCCCGTAGCAACCGGAGAAGCGTGATGCTCACCAACCTCAAAGAGCAGCCCAAAGACAAAATTCTCGGCCTGATGGCCATGTACCGCGACGACCCACGTCCCACCAAAGTGGATCTGGGAGTGGGCGTGTACAAAAACGCCGAAGGGGTGACCCCGGTGATGCGTGCCGTGAAGGCCGCTGAGCGCAAGATCATCGAAGAGCAGACCTCCAAAGCATACACAGGCCTGGCCGGGGATCCGGCCTATGCCGATGCGATGATCGACATGTTGCTGGCCGGTGCCGTAGAGCGCGACCGTTTGGCAGCTGTGGCCACGCCCGGTGGCACCGGCGCGATCCGTCAGGCGTTTGAGTTGATCAAAATGGCCAACCCGAAGGCGCGTGTGTTTGTGTCTGATCCAACCTGGCCAAACCACGTCAGCATTCTGGGCTATCTGGGCATCGAAATGGTGAAGTACCGCTATTTTGACGACGAGACCCGTGGCGTGAACTTCGCGGGTATGATGGAAGATCTGGCAGATGTGACCAGCGACGACGTTGTGCTGCTGCACGGCTGCTGCCACAATCCAACTGGCGCCAACTTGAACCTGACACAGTGGCAGGAAGTTGTGGACCTGATCAACGAAAAGGGCTGCACGCCGATGATCGATATTGCCTATCAAGGCTTTGGCGATGGTCTTGAAGAGGACGCGGCGGCAACCCGGTTGGTGGCAAAATCTGTGCCAGAGCTGCTGATCGCGGCGTCTTGCTCCAAGAACTTTGGCATCTACCGTGAGCGCACCGGTCTGTTGATTGCGATGAGCGAGAAGGCGGAGAACACCGCGGTGACTCAGGGCAACCTTAACCACCTGAACCGTCAGAACTTCTCCTTCCCGCCGGATCACGGCGCGCGGGTTGTGACCACGATCCTAACCGACCCTGAGCTGAAAGCGGACTGGATGGCGGAGTTGGAAGAGACCCGTTTGGGCATGCTGGCCCTGCGTGAGCAACTGGCGAGCGAATTGCAGCGCCTGTCTGGCTCCGACCGTTTTGGCTTCCTGGCGCAGCACCGGGGCATGTTCTCTCGTCTGGGTACCACGCCGGATCTGGTGGAAAAAATTCGC
This sequence comes from Shimia sp., assembly GCF_022448905.1. Classification (GTDB taxonomy): domain Bacteria; phylum Pseudomonadota; class Alphaproteobacteria; order Rhodobacterales; family Rhodobacteraceae; genus Shimia. Next base: position 165,666 of record NZ_JAKVCW010000006.1, on the reverse strand, counting down.
GTGGACAATGCGATCTACATGGTGGGCGACAGCCGCATGAATATTGCGGGCCTGAACGCCCACACCGTGCCGGTTCTGGCGAAAGCCATCGTGGACGCAGGCGTTTAAGCGCCCCATCTATTCAGTCGCGCGCGGGGCCTGCCTTGCGCGCGATTTTTCTTTTGAGGTTTTGCCATGCGCATCGACTACACCACCCTGTCCAAAACCATTGCCTCGCTGACGGAGGGCGAAACCGATGCGGTGGCGCTCATGGCGACCGTGGCCTGCGAAGTGCATCACGCGGATGATCGCTTTGATTGGACCGGGTTTTACCGCGTGGTGGCGCCGGAACTGCTTAAGATTGGGCCGTACCAAGGTGGCCACGGCTGTTTGGTGATCCCCTTTGCGCGTGGCGTTTGCGGCGCGGCGGCGCGGACGGGTGAGGTGCAGCTGGTGCCAGATGTAGACGCGTTTCCGGGGCACATTGCCTGTGCTTCCTCAACCCGGTCTGAGCTGGTGCTGCCGGTCTGGAACGGCGCTGGTGAGTTGCTGGGCGTGTTTGACATCGACAGCGATCAGCCCGACGCGTTTACGCAGGAAGACGCGGATCAGATGGCCGAGATCTTGGCCGCGACTTTCAAAGACGCGGCCTAAAACGGCGCTTTGGCGCGGAAAGACATGCCTTTGCCGCTTTCGGGGTGATTGATGCGCAGCTCTTCTGAGTGCAGCATCAAGCGCTCGAAATCGCGTGCCTCCCCCTCGGCATAAAGTGGGTCCCCTAGGATCACATGGCCCAGCGCGAGCATGTGCACACGTAGCTGGTGGCTGCGCCCAGTTTTGGGGGTCAGCCGCACCCGAGTTTCATTGCCTTTGACCTTCAACACCCGCCAATCGGTGATCGCAGGTTTGCCGTTTTCATGGTCCACCATCTGACGTGGACGGTTGGGCCAATCGACGATCAGCGGCAAATCCACTGTGCCGGTTTTCTCAGCCACCTTCCCCCAGACGCGGGCCACATAGGTTTTCTTGGTTTTGCGCTCTTCAAACTGTTTGGACAGGTTGCGCTGCGCATGGGGTGTGAGGCCAAAAACCATCACGCCAGACGTATCGCGGTCCAGACGATGCACCAGAAGCGCCGTGGGAAACGCCGCCTGCACGCGGGTCAGAAGGCAATCCGCCAGATGCTCGCCCCGCCCCGGCACCGACAACAGGCCGGACGGTTTGTCTACCACCACGATATCGCTGTCCTCATGCAAGACAACAAGCGGGTCCGTCGGCGGGTCATATGGTGTGATCTCTGTCATGGCGCCCGACATAGGGCTTTGGCAGGCGCGCGGCAACCCGACGTCAACCTTGAGTTACGCGCGGGGATGGGCAGGCTGTCTTTAACGAGAATTGAGGGAGAGGACCCCATGCACCCAACAATCGTGCGCATGCAGGAGGTTGTTGCCAAAGGCAACGAGGAGGACATCAAGGGCCTGCTGGCGGAGGACGCCACGTTTCAACCGCCGACCTATTGGGCGACTTGGACTGGGCGGGACGCCGTTGCCGCTGTGTTGGGACATGTGGGACAGGTGTTCAGTGAGTTCCGCTATCGCCGCGTGATGGGGGATGGGAATGACTGGGCCTTGGAGTTTCAATGCAAAGTTGGCGATTTGGACTGTGTCGGTGTCGACCTGATCACCTTGAACGAAGCCGGTGACATTCAGCATTTTGAGGTGGTCATGCGACCCTACAAAACAATCGGCGCGCTGCGCGAAGCGATGAACAAGCGGGTGATGACGGATGTGCGGTTTCTCAAGTTCAAAGATGCCATGAGCTGAGCCTCGATGCCTGTCGCTCTGGATCAGATCCTGCGCCTCCCGCTTGCGCCGCTTTTGGTGGTGCAGGGGCTTGGCGTGCGGCGACGCGCCAACACACTGTCGGAACCGCCGGGGGCGCGGGACGGCTGTGCCGGATCTGGCGTGGCTTTGCGCTTGCTGATCATTGGGGACAGCTCTGCGGCGGGTGTCGGTGCGCGCTCACAGGAGGCGGCCCTGTCCGGGCAGCTTGTGGCGGCTTTGGCCAAAGACTTTGCGGTGAGCTGGAAACTGATTGGTGAAACCAGTGCGACCACAAGCATTGTCTTGGACCGGCTGGCACAGGTGGAGCCTGCGCCGTTTGATGTTGTGGTCTCAGCACTTGGGGTGAATGACGTGACGCGGGGCAGCAGCCGAGGGTTTTGGCAAGCGCGGCAAAAGCAACTGGCAAAACGATTGGTGAACCGCTTCGGGGCAAAGCTGATTGTGGCCTCGGGATTGCCGCCTATGGGGGCCTATCCGGAGCTGCCGCAACCTTTGCGCTGGGTGCTGGGGCAGCAGGCGCAGCGGCTGGATCAGGCCTTGGCGGAGCTGTGTGACACCCATCAGGTGATGACACATCTGCCGATAGAAATTCCCTTTGAAAGCCGGTTTCAGGCCTCAGATGGCTATCATCCCTCGGAAGAGGCCTATGCGTTGTGGGGGCAGATGATTGCCGCCCACATTCGCCAGCATTTCAAAGTCTGATCACCGCCGCGCGTTGCGCAGGTCGCGGATCATCGGGATGGAATAGACCACCAAAGCGGCCCAGATCAGTGGGAAGGCAATCATGCGGGCTTGGCCGAAGGGTTCGTTGAACACGAAGACTGCCATCAGGAAGATCATTGTCGGCGCGATGTATTGCATGATCCCGATGGTGGAAAGCCGCATGAGTTTGGCGCCGTTGGCATAGAACAACAGCGGCACAGCGGTGACCACGCCGCAGCCCAAGAGCAAGAATGTGTCTCGGGTGCTGCCACCAAAGTGCCCCTGCCCCTGTGCGGTGAGCCAAAGCAGGTAGCCCGTGGCAGGGATGGTGAGGATGATCACCTCGAGCAGAAAGCCTTGGTTGGGGCCAATGGGCAGGGATTTTTTGAAGAAAGCGTAGAAGCCCCAAGAGACCGTGAGCGCCAAAGCGGCCCACGGCAGGCTGCCAGCATCGACCCAGAGCACGACGACGGCGGCGGCGGCCAAGGCGACAGCGACCCACTGCAGACGGGTCAGGCGTTCGCCGAGCAGGATGGCGGCCAAAGCGATGCTGAACAGCGGGTTGATGTAGTAGCCAAGTGCCGCATCCAGCGCGCGGTCATTGGCGATGGACCAGACATAGACACCCCAGTTCACCGTGATCAGCGCAGCGGTGAGGCAGCCCATCGCCAGCGTGCGCGGGTTGCGCAGGGCGGCGACAAGATCTGAGGTGCGGCGCAGAACAATGAGAACCAGCCCTGCGATGGGCACGGACCAGATCACCCGATGCGCCACCACTTCAAGCGCGGGCATATGGGCTACAAGCTTCATATAAAGCGGCAAGAACCCCCAGAGGAGATAGGCGGTCATCGCATAGGCCAACCCTTGGGGGGTATCGACGTTTTCCGGCTGTTCTGCACGTGTGGCCATGATCGGTTCCTCCTGCCGCGACGCTCTTTGGTAGCGCTGAGCAAGGCAGAAGGAAACGCCACTTTTCGTGCGAAAGGCCATCACGAAACGTGATGGCCCTTTCAGAACTCAGCAATGCGGAGGTGGCTTAGACTTTGACGCGTTCCGATTTTGCATCGTACATCGGCTTCAGCGAGGCTTCGGCCCTCACCTTGGTGCCCATGACGTCGATCTCATAGGTCGAGGCGAGCACTTCGACGGCTTTCTCTCCGGCACATGGCACATACCCTAGCCCCATCGCGCCACCCAAAGTGTGGCCGTAGTTGCCGGAGGTCAGGTATCCGACATATTCACCGTCCCGCAGGATTGGCTCGTTGTGGAACAGCAGCGGCTCCGGATCGGTCAGCTTGAACTGCAGCATCCGGTTTTGCGGGCCGCTTTCCTTGCGGGCAATCACAGCCTCCCGGCCGATGAAGTCCGGCTTGTCGGTTTTCACCGCAAAGCCGAGACCCGCGTCCACCACGTGGTCTTCGCAGGTGATGTCGTGGCCGAAATGGCGGAAGCCTTTTTCAATGCGGCAGCTGTCCATCATGTGCATGCCACAGAGCTTCAGCCCCATGTCTTGCCCTGCTTCCCAGAGCGTTTCAAAGGCGTGGCCCGCCATGTCGGAGGACACGTAGATCTCCCAACCAAGTTCGCCCACATAGGTCACGCGGTGCGCGCGGGCGAGACCCATGCCCAGCTCGATTTCCTGTGCGGTGCCAAAGGGGTTGGTCGCGTTGGAGAAATCGGCAGGGGAAACTTTTTCCAGCAGCTTGCGGGAATTTGGCCCCATGATCGCCAGCACACCTTCGCCCGGTGTCACGTCGGTGATCACCACGTTGAAGTCACCTTTGTGGCGCTCCATCCAGATTTGATCCGCCAGTCGTGTCGCCGCCGGGGTCACCACCAGATAGGCGATTTCGGTCAGGCGGGTCACGGTCACGTCAGCCTCAATCCCGCCGCGACGGTTGAGGAACTGGGTGTAGACAATCTTGCCGTTGGGCACCGAGTAGTCGCCTCCGCCCACGTAGTTCATGAAGGCCTCGGCATCTGGGCCTTCGACGCGGATTTTGCCAAAGGAGGACATGTCGTACATGCCAACATTCTCACGGATGGCACGGTGCTCGGCGGCGGAATTCTCAAACCAGTTCTGGCGTTTCCACGTGTATTGATATGCGCGTTCCTGGCCTTCGTTGGCAAACCAGTTGGCGCGTTCCCAGCCGGCGAGCTCGCCAAAGACCGCACCCTGTTCTTTCAGATGATGGTGGAACGGTGTCCGGCGCACACCGCGCGCGGTGGCCTTCTGGCGATAAGGGAAGTGATCCGCATAGAGCAGGCCCAAAGTTTCCTTGGAGCGCTCAAACAGATAGGTTTTGTTGCCCTGAAACGGCTGCATGCGGCTGATATCCACATCGCCCAGATCAAATGGTTTCTCGCCGTCCGTCATCCATTGCGCCAGCGCCATGCCCGCGCCGCCCGCCGATTGGATGCCGATCGAGTTGAAACCAGCGGCCACCCAAAGGTTGTCCATCTCTGGCGCAAGACCGAGATGGTAGGCATCATCCGGTGTGAAGCTTTCGGGGCCGTTGAAGAAAGTGTGAATGCCCGCTTCGGCCAACATTGGCATACGGTTCACCGCCACTTCGAGAATAGGCTCAAAGTGGTCGAAATCCTCTGGCAGCTGGTCAAACTCGAAACTGTCCGGGATACCGTTCATAGCCCAAGGTTTGGCGTTTGGTTCAAAGGCCCCTAGCAAGATTTTCCCTGCGTCTTCCTTATAGTAGGCGCATTCATCCGGGACACGCAGGACCGGCATTTGGGTGAGCTGTGGGATGTTTTCAGTGACGATATAGAAATGCTCACAGGCGTGCAGGGGCACATTCACGCCTGCCATGCGGCCAACCTCGTGTCCCCACATGCCTGCACAGTTCACAATCATGTCGCAAGCGATATGGCCTTGCTCTTCGCCGTTGTCCGACACCCAATCGACGCCCGTCACCTTGCGGCCCGACTTGGCGATATTGGTCACTTTCACCCGTTCTTTGACCATTGCGCCCATTTGACGCGCACCTTTGGCAAGTGCCAGCGCGATGTTGGCTGGATCGCCTTGACCGTCGAGCGGCAGGTACACACCCGCGGTGACATCGTCGATGTTGAGATGCTCATAACGGGCTTTGACTTCGGTCGGAGAAATCTCCTCAACCTCCACCCCAAACGCGCGGGCCATGGCGGCCTGGCGGAAGATCTCTTCTTTACGTTCATCGGTGAGCGCGACGGTGATCGAGCCACAGCGCTTGAAACCTGTGGCGACGCCGGTTTCGGCTTCAAGATTGCCGTAGAGCTCTTGGGAATATTTCGCGAGCTTGGTCATATTGGCTGTGGCCCGCAGTTGCGCGATGAGGCCAGCCGCGTGCCATGTTGTGCCGGAGGTGAGCTGTTTGCGCTCCAGCAAAACGACGTCTTTCCAGCCCAGTTTGGCGAGGTGATAGGCCACAGAACAGCCCACAACCCCGCCACCGATGATGACCACGCGGGCTTTGTTCGGGAGATCAACCATAAGCTAAGTCCTTTGGTGATGTGACGGGGGCTGTGCCCCCGTGATACTGTCGATAAGGCGTGGTCACTCGCCGACGATTGTGTGACCAGCCGTCGTTAGGCGTTGTGCCAGTTCTGCAATATGGGCGGGGCCAACTTCGCAGCAACCGCCGATAAAGTGCAGACCCTGTGCGACCCACGGCATCGCCAGATCTGCATGCGCCGCTGGTGTTAGGTCTTTGCGGGCCTTGAGCCCATCAACAGTGCCGCCAATCTCCAAAGCGTCAATTCCGGTAAAACCGTTGGCATAGGCACCCGTCGGGCGGCCTGTTGCCAAGACGGTGGGCAGGTTGGCCTCTAGAACTTCGGGTTTGCAGCAGTTGATCCCCAAACCCGCAACGGCGATGTCGTCCAGCGCCGACAGCGCCTCCGACAAAGGCTCGCCAGAGCGCAAAGTGCCGCTGTCGTCGTCATTGAGCGTCATAAACACCCATGTGGGCAGACTGGTTTCAACACCGGCTTGTGCGGCTGCAGTGACTTCAGAAACGCTCGAAAGAGTTTCTGCAACGACCAGATCGCAACCGTCTGCTTGCGCGTTGGCTACTTCTTGATAGAAGGGCAAAAGGTCCGCATGAGACTTGGACATATCGGGACGATAGGAGCCATGTAACGGCGGCAGGCAGGCGGCCAGTTTAACACCGTCAATGCCGACCTCTTCACGCGCCGCATTAGCGAGATTTAAAGCTCTCCGCTGCAACGGCGCAAACATGTCCGGCTCGCCTTCGCGGCTCAGCCGCTCCGGTGTGACCGAATAGGTATTCAGCGTGATCACACGCGCGCCAGCCCGGATGTAGTCCGCGTGTACGCTTTGCACAATCTCCGGCTCTTCCATCATGACCTTGCACGACCAGAGCGGATGCGGCGGCATGGACGAGCGCGCCAAAAGCTCCTGCCCTGTGCCGCCGTCTTTCAGGATGATGTCACTCATGCCCGCAGTCTTTCGTTTTTTGGGTCCCACATAGGTTGGTCTTCCTGCACCACGGCACGGCATTTCTCACCGTAGATTTCCACCAATAGCTCGGTGCCCGGCACTGCGAGTTCGGCCTTCACCATGCCCAGCGCGATGGACGCGTTCACGCGGTAACCCCAGCCGCCGGATGTAGTTTCCCCGACAATTTGGTCACCGTGGTAGATACAGGACATGTAAGGCGCGTCTGCGTCGCCAGCGTCGACCTTCAAGGTGACAAAGGACTTTTGCACGCCTTGCTGTTTTTCGTTCTGGATCGCGGCTTTGCCCGGGAAATCCTGTGGCTTGTCGAGTTTCACAAACCGCCCCAGTCCACCTTCAAGCAGAGAGTAATCGGTGGACAGGTCGCCCTTCCAAGCGCGGTAGCCTTTTTCCAAACGCAGGGAGTTCAGGGCATACATGCCAAAAGGCGTTGCCCCTGCATCGCGGATTGCGTCGTAGATTGCGGGCATATCCGCAAACGGTGCATGCACTTCCCAGCCCAATTCTCCGGCAAAGGACACCCGGACCAAAATTACCTTCGCGCCAGCCACTGTTGCTTTTTGATGCGTCAACCACCCCAGAGACAGATCCGCGTCGCTGAGCCCCGACAGGATGTCGCGCGACTTCGGACCGGTCACAATCAGCGTACTCATGTCGCGGGTGCAATCGATCAGTTCCAGCCCCTCGGGCAGATTGTGCTTGAGCAGCTCAAAATCATGCCACTGCGCAGTCGCCGCCGTGATCAGGATAAACGCGTCTTCGGCGTGGCGCAGCACCGACATCTCTGTAAGGATACGTCCGCGATCGTCCGAAAAATAAGCAAGGTTGATGCGCCCGACTTTAGGCAGGGCACCAGTGATCATACCACGCAGCCATTCTGCCGCCCCCTCACCATTCAGCGCGAAGCGGGAGAACCCCGGCAAGTCGAGCACTCCGCAATGGTCGCGCACGGCTTCACATTCTTCTTTCACACGTTGTTCCCAAGGACCGGAGCGGCCCCAGGTGTGGGTGGCAGCGAGCGACGTGTCATCGCCATCTTTGGCGTACCAATTCGCTCGCTCCCATCCGTTATAGGCCCCCATAACACCGCCAGATGCGACAACCCGGTCATGGACGGGGGAGAGCTTCTTGTCCCGGGCGGCGGGCCATTCGTGATGCGGGAAGTGCATGGCGTATTCGTTTCCGTAGACCTCCATGCCTTTCTTCACGCAGTAATCGTGATCTGTGTAGTCAGTGTAGCGGCGCGGATCGACGGCCCACATGTCCCACTCGGTGTGGCCATCCACGATCCATTCGGCGAGCACTTTGCCCGCGCCACCGCCTTGGGCGATGCCGAAGGTGAACACGCAGTTTTCAAAGGCATTTTCCACACCCGGCATGGGACCAATTAGCGGGAGGCCGTCAGGCGCATATGGGATCGGGCCGTTGATCACGCGGCTCACGCCGGAAGTTTGCATCAAAGGCACACGCTCCATGGCGTCGGTGACAATGTCTTCAATCCGGTCGAGATCGTCAGACCAGAGTTGGAAGGAGAAGTCATCGGGCATCGGGTCGGCCTCTGTGTCCCAATGCGCCTTACAGTTCGGTTCATAAGGGCCGAGGTTGTAGCCGTGCTTTTCCTGCCGCAGGTAGTAGGACACGTCCACGTCGCGCAGCAGCGGCAGTTTTTTGCCTCCATTGGCTTTGGACCAGTCTTCGACTTCTGGGATTTCTTCCGTCAGCAGGTACTGGTGGCTCATTACCATCATTGGCACAGTGCGCCCGCCATAGGGTTTAAACCATTCACCCACACGCTGCGCATAGTACCCAGCCGCGTTGACCACATAATCACAGGCGATGTCACCTTTGTCCGTATGGACAATCCAGCTCTTGTCTTCTTGCTGCGTCACGCCGGTCGCCGGACAGAAACGCAGGATTTTCTGGCCCATGTCGCGCGCGCCTTTGGCCAACGCTTGGGTCAGCTGCGCCGGGTCAATGTCACCGTCAGTGGGGTCATAGAGGACGCCTTCGAGGTCATGAGTTTCCAGGAAAGGATAGCGTTCCTTGGCCTCTTCCGGAGTCCACATCTCCATCGGAATGCCTTGGTATTTGGCCATGGACATGGCCCGCTCAAATTCCTGCACGCGCTCTTTGGTGTGTGCCAGCCGGATGGACCCCGACTGGTGGTAGTTCATGGGATAGTCCACCTCTTCCCCAAGCCGGGCATACAGCTCTGTGGAGTAGCGCTGCATGTTCATGATCGCCCAACTGTTGGAGAAGGTCGGCACATTACCCGCGGCATGCCAGGTGGAGCCAGCAGTCAGTTCGTTCTTTTCCAGCAAGACACAATCGGTCCAGCCTTTCTTGGCCAAATGATACAGGCTTGAGGTGCCCACAACACCGCCACCAATGATGACCACACGGGCCTTGCTTGGAAAATCAGACATGACCATCTCCCTCAGTCAAAGACTAGTTTTGCTGCCAATCCGCCAAAGATGACGGCGGCGATTTTGTTTAGAATGCCCGTGGCTTGTTTGAGCTTTGCGCCAACGATCCCAGCTGACAGCCCGATCATCGAGACCACCAGAAAGCCGCCGGTGGCAAACATCACGCCCAGGATCACAATCTGTTGCCAGATCGGACCCGCTTCTGCCGTGGTGAACTGTGGCAAGAACGCCAGAATGAAGAGGATGATCTTGGGATTCAGAATGTTGGTGAGAAACCCGCGGCGCACGGCGCGCAGGATGTTGGCGCGGCCTTCGACCTCGTCAGACACAGGTTTTGCCGTCCAAGCCTGATAGGCCAGCACCACCAGATAGGCCGCCCCCGCATAGCGGATGGCCAACAAGGCTGTGGGAGAGGCCGCGATCAGCACTGCCAACCCCGCTGCCGCTAGGGTGATGTGGGCCACAAGCCCCAGCGTCACTCCTACTGTTGCGGCCAGCCCCGCTTTGGGGCCGCCGGAAATGCCGCTGGCGATGGTAAACATCATGTCTGCGCCGGGGGTGAGATACATCACCAGTGACGCCGCCATGAAAGCCCAGAGCGTGACACTGTCCATGTTTGCGAAGGTTTCCAACATGGTCAGTCTCGTTGTGGCACGTCATCAGCGATTGCGTAGTAATCGCCTTTGTCGCGGACAAAGATGTGTTTGGTCAGTTCCAGACCGGTTGGGCCATCCACGGCGCCAAGGGCAAAGCTGGTTGTGTCCTCATCATGAGCTTTCCAGAACAGGAACGACCCACAGCGCGGGCAGCTGCCACGCTTGGTGCTTGCGCTGGCCTCGTACCAGAGCACCTCGCCGGTGATGGTGAGATCAGTCTCTGCGACATAGGCCGACGACCAGATGCCGCCCGATTGTTTGCGGCATTGGCTGCAATGGCACATGGAAGCGCCTTGTGGTGCCGCTTTGGTTTCGAATGTGATGTCGCCACAGAGGCAGGATCCCTTCAGCATCGTATTGTCCTTAGTACACGGGTGGCGCGATCACCCAGATCGCCACGCAAGCTTCGTCATGGGGATTGGCCCAGTGGTATTCCTCCCCACGAATGCGGAAGCTGTCACCCGGCCCAACAGAGAAACTCTGGTCCCCTATGCGCAGCTCTAACCGGCCAGAGATGACATAGCCAACCTCTTGCGTTGGGCGCATGGTCGGCTCTTGCATGGAAGAGTGCGGCGCAAAGGTGGAGTGTACCATTTCAAAATCGTCGGTCAGATCGGGGGAGAGCAGCTCTTCGATCAGACCTTCCTCGCTGCCCCCCATGGGACGGCGGGCACCAGAGCGCACAACGTAGCCCTGCTCATGTGCCGGGGCAGAAGACTGACCAAACAGCATCGACATCGGCACGCCAAGCACTTTGGCGATTTGGCGCAAGTCGGAAATGGTGGGTTCGGATTTGTCGCGTTCCACCTGACTGAGCCAGCCGACAGAGCGGTCCAACGCCTCTGCCATCTCGGTCAGGGTCAGGCCGCGTGCCTTGCGCAGGGCGCGCAGATCCGCCCCCAGCGTTTGCACATCTTGTGGCACATTATGCAGCATATGGCGCGAATCCCGGTCGTGAAATTTTTCCCTCGAATTTCACGCTGCACCAGTTTCGTGAAATTTCAAAACATTTTTTCACGCATGCAGATTTTTTCGCAGACTCCCAAAAAGAACAAAGCGTGAATATAATAGTGATTCTCATGGTTGCCGAGCTTTGCATCACGTCGAACTTCACGTTTCTCACCGGAGCATCCCATCCGGAGGAGTATATGCGGCGTGCCGCTATGGCTGGGTTGGACGCCATTGCCATTGCCGATGTGAACAGCGTGGCGGGCATTGTACGCAGTCATACCGAAGCGCGTGAAATTGCCCGTAAAGTGCGAGAACGGCGCAACTTTGATCATGCAACAGGGCTGATTGGCCCCCCCTGCCCCGAGCACATTGCCCCCCCGCCCAGCGCGCCGATCTATGCCACCCCACGCCTGATGCCTGCCACCCGGCTGGAGTTCAGCGATGCGCCGCCCATCACGGCGCTACCGGAAAACCGTCAGGGCTGGGCGAGCCTGTGTCGCCTGCTGTCCAAAGGGCGGCTGCGGGCCGAAAAAGGCAGCTGTATCCTACATCTGGGCGATCTTCTGGAGTTTGGCACCGGATTGCAGCTGATCCTGCACCCCTATCCGCACACGCACCGCAAACCGCACGGCGCGTGTGACTGGGCCAAACTGGTGCCACAGCTGACGCGCCGCTTTGCCGGGCGGCTGCAACTGGCGTTGGCGCCAGGATATGACGGCGAGGATGCCACCCGCTTTGCCACCCGCGCACAGCATGCTGCACAGCTGGGCCTGCCACTGGTGGCCACCACGCTGCCGGTGATGCATCACGGGGGACGGCGGCGCTTGGCCGATGTGGTGACCGCCGTTCGGCAGGGCTGTCGCGTCGATAGCCTCGGCGCAGAGGCGCAGACCAATGGCGAACGGCGGTTGCGCAGTGCGGAGGAAATGGGCCGCCTATTTGCGGGACATGAGGCGGCATTAGAGCGCACAGACTGGCTGATGCAGCGCTGTACTTTCTCGCTGGATGAGCTGCGCTATGAATACCCCAGTGAGGTGACCCAAGGCGAAACGCCCACAGACCGGCTGCATCGGCTGGCTTACGAAGGCCTGCGCTGGCGCTACCCACATGGCGCGCCAGACAAAGTGCGTGACATGCTGGAGCATGAGCTCGCCCTGATCGGCAAGCTCAAATACGAACCTTATTTCCTGACCGTGCGCGATGTGGTGCATTTTGCCCGATCGCGAGACATCCTCTGCCAAGGGCGGGGAAGTGCCGCGAATTCAGTGGTTTGTTTCTGTCTTGGGGTGACGTCTGTGTCGCCCGAAATTGGCACCATGGTGTTTGAGCGCTTTGTCAGCGAGGCCCGCGATGAGCCGCCTGACATTGATGTCGACTTTGAACATGAGCGCCGCGAAGAGGTGATCCAGCACATCTATGAACGCTATGGACGCCACCGCGCAGGGCTCTGTGCCACCGTGGTGCATTACCGCGGCAAACGCGCGATCCGGGAGGTCGGGCGGGCCATGGGGCTGACGGAAGACACCATCTCTGCACTGTCGTCGCAGCTTTGGGGGTTCTTCTCCACCGATGCGGTGCAGGATGCGCGGATGCGCGAGATTGGCCTCGACCCAAATGACCGGAGGTTGGCGCAGACCATGGCGCTGGTGCAGGAGATCATCGGCTTCCCGCGTCACCTTTCGCAGCATGTGGGCGGCTTCATCATGACCGAGGGGCGGCTGGATGAATTGGTGCCAATTGAGAACGCCAGCATGGAGGACCGCACGGTCATTTGCTGGGACAAGGATGACATTGAGAGCCTTGGGATTTTGAAGGTCGATGTGCTGAGCCTTGGCATGTTGACCTGCATCCGCAAAGGCTTTGACATGCTCAGGCGTCACCATGGCATGGACTTGGCACTGTCGACGATTCCACCAGAGGATTCAGCGGTTTATGACATGCTGTGTAAGGCGGACAGCATTGGGGTATTTCAGGTCGAAAGCCGGGCGCAGATGAATTTTCTGCCGCGTATGAAACCGCGCAATTTCTATGATCTGGTGATCGAAGTGGCCATCATCCGCCCCGGCCCCATTCAGGGCGACATGGTGCATCCCTACATCCGGCGCCGCAATGGCGAGGAAAGTGTGACCTTCCCTTCTGACGCGTTGGGCGAGGTGCTGGGCAAGACCTTGGGCGTGCCGTTGTTTCAGGAACAGGCGATGCAGATTGCCATCATTGGCGCCGGGTTCACACCGGAAGAAGCCGACCGGCTCCGGCGCTCTTTGGCGACCTTCAAAAAGCACGGCAATGTCAGCGAATTCCGCGAGCGTTTCATGCGCGGGATGAAGAAAAACGGCTATGAGGAAGACTTCGCCGCACGCTGTTTTTCGCAGATTGAGGGCTTTGGCTCTTATGGTTTTCCCGAGAGCCACGCGGCCTCTTTCGCGCTTTTGGTTTATGCCTCGGCCTGGATCAAATGCCACCACCCCGGCATCTTTGCCTGCGCGCTCTTAAACAGCCAGCCGATGGGATTTTATGCGCCAGCTCAAATCGTTAGGGACGCGCGCGAGCATGGCGTTGAGGTCCGCCCCGTGGATATCAACGAGAGCTTTTGGGACAATGTCATGGAGCCGGACGGACGCGGCGGATTGGCGCTGCGCTTGGGCTTCCGGCAGGTGCGGCGGCTGCGGGAGGAGGACGCCAGCTGGATCACGGCGGCGCGGGGGAATGGGTATCAAACCGTGGAGGATGTCTGGCGCCGCGCGGGCATTGATCCGCACGTGCTGACGCGGCTGGCGGAGGCGGATGCCTTTGCCTCCTTGGGGCTCAAGCGGCGGGAGGCGTTGTGGGAGGCCAAAGCGATCAAATCGGACAAGCCATTGCCTTTGTTTGCAGGGGATATGGACGGCGAAGGCATTCTGGAGCCTGCGGCGATCCTGCCGGAGATGTCGATGGGCGAGCAGGTGGTGGAGGACTATGTGGCGATGCGTCTGACCCTGCGCAAACACCCGATGGCGCTCTTGCGGCACATCCTGACCCCGGGGGAGCCGAACCAGGCGTTAACGGACTAAAATTGGCCTCAAAACCACGTCGGTATTTTGTCGGTATCACGACTGTTTTGCGGAGGCGCGTTTTGCGGCGGAATTGGGTTAACGCAACGCCCTATGTGTTGCTCAGGTGTTGGACCAAGTCGCGGCCATAATCCGGCTCGCGTCGCCAGCTACAGGCCACCTCCCACGCGAGATGCGCCCGTGTCTCGGCCTCCGATTTGGGCGCATGTGGCGCAGTGTCAAACAGCGGCAGATCCACCCGGCATTCATCCCAATCCAGCAATGCGAAGCGGCCGTCGGGTAGCTGCAACACATTGCCCGGAGCGAGGTCGCCATGCACAACGCCGGTCACGCTGTCAGCCACCGCCCGCCACGCAGCGCGACATAGCGTGACCACCTCCGGCGGCATCTGCGCCAGATCGACATCGCCCCCGCGATCTTGAGAGAGCAACCCGGTTGAGGAAAGGAACTCAGGCCGTTGCAACCAGCCTTGCGTCTGCGCGTGAAAGGAAGTCAGCAGGACCGCCACGTCTGCAAGACCTTCGCGTGGGACGACCTCCCCCTCAACAAATGTCTCACAGGTCCAGCCCGCGTCAACGTACCGACCGCTTGCGCTCCGCAGCATCTGCGGCACCACAAACCCACAGCGCCGCGCCACGTCTTGAACAGGGCCGAGCCACTCTAGAGCCACTTCGCCACGGGTGGTGGATTTGAACACCAACTCCTGTGCCAAACCGCGAGTGCGCCAAGCTTGATTGCGGTGCCCGCCCGCCAGCGGCTCAATGCATGCAGCGCAATTCCAAAGGTCTCTGGGCGGTTGGCTCACAACTTCCGCCAGACCGAAACGTGTTTGGTGCTGTCCTTGGTAAACAACGACCGATCCCAATCCGCCCACCGATGCTCCAAAGTCATGCCAGCTATCCGCGCCATGAGGTCCATTTCGGATGGCCAGGCGTAGCGGAAGGGCACCGAGAGGTGCTGCGCTTGGCCGTCTTTTATCCAGAGGTGATGCGAGCTGTAGGATTGAGTTGTGACGTCAAATTCATCGACGCCCCAGTGGTCCGGCTCATGGGCAAACGGCAGGCGGGTTTCGCCAAACGGCAAGCGCTGCAGCGGTGGCAACTGTGTCTCGATCACAAACCGCCCACCCGGATCGAGATGCGCGGCGGCGTTTTGGAAACAAGCCACTTGCGCGTCTTGCGTGGTCAGGTTGTCGATGGTGTTGAACACCCAAAAAACCAACGAGAAGGTGCCCTCAGAGCGCACCTCACACATGTCGCCGATCACAACCGGGATATACGCGCCGCCGGGTTTCTTGCGCATCTCGGCGACCATGGCTGCCGAAAGCTCATTGCCGCTCACAGGCACGTCTTTGGCCGCCAATGGCAGCGCGATGCGGCCGGTGCCGATGGCAAACTCCAACGCGCCGCCGCCGTCGGCGAGATCTGCGAGAACATCGACGGTTTGCGCAATGTGCGCGGGATCCGTGCCACCATGGTCCGCATCATAGGTAGCGGCCACTTTTGCATCAAACACCCCGTCACTCATCCCGCACCTTTTGCGTTAAGGCACCTCACAAGTGTAGAGGCGCACTTTCAATCCACCATGCGCCACCGTGGCAAATGGGGTCTCAAGCGGCAAGTCTGTGGCTTTCGCCAGCCCGGCGTCTGTGGTGATTATACCCACCTGCCAGCCGGAGAAGCGGGCGGAGAGCGCCTTGCCAAAGCTGGCGTGCAGGGCAAACAGCCCCTTTTTGTCGCCAATGCGCGCGCCATAGGGTGGGTTCACAATCACAATGCCGGGCGGTCCGTCCGGTGGGGTGATGTCGCCGGCACTCTTTTGTTCAAAACTGCAAAGCTCCGCCACGCCGGCCCGGTCTGCGTTCTCGGTTGCCATGCGGATGGCTCCGGCGTCCTTGTCGGAGCCAAAGAAACAGCTTGCCGCCCCCTGTGGCGCCACCGCCTTCAAGGCTTCATAGGCCTCAGCATCAAAAGTAGCCAACTGTTCAAAGGCAAACCGCCGGGAGCGTCCCGGCAAAAGCCCAGCGGCGATCTCGGCCGCCTCGATCACAAAGGTGCCAGAGCCACACATCGGGTCATAGACCGTCTGACTGCCGTCAAACCCCATCTGACGCAGGAACATCTCGGCCATGTTTTCCCGCATCGGGGCTTTCGCCACCGCCGCCTTGTGGCCGCGTTTGTGCAGGCTTTCACCAGAGGTATCCAGCGACAGTGTCACCATATTGTTGTCGATGCGCACCTTCAGCACGACTTCGGCCTCCGCCGACAATGGCACGCCAAGCGCCGTGACCAGACCTTTTTCAATGCGCTCCTTGGCGGCACCAGCGTGGTAGATTTTCGACTTCTGGGTCGCCACCTCGACCTTCACCGGCACATCGGCGCGCAGATACTGCGACCAGGCCATCTCGCTGATCTGCCGCTCCAATTGCTTCAGGTGCATACATTGAAAATTATCGACCCGCGCCAATACGCGTGCCGCGCCGCGCAGGGCCAGGTTGGCGCGCCAGACATCCTGCCAATTGCCGCGAAAGCGTACGCCGCCGGGCATCATCTTGGGCTTCTTAAACCCGGCCTCGGCGATCTCTGCCGCCAAAGGCTTTTCCAACCCCGGCGCGGTGACCACAAAAATCTCAAACTTGCGCATATCGCTCTCCATACCAAAGCGATCTGTCGCCTCAGGCTTCACAGTCCCTAAATATCCCGGGGGAGAACTTGCGCAAGACGCAAGTGAGGGGGCTGGCCCCCTCGCCCCTGTCAGGGATGCCCAAACAGCGGTTCTGCCGCCGCCGCCAACCGCAAGAGACGCTCTTCCGAGCCGCCCTGCCCCAGCATCATCAGGCCACAGCTTGGCACGCCGGTTGGCAAGGTGATCGCCGCAGAGCCCATCAGGTTGCCAATGCGCGTGTTGCGCAGGGCCAGCAGGTTTTCGGTCACATAATACTCTTGGTCATGCATCAACCGCTCGATGTTGGGCGGCAGGATTGGTGCTGTGGGCAAGAGCACCGCGTCATAGCCCGCAATCCGCGCATTCCAGGTGGCGCGATGGGCATCAAGCTTGTGCCAGGCGGCCACATAGTCCGGGCCACTGAACGCCGCGCCAGAGCGGAACCGTTCCAAAATCTGCGCGAACATCTTGTCCGGCGCAGCCTCGATCACCTCTCTCCACTCGCCATAGGCCTCTGCGGTAAACAGCGGCGCGGAGAGCGCCATTGCCTCAGCAATCTCCTCGGCCTTCAGAAACTCGAGCTCTACGCCCGCTTCGCGCAGGCGGTGAAGAGTGCGCTCAAACCCCGCAAGTGGCGCTTCGCGCACCTGATCCAGCGCCACGGTTTCAAGCACAGCCATGCGGGTGCCTGCGAGCGACACGCCGCGCAGGTCCGGCACGGGTTTACCTTCCAGAATGCCCAAGAGCAGCGCCGCATCTTCCACGGTGCGGGTCAACGGACCCACGGTGTCAAACTTACGGCAAAGCGGCACGGTGCCGTCGCACGACACACGCCCTGCGGTGGTTTTGAGGCCCACCAGATCGTTCCACGCCGCCGGTATGCGCACGGAACCGCCGGTGTCAGAGCCAATGCCTGCCGCCGCCAGACCAAAGGCCACCGAGGCCGCTGCGCCGGAGGAGGACCCCCCCG
The DNA here is from genome assembly GCF_022448905.1 of Shimia sp. GTDB lineage: Bacteria > Pseudomonadota > Alphaproteobacteria > Rhodobacterales > Rhodobacteraceae > Shimia. The sequence continues at coordinate 147,950 of NZ_JAKVCW010000006.1, read as the reverse complement.
GCACCGCGCCGGGATCGTTCACGCAGGGCGGTGTGGCGGTGATCGGGTTGAGGCCAATGCCGGAAAACGCCAGCTCGCTCATATGGGTTTTGCCCAGACAGATCAGGCCTGCGGCGGTGGCATTGCGCAAGACTTCAGCGTCACGGGTCGGCACGCGGTCTTTGAGCAAAGCAGACCCGGCCTCCGTGGCCACACCGGCGGTGTCAAACAGATCTTTCCAGCTGATCGGCACACCGTCCAAGGGCGACAGGCGCCGCCCCACGCGGGCGCGTTCGGCGGCGGCTTCAGCTTCGGCCAAGGCGCGTTCGGCGGTCACTTGGGCATAAATCCGATCCCGCGCGTCATGGCCGTCAATCGCGCCCAAGAAGGCTTGGGTTAGAGCCACGGGGTCAATCGCCCCGCTTTCAATGCCCCGCCCCAGGTCCGCTGCGCTTTTCTCCAGCCAATCCAACATTTTGCTCTCCGAATTTGTGGTTGGAGCGACGGTAGCGGCGCAAACGCGCATGGACAATCCCTGCGAGAGCCCCATATTGGCCCCATGACATTTGACAGCGACATTCTGATTGCCGGTGGCGGGCTGAACGGCCCGGCCCTAGCTCTGGCGCTGGCGCAGGCCGGCTTTGACGTGACCGTGGTAGACGCGCGCCCCGCGCCCGAACGCGCAGGCAGCAACTTTGACGGGCGCGGCTATGCGCTGGCGCTGGCCTCCAAGCGGTTGTTGACGGCCATTGGCGTCTGGGACAAAGTCGCGGACCACTCCGAGCCGATGCGCGACATCAAAGTCAGCGATGGCCGCGCGGGCGAAGGGCCGGCGCCGTTTTTCCTGCATTTTGATCACACCGAGATCGAAGAAGGCCCAATGGGCTTTATGCTCGAAGATCGGTTCCTCTACCGCGCCTTTCTGGAGGCCATGGAAGCGGAGCCTCGCATCACATTGATCTCTGGCACCTCGGTCACGGATCAAGCCGTGGACACCTCTGGCGTCACCGCGACCTTCAATGACGGCCGTACACATCGCGCCAAGCTGCTTGTCGGCTGTGACGGGCGACAAACCGGCGTGGGCAAGCGCGCGGGGATCAAACGTACCGGCTGGGGCTATGGCCAAACGGCTTTGGTCTGCGCCATCAAACATGAATTGCCGCACAACGGCGTTGCGCATCAGTTTTTCATGCCGCCGGGTCCGCTGGCGATCCTGCCACTACCGGGCAACACGTGCTCGATTGTCTGGTCCGAAACAGATGAAAACGCCGCCGCGATCCATGCGCTTTCCGATGAAGACTACATGGCGGTTCTGCGCCCGCGCTTTGGCGATTTTCTGGGCGAGATCACACTCACCGGCAACCGCTTCACCTACCCTTTGAGCCTGTCGGTGGCCAATGAGTTCATCGCGGAACGTGTGGCCCTGGTGGGCGACGCGGCCCATGGCATGCACCCGATCGCCGGGCAGGGTCTCAACGCTGGTCTACGAGATGTCGCGGCACTGGCACAGACTCTGACCGAGGCGCAGCAGCGCGGCGAGGACTGTGCCTCAGAGCTGGTGCTGGCGCGGTATCAGGAGTGGCGGCGGTTTGATACGGCCACATTGGTGGCGGCGACAGACCTAACCAACAAGCTGTTTTCCAACGACAATCCCCTGCTGCGCGCCGCGCGCGATGTGGGCATGGGACTGGTGGGGGCAATGCCCGGTCTGCGCCGGACCTTTATGCGTGAAGCGGCTGGATTAAACGGCGAATTGCCCAAGCTGATGCGCTAAGGCGTTTTCTCATTCTCAAAATATCCCGGGGGTGACTTGGCGCAGCCAAGAGGGGGCTGGCCCCCTCCCTTTTGGGGATCAGTCCAGCACGCGCGCTTCGTCAATCAACATGACCGGAATGCCTTCACGGATCGGAAAGGCTAGATTGGCAGCTTTAGACACCAACTCCTGACGCGCCGCATCATATTCCAGCCGGGTGCGAGTCTGGGGGCAGATCAGCGCCTCCAACATACGACGGTCAAATTCCGGACCTGGGGGTGTTTGGGCGTTCATTGCATCAAGTCCTCTCCAGCGCCGCCACGTAGCGCAAATTCCAATAGGGTCACAAGGGTTTCCCGACGTGTGGACAAAGACGGCGCCTCCAGCAAGGCCTGTTTGTCCTCCGCGGTAAATTCCAGCAGCATCGACAGGGAGTTGATCAGCAGCTCGTCATCCGCGTCTTTGAGTGTGTCCCAATCAGTCGACAGGTCAAGCTGCTCAAAATAGCGTTTGAGAAGGTCCATAAAGACCGGGCGCTGAAAACCGGTGTCGTGCTCCGTTGGGCCAAGGTCACGGGCAAAGCCGTCCCAGCTCACCTTGCAGCGACGGTACGGAGTGAACCCGTCGATTTCTTCCAACACACGGAAGCGCGACACGCCGGTGAGCGTGATCAGATAACGATTGTCGTCGGTTTCAGAAAACTGGGTGATGCGGCCCACACAGCCGATGGTGTGCAGACCGTTGTCGTCCCGGCCGGGCACCTCGTTGGGTTGCACCATGCCAATCAGACGCTCGCGATTCTTGAGCGCGTCGTCCATCATGGCGAGGTAACGCGGCTCAAAAATATGTAGCGGCAGGCGCGACCGGGGCAACAACAGCGCCCCGGGCAAGGGAAACACAGACAGTGTCTCCGGCAGGTCAGCGGCTTTGATCATGGCGGCCAGCCTACTCCGGTTTCTTTCATCCGCAAAGCGGGATCAGGCGAAGATCATCGAGCTGAGCTTGCGGCGACCGTTCAGCACCACCGGATCATTGGGCTTGAGCGCCTCAAAGATGGTGAAAAGCTGCGCTTTGGCGGCGCCGTCGTTCCATTCGCGATCACGGCGGAAGAGTTCCAGAAGCTCGTTCACCGCTTCCTCGACCTGATCCGCGCCGTGCAGCGCCTGTGCCAGATCCAGACGGGCCTGGTGATTGTCCGGGTCCGCGTCCACGGCGGCGCGCAGTTCGGCCACTGGACCGGCGTTTTCCGCCTGACGGGCCAGTTCGATCTGGGCGCGTACGGCTTCGATTTCGGCAGCGGCGGAGATGGCTTCCGGCACGCCGTTGATCACAGCCTCAGCCTGATCCACCTGCTCCAGCGCCAGATAGGACCGCGCCAAGCCAGCAAAGGCTTCGGCATTTTCCGGGTCTTGCTCGGCAATCGCTGCGAAGGTCTCTGCCGCAGAAGTCGCATCGCCTTCGGTCAGCATTTCTTCGGCGGCGGCCAGCGCATCCGCCAGACCGCCGTCCGGCAACTCGCCGCCTGCGGCTTCAATTACACGTGCCACAAAAGCCTCGATCTCGCTGCCGGGCAGTGCGCCCTGAAAGCCGTCCACCGGCTGGCCTTGCCAGAAAGCATAGACGGTTGGGATCGATTGCACGCGCATTTGGCCCGCGATCATCTGGTTTTCGTCGACATTGACCTTGGCCATTTTCACTGCGCCACCGGCCGCGGTCACGGCCGCCTCAAGGGCCGGGCCAAGGGTTTTGCATGGGCCACACCAGGGTGCCCAGAAATCCACAATCACCGGCACGGTCATGGAGGCATCCACAACCTCGGCCATGAAAGTGGCCTCAGACACGTCCTTGATCAAATCGCCTGCTGCGGGCGCGGTTGGGGCGCCTCCGCCAAGAATATCCATCATCTTTGTTCTCCGTCTGGAACTTGCTCCCTATATGGAGGGGAGCGCAGCAGAAACCAAGAGAGGAGTTGGCCGGATATGCCCTCAAAATGGGACATCTTTGCACTCTCTGAACGTATGATGGCGATGGACGATGCGGCCTGGGCACGGCACGCCAATCCGTGGAGTGTGTACTCGCGTATGTCGATTTTGCCACTAATGACGTTGGCGATTTATTCCCGCGTTTGGCTTGGCGGGGTGCGTTGCTGCCTGTGGCGCTGGTGGTTTTATGGACCTGGTGGAACCCTCGTGCCTTTGCGCCCCCAAGCTCCACCGAAAATTGGGCCGCACACGGCACCTTTGGCGAGCGGGTATTTCTCAACCGAAAGACAGTACCGATCCCCAGTCATCATACGCGATGGGCCATCGCGCTTGGCGTGGTGTCCGGCGTTGGTATGGTGCCGTGGATCTGGGGGCTCTGGCAGCTTGATCTTGGCATGACGTTATTTGGGCTCAGCCTGATGATTGGCGGCAAGCTGTGGTTTGTTGACCGTATGGTCTGGCTCTACCAAGACATGAAGGACGCCCACCCCGATTATGCGGCGTGGGCGCGATAAGCGGTCTTACAGATCAAAGGTCGCAAAGACCGGCGCGTGGTCGGACGGCTTTTCCCATCCACGGGCATCGCGCAGCACGCGGCTGGAGTGGCCCGCGTTGGAGATATCATCAGTGGCCCAGATGTGATCGAGACGACGGCCTTTGTCTGCCGCGTCCCAATCGCGGGCGCGGTAAGACCACCAGCTGTAGAGGTTGCCCTCAGGAATGTCTTGACGAGTGATGTCGACCCAGCCGCCAGCGTCCTGGGTTTCGGCCAGCTTCTCCACCTCGATGGGCGTATGGCTGACCACCTTCAGAAGTTTCTTGTGATCCCAAACGTCATCCTCGCGCGGCGCGATGTTCAGATCGCCCACCATGATCGATTTCTTGAGCTGTTCCTTGCGGAACCAGTCGCGCATGTCCGCGAGGTAGTCGAGCTTTTGGCCAAACTTTTCGTTCTTTTCCCGGTCCGGCACGTCGCCGCCTGCGGGCACATAGAAGTTGTGCACGGTCACGCCGTTTTCCAGCGTGCCTGCAATGTGGCGCGCGTGGCCAAGGTCGGCAAAGTCTTCGCTGCCCGCTTCGACCATTGGGATCTTGGAGAAAATGGCTACGCCGTTGTAGCCCTTTTGGCCACGCGCCACCATGTGGGTGTAGCCCAATTCCGCGAAAGCCTCGGTTGGGATTTTGTCCACCGGGCTTTTGCATTCCTGCAGGCAGAGAACGTCCGGCGCCTCCTCTTGCATGAGCTTGAGCACAATTGGCTCGCGCAGGCGCACCGAGTTGATGTTCCAGGTGGCAAGGGTGAAAGACATGTGGCGCGCTCCCGTTTTGTTCTCCTCGCGACCCTAGCCATGTGGGGGCAGAGTGCCAATGCGAAATCCTGCGCATTTGGGGGAATGTGAGAAGGGGGAGAAAAAAGCGCCCGAGCCGGAGCTCGGGCCAGTCCAACAGGGAGGTTCATGTCATTACCCGGACATGGGCGGGAACTCTTAGGTCACTTGTAAATGATGTGTCTCAGATATTGCTTTGATCCACATCAACGTAACATATTTAGTATCTCCGCGCCGTTTCCAAAGGGCGGCACGGAGAAATGCGCAAGATTATGCCACCAGGCGGTAGCCACCGGACTCTGTGATCAGAAGCCGCGCGTTTGAGGGATCCGGCTCGATCTTCTGGCGCAGGCGGTAAATATGAGTCTCCAGCGTGTGGGTGGTGACACCGGCGTTGTACCCCCAGACCTCGTGGAGCAGCACATCACGGGCCACAACACCTTCGGTGGCGCGATAGAGAAACTTCAGGATGTTTGTCTCTTTTTCGGTCAGGCGCACCTTGCTCTCATCCTCGCGGATCAGCAGCTTCATAGAGGGCTTAAACGTGTATGGCCCAAGCTGGAACACCGCGTCCTCGGACTGTTCATGCTGACGCAGCTGCGCACGAATCCGCGCAAGCAGGACGGGAAACTTAAAGGGCTTGGTCACGTAATCGTTGGCACCCGAATCGAGGCCCAGAATCGTGTCGGCGTCGCTGTCATGGCCAGTCAGCATCAAGATCGGGCTTTTCACGCCCTGCTTGCGCATCAGACGGCAGAGCTCACGGCCATCGGTATCCGGCAGACCCACATCGAGAATGATGATGTCATAAAGACCTTCTTTGACGCGGCCCATCGCCTCGGCACCGTTGCCGGCTTCAAACACGTCAAAATCCTCGGTCATCACAAGTTGCTCAGAAAGCGCCTCGCGCAGATCTTCGTCGTCATCTACCAGCAGGATCTTTTTCAACTGTGCCATGTGCGTCTCTCCGTAATGCGTTGCTTGGTAGCCATGTGAGGAGGCTTCACGATCAGAACAAGAATTGCTGCAATCTGCTCACGCCCTCGTGTTTCAGCACCACCAAATGTTTCATATTGCTGCAGAAGAGGCTACATGGGATTGGCTGAAGACAGAGGTTCGCATGAGTTTTGCCCCTGACATTATCGAGCGATTGGCCCGCGCGCGGGCAGATTTGCGCATGGGTGTGCCGATTGTGCTGACCGGTGCAGGCACGCCCTTGTTGGTGCTCGCGGCAGAAACGCTCACAGATGAACGGTTGGCGGCTGTGCGGGCGCTGGGTGCGGCGCCGGATTTGACGCTGACCGCGCGGCGGGCGGAGACGCTCAAAGCACGGGCCTATGACGGCGATATTGCCCGGGTGGCGCTGCCTACGGAGGCAGATCTGCGTTGGATCAAGGGCATTGTCAGCCCGGAAGATGATCTGAAGACACCGATGAAGGGCCCGCTGGCCACCGCGCGCACAGGCGATGCGGCGTTGCATCGCGCAGCCGTGAAGCTGGTGAAGTCGGCGCAGCTGTTGCCCGCGGCGTTGACCGTGGAACTGAGCGCAGCAGGCGATTTTGCATTGGAGCATGGGTTGACGGTGATCCCGTCCGCTTTGGCGGCCCCACATTTGGCAGCCACCAGCCCGCTTCATCCTGTGGTGCATGCGCGCCTGCCGATGGCGGCAGCCGAGGCCGGGCGGTTGCATATTTTTCGGCCAGAAGACGGCGGAGCGGAGCACTACGCGATTGAGATTGGTCGCCCGGACCGAGATGCGCCGGTGTTGGCGCGGCTGCATTCAGCCTGTTTCACTGGGGATGTGCTGGGCAGTTTGAAATGTGATTGCGGTCCGCAATTGCATGCAGCCCTTGGGCATATGGGGGCCGAGGGCAACGGCGTACTACTATACCTCAACCAGGAAGGCCGCGGCATTGGCCTAGCCAACAAGATGCGGGCGTATTTCCTGCAAGATCAAGGATTTGACACGGTGGAGGCCAATCACCGTTTGGGCTTTGAGGATGATGAACGAGACTTCCGCATTGGCGCAAAGATCCTGCAGGAGATGGGGTTCTCCTCTGTGCGCTTGCTGACCAACAACCCCCGCAAGATTGCCATGATGGAAAACGCCGGTGTGGCTGTGGCGGAACGGGTGGCGCTGAAGGTGGGAGAGAACGCGCACAACCAAGCATATTTGGCGACCAAAGCGCAGAAGTCGGGACATATGCTGTGAGCCCCCATGATCTGGTTCTGACCCCGCGCGGCGTGCGGTTTATGGGACGGTATTTCCCCTGCAGCATTGGCAAGGGGGGTATTCGGCGGGACAAACTCGAGGGCGATGGCGCGACGCCGGTGGGCGTGCATCACATCACGGGCCTTCTCTATCGCGCCGACCGACTTGTGCAGCCCGCCCCATGGGCAACCGCCATAGGCAAAGATGACCTGTGGTCGGATGCCAGTGAGGATCTGGACTACAACCAGATGGTGCGTACGCCTTATGCGCCAAGTCATGAGAAACTGCGGCGGGCAGATCCGCTGTATGATGTGATCCTGCTGACCGATTGGAATTGGCCGCAGGCGCAGGCCGGCAAAGGATCGGCCATTTTCCTGCACCAATGGCGGCGGCCGGGTTTTCCAACCGAAGGCTGTATTGCTTTTGAGCGCAAACACTTACACTGGATCGCGGCCCGAGCAGCGCCGGGCACGCGAGTGATCGTGAAACCTAACTAGTAGTCGCGTGCGCCAAAGATTGCAGAGCCCACCCGCACATGGGTGGCGCCAAGCGCCACGGCGCGCTCATAGTCGCCGCTCATGCCCATAGACAAACCAGCAAGACCATTGCGGGCAGCCAGTTTGGCGAGCAGCGCAAAATGCAAAGACGGCTCCTCGTCCACAGGCGGGATGCACATCAGGCCGACAACCGGCAAATCCATCGCACGGCAGTCGGCGACAAAACTGTCCACTTCCGCCAGCAGCACGCCGGATTTCTGCTCTTCTTCGCCGGTGTTGACCTGAACGAACAGCTCGGGACAGGTGCCTTCTTCCTGCGCGAGGCGAGCCAGGGTTTTGGCCAGTTTGGGACGATCAAGTGAGTGGATGGCGCTGAACAGACCCAGTGCCTGACGGGCCTTGTTGGTTTGCAGCGGCCCCAGCAGGTGCACCTCGGCATCGGGATAGGTTTCGCGGAAGGTTGGCCATTTGCCCGCAGCTTCCTGCACCTGGTTTTCCCCAAACAGCCGGTGGCCCTGCTTCAGCACCGCCTCAACAACGTCATCAGGCTGGCGCTTGCTGACTGCAATCAGCTTGGTGTCGCCAGCGGGACGTCCGGCGGCGGTTTCAGCTTTGGCGATGCGGCTTTGAATTTCGGAGAGCGACATGGGCAGGCCTTCTGTTGATACGGCTCTGCAAAAACCATGGTTTTGCACAAAAAGAAAGGGGCAGGCTCTTGCGAGCCCGCCCCAAAGACTTGACGTCTCTCAGCTATTAGAAGCTGAAGGTCACGCCTGCGTCTGCTTTGGTCTTGCCGTCGGTGCCGGAACCAACACCTGCGGCCAGGGATACACCGCCACCCAGGGAGTGGGAGTAGCCAATACCGTAGGAAGTGTCTACACCAGAGCCGCCGCCACCGGAGACGAATGCGGAGATGGAGCCAGCTGCGGAAACGGCGTAGGAACCGGACAGACCGTACATGGTGTCATCGGTGGTGTCGTTATCACCAACCAGAACCGCGTATGCGAAGTCACCGAAGGAACCGTTAGCACCGATTGCCCACTGCTTGCCCGCCAGAGGGTTGGAGTCAGCGTTGTCACCGTACATTGCGCCGATGCGGTGTGCACCGAAGCTGTAGCCAGCACCGATCTGCCATGCTTCGTCGGAACCTGCGATGGAGGTGTCGTTCAGAGTGTAGGAAGCGGACACTGTGAAGTCAGATACAGTGTACAGAGCTTTGATGGTCTGAACCTGACGAGCACCGTTGCCGAAGCCACGCTTTTCGAAGTTAGAGAAGTTCGCTGCCTGGTCCAGGAAACCAGTGTAGCCAACGCCGTAACCACCCCAGTTGATCACATCACCAGAGTCGAACACGTCAGATACGTGACCAACGTCAACGCGGAGACCACCAGTGGAGATCGCGAAGCCAGCTGCGCCTGCGCCGCCGGTTGCGCCGCCACCGTTGGTTGCGGTGTCGTCAGCTTGCCAACGAATACGACCTTCAAACTTAACGCCACCGTCAGTTTCGGTCACGCCGTTCACGGTCAGACGGAAGCGGTGATCCAGAACGGTGTCGTTTGCTGCGTCTTCAGTGTATACAACACCCAAGCGGCCGGAGCCGGACCAGGTCAGTTCTGCTGCTGCCATGCCCGCGGTGGCGACCAGTGCAGTAGAAGCGAAGAGAATCTTTTTCATGATTTTTCCCTCGGATTTCCAATTCATGCGCCCAACCCGGAGAATCCCTGATTGGGTATGCCGTAGTCTCTCGCTCTTTTCAGGGTGTTTTGGCAAGCACCGCGCGAAGGTTTAAGAGAAGATGACCAGACGTGGTGCAGACATGTCACAGTCCATTTTCCCAAGCAAAAAACCGCCGATACATTAACCAATACGCAGGCTTGGGCGATTTCGCTGCTGCGTGAGGCGTGCCCTTATATAAGGCGTAAGACTCTTGCCCAACGCGCGGGGGTTGGCTAGGACGGGTACAAACCACGTCTTGAGGCAGTTTTATGGAACTTACCCGTCGCCCCGTCCTGCTGGCCGCTCTTGTTGCTGCGCTGTCTCTCAGCGCCTGTGGCAACCGGGACAAAAACCCCACTGGCCTTTTGGCCGACGGCCGCACCACCGAATACAGTCAGGAACGTGAGACCATCTGGGACATCTTTGGTCCGGACAACTCAGATGAGACCGTTCGGGTGAACAAATACCTTTGGGCGGCCTCAATGGAAGTTCTGGACTTCTTGCCGATTCAGACGGTGGACCCGTTTAGCGGCGTGATCTCTACTGGCTATGGCACCCCTCCTGGTGGTGGACGCTCTTACCGCGCCACGATTTACATCCGTGATTCTTCGCTCGACGCGCGGTCTTTGAATGTGGCGTTGCAATCCAGTGGCGGACGGGCGGTGCCGGAAAGCACGGCGCGCGCGGTGGAAGATGCGATTCTCACGCGGGCGCGGCAGATTCGGATTGCCGATCGCAAGATTTGATCTGACTTCCAGTGATTCTCAAAAAACCGCAGTCTTGAGGCTGCGGTTTTTTTGTTTCAGCTACGCAATGCGCCCGGAGGCATATCGTGCAGCTTTTGAATCCACTCCAGTTGCTTGGGCAGACAGCAGCTCTGCAAATCATAATTCTCTACCGCATAGGCACGGGAGGCTTTGGCCATCTCGGCGCACATGTCGGGGTCATCCAGCACGGTGCAGATTTCTTCGATCATGCGCTCGCCATCAAAGAATGGGAACAAGCGGCCGGTTTCACCATGAGTGATGACTTCGGTCACAGGTGCAGTGTCGCTGGCGACAATCGGCGCGCCGATGGCCATGGCCTCCATCAAAGACCAACTGAGCACAAAGGGATAGGTCAGGTAGACATGGGCCTTGCTGATTTGCAGCATGGAGAGGAATTGGTCGTAAGGCACTTTGCCGAGGAAATGTACGCGCTCCCAGTTGGGGGTCGGAATTTTGCCGCGCACTTCGTCGATGTAGATTTGCTTCCAGGTTTGACCTTTCGGTGGGGCTGCGCCGTAGCTCACCTCATCGCCGCCCACGATAAGCACACGGGCGTTTGGGCGCTGTTTGAGCAGCTCCGGCAGCGCGCGCATAAAGACGTGATAGCCGCGGTAAGGCTCCAGGTTGCGGTTCACAAAGGTGATGACCTCGTCTTCGCGGGTCAGAACCGTGCCATCCTGCAACGTTAGGGAGGCGTCCGGATTCGGCTTCACCACATCTGTATCGATGCCATCGTGAATCACACTGATGATGTCTTTGTATTCCGGCGGGAAGGTGTTTGCCTGAAACTGGGTTGGACTGATGCCAAGGTCCGCAGACTGATGATGCATCATATTGTTGAGGTTCTTCAGCCGCAGGCGGATGGAATCAGTGTCGGCATTGCGCTTGGGGAATTCCGAGTCAAAATGCGTGTCGGTGTCATGGAGCGCATAATAAAGCTCGCAATAGAGACCAATGCGCGCGGTCGGCCAAAGATCGCGCAAAAACATCGACTCACCCCAGCCCGGATGGGCGACAATCACATCCGGCGTGTAGCCTTCCTGATCGCGGATATTGCGCGCGGCGGCATAACAAGCCTCGGCGCGCAGAACTTTGGTTTCAAAATCGACCATCCACGGGTGCAAGCCCTGCGCCGGTTTGCGTTTGATTTGATAGGGGTAGAGTTCCACCCCCTGCCAGGTGCCGCGCTGTTTCGCGCGCAAAGTGATCGAGCGCACGTCATGGCCGCGCGCAACCAACTCCGGTGCCAGATGTTTGAACTGTCCCGGGAAATTCTGGTGAATGAAGAGGATTTTCACGCCAACAACCTGTCTCAAATATTCTTGTTAGAGGTGTATAGCGCGAAAATAGGCCACGGTAAGCCATGTGATAGGTCAAATTGCGGCGCTTGTGACTGGACCAAGGCGCGCGGGCGGCCTATCACCTTGCGCAACCCGCGCCACGCTTTTGAAGTGGCTGACACGAATAGATGAAAAGGTGCCACCGCATGTCGCGCTATAGCCCCGCAGAGATTGAAGCCCGCTGGCAAGAGGCCTGGGCCAAGACCGAGACCTTCAAGGCCGTTCGGGATGAGAGCAAGCCCAAGTATTACGTGCTGGAGATGTTCCCCTACCCGTCGGGCAAGCTGCACATGGGGCACGTGCGCAATTACACCATGGGCGACGTGATCGCGCGCTACAAAATCTCCACCGGTCACAATGTGCTGCACCCGATGGGGTTTGACGCGTTTGGTATGCCAGCGGAAAACGCGGCGATGGCCTCTGGCGGCCACCCGAAGGATTGGACCTACTCCAACATCGACACGATGGTTGAGCAGATGAAGCCGCTGGGCCTGTCGCTGGACTGGTCGCGCATGTTTGCCACTTGCGACGAGGATTATTACGGTCAGCAGCAGGCGTTGTTCCTTGATTTCCTTGAGAAAGGTCTCGTCTACCGCAAAAACGCGGTGGTGAACTGGGACCCGGTCGACATGACCGTGCTAGCCAACGAGCAGGTGGAGAACGGCCGTGGCTGGCGCTCAGGTGCGTTGGTGGAGCGGCGTGAGCTGACGCAGTGGTTCTTCAAGATTTCCGACTATTCCGACGAGTTGCTGACCGCGCTGGACGGGCTGGACAATTGGCCTGCGAAAGTGCGGCTGATGCAGGAGAACTGGATCGGCAAGTCGCGCGGTCTGGAATTTGGCTTTGAGCGTGTGGATGGTGGCGCGCCGATCACTGTTTATACGACTCGCCCCGACACGCTGATGGGCGCCTCCTTTGTGGGGATTTCGCCAGACCACCCAATTGCCAAAGAATTGGAAGCGGCGAACCCAGACGTGGCAGCCTTTGTTGCGGAGTGCCGCAAGGGCGGCACCACGGAAGAGGCCATCGAGACTGCAGAGAAGCTGGGCTATGACACTGGCATTCGCGTGAAGCACCCGCTGAACCCCGAGTGGGAGCTGCCGGTTTGGATCGCGAACTTCATTTTGATGGACTACGGTACCGGCGCGATCTTTGCTTGCCCGGCGCATGATCAGCGCGATTTGGATTTCTGCCGCAAATATGACCTGCCCGTGGTCGACACCTTCTTTGCGATTGGCGACGAGACACCGGTGGAGAACACCGCGTTTGTGCCCGGCAAAGAAGAGAAGGTGAAATGGCAAAACCATTTTGCCGGTCTGGATGAGGCCACCGGACAGGAAGCCATCGATGTGACCATCGATTTTGCCGAGAATGCCGGTTGGGGCAAAGGTGTGACCAACTTCCGCCTGCGTGACTGGGGTCTGAGCCGTCAGCGCTATTGGGGCTGCCCGATTCCGGTTATGCATTGTGATGAGTGCGGCGTGGTGCCGGAGAAGAAAGAGAACCTGCCAATTGCGCTGCCCTATGATGAAGACGGCAAGGCGATTGATTTCTCTGTGCCGGGCAACCCGCTGGACCGTCATCCTAGCTGGCGCGATTGTAAGTGCCCTAACTGCGGTGCGCCTGCGAAGCGTGAAACCGACACTATGGACACCTTTGTGGACAGCTCCTGGTACTTTGCTCGCTTCACTGCACCTAAGGCAGACACGCCAACCGTGGCCGAAGATGCGGCGTATTGGATGAACGTCGATCAGTACATCGGCGGCATTGAACACGCGATTTTGCACCTGCTCTATTCGCGTTTCTTTGCACGGGCGATGCACATCTGTGGCCACCTGCCAGAAAGCGCAAAAGAGCCGTTTGACGCGCTGTTCACCCAAGGCATGGTGACACACGCGATCTATAAGAACGCAGAGCGCACCGACGAAAACGGCCGCGCGATCTATCACTATCCTGCGGAAGTGGAAGAACGTGACGGTGGCACCTTTGTGAAAGAGACCGGCGAGAAGGTAGAGGTCATTCCTTCTGCCAAGATGTCCAAGTCCAAGAACAATGTCGTGGACCCCGTCGACATCATCACCGCCTTTGGCGCTGACACCGCGCGGTGGTTTGTACTGTCTGACAGTCCACCCGAGCGCGATGTGGAGTGGACGGCTTCCGGCGCGGAAGCGGCCTACAAGCACCTGACCCGCGTCTGGAACCTCTGCGACAAGATTGGCGAGATGGACGACGGTGCCAAGGGGCAAGGTGACGACGAGTTGCTGCGTGAGACGCATAAAGCAATCCGCGATGTGACGCTGGGTGTGGAAAGCTTTGGTTTCAACGCCTCGATTGCGAAGCTTTATGCCTTCACCAACACCATTGCCAAATCCAAGGCGGGTAAGGCGGCGAAACGCGAAGCGATCATGACCCTGGCACAGCTGATGTCGCCAATGACGCCGCACCTCGCGGAAGATATCTGGGCGCATCAGGGCGGCGAAGGCCTGATCGTAAACGCACCATGGCCGAAAGCCGATGAGGCGATGCTGGTTGAGGCCAATGTGACGCTTCCGATCCAGATCAACGGCAAACGCCGGGGTGAGATCACCGTGGCCAAAGACCTGCCAAAAGAAGAGGTTGAAAAGCTGGCGCTGGCGCATGAAGCTGTTGTCCGAGCGCTGGATGGGGCCCAGCCCAAAAAGATGATTGTTGTCCCCGGTCGGATTGTGAATGTCGTCGTTTAACCGCCGCTTCTTTATGTTGTCTGCAGCCGCGTTGGGGGGCACCTCCCTGAGCGGCTGTGGATTTGAGCCTGTCTATGGCACGGATGGGGCGGCCTCGATGCTGCTCAACAATGTGCTGGTGGATGAGCCCAAGGCCAATGAAAGTTACGTGTTGGTGCGTGAGCTGGAAAATCGTTTGGGGCAACCGGGTGGCGCACCAGAGTATGGGCTATCGTTGGCGTTGCATCTGGATGAACGTGGCGTGGGCCGCACCTCTGCCCAGGTGACCAACCGCTTTGATGTCATTGGTTCCGTGACTTACGCTTTGCGCGGGATGGACAACAAAGAGGTGCTGACCACCGGCAAGGTGTCGAGCTTCACAAGCTATTCGGCCAGCGGCAGCACGGTTTCGGAGCTGGCTGCAAAAGACGACGCTTATGAACGGCTGATGGTGATTCTGGCGGATCGGATTGTGGTCGATCTTCAGGCCTATGCGGCGTCTGAGACGGCATGAAGCTTTCTGCGCGCGACGCCAACCGGTATTTTGGCACCCCCGAGGCAGATCGCACCGGCCTGTTGATTTACGGGCCCGACGCGATGCGCGTGGCGCTGAAGCGCCAAGAGGTGATTGCCGCTTTGATTGGCCCGCAGGGTGAAGAGGAAATGCGGTTGACGCGCATTCCCGGGGCGGATTTGCGCAAAGACAAAGCCGCCGTGCTGGATGCCATCAAGGAAGTGAGCTTCTTTCCCGGACCACGCGTGGTGTTTGTCGAAGGCGCGACAGATGCTGGGGCACCGGCGATTCTGAGCGCGCTCGAGGATTGGGCCGAAGGTGATGCACAGATTGTGGTGACCGCTGGGCAGCTCAAGGCCAGTTCTAAGATGCGCAAGGCGTTTGAGACCCATCGCAATGCCTATGCGGTGGGGATTTACAACGATCCGCCCAGCCGCGAGGAGATCGAGGCCGACTTGAAGGCTGCCGGTCTTGGCAATGTTGAGCAGGAAGCGATGACCGACCTGTTCAATCTGGCGCGTGAGCTGGACCCCGGCGATTTTCGGCAGACCTGTGAAAAACTGGCGCTTTATAAGTTCAAGGACGACTTGCCGGTGACCTCTGAAGAGGTGGCGGCCTGCGCGCCCGTGTCCACAGAAGCCGCGTTGGATGACATCTTGAACATCGTCGCGGAAGGCCGTGCGCGGGAGATTGGCCCGGTGCTGCGCAAGCTGGAAGCGCAAGGCGTGAACCCCGTATTGCTGATCATCTCGGCCACCCGGCATTTCCGGGCGCTCTATGGTGCGGCGGCAGACCCCGGTGGGGCAGCGGCGGGCATTGCCCGGATGCGCCCACCGATTTTTGGGCCGCGTCGGGATCGTATGGTGCGACAGGCGTCGAGCTGGGGCGCACCCAAGCTGGAGCAGGCGTTGACCGGCCTGACCGACACCGATTTGCAGCTGCGGTCCGCCGGACAGCGGGCGCCGGAGATGGCGCTGGTGGAGCGGTTATTCCTGCGACTGGCGATGCTGGGCCAGCGCGGGCGGTAACGCGCGACGAGGCGTCACGAAAACACGGGACGCTTGTTTCAGGAGAAATCGGCGGGCAGTCTCCCCTCAATGAGCAGGGAGGATGCCATGTATGAAGTGATCGGAAGCCCCACCAGCCGCGCGTTCCGGGTGGTTTGGATGTTGGAAGAGCTGGGCCAGCCTTACAAACTGTCTCCGGAAAAGCCGCATTCCGAGGTGGTGAGCGCGCTCAATCCTTCGGGCAAAATTCCCATCCTGAAAGACGGTGATGCGGCGATCATCGACAGCACCGCGATCCTGACCTATTTGGCGGATAAACATAACGCACTGACCTACCCGGCTGGCAGCATCGCGCGGGCGCATCAGGACAGTTTCACACAGCAGATCCTGGATGAAATTGAAGCGGCGCTTTGGACCGCGAGCCGTCACAACTTCATCCTGCCAGACGAGCGCAAGGTGCCTGCGGTGAAAGAGACACTGATGTGGGAGTACAGTCGCGGCTTGAAGAACGTGCTGCGGCGTCGGCAGGGCACCTATCTGATGGGGGAAGAGATGACCGTGCCGGATATCATCCTGACCCACTGCGCCACTTGGGCGAAGTTTGAGGGGTTCCCGACCGACAATGAGGAGCTGCTGGGCTACATCAAGGTTACGCGGAGCCGTGAGGCGTTTCAGCGCCTGCTGCCGAAGAAAAAGTGAGAGGCCAGCCCCTCTTGGCCTGCGGCCAATTCACCCCGGGATATTTGTCGAATGAGAAAGCTAGGCGGCGCGTGTCAGCCAGTTTGTGGCACCTAAACCAGCCCAGCGGCCAGTGGCGAGGCAGGCGGTCAGCAGGTAGCCGCCAGTGGGGGCTTCCCAATCCAGCATCTCACCTGCCGCAAAGGTGCCTGGATGATCCTTGAGCATGAGGGATGCATCTACAGCATCGAAGCGCAGGCCGCCTGCGGTGCTGATCGCTTCATCCATGGGACGTGGGCCTGTGTGGGTGACCGGCAGAGCCTTGATAAGTGGGGCTAGGTCCTCTGGCAGCGGCTGGCCAAACTCCATCAGCAAGGCCTGTTTCTCCGGTGAGAGCTTCAGCGCTTTGCGCAGGAAGTTGGCGCGGCTCATTTTGCCTTTGGGGCGGGACAATCGGGCTTGGATGTCGTCCACACTCATGTCCGGCAAAAGGTCGAGCGTGAGCGACGCCCCTTCGCGCATTTGGCGGGAGACGGCGTAGATGCCGCCGCCTTCAAGGCCTCGCTCGGAGATGACAAACTCTGCGCGTAGGGAGATATCGCCCGCAGAGAGGGTTACGTTTTTGATCGGCGTGCCGAAGTGGCGTTCCATATGTGGGGACCAGTCGACTTCAAAGCCCATGTTGGCGGGCCGGAAGGGCGCGACAGGCGCTTTGAGCCAGTCAGCCCATGCGCCGTCAGAGCCAAGACGCGCCCAGCTGGCACCGCCGCAGGCAAGAACGCAGACCTTGGGGCTGATCTCCTGTGAGCCGGTCGGTGTGTCAAAACGATAGCTTCCGCCGGTCCAGCGCCAGCGTGTGCGGATGTCGACATTTTGGTCTGACAACCGTTTGAGCCAGGCCCGCAGGAGCGGCGAGGCTTTCATGACTTTGGGAAAGACACGACCAGATGACCCCGTGAACATCTCCTGCCCCAGGGCTTCAGCCCAGACGGTGACATCCTTGGGGCCAAAGGCCTCCAGCATCGGGCGCAGAGTGGGGGCGGCCTCGTGATAGTGGCTCAGGAAGGTCTCAAACGGCTCGTCTTTGGTCAGATTGAGACCGGACTTGCCCGCCATCAGGAACTTACGCGCGACCGAAGGCTTGGACTCGGCCACCACAACCGTATGGCCCGCCGCGGAGATCACGTCAGCCGCCATGAGACCCGCGGGGCCAGCGCCTATGATCAGCGCATCACTCACGCGGTTGGCAGCGGTGTTTTGAGTTCCACCACACGCTGCGGATACGGTATGGTGATGCCTTCGTCCTTGAGCGCGTTCCAGATCAGGAAGAGCACATCAGAGGTGAATTTGTTGCGGCCATCATCAATACCTTCGACCCAGAACTCCACGGCGAAATCCACACCGTTGTCGCCAAAGCCGCGCAGCTCGCAATCTGGCGGGAACGGGTCGTTCAACACGCCGGGGTGTTTGGCGACGGCGGCCTCGATAATGTCCGGCACTTTGTTGATATCGGTGTCGTAGCTGACCGAGAAAGGCGCCTCGTAGCGATTGGCAGAGCCAGAGTCGGAGTAGTTCACCACGCGGGTGGTGATGAAATCCTCGTTGGGCACCACAATCCAGCGCCCATCATAGGTTTCCAGAATGGTGGCGCGGGCGGTCATTTTGATGATGGTGCCAGCCTCACCGCCATCCAACTCCACATAGTCGCCCACCGTGGCCTGGCCTTCCAGCAGGAGGATCACGCCGGAGATGAAGTTGGAGGCAATTTTTTGCAGGCCAAAACCAAGGCCCACACCAATCACACCGGTGAGCACCGCGAGGGAGGTGAGGTTGATGCCCATGATGTTCATCACCAGCAGGAAGGCGACCCCAAAGATGCCGATTTCCAAGGTTTTGGCGATGAGCTCGCGCATGGCCGGGCGCATCTCGTCCTGTTTCTTGATGAACTGGCTGGATTGCTCGTTGGACCAGCGGCCGAGCCAGAAGATCGCGCTCGCCACAACAACAAAGCGGATGGCAAATAGCACGGAGAAGGAGAGGTTGCCCAGCGGCACAACCGTGGCGTCCAGATAGGCCATGACCTCATCCAGAATGCCCAGCGCGTAGAGGCCAGCGACGGGCACAAGCAGGTAGCGTCCCAGCACTTTCATCACTGGATCAGCGATGATTTCCTTGACCAGAATACGCACAGCCAAGAACAGGAACACCCGTTTCCCAAAGGCGATCACCGCGCCGGAACCAAACAGCGAGCGCGTCACGTTTTCACCTATGCCGATGAAGACGTAGGCCAGAAGCGGCAGCAATAGCGGCAGGAACATCGACACAAAGCGGCGGGCGCGGGCGATGTAGCTGTCTTGCCCCTCTGGCGGGGTGAGCCAGCGATCCAGCAGCGGGTGCAGCTTGCGGCTGGCATAGAGCGCGGCAAGGTAGGCCACGAGCAGCAGGCCAAATTGCGACCAAGCGGCGGGGCTGAGCAGCCAGCCTTGGGCAATGCCCCACAGACGGTCGATATGTTCGAGAGCTGAGTTGAGTAAGGCTGTGCCGTCCATGAGAGGTCCACTTGCTGAAATGGGCGCTTTGAGTATCCTCTTGCCTTGCGGGCATTGGTAACTCAATCAAAAACGGGGGGAAAAACGTGGCAGATGCGGCATCAGACGCGACGCGCGACCCGATTTGCCCGCTCTGTGGCCGTCCTATTCCACCGGAGGCGCGCCAGTCCAAGCACCACCTGATCCCGCGATTGCGCGGCGGGAAAGGCGGGCCAACCGCTTTGTTGCACCAGATCTGTCACAATGAAATCCACGCGACCCTGACGGAAACCGAGCTGGCGCAGGTCTATAACTCGATTGAGATACTGCAAACCCATCCAAGGCTGGCCAAGTTTATCACCTGGGTCAGCAAGCGCCCGCCGGGGTTTCACTCCAAAACGCCGGGCGGGCGACGAAAGCGCTGAATTCAGCTGTAGTGTTTGTTGCGCGACATCTTCCCGATGCCGGGGTTCAGGCTGTTGGTCGGGTCTAGAGATTTGTAGAATTTCGCGAGGCCCGGCTTTGCTGGATAAAGATGGCCAACATTGTGTTCGGCTGGATACTCAGCCCCGCGTTGGTCCAAAAGATCAAGCATCGCCGCCTTGAGCGCTTTGGGATCGCAGCCCTTTTTCACGATATAATCTTGATGCAGCACGTGGCACATGAAGTGGCCGTAGTAGAGCTTGCTGACCAGTTGTTCGTCGATTTCCTTGGGCAGGGTTTCGAACCAATCCTCATCGTTGCGGCGCAGGGCAATGTCGAGCGCGATGATGTCTTCGACCTCTGCGCTGTGCACATTCATGTAACGCACGGCGGCACCAGCGGCGGCAAAACGGAGAAGACCGGCCATTTTGGCTTCACGGTCGTCACATTCAAAGAAGTCGAGCGCGCCGTTGGAGGTCATTTCCGTCAGGAGCGCGCGGGCTTCGTCGATGCCGCCATCCCGCATCTTCAGGATCAGATGGTGCGGATAAGCCTTGCGGAAGGCGCGCATGCGTTTGGGCACCACATTGGGCCAGAGGCTGGCGGCGAACTGCATGAACTTGTCGGTGAAATGCGTCAGGCCCGGCACGTTTTGCAGGCGGGCGTCCACGGTGCCTTTGAGGGCAAAGAAAGTGGGCAAACGATCGGTGCCCAGCTTGTCGATCATCACCATCGTGTCTTTGCCATAGAAATCAGAGAGGTCGAACACATCCTCATGCAGGTACTCGGCGCTGACCGGCAGGGTTTTGAAGTCCTTCAGAATGCGACGGCGCAGAGTGCCAAGTGCCGCCGTATCCGAGGCAGCCACGTAGAAGGTCTTTTCCGCATCGTTCTTGGCATAGGTGTCCAGGCGCACGGCAAAGACGGCGAGTTTCCCGGCACAGCCTGCGGCCTCATAAAGGCGGGATTTGTCAGCGTTGAAGCGCGCCGGGCTGTTGGCGTCGACATCCCGAACGCGGCGGGCGTAGTCAGTGTCGGAAGCCCGACGGTTGTCATCGTGGATGTCTTCGGCGGTGAAGTTGCCGGATTGCAGATTGGTCAGGATTTCCTCTGGCGTCGCGCCGAGGTCGATGCCGAGATGGTTGACCAGCTGCAGTTCGCCCGCCTCGGTGATCTGGGCATAGACGGAGAGCTCGGTGTAACTGGGACCACGCTCCACAAGCGAGCCGCCGGAGTTGTTGCAGACACCGCCCACCACAGAGGCGCCGATGCAGGAGGAGCCAATCACCGAATGCGGCTGATGGCCAATGGGCGCGAGCAGTTTTTCCAGCTTGAACAGTGTTGAGCCGGGGAAGGAAATCACCTGTTTGCCGTCTTTGATGAGCTGGATGTCGTCCATGCGACGGGTGTTGATCAGCACAACCTCACGGTCATAGGTGCCTTTGGGGGTGGAGCCTTCGGTCAGGCCGGTGTTGGCGGCCTGCATGATGACAATTTTGTCGGCCGCCACACAGGCTTGCAGCACCTGCCATTGCTCCAGAAGCTTCGCTGGCTGCACCACAGCGAGGGCGTCACCTTCGCCGGAACGGAAGCCTTTGCGGAAGCGTTGCGTGCGGCGTGCGCCGGTCAGGACGTGACGTTTGCCAACAATTTTGCGCAGCTGCGCGATCAACTGATCTTCGCTCATGAGACCCTCACACCTTAAATACATCTGCCGGTGTGGATGAAACATGCCAATGGCACCGGCGGGTGCGGTTTGCGACAGCTGTGCCGTAGGGTCAAGAACACACGCGAATTGGTCCAAAAACATGACCAAAATGATACATGCGGGAAACTGGGTATTTTAGAGACACATCTGCTTGATGCCGGATGCGATCTCCGGCTTAGCCGCCAAAGTGTCCGCCGCAATGTCGCGCGCTACGGTGAGCACGTCTTCTGCGGGCACAATGCGCTCAATCAGACCATAGGTGAGCGCCTCCTCCGCGGAGAGTTTCTGACCACCCATCAACATGAGCTTGGCGCGGGCGGGGCCGACCAATGCTGCGAGACGGGCCGGATCAGAGGGCTGCGGCAGGTAGCCAAGTTTCATCACCGGATAGAAAAACTTGGCATGAGGTGCCGCGATGCGGATGTCACAGGCCAAGGCCATACCGTTGGCACCGCCTGCCAAAGTGCCGTTTAGGGCTGCGATGGTCAGGCCGGGCAGCGCCGCAACGGCGCAGGACAACCGCTCCCAAACCGGGCTGGTGGCCAGCCCAGCGCGGGCTTCGTCCAGATCGGCGCCAGCAGAGAAGACCTTGCCGGCGCCGGTGAAGATCAGCGCGCGGGCGTCCTGAGCCGACTCAGCGATTTCGGCAAGCTCTGTGAGCATGGCTTCGGTCAGGGAATTGGCTTTTTCCGGCCGATTGATGGTCACCACCCAGAGGCCGTTTTTGTCTTTGGTCAGGTCAATCATGTCTGTCTCACTTTGGGCAAAGGCCCGGATTTGGCGGCGGGAGGCTGATTTTTGCCGACAAGTGTCAGTAAACAACCCTTTGGAATGTTTGATTTCCCTTGAAGTAAGGCGATCAAGGCAAGGCGTCCACCCCCAGCGAAAAAACCCGCTGGTTTGACCCTTGACCCTGCCCCACCGAAGACCCAGTCTTAGGAGGAAGGCTTTGAAAAGGTAGATAAGTTGATGCAGATTTCAGCACCCCGCATTTTCACAACCACGGCTTTGGCCACGGTATTTTGCGCTCAGGCCGCCTGGGCAGATGTCACCGCAGAGGAAGTCTGGGGCAGCTGGCGCGACTCGATGACCGGTTTTGGCTACGAGATCACCGCAAACGAAAGCACCAGTGGCGACGTGCTGAGCGTGAATGATCTGGTGATGACCGTGGCGGTTCCTGAAGAGGACGTTACCGTGGCCATCGACATGGGCACCATGTCCTTTGAGAACGTGGGCGACGGCACCGTGCGCGTGCTTCTACCAGAAAACGCGCCGATCAAGGTGAATGTGGTTGAGGACGATGAAAACGTCGAAATCACCCTGACCATGAGCTCTGCCGACATGAACAACATCGTGTCCGGTACCGTTGACGCCATGGTCTATGATTATGCCGCCAGCAAGCTGGACCTGACCGTGGACAGCATTGTTGTGGACGGCGAGACCGTGCCGGACATGGATATTGCGCTGACCATGGCCGATCTGGCTGGTCGCTCGCAGACCACGTTTGGAGACGTGATCAAGAGCGTCCAAACCGGCACCATTGGCAACGTGAGCCTTGTGGCCAAAGGTACGGACCCGGATTCCGGTGACGCCTTTGACGTGAACCTCTCCGTTGCGGGGCTGAAATTGGACGGTTCCGCCAGCGTGCCAACCGGCGAATACGGTGAGGATGTTGCGGCGTTCTTTGCGGATGGGTTTGATGTGGATGGCAGCTACGCGCTGGAGTCTTCGACCTTCAGCATGAACGCCATGGACGGCGATGACCCTGTGGCGATGTCCTACACCAGCGGTGCCGGTGTCGTAGGTGTCGAGATGAACAGCGACATCATGTCTTATGACGGCACGATCTCCGATGTGGCCGTGAACATCTCCAGCAGCGAGTTCCCGCTGCCGATTGATGTGAGCTTTGGCGAAATGGGCTATGGTTTCTCCGTGCCACTGGCCGCCTCGGAAGAACAGCAGGACTTTGGCCTGACCGTTAAACTGTTGGACCTGAGCGTGTCCGAGATGCTTTGGGGCATGTTTGACCCTGGACAGGTGCTGCCGCGTGATCCGGCCAACCTGATTGTTGATGTGAGCGGTCTGGCCACCGTGGCGATGGACATCCTGACACTGGACGAAGACAGCCCGGAAATCCCGGGTGAGCTGAACTCCCTGAGCATCAACGACATCCAGCTGAACCTGGCCGGTGCGGCTGTGGAAGGCGCGGGCAGCTTCACCTTCGACAACACTGATCTGGAGAGCTTTGACGGCCTGCCCCGTCCTCAAGGCAGCGTTGATATCAAGATTGCAGGTATCAATGGCCTGATGGACAAGCTGATCTCCATGGGCCTACTGCCAGAAGATCAGGCGATGGGCGCGCGCATGATGATGGGCATGTTCACCCAGCCGGGTGACGGTGACGACACGCTGGTCTCCAAGATTGAAGTCAACGACAAAGGTCAGGTTCTGGCCAATGGGCAGCGCCTTAAGTAAGCGCTTCACCATCACAAAGCATTCAAGGCCGCAGGATTTTCCTGCGGCCTTTTTGCTTGGGCCGAAACGTCGCGTTCCTTCCTGTCGCGACCCACTGGACGTTGCGGCAAGCGCGGCCTAGTCTCGCGCTCAAATCAGCAAAAGGACCTGCGCCATGGCGACCGGCACGAACATCCGCACCTATTACAACGGCTCTTGGCATGACGGAGATCTGTCGATCATCCGCGCCGCCGATCATGGCGCGTGGCTGGGCTCCAATGTGTTTGACGGGGCGCGGCTGGTGAATGGTCTGACGCCAGACTTGGACAAGCATTGCGCGCGGACCAATCGCTCTGCCGAGGCCCTGATGCTCACACCAACAGTTTCCACCGACGATATGGTTGAGATTGTAAAAGAGGGTTTGAAAGCCTACGCGCCGGGCGCGGCGGTTTATATCCGCCCGATGTACTGGGGACTGGACGGCGACGCGACGGCTATTGTTCCCAGTGCGGACACCACCGGTTTTGCCGTCTGTCTTGAAGAAATTCCGATGGCGTCTCCGGATGCGGCAGTATCACTTTGCAAAACCCAGTTCCGCCGCCCGGTTCTGGAAAGCGCCGTGGTGAATGCCAAGGCAGGCTGCCTCTATCCCAACAATGCACGCATGTTGCGCGAAGCCCGCGCCAAAGGGTTCAACAACACGCTGACCTGTGACGCGATGGGCAATGTGGCGGAAACCGCCACCGCCAACGTGTTCATGGTGCGCGATGGCGAAGTGTTTACGCCAATTCCAAATGGAACTTTCCTAGCGGGCATCACCCGCGCGCGGCACATCGAAAACCTGCGCGCAGATGGTGTGACGGTACATGAAACCATTCTGGGCTATGGCGACTTTGAAGAGGCGGACGAGGTGTTCCTGTCAGGCAATATGAACAAGGTCACGCCGGTGAAAGCTTTTGAGAAGCGCCAGTATCAGATTGGCCCGATGACACGCCGCGTGCGCGAGATGTATTGGGACTGGGCCGCGACCACCGCATAAGGACATTTGATGACCAAAATACGGCTCAGCCGTTCGCAAGATGATCTGGACCTGCCAATGGTGTGCGGGTTCATTTCGGGCAGTTATTGGGGCAAGGACCGAAGACCGGAAGACATACGAAAAGCGCTTGCCCACAGTTATTGCGTATCGGTGCACGACGGACCTCGGCAAGTAGGTTTTGCACGTGCGGTGTCGGATCAGGTATACTTCGGCTATATCATGGACCTCTTTGTACTGCACTCGCATCGGGGACAAGGATTGAGCCACCAGTTGGTCGACGGGTTGTTGCAGCATCCGCAATTGAAAGACGTCAAAGGCTGGATGCTAGCGACAAACGATGCGCATGGGCTTTATGAGAAATACGGGTTCCGCATGGTGGATCCGAGTGTTTTCATGCGTAGAAATGGCGATTGAGTTTTACACACAAAGACAAAGACTTGTTGCGTGCTCCTGTCGCAAACGTCATGATCGCGGAAACGGAGGGGCCTTATGCGCAAGTTTCTCGTGGTGCTGGATGACAGCCGGGAATGTCTGAATGCGATGCGGTTTGCAGCGATGCGGGCCGCGCGGACCGGTGGTGGTGTCAAAATCCTGTCGATCATTCCGCCGGAAGAGTTCAACCACTGGATTGGCGTGAGTGACTTGATGCGCGAAGAAACGCGTGAGCGGATCGAGGTGCACTACGAGGTCTTTGCCAAGTGGATGCGGGATCGGCAGGGGGTTGATCCGGAGCTGAAAATCCGTGAGGGCGAAGCGGTGAACGAGATCTTGGCAGAGATCAAAGAAGACGAAGAGATCGGCGTCTTGGTGCTGGGCGCAGGTAATGACCGCAAGGGGCCTGGACCACTGGTGTCTCAGCTTTCGCGCAACTCCGGTAGCCTTCCGGTGCCGATCACGGTCGTGCCCGGTGATTTGACCAAGGAGCAGCTGGAAGCTGTGACCTGACGTCGCGCTTTTACAAACCTCAGTTTAGAATGAATCTAAACCTTGACTAATGACCAAGGCAGGCGCATATCAAATGCGATAGGAAAGGTCTGCCAATGTTTATTCAAACGGAATCCACACCGAACCCCGCCACTCTGAAATTCCTGCCCGGCCAAACTGTGCTGGAGGTGGGCACCGCCGACTTCCCAACAGCCGAAGGCGCAGCAGCGTCCCCGCTGGCCACGCGGATTTTTGCAGTGAACGGCGTGTCTGGCGTGTTCTTTGGCAATGACTTTGTCACCGTAACCAAGGCAGACGGCATTGAATGGGACCACATCAAACCCTCCATTCTGGGCGCGATCATGGAGCACTTCCAGTCCGGTCAGCCTGTGATGGCGGGCGATGCGGCGGCGTCTTCCGGCCATGCAGAACACACCGGCGAAGACGGCGAGATTGTGGGTCAGATTAAAGAGCTTCTGGACACCCGTGTGCGTCCGGCTGTGGCACAGGACGGTGGCGATATCACTTTCCACGGGTTTGATCGCGGCGTCGTGTACCTGCACATGCAAGGTGCCTGCGCCGGTTGCCCCTCCTCCACGCTGACCCTGAAAATGGGCATCGAGAACCTGCTGCGTCACTACATTCCTGAAGTGACCGAAGTGCGCCCTGTTGCGGTGTAAGCCACGGGCATGACCAACCCTTTGGTTTTGAGTTTCGATACATCGGCCGCGCATGTCGCGGCCGCTTTGCTGTGCGGAGATGAGATCATCGCGCGTAAGGTCGAAGAGATGAAACGCGGACAGGCAGAACGGCTGGTGCCGCTGCTGGAAGAGGTTCTGGCTGAAGGCAGCAAGGCTTTTGCCGATTTGGATGCGATTGGCGTCGGCGTTGGGCCGGGCAACTTTACCGGCATTCGGATTTCAGTGTCTGCGGCGCGCGGCTTGGCGCTTGGGCTGGGCATTCCAGCCGTTGGCGTGAACAGCTTTGACGCAATTGAAGCCGGATTGAGTGGCGACGGTGTGGCCATGGTGAGCGCGCCGCGTGGCCAAGGGTATTTGTTCTTGAAAGGCGGCACGCCCTATCTGGCCTCCGAAGAGGAGCTGGCGCAGGTCGCCCAAGAAACGCCTCTGGTGACACCAGAAGCCGCCAGCTTGGTGGAACAGATCGCGCGTTTGGCGATGCAACGATACCAAGACAGCCCGGCGCGCCCTGCCCCGCTCTACATCAAGCCAGCGGACGCAGCCCCGCCCAAAGATCCGGCACCGGTGATCCTGCCATGACGCCAGAGGCGATGGCGGCGATCTATGCTGCCGCTTTCCCCCACAGCCGCGTGTGGAGTGCTGCTGAAATTTCAGACATGTTGGCCTCACGCCTGACCTTTGCCATCGAAGGTGACGTGGGGTTCGCTTTGGGTCGGGTGATCGCGGATGAGGCGGAGTTGCTGACCATCGCGGTGGACCCGCACCACCAGCGCAAGGGCCTGGGCCTTATTTTATTGAATCAATTCGAAGCCGAATCAAAAACACGCGGAGCGTGTTGGGCGATTTTGGAGGTCGCGCAGGACAACGCAGCGGCGCTTGCGCTCTATCAGCGGGCGGGCTACGAAATCTGCGGTGAGCGGCCTGGCTACTACAGCAGACCGGACGGAGAGCAAATCACTGCCAGCCTTATGAAAAAGGCGTTAAGGTAGTCGTAGGTGTGATTCGAGAGCGGTCATTTTTGCCCAAACGGTCAAAAAATCGTTGACGCTAACGGTCTCAATCGCCTTAGTAACACGATGATCCGGCGGGATCTAAACAACAGACGGGACGGCAGCTCGCCAAAACAACGACCGACCCGCTCAATATATGGGAGACATTTATGAGCCTCATGCACAAATTCCTCGGCGCAGCCGCAGCCGCAGCCCTGTCCGCAGGCGCAGCTCTGGCAGAGCCAGCGCTGATCTTTGACCTCGGCGGCAAATTCGACAAATCCTTCAACGAAGCGGCCTTTGGTGGTGCGACCCGTTGGGCGGATGAAACCGGCGGCACCTTCCGCGAAATCGAACTGCAGTCCGAAGCTCAGCGTGAGCAGGCTCTGCGTCGTTTTGCAGAAGCGGGTGCAAACCCAATCGTGATGACCGGCTTTGCTTTCGGCAACGTGCTGAGCGAAGTGGCACCTGACTACCCTGACACCAAATTCGCCATCATCGACATGGTTGTGGACGCGCCAAACGTGCGTTCCGTGGTGTTCAACGAGCACGAAGGCTCCTACCTGGTTGGCATGATGGCCGCGCAAGCGTCCAAGTCCGGCACCGTGGGCTTCATCGGCGGCATGGACATCCCGCTGATCCGTAAGTTTGCCTGTGGCTACGTTCAGGGCGTAAAAGCTGTGAACCCAGACGCCACCGTGATCCAGAACATGACCGGCACCACCCCTGCCGCATGGAACGACCCGGTAAAAGGCTCTGAGCTGACCAAAGCACAGATCGCACAGGGCGCGGACGTTGTATACGCAGCGGCTGGCGGCACCGGTGTTGGTGTTCTGCAGACCGCAGCGGATGAAGGCATCCTGTCTGTGGGTGTGGACAGCAACCAGAACCACCTGCACTCCGGCAAAGTTCTGACCTCCATGATGAAGCGCGTGGACAACGCGGTTTACGAAGCCATGAAGGCAGGCGTTGACCTAGAAACCGGCTTCAACGTGATGGGTGTGGCCAACGGCGGCATCGACTACGCCATGGACGAGCACAACGCTTCCCTCGTGTCCGCGGACATGAAAGCGAAAGTGGACATGGCAAAAGACGCCATCGCGTCCGGTGAGCTGGCCGTACACGACTACATGAGCGACAACACCTGCCCAGTAGAATAAGCAGATTCCGGGCTTGAACCCGGAGCTCTTTATGAGGGCCGTACCATCGCGGTGCGGCCCTCAAACCTTAAAGGGGGACCCGTAGATGGTAGATGCGTTAAACGCATTCTTTGTCGCGTGGGGGGAAACCGACGCCACAAAACGCGCAGAAGCTCTCAAAGGAGCGCTTGCGGACAATTTCACATACATCGACCCACGATCCGAAGCGCCTATCTCCGATTTGGATGCGCTGAACGGATATATCGGGATGTATTCGCAATACGCGCCTGGCGCGACAGCGGCGGTGGTGAACACCAGCGAGACTAAGGGCCACTACCGCCTGACGGTTGCCTTTCGCATGGCTGACGGCAAGGAACAGCTGGGCCAATACTATGTGGAACTTGATGCCGAAAACCGCGCAACGCGGATGGTTGGCTTCGCAGGACTGGGAGAGCCTGAATGACGGCGCCTGCCATTGAACTCAAAGGCATTTCCAAAGCCTTTGGCCCTGTCCAGGCAAACAAGGACATTTCGATTTCGGTGCAACCGGGCACCATCCACGGCATCATCGGCGAAAACGGCGCGGGCAAATCCACGCTGATGTCGATTTTGTATGGCTTCTATAAAGCCGACGCCGGGGAGATTTTCATCAAGGGGCAGAAGACCTTGATCCCGGACAGCCAGGCCGCGATCCGCGCGGGCATCGGCATGGTGTTTCAGCACTTCAAACTGGTGGAGAACTTCACCGTGCTGGAGAACATCATTTTGGGGGCCGAAGATGGCGCGATGCTGAACAGCTCGCTGGGCAACGCCCGCAAAGAGCTCAAACATCTGGCCGAAGAATACGGGCTGAACGTGGACCCGGATGAGGTGATCGAGAACCTCTCCGTTGGGCACCAGCAACGGGTGGAAATCCTCAAGGCGCTGTATCGCAAGGCGGAAATCCTCATTCTGGACGAGCCCACTGGCGTTTTGACGCCCGCGGAGGCGGATCAGCTGTTCCGCATTCTGGATCGTCTGCGCGAAGAGGGCAAAACCATCATCCTGATCACGCACAAGCTGCGCGAGATCATGGAATATACTGACACTGTGTCTGTGATGCGCCGTGGTGAGATGACTGCGACGGTGAAAACCGCCGAGACCTCGCCGGAGCATCTGGCAGAGCTGATGGTGGGCCGGAAGGTTCTGCTGCGCGTGGACAAAAAGCCTGCGGAGCCAGGTGCGACCGTGCTGGACATCAAAGGCCTGCGGGTTGTGGATGAAGCAGGCGTGGAACGTGTTAAGGGCATCGACCTGACAGTGCGCGCGGGCGAGATTGTTGGCATCGCAGGCGTGGCTGGCAACGGGCAGTCTGAGTTGCTCGAAGTGCTCGGTGGCTTTGCCGATGGCACCGGCACCATCACCATGAACGGCGCGGAAATCCCGCTCAGCGGCCATGGTGCCGATGGGCAGGCCCGTCGTGCCGCGGGTATCAGCCACGTGCCGGAAGACCGGCAACGCGAAGGTCTGATCATGGAATTCGCCGCCTGGGAAAACACGGTGTTTGGCTATCATCATTCGCCGGAAATTCAGAACGGCCTGCTGATGGACAACAAAGGCATCTACACCGAAGCCGAAGCCAAGATGCAGCGCTTTGATGTGCGTCCGCCCGATCCCAAACTGGCTGCAAAAAACTTCTCTGGCGGTAACCAGCAGAAGATCGTTCTGGCCCGTGAGATTGAGCGCAACCCCGACCTGCTGTTGATCGGGCAACCGACGCGCGGCGTGGACATCGGCGCGATTGAATTCATCCACCAGCAGGTTGTGAACCTGCGCGATCAGGGCAAGGCGATCCTGCTTGTGTCTGTGGAGCTGGAAGAGATCCTGTCCTTGGCAGACCGAGTGGTTGTGATGTTTGACGGCCATATCACCGGTGAGCGCGACGCGGCACAGACCAACGAAAAAGAACTGGGCCTGTTGATGGCCGGGATCACCGACACATCCGCCGTGGCCAATGGCAATGGCGGCAACGACACCACACAACAGGAGGTTCCCGCCGATGGATAAGATGCCTAAATGGGCTGACATCGTCCTGATCCCCTTGATTTCGCTGCTCTTGGCGGCGTTTTTCTCTGCGCTTGTGATTTTGGCCATTGGCGAAAATCCAATTGAAGCGCTGAAATTGATGGTTGATGGCGCGCTGATGCGGTCGTCCGGTTGGGGCTACACGCTTTACTACGCAACCAACTTCATCTTCACCGGTCTGGCGGTGTCGGTCGCCTTCCACGCACGTCTGTTCAACATCGGTGGCGAAGGTCAGGCAATGCTGGGCGGTCTGGGCGTGGCGCTGTGCTGCCTCTACGTGCCGTGGCCCCATTGGTCGCTTGCGATCCTCGGTGCTTCGGTGGGCGCCGCCTTGTTTGGTGCGCTTTGGGCTTTGATCCCGGCGTATCTGCAGGCCAAACGCGGCAGCCACATCGTGATCACCACCATCATGTTCAACTTCATCGCGGCAGCGATCCTGAACTATGTGCTGGTTGAACTGCTGCGCCCTGTGGGCGCAATGGATCCTGCGTCTGCCAAATTCCCGGATGCGACGCATCTGCCGTCGTTCCAAGACATGTTCTCCACCGAGAGCAACAAGATGTTCCGTGGCGCACCTGCTAACGTGACCTTCTTCCTGGCGCTGGCCGCGAGTGTGTTTGTCTGGCTGCTGATGTGGCGCACCAAGCTGGGGTATCAAATCCGCGCCTTTGGGCACTCCGAGTCCGGCGCGCTATATGCAGGCATCAACCCGGTGCGCATCACCGTGATTGCGATGCTGATCTCGGGTGCGCTGGCGGGCATGATGTCGGTCAACACCACCATGGGCGAGAGCGAACGCCTGATCCTGAACAGCACCGAGGGCGCAGGCTTTATCGGCATCGCCGTGGCGCTGATGGGGCGCAACCATCCGTTTGGCGTGCTGCTGGCCGCGATCCTATTTGGTTTCCTCTATCAGGGCGGCGCAGAACTGGCGCTGTGGACCAGCATTCCTCGCGAGCTGATTGTGGTTATTCAAGCGCTGGTGATCCTGTTCACCGGGGCGCTGGACAACATGGTGCGCGAGCCGCTTGAAAAACTCTTCATTGCGATGCGCCGGAGGAACGCCTGATGGATTTTCTGACCCTACTTCAGGTGCTGGACACCTCTGTGCGTCTGGCGACCCCGCTCCTGCTAGCCTGTTTGGCAGGCTTGTATTCGGAACGTTCCGGCGTGGTCGACATTGGCCTTGAGGGCAAAATGCTGGCAGCGGCGTTTTTCTCTGCTGCTGTGGCCTTCTACTCAGGCAGTGCCTGGGTTGGCTTGCTGGCCGGTGTGGGTGCCTCTGTGGCTCTGGCGGTGATCCACGGATTGGCCTCGGTCACTTTCCGCGGCAACCAGTTGATCTCCGGTGTGGCGATCAACTTCCTCGCGGCGGGCATGACCGTTCTGGTGGCGCAAAGCTGGTTCCGGCAGGGGGGCCGTACGCCTCCACTGGAAGGGGACGCGCGTTTCAACCCAATTGAACTGCCGTTTGCGATTGGCCCAAAGGATGCCGAGGCGGCGGGCAAACCACTCAGCCAGATGATTTCTGAGGCAGGCCCATTGCAGCAGTTCTATTCGGAACTGATCTCTGGCCATTCCTCGCTGGTGTATCTGGCGCTGCTTACCGTTCCGCTCACATGGTGGTTGTTGTTCCGCACCCGCTTTGGTCTGCGTCTGCGTGCCGTTGGGGAAAACCCGGCTGCGGTGGACACAGCGGGCGTATCCGTGGTCTGGCTGCGCTATGCGGCGGTTCTGATTTGTGGCGTGCTCTGCGGTGTTGCCGGCGCTTACCTGTCGTCCGCGTTGCAAGCTGGCTTTGTGAAAGACATGACTGCCGGCCGTGGGTTCATCGCGCTGGCCGCGCTGATCTTCGCAAAATGGCGTCCGGTTTATGCGCTCTGGGCCTGCTTGCTGTTTGGTCTGTTCCAAGCACTGGAACTGCGTCCCGACATCATCGAGAACGTCTCTGGCATCAAGGTACAGGTCCAGCTGTTGGGCGCCCTGCCCTACATCCTGACAGTGGTGATCCTCGCAGGTTTTGTGGGCAAAGCGATCCCGCCAAAAGCTAGCGCGGAGCCGTACATCAAAGAGCGCTAAAACACAGTGCATACACACGCAAAGCCCCGCCGCAGCGATGTTGGCGGGGTTTTCTTTTTGACGCGTCCCAAAGCGGCACCACTTTCCAAAAATCAAACCTGATTGAGTCCAGTTTGCGGGCATTGATCTGGCCTGTCAGTGATTTAGCGATCCAGACAGGTTGCTTTTGCGGCCCCACTGGCGCTATCAAAAAATATGCAGATCTACCTCCCCATCGCCGAAGTCTCCGTAAATGCCTTTTTGCTGCTCGGGTTGGGCGGCATGGTTGGGATTTTGTCCGGTATGTTCGGGGTTGGCGGCGGTTTTTTGATGACGCCCCTGCTGTTTTTCATCGGCATCCCGCCCGCCGTGGCCGTCGCCACCGAGGCCAACCAGATTGTGGCCTCGTCCTTCAGTGGCGTGTTGGCGCATCTCAGGCGCAAGACCGTAGATTTGAAGATGGGCACGGTGCTGCTTTCCGGCGGCCTCATAGGCGCGGCGCTGGGTGTGGTGATCTTCAACTATTTGAAATCTCAAGGTCAGGTCGACCTGTTGGTGCGGCTTTGCTACGTTGTTTTCTTGGGCGTGATTGGCTCCTTGATGTTCATTGAAAGCCTGAACGCCATCCGCAAGTCGCGTAAAAACGCCGGGCCTCCCAAACGCAAAAAGCACAACTGGGTGCATGGCCTGCCGCTCAAGATGCGGTTCCGTGTGTCCGGGCTGTATATTTCGGTGATCCCGCCGCTGATGGTGGGAGTTCTGGTGGGTATCCTCTCGGCCATCATGGGTGTCGGCGGCGGCTTCATCATGGTGCCTGCAATGATCTACCTGCTGGGCATGCCAACCAAAGTGGTTGTGGGCACGTCACTGTTCCAAATTATCTTTGTGACCGGCTTCACCACATTGCTGCACGCAACCACCAACTACACGGTGGACATCGCGCTTGCGGTCCTGCTGCTGGTTGGCGGCGTGATTGGCGCGCAGATTGGCACGCGACTGGGGACATACCTGAAAGCGGAGCAACTGCGGATTTTGCTGGCGCTTTTGGTCATCTTGGTGTGCGCCAAACTGGCGCTGGATCTGTTGCTGGAGCCCAGCGAATTGTTCTCCATCGGCGCGGCGGGAGGGCATTGAGCATGAAACGCTTGCTATTGTCCCTGTTGCTCTTGGTTGCAACGCCGGTTGTGGCCGAAGAGGTTGTGCTGGGCTTGAGCCAAGATCAGGTGGCCATCACGGCCGACTTTGATGGCTCCGAAATCCTGTTGTTTGGCGCGGTGAAACGCGAAAGCCCGATCTTGCAGGACCCGCCGCTTGAGGTGGTGATTGCGGTGTCCGGCCCCAGTGGTCCGCTGACCGTGCGCCGCAAGGAACGCAAGTTTGGTATTTGGGTGAACACCGACGCGGTGGAGATTGACCACGCGCCAAGTTTTTATGCCGTTGCCACGTCTGCCCCCTTCAACGAAGCGATGTCAAACGTGGAGGACCAACGCCACAGCGTGTCGATCCCGCGTGCGATCCGCTCGGTTGGCGCGCCAATGGGCATTGAGGATGCGCAGAGCTTCAGCGAGGCAGTGATCCGTATCCGTACTGACGAAGGCGCTTATCAGGTGCTCGAAAACTCGGTGTCGGTGGATGAGCAAACCCTGTTCCGTACCTCGATCAAAATGCCGGCAAACCTGACCGAAGGGGACTATCCCACGCGGATTTTCCTGACGCGCGGCGGCAAAGTGATTTCGAACTACGAGACCGTGATCAATGTGAACAAGGTGGGGTTGGAACGTTGGCTGTTTGACATGTCCCGCAATCAACCGCTGCTTTACGGTTTGATGTCATTGGCTATTGCCATTGCGGCGGGTTGGATGGCCTCGGCGGCCTTCCAGGTGTTGCAGCGGCGCTAACTTGTCAGCAGGCTTGCGCCTTTGGCGTAGGCCGACTACCTGTCACGAAACCAAACACGAGGCATTTTATGGCGCAGACTCCCGAGCAGCTTGCAGAGATCATGTTGGACGCGGCCAAGGCGGCTGGGGCCGAAGCGGCAGATGCAATGGTGATGCGCGGCACGTCTGTGTCGATTGATGTGCGCGAAGGCAAGTTGGAACAGGCGGAACGCTCCGAAGGTGTGGACCTTGGGTTGCGCGTGCTGATTGGTCAGCGACAGGCCAATGTCTCGATCTCCGACACTCGTGCGGAAAGCATCGCCGTCATGGCGGAACGTGCGGTGGCGATGGCCAAGGAAGCGCCGGAAGACCCCTATGTGGGTTTGGCCGATACAGACCAGCTGGCGCAGGATTTGGACATCGCCGCGCTGGAACTCAACGATCCGACGGATGAGCCTGCCGCAGCCAGTCTGCAAGCGGATGCGATGGCCGCCGAAGCCGCCGCCATGGCAGTTGAGGGCGTGACGCAAGTGCAATCAGCCACCGGCGGCTACAGCAGCAGCGAAGTGTTTTTGGCCGCCAGAAACGGGTTTGCCGCCGGCTATACTCGCAGCAGCCGGGGCATCTACGCCACCGCCATTGCCGGTGAAGGCGAGGCCATGGAACGCGACTATGATGGCGACTCCCGGATTTTTCAAAACGACCTGCGCGATCCAACCGAAATTGGCACCTCCGCGGGGCAACGCGCGGTGGAGCGGCTGAACGCCCGCAAGCCGGAAACCGGCAGCTTTCCGGTGCTGTTTGATGAGCGTATTTCATCGTCGCTGATCGGCCATGTCCTGGCCGCAGCCAACGGCGGCATGGTGGCGCGTGGCTCTTCCTGGTTGCGGGAGAAGCTGGGTCAGCAGGTGTTGCCGGACGGACTGTCGCTGATCGAAGACCCAAAACGCCCACGTGTGTCCGGCTCCCGTCCGTTTGATGCCGAAGGCCTGCCAACTCAGCGCCGTGCGATCATCGACAACGGGGTGTTGACCGGCTGGACCTTGGATCTGGCCACCGCACGCAAGTTAGGCATGGCCTCCACCGGCAATGCCGCCCGTGGGATTTCTTCGCCGCCCTCCCCAAGCAGCTGGAACGTGTCGCTGACCCAAGGGGACAAGAGCCGCGATGATTTGCTCAAGGACATGGGCACCGGCCTTCTGGTGACCTCGCTGATTGGCTCCACCATCAACCCGACAACGGGTGATTATTCCCGTGGCGCAGCTGGGTTCTGGATCGAGAACGGCGAGATTGCCTATCCGGTGAACGAATGCACAATCGCAGGAAACCTGCACGACATGATGATGTCGATTGTGCCTGCTAATGATGCCCGCAGCTATCTGTCGCGCGTCGTGCCATCGCTGCTCATTCCGGGGATGACTCTTGCCGGAAACTGATCTTGATCTGCTGATCGTGGCGGCGCAGCGGGCGGGCGAGATTGCCACCCGCTTCAGCGGGCCGGACGCCAAGGCGTGGCACAAGCCGGAAGGGGCGGGACCAGTTACCGAGGCCGACCTCGCGGTCAACGACATGCTGGAAGACACGCTGCGCACCGCACGGCCAGATTATGGCTGGCTGAGCGAGGAATCTTTGGATGAAGGTGACCGCGTCCACGCGGAGAAAACCTTCATTGTTGATCCCATTGATGGCACCCGCAGCTTTATCGAAGGCTCCGACACTTGGGCCCATGCGTTGGCCATAGCCGAGCGCGGTGTTGTCACGGCAGCCGTGGTGTTCCTGCCGCGCAGGAACAAGCTTTATAGCGCGGCACAAGGTCAGGGCGCGTTTTTGAATGGCACGTCGATCACCTCTGGCGCGCGGTCTGACATGACAGGGGCCAAAGTTTTGGTGGCCCGTCCGGTGATGGACGCGTCCCATTGGCAAGGGACGCCGCCAGACTTTAAACGCGGCTATCGCCCATCGCTGGCCTATCGCACCGCGCTGGTGGCGGAGGGAAGATTTGACGCCATGGTCACACTGCGCCCCACCTGGGAATGGGACGTGGCCGCAGGCGATTTGATCATCCGTGAGGCGGGCGCTGCGACGGCAGACCGCAATGGCGCACCGCTGCGGTTCAACAATCCCGATCCGCGCTTGGCCGGTGTGATTGCAGCGCCAAAACCATTAAAAGATCAGATTTGTGCAGCGCTGGCTCCGGCTCACGCCGCCCGGTAACGGCGCACAAAGTTGGCAACAATCCTGGGTGGGGCGGACGCATCTGCCGCGCGACATAAGGCCATAAGCCGGTCCACTTCTTCCGGCGGGAAGTAGCCTTTGTCCCGATACATGTTGAGCCGGTTGGCAAACTCCGCACCATCCGCTTCAGGATGGAACTGTGTGGCATAGACGTTTCGTCGATAGCGGATCATCTGGAATGGGCAAAACGGAGATTGCACAAGATGGGTGCAGCCTTCGGGCAAGTGTTGCAGTGCCTCCTTGTGGCCAACAAACGCGTCAAACTCTTGCGGCACCTCCTCGAGCAGCGGGTCGTTTTGCCCATCCGGCGTCAGGGAACAACGCGCCAGTCCCGCTTCTTCCCCATAGCGATCCTTGGAAACAGCTTGCGCCAGGTGGTGGCCCAAAACGCCAATGCCAAGGCAACAGCCAAGAAACGGAATGTCCTCGCCGACAATCTGCGGCATGAGTGACATCACCTGCGCTTCCATTTTGGCCTCCAGCGGATCGCGGCTGGTCGGGCAATCGCTGACACACCCGGGACCGCCGCCAACAATCACGCCGGAGTAGCTGTGCAAATCCAGATCCGCTGGCAAACTTTCCTGATCCAGCGACACGCGGTGTACCTCGCTTGACGCAAGCCCGCCTTTCTCAAGAAAGGCGCGGAACTCCGCATCCGAGGCAACGGTTTCGGGGCGCAATTGCAGGATCAAAAATGGTTTCATGCCGCGCGCTCTAGCAAAAAGCGCAGCTCAAAGCCATGCGACACGGCGCAATGGGGGGCAATTCCTGTCAAACTTGCGCCAAGGGGCGCGTTCCTCCCCTTGAGGCTTTGGCCCAAGCGCCGTAGGTTGCGGCCAATTCAGCACCTCACAGGAGTGGCCCACAAATGGCACAACGACTGCACCTCGTCTTTGGTGGCGAACTGATCGATCCGACAAAAACCGCCTTTAAAGATGTGGATGACATCCATGTGGTTGGCATCTTCCCGAACTACAAAAGCGCCTATGACGCGTGGAAAGCCGAAGCGCAGAAGACCGTGGACAACGCCCACATGCGCTACTTCATTGCGCACCTGCACCGTCTGCGGGATGAGCAGGCGGCGGCCTCCTCCACCGAAGAACTCGGGTAAGATTTCCGGATGGCGCGCTCGCTTGGCCTTGCGGCGTATCTTGCGTTTGCGCGCCGCCAGCCCCCAAGGCTGGCCGCAATTGACTGTCCGCGCCCCAAAGGCGCGGTCATCTGGCTGCACAGCACCGATCCCACACGCGCGCGCACCCTGGCCAAATTGGGCCTACGACTGGCAGCGCAGCGCACAGATGCGCGGGTGCTATTGACCACCCCTCATGATGTGCCGCTGACCCAGACGCTGCCTGATGGTGTGATCTGGCAACCTTGCCCCTCTGAAAGCCCTGCCGACATCGCCGTGTTTCTGGCGCATTGGCAGCCGGAAATCATGATCTGGCTAGGGTCCAGCATTCGCCCCGCGCTGATTGATGCGGTGCGCACACGCGATATCCCCTCGATGATGCTGGAAGTGCATCGCCCCAAGCTGGATCAAAAACGGCGTTGGGGACCGGAGCCTATTCGCGGAACTTTGTCGCGGTTCAACACGGTCTTCGCACAAGACAAGGCCACAGCCATTCGCCTGCGCAAGCTGCTCGGCGACAGCTCCAAAGTCGAGATCAGCGGGACCTTGATGGAAGAAGCCCCGGCCTTGCCGGTGCGTGAAAGCGATCTGGACGAGCTGCGCGGTTGTTTGGCCGGGCGACCGGTCTGGCTGGCAGCGCGTTTGCAGCCGGAAGAACTGGAAACCGTGCTCAACGCCTATCGCGCGGTTTTACGACTGTCGTTCCGGATGTTGCTGGTGGTGGTGCCGGACAATCCGGCTAATGCGCAGAGTATGCGCGACACCATCGCGGCAGGCGGCTGGCGCGTGGCGGATTGGGACAATGGCGATTTTCCCGAAGAAAACACGCAGGTGCTCTTTGCCGAAACGCCCGACGAGTTGGGCTTGTGGTATCGCATTGCGCCGATCAGTTTTGTGGGCAGCTCATTGATCGCCGGTGCCGGTGGGCGCGATCCACTGGAGCCTGCGGCTCTGGGCAGCGCGATCCTCTATGGACCATCGGTGCGGCGCTATTTGGGAAGTTACACAAGGCTGGCCAATGTTGGTGCCGCGCGCATTGTGAAAGACGCCGACAGTTTGACCGCCGCCTTGATGTTTTTGGCCGCACCGGATCAGGTGGCGGCCATGGCCCACGCGGGCTGGCAAGTGGTGTCAGACAGCGCGGCGGTGTCAGACAAAGTACTTGAGCACGCGCATATGTTGATGGACACGCAGGAGGAGCCTGCATGAGGGAGCCACTGTTCTGGTCCAACACCCCCAACCGCCCCGGCTGGCAAGCCCGGCTTTTGGCCCCCTTGGGGGGGATTTACGCCAAGGCCACCCAATCACGCGTTAACAAAACGGATGGCTATAAGGCCTCGGTGCCGGTGATCTGTATCGGCAACATCAATGCGGGTGGGACTGGCAAGACGCCCACCACCATCGCTTTGGCGCAACGGCTGATTGGCATGGGAAAGACCCCGCATGTGGTCTCGCGCGGTTATGGCGGAACGCTTGAAGGTCCGGTGCAGGTTAGCGAACGCACACACAAGGCGGAAGAAACTGGGGATGAGCCGCTTTTGCTGGCGGCCTTTGCCCCCACTTGGGTGTCGAAAGACCGCGCCGAGGGCGTGCGGGCAGCAGAGGCGGCTGGGGCGGATGTCATCCTGCTGGACGACGGCTTTCAGAACGCCTCCGTGCAGAAAGACGCCAGCGTGATTGTCGTGGATGCGCATCGCGGATTTGGCAACGGGCGCTGCATCCCGGCGGGACCCTTGCGCGAGCCGGTGGCAGCAGGCATGGCGCGAGGCGACGTGGTT
The DNA here is from genome assembly GCF_022448905.1 of Shimia sp. GTDB lineage: Bacteria > Pseudomonadota > Alphaproteobacteria > Rhodobacterales > Rhodobacteraceae > Shimia. The sequence goes on along the minus strand of NZ_JAKVCW010000006.1, from coordinate 108,429 downwards.
CTGTCGATTGGTAACGATGCCGCACAGGTCAGATTTGCCGAAACCTGGGGCACGCAAGTGACCTTGCCACACGCTAAAGGCGCATTGGTGCCGCTGCAAACCGGCATGGATTGGACGGAAACACCGTTTTTTGCCTTTGCCGGTATTGGACATCCGGAAAAATTCTTTGAGACCCTGCGCAGCCTCGGTGCCACATTGGTGCACACGGAAGCTCTGGCCGATCATCAGGCGCTGCCACCTGCCATGCTCTCACGGCTTTACGCGGAATCCCAAAAGATGGGCGCGCAATTGGTCACAACTGAAAAGGACGCCGTGCGCCTGCCACTAGAAGTGCGGCCACAGGTGCTGACCTTACCGGTGCGGTTGGAATTGCAGGAGTGGACGCCGATTGATGCGCTTCTGGAACGCATCGGGGTGACCGGGCAAGCGTAACCCGCCCGGTCAAATGGATATGGCTTAGCCGCCGAGTTTGCCGTCAAGGATCTCTTTCAGATCATTGTAGCTCATGTTGGAGTGTTTCTCGCCGTCGATGATCAGCGTTGGCGTGGAGTTCACGTCATCAGCTGCGGCGTTTTCCTGGAACCAGGCCACCAGCGCTTTGGCTTTGTCTTCGTCCTGCAGGCAGGCCTGCAGTTGATCGTCTTCCAGACCTGCCAGACGGCCGGTTTTGCGCAGGCTGTCAGAGATCGCCACAGGATCACCGGCACGGGTCCAGTCTTTCTGGGTTTTCATCAGGATGTCGGTCATGCCGAAGAATTTCTCCTGACCACCACAGCGCGCCACCATAGAGGCCCAGAGGCCGTAGCGGTCAAAATACACGTCGCGGAATACGAACTTCACTTTACCAGTGTCAACGTAGTCTGCCTTCAACGGCTCCAACACATTTTCGTGGAAGCTCGCACAATGCGGACAGGTGAAGGACGCATATTCAATGATGGTGATTGGCGCGTCTTCAGAGCCCATGACCATTTCGACAATGCCGTGCTCGTTGGCTGCGCCTTCGGAAGACACCGTTTGGATGTTGCTGATTTCCGGCAGGCTAAACGCCGTCTCGGTTGCGGACGTTTGCGTGTTGCTCAGCCAGTAAGCCCCGCCAGCAACGGCGACAGCCGCAGCGGCGATTGCAGGGATAAAACGGTTCATTCAGAGCCTCTCTTTGCGTTTTTGTTCTTTGAGATTACGTTTTGCGCAAGGCGTTCCAGCGCTTGCCGTAGGTCATCGTCGCCCACCGGCGCGGCCACTTCGGCGGCCTCAGCACAGGTGGCGGCATCGGGTTTGGGCTTTTCGGCCTTGGGCGCCGCGCCAAAGACCGCCTGCCCTTCGGCAAAGCCAGTGGGCGCGGTTTGGGTGATGCGCATATGGGTGATGGCGTTGTAGCCGTAAGCCGCGTTGATGCGCGTGCGCAGGGTTTCTTTTTGCATTTCCAGCATCGGTGCCTGCGCGCCAGTGGTCAGCACCGTCAACGTGGCGCCAAACCCTTGGCGGCCATATTTCACATCCACCGGCTGACAGATGCGCGCGGTGTCTTCGCCAACGATCTCTGCCCAATGGGTCAACACACGAGATTCCGCAAAACCCCTGCTTTCGCTGGCTTTGCGGATGCGCTCTTGCAGCAGCGAAGAGGTGCGGGAAAACCCTTTGGTTGAGGCTTTGCGCATGTTGGTCTTGCATCCTTTGGTCGGTCGCTATTTTAGTGGCTCGGCGCGAGGGCGCCAGTGAAACCCAACCCAAGTGAGGATAAAACTTGCGTGATAGGCCAAACAGCGCCGACCTGCTGACGTTCTATGATCACAACGCGCGGAAGATGCCGTGGCGGGTGGGGCCAAAAGACCGCGCCAGAGGGGTACAGCCGGACCCGTATCGGGTTTGGATGTCGGAGATCATGTTGCAGCAGACCACTGTGGCGGCGGTGAAGGACTACTTTGAGCGGTTCACAGCGAAATGGCCCACGGTGCGGGATTTGGCGGCGGCAGAAGATGCGGATGTCATGGCGGAATGGGCGGGGCTTGGATACTACGCGAGGGCCCGCAACCTATTGAAATGCGCGCGGTTCGTGGTGGCGGAATATGACGGCGTGTTTCCGGGCACTGTGGAAGAGTTGCTCAAACTGCCGGGCGTGGGGCCTTACACAGCGGGCGCTGTGGCGGCAATTGCCTTTGACCAACCCGCCACGGTGGTGGATGGCAATGTCGAACGCGTCATGGCGCGGCTGTTTGACATTCATACGCCATTGCCTGCGGCGAAGCCCGAGTTGACCGAGAAAGCCGCTGAACTCACCCCAAACGAACGCCCCGGAGACTATGCGCAGGCGGTGATGGACCTTGGCGCAACAATTTGCACGCCGCGCAATCCGGCTTGTGGGCTGTGCCCGTGGCGCTCCCCGTGTCAAGCACAGGCGGCTGGAACAGCAGCGGAATTGCCGAAGAAAACGCCCAAGAAACCCAAACCCATCCGCCACGGCGTTGTCTACATCGCCAAACGTGTGGACGGGGCTTTCTTGCTGGAAACGCGGCCCGACAGTGGCTTGCTGGGCGGTATGCTGGGATGGCCCGGGTCAGAGTGGACCGAAGGGGAAGCGCCCAAACATGACGCCCCCATCAAGGCGGAGTGGAAAACGCTGAACGCTGAGGCGCGGCATACATTTACGCATTTCCATCTGCGCCTAACGGTGAAAACCGCGCTGGTGCCAATGGACCGCGAAGCCACCGTTGGTGGGTTTGTTGACGCCGAACAATTTGATGCGGGCAATTTACCCACGGCAATGCGCAAAGCTTTTGATCTCTATCGCGGCACTTGACCTCATTGCACATACGCGCGGTTCGCCGCATAGTTTGCGCAATGAAGTCAAAGGACTGTGGTTATGATCGCCTCCTCTCACGTTGCCAAGTTCACCAGCGCTTTGCCCTTTTGGTGCTCGCTTCTTCTCGTGCCACTCGTTTGGACCACCGCCGGATTGGGCGGCTGGTGGGTGGTGCTGGTGCCGATCACCACCTGGTATCTGTTTGCGGCGCTGGACGCAGTCACAGGGCTCAACCTTGAGAACGCGGATCTCGACACAAGCGATGACCAGCTAAAGTGGTATCAACTGGTCACTTTGATTTGGGCGCCGGTGCAGTTCATCACGATCTTTGGCCTGATCTTCTATGCCACACGGGCGGACCACCTCAGCACCGGCGCGCTTATTGGCCTGTTCTTTGGGGTTGGTGTGATCAGTGGTACAATCGGCATCAATTACAGCCATGAGCTGATGCATCAAAAACCCAAAGCGGAACGCTGGCTCGGAGACATCCTATTGTCGATGGTGCTGTATTCGCACTTCCGCAGCGAGCACCTGTTGGTGCATCATCGGTATGTTGGCACGCCGCGAGACCCGGTCACGGCGCGCTACAACGAGGGCTTTCACCGGTTCTTTCCACGTGTTTTGATTGGGTCACTAAAATCGTCCTTCAATGCCGAAAAAGCCATGCTGGCGCGTAAAAAGCTGCCTTGGACCGACCTGTCCAATCCGTTTTTCCGTTACTGGGCGCTGCAGGGCGGGATGCTGTTGCTGGCGCTTCTCCTTGGCGGTTGGCTGGGAGTTGCCTTGTTCATCTGGCAGGCGTGGATTGCAATTTGGCAACTCGAGTTGGTGAACTACGTGGAGCACTATGGGCTCACACGAAAACACCTTGGCGAAGGTAAATATGAGCATGTCAAACCGCATCACAGCTGGAACGCGGCTCATAAAGCCTCAAACTGGTTGTTGATCAACTTGCAGCGCCATTCAGACCACCACTACAAACCGGACCGTCGTTTTCCGCTTTTGCAAAACTATACGGACGAAGAGGCGCCGCAGTTGCCCTTTGGCTATCCGATTATGACAATCGCGGCGATGATCCCGCCCGTGTGGAAACGGGTGATGAACCCGCGCGTGCGCAAGTGGCGGGACATGTATTATCCGGAAATCACCAATTGGCAGCCCTACAACAAGGCCAAGAATCCGATGCCTAGATAGGGATCAGACGTTGTGGTCATCCGGCCGCTCAAAGGCCCAGACGGTGAGCTTCTCCGCCACGCCGCGCACGTCCTGATCGGTGAACCTCTGGAGGCCATCCAGACATTCGTCACCACCCTCTTTGAGCACTTCGGAGCGCATGCCATCACTGATCACCAGTCGGGCGTTCAGACCGCGTGTCATGCTTTCCAGACGGGACGCCACATTCACGGTGTTGCCGACCACGGCAAACTCTAACCGGTTGGCGCCAATGTCGGCGAGAACCGCGGGACCATAGTGCGCGCCAAAACCGACCCTTAGCGGCGGCTGGCCTTTGACGATGCGCGCGTCATTCCAGACGTCTACATCCGCCATCATCTGTCGCACACACCGCAGCGCGTTTTGCGCGTCGTGATCAGACGGGCTGGGCGTGCCAAAGGTGGCCATCAAACCGTCGCCAAGATATTTGTCCAACGTGCCTTCATGGGCAAACACCGCGCGCTCCATCAGCCCGTGGAAGTCGCGTAGGGTTTCGATCACCTCTTCCGGTTTGCGGGTCGCGGCGAACTCGGTGAAGCCGACAATATCCACAAAAAGCACGGCGATGTTGTGGGAGCGGATTTGTTTGAGCGGTTCGTCGTTTTGGCTCAACTCCTCCACCACGTTGGGAGAGAAGTAGCGTGACAGGTTGGTGCGCTCCCGTTCCAGCGCCGCATTGGACCTCAGCAGCCCGTTGAAACGCCGCATGGAGATGCCCAGCGTCAACGCGACCAGAAGGAAGACCACTATCTCCTGAATGCGGAGGCGGACATTGAAGTTATTCGGGTCGAGAATATGCGCGAGGTCCGGCCAGCCGGGGAGCGCAAACTTAATGGCATCGCTCATGACCGGCACCGGATCAGTGAGCCAGATCGACAGCGCCAAAGCCGCAGCCCACATGCCAGCCGTCCAGGTGCCAATCGCAATCACCGTGCGCCAGGAATAGGCCAAAGTGCCCATCGCCAAGATCAAGAAGAGGTACTGGAAATTACCAAAGCGGTACTGCATCGCCTGCGGCCAATCATCCAGCCCAATCGGATTGGGACCAATGATGCCAACCACCATCAGCAGGAGATCCACAAAGATCAGGAAGAGTTCCAGCTTGGAGCGCCCCACCCGACCGGCACGACGAATGAGCCAGCCGTTCACGCAAAGCAGAAAAAGGATGAACTCGTAATAGAAGACTTCCGGCCAATGCACGGTGAACAGCAGGAAGACGCCAATGATGGACATCGCCACCCAGCGGGCTTTTACAGCCAAGTCCAGACCTTCCCGCTTGTGACGTTCAAGAACCGCCTCGGTGTAGCTGTCGGTGCGCTCTTCGCCGTCCTCAAACCGATCCAGATACACCGGCTTGTCTTGTTGAGTCTGCTCGACCATTGGCTGGCTCTCCGTTGTCCTCGGCTGAGATAGGTGACCATGGGGCAGCTTACACCCCCTGCGCCGCACAAAAAAACCCCGCCGGAGTTCGGCGGGGAAGTCTGGATACCTGCGTAGTCAGTTCGGCTACAGGCATCCGGCGGTATTGGTTATCTGTGGTATGGAAGTTGACGCGCCCCAGAGCGCTTTGCGTTGGGTCCGGATCGTCTGTGCGCGGGTTTGCCATTCTGGCAAGGGCAACAGACGACCCGGGTCTTGGGATAACGCAAAGCAGGTTAGTTGGGACGTGCCGCCATTTCTGCGCGAATTTGCTGACGGAGAAGGTCGATAGGCACCTTCTTGCCTTCGCGTTTGTAGGACCAGTAGGTCCAACCGTTACAGCTTGGCGCGCCTTCCAGATGCGCACCAACCTGATGGATGGATCCCTTGATGTCGTCGCCAATCAGCGTGCCATCGGCACGGACTTTGGCTTTGTGACGGCCATTCAGGGAATAGAGGTTTTCGCCGGGGCGCAGCATGCCGCGCTCAACCAGTTGACCAAACGGCACACGAGGCTCGGCACGTTTGGAGGCGGTCACGGCCAGCGCTTCGCGGTCAAACTTGCGCACCTTCTTCAGGCGTTTTTCGGCCACTTTGCGATAGGCGGCTTCGCGTTCGATGCCGATGTACTCACGACCCAGCATCTTGGCGACAGCGCCGGTGGTGCCGGTGCCAAAGAACGGATCAAGGATCACGTCTCCGGGGTTGGTGGAGCCCACCAGCACGCGATGCAGCAGGCTCTCCGGTTTCTGCGTCGGATGTGCCTTATCGCCGTTTTCATCTTTCAGACGCTCATGACCGGTGCAGATCGGCAGCACCCAATCGCTGCGCATCTGTACACCTTCGTTGAGCGCTTTGAGCGCTTCGTAGTTGAAGGTGTATTTCGCGCCTTCGGATTTGGACGCCCAAATCATGGTTTCATGCGCGTTGGTGAAGCGTTTGCCACGGAAATTTGGCATCGGGTTGGACTTGCGCCAGACCACATCGTTGAGAATCCAGAAGCCCTGGTTCTGCAGTTCCGCGCCCATGCGGAACACGTTGTGGTAGGAGCCAATCACCCAGATTGCCCCGTTGGGTTTCAGAAGACGGCGGGCCGCCTTCAGCCATTCGCGTGTGAACTTGTCATACGCGGTGAAACTCGAAAACTGGTCCCACTCGTCGTCAACCGCGTCCACTTTGGAATTGTCTGGACGGTGCAGCTCGCCTTTCAACTGAAGGTTATATGGCGGGTCTGCGAAGATCAGATCGATCGAGTTTTCAGGCAGACTGTTCATCACTTCGATACAGTCGCCGGACAATATACTATTGATCGGGAGCGCGGATGCGCCCTTCGCTTTGGTCATCGTTTTCATTCTCTGCCTCATTACGGCGCGGTTTTTTTGGTGCGCTCGTTATGTGGATAAGTTTGAGTCAAACGTGATTCGGCGTCAATTTCTTTTTTGAATCAGAGAGTTAGTTTTTCGCTTGATACAAGATATTGTGCACAGGCTTAAACGAACGCCTATGATGTGGGGTCACCCCCAGTTCGACCAGCGCCTCTCTGTGCTTTTTGGACGGGTATCCGGCGTTTGTTTCCCATCCGTAACCAGGGAACTGTTGCGCCAAATCCATCATGATGGTGTCACGCGCCGTTTTTGCCACGATGGACGCGGCAGAAATCGAGAGTGACCGCGCGTCCCCTTTGACGATTGCTTCGGATGAGATTTGCAATCCAGAGGGGATCAAATTGCCATCGATCAGCAGGTGATCCGGCGCCGAGTTCAACCCCGCGACGGCCCGTTCCATGGCGATGTGGCTAGCGCGCAAAATGTTGTGTTCGTCGATCTCTTCGACCGTGCAATGGGCGATGCAGACATCGGCCACGTCCAGGATTTCTTCGGTCAGTGCCTCGCGCCGTTTGGCGGTCAGTTTCTTGGAGTCGTTGAGACCGGCAGGGATATTGTTCGGGTTCAGCACCACCGCCGCCGCCGTCACGGGTCCGGCCAGTGGACCTCGCCCGACTTCGTCCACGCCGGCCACGCGGGTTAGGCCACGGGCAAAGGCAGCTTCTTCTAGGGAAAAGTCGGGGGCGGTGATCTCTTTTGTCATGCTGTGTTGAGAAGCATTCCATGGGGCCAAAGGCAAGAAAAAAGCCGGGCAGCCCCTCGTCTGCCCGGCCAGTTGCCGATCTTACTGTCGGCTTGCACACCGCTCGATGGTGGGGATCAGGTTAACGCCAAACCACTTTGTAACCGTTGTTGCTCAGGCACTGGCTGCGGTAGCCAGCAATCCGGCCATGGGCGCTTTTGCGCTTGAAGTAGCACTGCTCTGGCAGGCGGTAGGCCGGGTATTGGGCGCGAAACAGACAGCGCTGGCCGTAGCCTTGGATGATGCGACCTTTTGGAGTTTGAAACCGCTTGGCACAGTGGCTTGGCAGCCAGGCTTTGTGCTTCTTCTTGGGTTTGTGGGTCTTTTTGGGTTTCGGCTTGGTCGCTGGTTTAGACACCACCGGAGCCGGGTCTGATTTCTTGTTGTCCGCCACGGCGGCTCCGATCACAGCCAGCGCGGTCACACCAAACAGCAGCGCGGCGATGGCGTCTTCATCCATAGCGTGGGCACGCGGGGCTGTGGCGCCGGTGAGGATGATGGCGATACTCAGTACGGAGGCGATAAACGTCTTGGAAGTCATGGCGAAGTCCTGTTTTTTGAATGTTGTCCGGGCTGTGCGCCGGTTTGCCCATCCGTTTTCGCCGCAACTCCAAAAATCTCACAATATCAGCATCTTGTTATGAGATATCAGGTACTCAAACCAACTTGGTTATTGAATAACAGGGCGTCTTTGCGCCAAGGTCGGCTCATGAAACAGCTCATGACATATAGCCTTTGTATTGCCGCGCTGGTCGCCGCCCTTGCAGCGCCTGATGCGGCGCATGCGGCCGACTGCTATGCCGATTACAAAGCCAAGAAAGACGCCCCGTTGCGCCTGCACTACGGTGTGATCGATCTCAAAAACGGCTGTGACGCCGGATCTGCAAAGCAAGAAGTTGCCGCCCGCATTGGGAAAGACGGATGGACCTTGTTAAACGTGCTCTCGGTGTTTGACGCCTCAGAGCTCTCCGGAAAGGAAGACAGTGCAGGACAATTCTACCTCCGTTATTGAAACACGGCGCAGCGGTGGGCGGATCGTGGCACTTGGGATTGGGGCGATTGTTCTGATCCTTTTGGCCTGCGCAGCGCTGTTGCTGCTGACCTTGCCGGATGCCAATGCGTTTAACGCCCGCGTCGAGGCGCTGTTTCTGGCCAATGATGACCTGACCGGTCAGGCGGAAATCAAACTGCTCGAAATTCTTGCACAATCCGGCACCGCCTTTGCCGACACGCTTGCCAGCTATCGCATGGTGATTTTGGTGCTCTTAGTGTTCGCCACCGGCATGATGATTGCTGCGCTGGTGTTTCTGGTTGGGCTCATCACCATGAACCGCCGCATGGCACAGATCGAGCGTGCGGGCATTCAGGTAACCTCGCTGATTGTCAGCCGCGAGGAGAAAACCGTGTACCTCAACGAGATGGGCTTCAAGCTGACCGACGCGGCGATGGAGACGTTGTCGGTGCTGGCCGAGGCGCGTATGGATGATGACGTGCTGTCGGGTATTGAGCTGGAAAGCATGATCTCCGGCAAACCGGCCACCGATTGCGAAGAGGCCGCCGGAGCAACGCGCATCAAACGCCTGCGGGACTCCCTGGGTAATCAGATGGTGAGCCAGCTCCTCGTCAAGAACATCGCCCGCAAAGGCTATGTGCTCTCGATCGACAAAGATGTGATAGAAGTGCTCTAACAGGTGCGGCACACAATTTCTTGATGTGCCGCCCATCCTCTTGTTTGCCTTTTGTTCACTCCCCACATAGGGGAGACTGCGTGACAGGGGTGACGATCAGGGAAGGATCAGGGCATGGAAGGTTCACGTTTTGGCGCCAACGCGGGCTACGGGATTGAGATCAAACCGATTGCCTCCACGGTGCGGGTTTTGCGAAACGGGCAGGTTCTGGCGGAAAGCACCAATGCCAAGGTGATGTATGAGACCCGGCTGGCGCCTCAGATCTACATTCCTAGAGAAGACATTCTGACGCCACTTTCGAATGAGACCGAGTTGCAGACCTTTTGCCCGTTCAAAGGCACGGCGCGCTATCATGACCTGATGCTAGATGGCGAGACTATTTACAATGGCGTCTGGTGTTACGACGACGCCATGCCGGAAAGCCGCGCGATCAATGGGCATATCGGCTTTATGCCTGGTGCGCAGGTGGAGTTTGACCTGGGCGGCGTGGAGCTTGATCCGGTGGCGGATGGCAATATCACCGGGCCGCTGGTGGATTGGCTGATGCGCGGGGCGGCGTTTGAGACCACGCCGGAGGACTTCATTGGTACCTTGGGCAAAAAGATGGTCGAGCACGGCATTGCCGTGGCCCGGATGAGCGCGATGATCTGGTCGCTGCACCCAATGATTGCCGGGAAGAACTACATCTGGAAACGCGACGAAGAAGAGATCACCACCTTTGCGCCGTCCTACGAACTTTATGACCACCCGTCCTTCAAAAACAGCCCGTTGAGCTATGTCTCCAAGGGACTTGGAGGTGTGCGGCAGAAACTCACCTGCGCCAAATCGGAGATGCAGTTTCCGGTGATGGAGGACCTGAAAGCCGAAGGCGCGACGGACTATGTGGCGATGCCGCTGTTTTTTAGCGATGGGCAAATCAACGTGCTGACGCTGACCAGCGACCATCCCGAAGGCTTCACCACCGCCAACCTTGGACTGATCTTTGAAGTCTCCACCGTGATCAGCCGCTTCTTTGAGGTGTTTACCCAGAAAGAAAACGCCCAGTCCCTGCTAGAGACTTACGTTGGACGCCGCACCGGGGCACGGGTACTGGGCGGCGAAATCCGGCGGGGCGATGGCGATGACATCGACGCCGCGATCATGTTCTGCGACCTGCGCGGCTCCACCCGACTGGAAGAAGAACTGGGGCGCAAGGATTACATCGAGTTGCTCAATACCTTCTTTGATACCGCGTCTTCGATTGTGCATGCCCATGGCGGCGAGGTTCTGAAATTCATCGGCGACGCTGTGCTCGCGGTATTCCCCGACACCGAAGATGGCACCGATGCAGGCGCCGAGGCTTTGCAGGCCGCGCGCGACATTGTTACCAAGCTGGCTGAATTGCGCGAGGAAGACCCAAATCGTTGTTGTGAATGCTCGATTGGCATCTGCTACGGGCAGGTCACCTACGGCAACGTTGGCTCTCAGGAACGGCTGGATTTCACCGTGATTGGCCGCCCGGCCAACATCGCGGCCCGCCTCGGCGACTACGGTAAGACCGTGGGTCACCGCATCGTGGCCTCCGGCCGCGTAGCGCAACACGCCCCTGACAGCAAACCACTTGGGCCTGTCTCCTTGCACAACGTAAAGGAGCCAGTAGAGAGCTTTGCTATTTCGGCGGACATGTAACCAGTCCTGTTAACTGTGCGCATGTGCGCAGGCAGCGAGTGCTTGAACAGGCGCAACTGATCGCGGTAACATTCCGATAGTCTTATCGGGAAGAATATCAGTGACTCAGAAAAACCGTTCCTTGACCCTTCGTGACGTATCTGAAGCTTCGGGGGTGTCCGAGATGACGGTCAGCCGCGTGTTGCGCAACCGCGGGGACGTGTCCGCAGCCACACGCGACAAGGTACTGACAGCGGCCAAAGAGCTGGGATATGTGCCCAACAAAATCGCCGGGGCGCTGGCCAGTCAGAGGGTGAACCTTGTGGCGGTGATCATCCCGTCCCTGTCAAATATGGTCTTTCCTGAAGTTCTGAGTGGGATCAGCCAGGTTCTGGAAGACACCGAGTTGCAGCCGGTTGTCGGCGTGACAGATTACCTCCCTGAAAAAGAAGAGAAAGTTCTCTACGAAATGCTGTCCTGGCGGCCCTCTGGTGTGATCATCGCTGGACTGGAGCACACCGAAGCCTCCCGTGCGATGCTCAACGCCAGCGGCATTCCAGTGGTGGAAATCATGGACACCGATGGTGATCCTGTGGACGCCATGGTGGGCATATCGCACCGCCGCGCTGGCCGAGAAATGGCCGCCGCAATCCTGAAAGCCGGCTATAAGAAAATCGCCTTCCTAGGCACCAAAATGCCGCTCGATCACCGCGCTCGCAAACGCTTTGAAGGCTTTACCGAAGTGCTGGCCAAATCCGGCGTTGAGGTGGTGGATCGAGAATTTTATTCCGGCGGGTCCGCGCTGGCGAAAGGCCGCGAGATGACCGAAGCGGTGCTGGAGCGCAGCCCGGATGTGGATTTCATCTACTACAGCAACGACATGATTGGCGCGGGCGGTCTGCTCTACCTTTTGGAGAAAGGCATCGACGTCCCGGGCCAGATTGGTCTGGCGGGCTTCAACGGTGTCGAGCTGTTGCAAGGCTTGCCACGACAGCTGGCCACGATGGACGCCTGCCGCCGCGAGATTGGCACCAAGGCGGCGGAGATCATCGCCGCGCGGGTGAACGACGTGGAAAAAGAGGGTCAGGTGACCTTAGCCCCCACCATCAGCTTTGGCGATACGTTGCGTGGCGTGTAAGGGGGCTTAGCCCCCCATTTTGGCGCGGGCAGCCCGCAAGGCTTTGCGGAAGTTTGGCCCGCGTCGGCGCGCAAGCACGGCTGAGCAGTAGGTGGCGATCAGCCACGGTCGCCCGTCCGCCAGAACCGTTTTGAGCATCTCTTTCTGGTACCGCCCTACATCGCGCCGCGCTCGCATCATGCTGTAGAACTTGGGCGCGGTCATGTCCCCGGCCACGCAGCTCTCGATGACCGGCTTTAACAGTCCCAACATAATCCAGAGCGAGGCAATCCGGTGCCCCATATAGCGGCAGCGGTATTTGCGTACGTTGTCGCCACGGAACAGCGCGGCGTGCATTGCGTCCAGACCCATGCGAGGATCGTAGAAGATATTCACCTCACCGGCCTCGGCAATCATGTCCGGCCCATAGGCATAGCGCCCGCTGAAGTCCCGGTGCCAGGCTTTGCGGTAGCGGGTTTCCCAACTGGCAATCTCGCGATCCAACGTCGCCTGTGGGGAGATACAAATGACCGTTGCGCCGGGGGCCGCCGCAGAAAAGACTGAGGCCGCATAGGCGCCCATCGACGCGCCGTAAAACACCACTTTGTCGAATTGCTCGAAAAAACATTCGTCGCGCAGCCGGTCAAAGAAATCAAACACCGCCTCGTCACGATACCACGACCAACCATGCGCCATCATGCCCAGCATCGACCAGCCGCGCGCGGTAACGAAGTTGTAGCCCCACGGCATGCGCTCGGCACTGTCCTCATAGACATGGTCGAGGTTTTCAAAGGTCACAATCAGGGTTTTGCCCTGTTTGATATATAGCGCTGAGTGTTCCTCGCCCAACTCCTCAAAAAACCCGCGTTCTGCGCCGATCTCTTTCAGATTGCTTTGCCAGTCGGTTTGGCTGGGCGCGTCGGGTTTTGTATCACCGTCCGCCACGCTCAGCCCTCCCGAAAAAGGCTGGGTGCGCCCTCGATCAGCTGGTTTCGCCATTGTTTGATTTGCCCGGTTTCCACCAGGAAATCGCGCGACAGTTTTTCGACCGAAGCCTCACCTTTCAGCGACTCAATGGCCACCTTGGCCTGAAACTCCGGATCGGTGATCGGGGCTTTGGCGGTTTTCTTCTTGGGTGGGATCAGGGCCGCATCCGGTTCAATGTCGTGCTTTTGCATGACCTTGTGCATAAACGAGCCGCGCCGCGGGCGGTTGTTCTCTTTCTCTTCCAAACGCGGCTTCATCCGACGCGCCCAGAAATGCACCGCCTTGGTCTCCTCGGTCAGCCAGTCTTTCTCAATGTCAAACGCGCTGCGGATCATCTTGTTGCGGTCTTTGAACGACACCGGATAGAACGCCGTTTCAGGCTCCGCATATTTGATTTCGCCGGACTGCTGCAGGAAATAGGTCACCGCCGCTGGGCCGGTAAAGCCCCAGTTTTGCTCGGTCATGTGCACCGGACGCCCTGCGTCCTTCTCCGCCTGAAGCTCTTTTTGTTGCCAAGGCTTCAACCACGGGCCAATCGCGTATTCGTCTTCAAAAAACGTCAACATCGCATCGAGCGCTTTGGAGGTTTTTGGCAGACCAAGCACGGCATTGCAGACCAGCCCCTCTTTTTCCCTGCCAAACACTGATTTGCGGGTGTAGTTGAACGGGCGGTAGCAATAGACATCCGCGTCCACCCAAATCTTGTCGGTCTTTTTCAGCATGTTGAGCCGCCACAGATCGGCATGAATTGCCGGGCTGCCGGTGCGCGCGTGGCGGTGCATTGGCTCGCCCGGGAAAATCTCCGCCGCATCCGCCGCATGCACCCCTTCAGGTACATTTGGGATCTCTTCGTAGCTGTAAAGCGTGGTGTGATGGCCCGCATCCGCAAAGGATTTCAGACAGAGCTGCTCCAACCAGGAAAGCTGCCCGCCAATCCATAGGGACGCGATTTCGGGAAGTTTGGCCATTTTACCTCAACCTTTGTTCTTACTTTGGAAACAGTTTACCCGGAAACCATTGGGCTGTCTTCGGAAATTCCACGACAATTTGCGCTAGTGCGCCGTGTCTTGCTTCTCGACGGTGAAGAAGAAGTCCTCCGGCAAATCGCGTTCCACCACCCAATCGGGGATGACCTCAGGACCAGCCAAGAAGACGTTGGCGCCAAAATGCGGATGCAGGCGTGCCAGACGTTCCTGACGGGCGCTGGTCAGGTCGTCATAGAACTTGCTGTAGTTGGAAGTTTCCTTGAGCGCATCGATTTTGGCGCGGTGGCGATCCACGGAAAACGCATGTGCCTCGGCAATCTCAGGGTCCGACAACAGCCGATCCATCTCCGCCTGCATCGCCGGGATCATGCGCTGGATCGAGGTGTCTTCTTCGGTGTTGTTGTTCATCCGGAACCAATAAGCCATGCCCTGATCGCGATCGACATGGTTCACGCGGCCTCGGTCCCGCTTCACCAAGAAGCTCTCAGCCGAACGCACGGCGTAGTGGTTAAGCTGCACGAGATCATAGCCGATGGTGTCAGTCGTGGAGCGCCAGGCGTTGCGGTACATGTCCTTGGGCAGCGGTTGGCCGGAGCCGTTCACCCAGTTGATGTGGGACCAAAGCTGGGGATTGAGCCCTTTGGGCCGGTGCACACCCAGCTTCTTAAACAGGCCAATGTTGCGGTAAAGCGTTTTGAAGCCCCACGCCTGATGCGGTTTGCGCGTCATTTCACGGGCACAGCGGGTGAATTGCGCCATCAACGGTTCGTCCGCATACTCATGCACATCTGAGTTGCCAAACAACCGCCACGTACAGGAAATCAAATTGGCATCGCCCACCGCCTCAAACAGCGCGGGCAGCGTACCGTCCCCCACTTTGACGTTGATGAACTCATCCACATCCATGGAAATCACCCAATCGGCGTTTTGGATGATCTCTTCTTTCTCCCCGGCCTGAAGCGCGGCGTGTTGCGGTTTGAGATTGGTGCCTTTGAACGGATTTTCCCGGTGCTGCACAAAGCCTTTGTCCTGCAACAGATCCAAGAAGGTATCGGTGCCATCGTTACAGTCATTGGTGTAGACCAGCACGTCCTTCACCCCGATGGCGCGGTGATAGGCCAGCCACTCAAGGATAAACGGCCCTTCGTTTTTCATACAGGTGATTATCGCCACATCGTTGGCCGCCGGGTTTACCTTGGGGGCGGCGATTTCCGGCATGCGGATCGGTTTGTGGTCAAACTTCTTTTTAGACAGTTTGATCAGCTCCGCCTCTTCAATCAGCGAGGTCTTGGGCACAATCTGCCCGACACTGTCAGTGGGGTGGCGCAGGCCCATGCAGCGGTAGAATTTGACCCATTCGTCTGCTTCGGGTTTCGCGCCAACCACGCGGATCAAGCGCCAGACCACCTCAGGTCCGGTCTTCTGCGGGGCCACCACCCAGCGGCGGCGCATTTTGGCCGCGTCAAACTGCACGCAGATGTGGTCACCATGGCTGACCGCGTCGTCATTGCGCACCCGCCATGGGTAGCAGTGCTGCCCGACCAATGTCACCACACCGGACGAAGACTTCACTGCCATATCAAACAGAGTCCGGCCTTTGGTACCCTTGCCTTTGATCTGCATGACCAGATCGGAAATATCCAACAGAGCAATGGCGCGCGCGGTGTTGAGCCAGCGGTAGCGGATCATCTCGATCAGTTGCAATTCGGCCAGCGGCGAGTCCCATGGGCTGGGAGACGGAATCTCCATCCGGTCTTTGCCAGGTGCATCAGGGGCGTTGAAAGGATGAGCTTCCGACGGCAAGTCCAAAGCGCCCAATGGCGTGTCAGCACGCAGCACCATGACCTGCTTGAGCCCGGCAATGATGGACACACCGGCCTCCAACTCTTCGAGATAGGCCGCGTCGGTGCCCGGTTCGGCCCGATCCAAGATCACCGCGCCTTGCAGGTTGTGATAGCGGGCGTGGTAGCGCAGCCAGTCCAAGGTGGCCTGTGCGGTCTCGCCGGTGCGCACTGCTAGCATCACATTGAGCGCGGCAAAGACATCCAGCTCTTGAGGCTGCATCGGCAGGCTGACTTCTTGGCCATTCACCTTGACCGCTGGCGCGTCGCTTTCGTAGGTCAGGTTCACGATCAACCCATTGCCAACGCTGCGAAGGTTTGAAATTTTGGTTTTTGTTCCGGCCTTCAGAGCGTTCTCTGTGAGGCCTGTTTTAAAGAAGGCCATGCATTCGGGCTGTTTGGCCTCATCCAGCTTTAGGCATGACAACACCGTGCTGCCCGACACCTGCGTGTGTGACAATTCGCGATAATGAAACGCTGCTTTGCCCATGCTGTGGCCCTTGTTTTACCCTGCCTGCCTGCACGTTTGTGTCAGGAATTCTTATAGTTGGCCAATTGATACCACTTTACCAACTGCCGCTGCAAATCGCGAGGGGGCACCTGACTGCTGCCGGCACAAAGAATTTGCGACATCAGTTCCTGCACCTCCGGCTGCGCGATCAACGCCTGAAATCGCTCTTGATGCCAACGGACACCAGCGGCATGCGCCTCTGCGACGCCTTCAATGGCCAGTAATCGCTGCAGCTCCCGCTCCGTTGCCGGGCGCATCTTTGCGATGGAGGTGTCTTCTTCGGTGTTGAAATTGCGCTCCACCCAATAAGCGAGGTCGACCTTTTTGGTCGCGCGGTTGGGCAGCCCCCTGTCGCGCTTCACGACAAAGGCCGCTGCCGAGCGCACCGCGTAGTGGTTCAACTCCACCAAGTCCCGCGCGACGCCTAGGTCATAGAGTGACAAGCGCTGCGGGGTCTTGGCCAGAAACGGATGCACGGGTTGGCCAGAGCCATCGACCATTTTGGGCCAACCAGCCTTGTCCGGGTCTTTCTGCTTGGGACGATGCACGCCCAGCTGGTTGAAAGGCCCCTTGGCGCGAAACAGGGTTTTGAACAGGCTGGCCGCCACCGGGTATTGCGCTTCCGCCGGGATGCAGCGGATGAACTGTTCGGTGACCGACACATCGTCAATGGCGACACGTTCATTGTTGCCATATAGGCGCCACGGCATGATGATCGCATCGGTGTCTGTTGGCACTTTGCCCAGCAGATCAGGAATTTGATGTCCCGGCACATGGATGTTGAGGAACTCATCCACATCCGTGACCATGATCCAGTCTGCCACCTTGCGCAGCGGATGTTTCCAGGCCTGTCGCAACGCCTGCCATTGGATGCTTTTGTCCGGCTCTGGCACATGCGGCACATGCACCACTTCGCCTGCGTCCGCCAGCAATGACAACATCTGATCCGTGCCATCATCACAGTCATTTGAGTAGATCAGAAAATCCGTCAGCCCCGCGCCGCGATGGTGCGCGATCCACTCCAACAGGTAGGGCGCTTCATTTCGCACCGATGTGACGCTCAAAATGCGCAACGAACTGGCCTCAAGGTTTGTTTGAACTGTGCATACCACAGCGCGCAGGCACGGCTAAACAGCCCTTAAGAAAAACATCCTACGCTGAGTCTTGCCGGAAACACCTGTCAGATCACAGGCTTATGTCTTGCCCCTGCAACACACACAGTGAAGAATAGATACACGCCACCTCGACCTCCGCCTGCTCAAGAGGACGCCATGACTTTTACCAAACGCAACGGACAGCCGCTACCCTCCCACCTTCTGCACCACGCGGACAGGGTGCGACGACGCGGCGTGGACCGGCGGGAGTTCCTGGCCCTGGCGAGCGCGTTTGGGGCCACCTCCGCCACCGCGTATGGAATGTTGGGCTTGTCCACGCCCGCGGCCGCGCAAACCGCGCCAAAACAAGGCGGTACGGTCCGCATTCAGCAAGAGGTGCGCGCGCTGAAAGATCCGCGCCTGTTTGACTGGCCACAGATCGCCAATTTCACACGTGGCTGGCTTGAAACGCTGATCACTTATGAAAGCGACGGCACGTTCAAGCCCGCGCTATTAGAAAGCTGGGAGATTTCTGACGATGCCAAAACCTACACGCTCTTTGTGCGCAAAGGCGTGACATGGAACAACGGCACCGCCTTCACCGCAGAGGATGTGGCCCGCAACATCCACTGCTGGTGTGACCGCGACATGGCTGGCAACTCCATGGCCGGGCGCTTTGCCACACTGATTGATCCAAACACCAACCAAGCGCTGGAAGGCGCCATAGAGGTTGTCGATGACCACACGGTACGGCTCAACCTGCCCAAACCTGACATCTCCCTGATCCCCGGCATGGCGGATTACCCTGCCGCGATTGTGCCGGACGGATTTGATGCGGCGAAGATGTTGGAAAACCCCATTGGCACAGGACCTTACCTGCCCGAGAGTTTGCTCCCTGGTGAAAAAGGCGTGCTTGTGCGCAATGCCAATCATAGCTGGTGGAACGCGGGCAATGGCGCTTGGCTGGACCGGATCGAGTTTCTTGATTTTGGCACCGACCCTGCCGCCTGGGCCCGCGCGGCGCAGGACGGGGACATCGATATGACCTACTCCGTTGATGGCGAATACGCCGATCTGATTGGCAGCTTTGGCGGCTGGACCAAACACGATGTGATTTCCATGGCCACGGTTGTAGTCCGCCCCAATCAGACAGCCGAGGTAGGCGGCATCAAACCCTACGCGGACGCGCGGGTTCGCCAAGCGATTATGAAAGCCGTGGACAATGGCATTTTGCTGGAACTGGGCAACGATGGACGTGGCGAGGTGGCGCAAAACCACCACATTGGACCAGCCCATCCGGAATACGCCGACATTGGTGTGCCGGAATACGACCCCGAAGGCGCAAGGGCATTGTTAAAAGAGGTGGGCGCCGAGGATTTCGAGATGGAAATTCACACCATCGACGACGCCTGGCGCAAAAACACCACCGACGCCGTGGTGGCACAACTGCGGGACGCTGGTTTCAAAGCCAAAACCCGTGTCGTGCCCGGCAACACCTATTGGGACAACTGGGACAGCTTCCCGTTTAGCGCCACGGACTGGAACCACCGCCCTCTTGGCGTGCAAATCTGGGCTCTGGCCTATCGCAGCGGCGAGGCGTGGAACGAGTTTGGCTATTCAAACCCCGCGTTTGACGCCATCCTAGACGAGGCCTTGGGCACCGTGGACATCGACAAACGCCGCGCGTTGGTCGCGCAGGGCGAAAAAATCCTGCAAGACGACGCGGTAACCATCCAGCCTTATTGGCGTGCCTTGGCGAACCACACAGTGGATGGGCTAGAAGGCGGGGCGCACCACATCTCGTTTGAGATCCGCCCCGCAGCGTTGCATTGGACCTGACGCCTTAGTGCGACAGGCAGGCCTCAAACTGGTTGGCCAAAGTCTGGATCAGGTCCACATAATTTGGTGCGTCCTGCTTGGCGCCGGTTGGGTCCAACTCCTCAGAATGCAGATCGAGACCTTCGCTGATCGCTTTCACGATGTCGTCATTGAACTGCGGCTCTGTGAAGACACAGGTGATGTTGTTGTCGGTCAGCACATCTCGGATGGACGCCAAACGCGCTGCACTTGGCGATGCGCCATCGCCGTTCAAGAAAGCACCGGACGCCGCGAGGTCAAACCGGGTTTCGAAATACTGGTAGGCATCGTGAAACACCACAAAGCCTTTGCCCTGAAGCGGCGCCAGTTGTTCTGAAATCGATGTCGTGAGAGCGGCCAGTTCCGCATCCAGATCCGCGGCGTTGGCGCGATAGGCCGCCGCGTTGCCCGGGTCGATTTCAGAAAGCTTC
The DNA here is from genome assembly GCF_022448905.1 of Shimia sp. GTDB lineage: Bacteria > Pseudomonadota > Alphaproteobacteria > Rhodobacterales > Rhodobacteraceae > Shimia. The sequence goes on along the minus strand of NZ_JAKVCW010000006.1, from coordinate 88,712 downwards.
AAGGCAATTGCGCTGGCCCAGAAACGGGCGTTTTCAGGATCAAGCCAGGCGTGTGGGTCGACACCCTCGTGGCTGTGACCGTCATGGGAACCATGTGCGTCGTGTTCATCGTGATGATCGTCGTGACCTTCTTTGTGCTCCGCATGTTCTTCATCTTCATGCTTTTCATGATCGTCGTGATCCTCATCAGCGTGATCCTCATGAGCATGGTCATTATGCTTATCGTGATCATCATGCTCGTCGTGGTCGTCGTGGTCGCCATGATCTGTATGTTCTTCATGCTCGTCGTGGTGATCATCACCGTGATTGTGAGGATCTTTGCCACCCAGAGACATCTCGATAAAGGTCTCGCTTTCCCGGAACTCCAATTCGCGCGTGCCATTCAGATGCAGCAGTTCCAGCGTCGCAGCCTCACTCGCCAAAGACTCAATCGAATCCTCCAGCATTGGGGTCAGTTCGGCCCCAACCCAAATCACCAGCTCGGCGTTTTGCAGCGCGCGAGCCTCGGATGGGCGCATGGCGTAGTCATGCGGTGAGACATTGGCAGGAAGAAGCTGCTTGGAGGTGCCGACCCCGTCCATCACCTTGGCAACAAGCGCTTGAATCGGCGCAATATCTGTCACCACCTTTGGGGCATCGGCCTGCGCGGAAAATGCTACAAGAGAGGCCGCGAGGGCCGCGCTGATGATTCGCATGAGGGTATCCTCTGGTTTGAATATTTGCGCTGGCTCTAGTGCAAATGTTATACTATATCAAGTCATCCTTTTGAGTGGAGAGGCGACATGCAAACAGTGGGCTTTGGACAGCACGATCACGCAGCCTGTGTCGGCGGTGGTATGAAAGCCGCCGAGGACGCCTGCGAAGCGCAAGGGCTGCGGCTCACCAAAGGCCGGCGGCGTGTGCTGGAAATCCTGCTGCAGGAACATCGCGCTATGGGAGCCTATGACATCCTTGGCATGTTGTCAGATGAAGGCTTCGCCGCGCAGCCACCGGTGGTCTACCGCGCGCTGGATTTCCTGGTGGCCAATGGCTTTGCCCACAAAATCCAAAAGCTCAACGCCTACATCGCCTGTGCCCATCCGGGAGACTCTCACACCCCGGTTTTCTTGATCTGCCGCGAATGTGAAACTGTAGCTGAAACCGCAGCACCTTTGCAGTCCACACTCGGCGAAGTGGCTGAAAAAATTGGATTTAAGATCGAAAACACCATTGTTGAGGCTGAGGGAATGTGCCCGACCTGTCGCGACACGGAGACCGCCGTATGAGGCTGGTGACTGTCAACGGCTTGTCGGTGCAACAGGGCAACCATCAGGCCTTGGCCAACGTTGCGCTGACAATAGACAAGGGTGAGATTGTCACCATTGTGGGGCCCAACGGCAGCGGCAAGTCGACCTTGCTGCGCTGTATCATCGGGGCCCTGAAACCGGACAGCGGCACCATTCTGAAAGCCGCAGGCATGCGGATTGGCTATGTGCCGCAGAAACTTGCCATTGATGCGACCATGCCACTTACGGCGGCGCGTTTTTTGTCTCTGCCCAAGCGGCGCAGTGCGGCGGACATTCAAGCGGCGCTGCAACAGGTTGGCGCGGATGGGTTGCAGGATCGTCCGATGGCTGGCCTGTCCGGCGGGCAGTTTCAGCGTGTGCTGTTGGCGCGAGCGTTGATGGACAAGCCGGACCTGCTCATTCTGGATGAGCCGACCACTGGCTTGGACCAACCGGGGTCAGCGGATCTTTACACCCAAATCGAGCAAGTGCGCCAAGACACCGGGGCGGCGGTGCTCATGGTCAGTCACGAGCTGCATGTGGTGATGAGCGCGTCGGACCGTGTGGTCTGTCTGAATGGCCATGTGTGCTGTCACGGCACGCCGGAAATTGTCGCCTCGGCACCAGAATATCGCGCGCTTTTTGGCACCGGCACCCATGGCGCGCTCGCGCTCTATCGGCACGAGCATGACCACCACCATCACCACGATCATGACGATGCGCATGATTGCGGGCACGACCACGGATCCTATTGATATGTTTGACGACTTCCTGATCCGCGCGCTCTTTGCAGGCGTGGGCGTCGCCTTGGCGGCTGCCCCCTTGGGCTGCTTTGTTGTGTGGCGCCGCATGGCCTATTTTGGCGACGCGACGGCGCATGCGGCGATCCTTGGGGTGGCGCTGTCTTTGGGGTTTGGTGTATCGGTTTTCATCGGGGCGCTTGGGGTGGCTTTGGCGATGGCGTTGACCGTGTCCAACCTGTCGGAAAAAGGCTATGGCGTGGACACGATTCTGGGCGTTTTGGCGCATTCTGCGCTGGCGTTTGGCCTAGTGGCGGTGTCGTTTTTGCGGGGTATTCGGCTGGATCTGAACTCCTATCTGTTCGGCGACATCCTCGCAGTGAGCAAGGTTGACCTGCTGGTGATCTGGATCGGCGCGGCTATTGTAATCGGGCTGATGGCCTGGCGCTGGCAGGCGCTTTTGACCTCGACTGTGAACCGTGGACTGGCCTATGCAAGCGGGATCAATCCTAAGCGAGAACAACAACTTATGACGCTCGGCCTCGCCATTGTGGTGGCTGTCGCGATCAAGGTTGTCGGCGCGTTGTTGATTGTGGCGATGCTGATCATTCCGGCGGCTGCGGCGCGCGCGTTGGCACGCTCCCCAGAGGCGATGGCTTTTGGCGCGGCGGGCATTGGGGCGCTGGCGGCAGTGGGCGGATTGGGATTGTCTTATCAGATGGACACCCCTGCCGGACCGTCGATTGTCTGCGCGGCGGCGGTGCTCTTTCTGGCGCTCAATCTGGTGGCGCGGGTGGTGCTGAGAAGCGCCCGTTAACCCGCCAAAATCCACGTCGGTATTACGTCGGTATCACGTCTGTTTTGCGGAGGTGCATATTTTGGCACTCGCCCGCCGTTAACCTTTAGTCCGTCAGAGCCGCATGTACCAAAGCTTTGAGCTGTGGCCTGGTCGGATAAGAACTCGACGGCGAGAGCTGTGTGAAGAACACCACCGACAACTTTTCAACCGGATCAATCCAGAAGAAAGTCGAGGCCATGCCGCCCCAGCTGAAGTCGCCAACACTGCCCGGACAGCGGGCGCGGGCCGGGTCAAGCACGATGGCCCCGCCGAGACCAAAGCCCATGCCGTCCATCGGCTGTTCTGCAAAACTCATCGGCCCCATGGAGGCGATGTCGCCGGGCAGGTGATTGGAGGTCATGAAGCGCACGGTGCGCGGGGACAGCAGACGCACGTCGCCCAGCGCGCCACCCCGGCGCAGCATTTCGGCAAAGCGCAGGTAATCGTCCATGGTGCCAACCAAACCGCCGCCGCCAGAGTGCATGGAAGCGTTGAGGAAGGGCGAGCCGTCGGTTGTGTCCACAAGGCGCAGGGTGTCCGCGCCGATCTTCGCCTGATTAAGCGCCATCGCGTCGCCCTCAAGCGGCGTGTAGAGATCGGCAAACCGCTCCTCTGTGCCGGGAATGACCGAGAATCCAGTTTCCGACATGCCCAGCGGGTCGAGAACTTCACTTTGCAAAAACTCGGCAAGGCTTTGCCCAGTGATGACTTCGATCACGCGGCCCAGAATGTCGATGCTGACGGAATACTCCCAGCGCGTGCCGGGCTGAAACGCCAATGTCAGGGCCGCCACCTGATCCGCCATATCGGCCAGTGCGCCCTGGTTGGCTTTGAACATCAGGTCCTGCGCGTCCATCTGATTGGCCAACAGGCCGGGATTAAACGGGTAGCTCAGACCGCTGGTGTGTGTCGCCAACTGATGCAACGTGGGCGTGGCGCAGGGCTCCACCTGATCCATCGTCGACGCGCCGGGCACCAGCGCGTGACAGTCTTTGAAGGCGGGAATGAAATTGGACACCGGCGCATCCAGATGCACAAGGCCGCGCTCCACCAGCATCATCAGTGCAACTGTGGTGACTGGTTTGGTCATGGAATAAATCCGCGCCACGGTGTCCCGCTCAAATGGCGCACCGGAGGCGATGCTGCGCAGACCGGTGGCGTGGTCAAACACCACGTCGCCGTCGCGCGCAATCAAAGCGCCGCAGCCGGCATATTTGCGATCCGTGACCAATCGATCCATCCAGCCCGACAGCTGCGCCAAGCGGTTGGTGTCAAACCCCCGGTCCTGCGGTAGAGCTGTGCCGATCATGGATGCCTCCCAAACTGCCTGATCTGACACCAACAGTGCCTTTTGGGTGGGGCCACGGGCAAGGTGGTAAGACTACGTAGTTCGTTCAACCCTAACCCTAGGTCCCTATTCCCGAGCAATCCCCTTTGAACAGCCCCCTAAATCGCCCATATTGGACCCAACAACAGGCCAGGAGGACGCGGCGCGTGTTCACAAAGACCTTGAAACAGAGACTTGGGGCGGCGGTTGCGGCGGTCTCCCTTTTGGTGACGGCGCAGATTGCCACGGCGCAGGACACAGCCCAAACCACAGAGCCCCCTGCCCCGCAGACGGTTTATGTGTTTGGCAACAGCCTGGTGCATCACCTGACCGACACCGATGAAACCGCTGTGCCACATTGGTTAAGCCAAATGGCAGTGGCGGCAGGCACGGAATTAAAACTGGACGGGCAATGGGGCTTTCTGCGCGATTTTGCAAAGAGTGAAACACCCAGCGCCGGATGGCGATTTGGCGATGTAGAACGTGGCTGGACGCGGGACTATCGCAACTTTGCCGACGTGGACTGGGATACGATTGTGATCACCCCGGCGAACTTCATTCAGTATCAAGACGCCGACAAAGCCTTCCATGGCGACAACCCGGACAATGCTTCGCCGCTGTCGGCCACGCTGGAGGTGATCGACACCATGCAGAGTGCCGTGGGACCGATACGGATTGCGATCTATGAAGGCTGGGCTGACATGGGCGGTCAGGTCAAAAAGTTCCCGCCCAGTGCGCGGCAGATGCGCAAGTATCAGCGGTTCAATAGCGGCGATTACCATGAGTGGTTTGAGGACTATGTCGACGCGCTGCGCGAGGCCCGGCCGGATGCGGAGATTGACCTGATCCCGGTGGCGAGCACCTTGGCGGAGCTGATTGAAGGCGGCGTGCTGGATGGGTTGGACGCGGAAGTGTTTTACACCGACGACGCGCCCCATGGCACGCCAACCACCTATTTCCTGGCCGCCGCGATCACTTATGTGGGTCTCTATGAGGCGGAGCTGCCCTTGGTGCTGGATATTCCGGAGAGCATCCATGCGGATGTGCTCACCTATTGGGAAGCGGTGCGCGATGAAATTCACCGGCTGGTGTTGAAACCTTTGCAGCAAGCGGCGGCCCGGGAGGTGCCGTCCGGTGTGCCCTTTCGCACGCCAGAGGGAGATGCGCCGCAGCTAGCCGGGCTTGGATTGGCCGATCCGGCGCTGGCCATGGGGTTGAGCGGGATCAGCGATTGGTCCACGCAGCGGCCGTTTATCGATGTGATGAAAACTGCACGGCCTTGGGTGGGGCATCTGCCCGGCCAATGGGGCGGCGTGAGCTTCGAAGAGTTGGATGCGCGCGGCTTGCTGGACGAGGATGGCTGGGTCTGGGGCGTGCCGGAGGACATCGAGTCGGTTGAGGCGCTTATCCTGACCGACCTGCCGGAAGAGGCCAGCGGTCTCGCCGGGCGCTATCGGGTGACGTGGCAAGGCGTGGGGGAGATTGAGCTCACTGGGCGGGCACGGGTGACCTCCAAGGTTCCAGGGGAGATCTGGTTTGACTTCACGCCCGGCGAAGGACCGGTGGGCATCAAGATCCGCCAACCGGACCCGGATATGACCGGCGATTATGTGCGCGACATTCAGGTGATGGCGCAGCCCTACATTATGCTGGCGGAGGCCGGGGCGGTGTTCAACCCGGCCTGGCTCAACGTGGTCGATGACCTGCGCCTTGTGCGATTTATGGATTGGATGAAGACGAATGGCTCTACCCAGTCCAGCTGGGACGGGCGGCCTTTGCAGAGTGACTTCACCTATGGCTGGCGCGGGGTGCCGGTGGAGGTGATGGTGCGGCTGGCCAATGAGATTGGCGCGGACCCGTGGTTCACCATGCCGCATCTGGCGGATGAGGGCTACCTGACCGCTTTTGCCAGCTATGTGCACGACCATCTGGATGCCGCGCTCAACGCCCATGTCGAATACTCCAACGAGATGTGGAACTGGGGCTTTGAGCAGGCGCAATGGGCCTTGAAAGAGGGCGAAGCGCGTTGGGGTAAAGGCCAGGACGTGCAGATGCAGTTTGCCGGCATGCGCGCCGCAGAGATGGCGCGCATTTGGGGCGAGGTTTATGGCGAGGCGGCCGAAGGGCGGTTGACGCGTGTGATTGCGACACACACCAACTGGCCCGGCTTTGAAGAGGGACTTCTGCAGGCGCCGCTGTGGCAGGCGGAGGGCAATCCGGCGCCGGTGAGCTTGTTTGAGGCTTACGGTGTGACAGGCTATTTTGGCGTGACGTTGGGGCTGGAAGATGAAGGCGCGCAAGAGCTGCACGGCTGGCTGGCGGACGCGCGCAAAAAGGCCGAGGCTGCGGGGGCGGCAGAAGGGCTGCAACGGGCGGCGCTAACGGCTTATGTAGAGGACCACGCGCATGACGGCGTGGCGGCGCAGGCGGCGGCGTGGCTGCGCAAGGGGGAGTTGAAGGAACTGACCGGGAAGCTGCTGCCGTATCACCGCGATGTGGCGCGCAAGAATGGTCTGAAACTGGTGATGTATGAAGGCGGCAACCATGCGGTGGGTGTGGGTGTTGAGGCAAATGACGCGGCGCTGACGGCGTTTTTCATGGAGTTCAGCACCAGCGCCGAGATGGGCGCGATGTATGAAGAGCTGCTGGCAAGCTGGCGCAGTTTGGGCGGGCAGAGCTTCAATGCATTTACCGATGTGGGCAAGCCGAGCAAATGGGGCAGCTGGGGGCATCTGCGGTATTTAGGGGACAAGACGCCCCGGCATGACGTGCTGATGGAGTATAACCTCACCGGCCCACATTGGAGTGAGGACCGCGCCGAAGATACTTTCCTGCACGGCGGAATTTACCTTGGTGACGACGAAACCAACCGGCTGGAAGGCACCGGCAAACGCGATGTGCTGTTGGGCATGGGCGGCAACGATGTGCTGGTGGCGCGGGGTCCGGGCGATCTGCTGCATGGTGGGCCGGGTACCGATCGGGCGATCTTGCCGGGGACACAGAGCGAGTATGAATTCAGCCGCGAGGGCGCGCAGGTGCGGGCCATTGCGGACGGTCGCAGCTATCTTTTGACCGAGATGGAGGCCGTGGCCTTTGAAGACGCCCCTGCGCTGGTGCTGCCGCTGAGCGGGCTTTTGTGACACAGGGTTGATGTGAAAGGGAAATCCCCCTGCCCCGACCCTAGCCGATCTGATAGGTTGCGCCAAACGTGACGTCAGAGGCGAGCCATTTCCGTGTTGAGCATTCTCATTCCGGCCAACAATGAGGCCGCCCATATCGGCCCTTGTTTGGAAGCCGTTTTGGCCTCTGACGGGCCAGCGGTGGCGCAGATTGTGGTGGCGGCCAATGGCTGTGAGGACGACACGGTGCAGATTGCCGAGGGCTTCCGTACACAAGCTAAAGACAAAGGCTGGAGCCTCACGGTTCTGGACCTGCCCGCTTTGGGCAAAATGGGCGCGCTCAATGCCGCCGATGACGCTGCCAATTTTGGCACCCGCGCCTATCTGGATGCCGATGTTCGGGTCGACCCAGCTCTGATGGGACAAATTGCCGAAGCGCTGAACACAGATGCGCCACGATATGCCAGCGGCAAGTTGCGACTGCCGCGCGCCAAGACATGGGCTACGCGGGCCTATGCACGCACCTACAGCAAAGTGCCTTTCATCACTCACGGCGTGCCGGGGGCTGGCTTGTTTGCGGTGAACGCCGCCGGTCGCGCGCGCTGGGATGAGTTTCCCGGTATCATTTCGGACGACACCTTTGTGCGGCTGAACTTCACGCCAGAAGAACGGATCGGCACCGAAGCGGGTTATGACTGGCCGCTGGTTGAGGGATTCGCCGCCTTGGTCAAAGTTCGGCGACGCCAAAACGCAGGTGTAGACGAAATTAAGGCACGGTTCCCGGACCTGCTGCAAAACGACGATAAATTCACCCTCAGTTTAGGCACAAAACTAACCATGATGGTGCGCGATACGTTGGGCTTTGCAGTTTATGCGGCGGTCTCGATTGTGGTGAAGTTTTCGCCCCAGAAATCCAGTGCCTGGGAGCGCGGAAGATGAGCCGCCTCAAAAGCCTCACGCAGGGCAATTCGCTTGCCGCACGCGCCATTCGCAGTGGCGGCTGGACCATCCTTGGGTATGGCGGGTCTCAAGCGCTGCGACTGGCCTCCAACCTGATCCTCACTCGCCTGCTCTTTCCAGAAGCTTTTGGCCTGATGAGCCTTGTTTGGGTCTTCTTGCAGGGGCTGTCCAACCTGTCGGACATGGGCGTGACCCAGTCGATCCTGCAAAGCAAACGCGGCGAGGATCGCGCCTTCCTCGACACCGCCTGGACCATCCAGGTGTTGCGCGGCGTGTTCCTGCTGATCCTGACCTGGGCCTTGGCTGTGCCAGCGGCGGCGTTTTATGACGCGCCGGAGCTGGCCGAGATTCTACCGGTGGTCGGCCTGACCCTGTTGATCATGGGGTTGTTCCCCACCAAAAAAGACAGCGCCAACCGGCACCTTGCGCTGGGGCGGATCACGATGATCGACCTGTCAGCGCAAGTGATAGGACTGGTGGTCGGCGTGGCCATTGCCTGGGCCACGGGATCGGTCTGGGCCTTGGTGGCCAATGCGGTGACCACCACGGTCATGCAGTTGATTTTCTACTATATTTTCCTGCCCGGCGCGATCAATAAGCCGCGCTGGGACAAGCCCGCCGCCGGAGAACTAATCCACTTTGGCAAGTGGATTTTCCTCTCCACCGCCGCCGGTTTTCTGCTGTCTCAAGGTGACAAAATTGTGCTGGGCAAACACCTCAGCCTTGGCGCGCTAGGGGTCTACAACATCGGCTACTTCCTGGCATCCTTCCCGCTGTTGCTGGGCGGGATGTTGATGCGGCGGATCATGATCCCGATCTACCGCGAAAAGCCCCCAAGCGAGAGCGCCGAGAACCGCGCCAAATTGCACAAGATGCGCATGCTCTTGAGCGGCGGGTTGATGGGACTTTTGACGCTGTTTGCCTTGATCGGCGTCTGGCTGGTCGCCGCGCTCTATGATCCGCGCTATGCGCTGGCCGGGGGGGTGGTGGTGCTTTTGGCGGTGATGCAAATCCCGCAGGTGATTGCCCTGACCTACGACCAGGCCGCTTTGGCCGCCGGGGACAGCCGTGGTTTCTTCCTGTTGGCCGCGACACGGGCGGCGCTCATGATGGTGGGCCTGATGATCGGAGCAAGCCAGTATGGCCTCACCGGTGCCTTGCTGGGACAGGGATTGGCGATGGTGCTGGCCTATCCGGCGGTGGTCTGTCTGGCGCGGGCACATGATGCCTGGGATGCGCGCCATGATGCGGTGTTTTGGACCGTGGGCATTGGCATAGGCGGCCTTGCCTTTTGGCTATATCAGAGCGCGATTGTTAAGCTTTCTGCCCTCAATTTGCCCTGATTTCACCTTCCTACTGGTCCGATGGGATTCTATCTTTAAGCCAAGTGTAAGAGTCCCCCTATCAGAAGGGGACCGACGAAGGCGTAATGGAATAGCAGGTGGATGTGGTGACAAGCCCGACGGACCAACCGGTCGCAGAGACGGATATTGCAATTGTGGGCATGGCGGCCCACCTGCCCGGCGCGGGCGGGATTGATCAGTATTGGCACAACCTGCGCAACGGCATCCGTTCCATCCGCAAGCTGAGTGAAGACGAGCTTCTGGCCAATGGCGAGAGCCGGGCCAAGATGGCGCATCGCAACTATGTGCCCGCCGCCGCCACAGTGGACGGCTTTGCCGATTTTGACGCGGAGTTTTTTGGGCTGTCGCCAAAAGAGGCCGCGATCATGGACCCGCAGCACCGCCAGTTTCTAGAGGTGAGCTGGGAGGCACTCGAAAACGCGGGCCATATGCCGGAGAACTTCGGCGGTCCTATTGGGGTGTTTGGCGGCTGCGGAATGGGCAGCTATTTCTATTTCAACATCTGCTCCAACCGCGATCTGGTGGACAGCACCGGCATGTTCTTGTTGCGCCATACGGGCAACGACAAGGATTTCATGACCACGCGGCTGAGCCACATTCTGGATTTGAATGGGCCAAGCCTTGGATTGCAGACCGCCTGCTCGACGTCGCTGGTGGCGGTGCATTATGCCGCGCAGTCGATCCTGAACGGCGAATGCGACATGGCGCTGGCTGGGGGGGTGACCCTCGAGTTGCCCCATGGGCGCGGCTATGTGTTTGAGGATGGCGAAATCCTGTCCCCGGACGGCGAGTGCCACGCCTTTGACCATCGCGCTCAGGGGACCGTGTTTGGCTCCGGCGCAGGTGTGGTTGTGTTGCGGCGGCTGGAGGATGCGATTGCCGAGGGCGATCACATCTGGGCCGTCATCAAAGGCTCTGCGGTCAACAATGATGGCTCTGAGAAAGCGGGCTATCTGGCACCATCCGTGGGCGGACAGGCGGCGGCGGTCGCCGATGCTTTGGCGATTGCGGATGTGCCCGCGGACACGGTGGATTACATCGAGTGCCACGGGACCGGGACATATTTGGGCGATCCAATTGAGGTGGCGGCCCTGACCGAGGCGTTTCGCGAAACCACCGAGGAGACCGGGTTTTGTCGCATTGGCTCGGTGAAAACCAACATTGGCCATTTGGACACGGCAGCTGGGGCGGCGAGCTTGATCAAGACGTCTTTGGCGCTGCACCACAAAGAGATGCCGCCAAGCCTAGGATTTGAGAAGCCCAATCCGGCGATTGATTTTGAGAGCAGCCCGTTTGCGGTGAACGCCAGCTTGCGGGCGTGGGAGAGCCACAAAGGGCCACGACGGGCTGGGGTGAACAGCCTTGGCGTGGGCGGCACCAATGCGCATGTGGTGGTCGAGGAAGCGCCAGTGCGGGCCGAGAGCCAAGAGAGCGACTGGCCGTTTCAACTGATTGCGGTGTCGGGCCGCTCGACCAAGGCGCTGGACGCCAATGCGGCCAACCTCGCGGCGCATCTGCAGGCCAATCCGGAACAGCCGCTGGCCGATGTGGCACATACGTTGCTGAACGGACGGCGGGCGTTTGAGAAACGACGTGTGGTTGTGGCGGAGAGCCATGAACAGGCGGCGGACTATCTGGAGAGCGGCAATCTGCGGCGGGTGTTCACGCACACGGCTGAGGCGGAATCGCCGGAAGTGGTCTTCATGTTCCCCGGTGGCGGGGCGCAGTATGTGGGCATGGGGCGCGATCTGTTTGAGACCGAACCGGTCTTTGAAGAGTGGATGGAGCGCGGATTTGCCCATTTGGCGGGCAAAGGCGGCGAGGAATTGCGCGCGCTGTGGCTGGCCGAAGGGGAGGCTGTTGCCGAGGCTGAGGAGCGTCTGAAACAACCCAGCCTGCAACTGCCGCTGATCATGATGGTGGAATATGCGCTGGCGCAGCTTTGGATGAGTTGGGGCGTAAAACCTGCCGCGCTGGTGGGCCACTCCATGGGCGAAAACACAGCGGCCTGTTTGGCCGGTGTGATGTCGTTTGAGGATTGTCTGGGGCTGGTGCAGCTGCGCGGGCAGCTGTTTGACACGGTACCGGCGGGCGGGATGTTGTCGATTCCGCTGCCATTGGCCGAAGTGGAAACCCACCTGAGCGACGAGATTGATATTGCCTCGGTGAATGCGCCTGCGCTGACCGTGGTGTCCGGGCCGGATGAGGCGCTGGATGCTTTGGCGGCCAAGCTGGCGGATCAGGAGACTGAAACGCAGCGCGTGCCGATCAACATCGCCGCACATTCGCGTATGTTGGAGCCGATACTGGGACGGTTCGGGGATTACCTGCGCACAATTCAGCTTCACGCGCCGCGCCTGCCGATCATTTCCAACCGCACGGGCGCCACGTTGCTCGACAGCGAAGCGACCGATCCCGAGTATTGGGTTGGGCACCTGCGCAACACCGTGTTCTTTGCCGACGGCATCACCACCCTCGCGCAGGAAAGCGGGCGGGTGTTTCTGGAGGTCGGCCCGGGCAAGGCACTGTCGTCGCTGGTAAAAATGCACGGACAGGTGAAGGCCGACAAAGTTCTGTCCTCCCTGCGCCACCCAGAAGATGACATTGGCGATGATGCCTATTTCCTCACCGTCTTGGGCCAGCTTTGGGCCTGCGGGGTCGATGTGGACTTTGACCAATATTGGGGGGACGTCCCGCGCCAAAAGGTGGTGCTGCCGACTTATGCCTTCCAACGCAGCCGCTATTTCATTGAGCCGGGTCAGGGTCAGATTGAGGCGCAAGACGAGTTGTTGATGCGGCTCGAGGACACAGCGGATTGGAGCTATGCGCCGGTGTGGACTCCACGGTTGGCGGAATGTGAGATTGATATCGAGACCGAGCTGAGCGACGCGGAAAAGCACAGCTGGTTGATCTTTATTGACCAAGGCGGCACTGGCACGGCGCTGGCCAGCCGCCTGCGCGACGCGGGTCAGGATGTGGTGACCGTGACCACTGGCGACGCCTTTGCCGAGACCGGCCCGGACAGCTACGCACTGGCGCCGGAACGCGGGCGCGATGGGTATGACGCGCTGATTCACAGCTTGATGAGCAAAGGCCGCGTGCCGGATCGCGTTGTGCATTTGTGGCTGCTGACCGAGAATGAAAGCCACCGTCCGGGGTCGAGCTTTTTCCACCGCAATCAGGAACAGGGGCTGATGAGCCTGTTCTTCCTTGCGCAAGCGGTGAGCGACGAGAATCTCCCCACGCCTTTGCACATCACCACGGTGAGTTCTGGCGCAGTGCAGGTGCGCAAAGAGGCGCTGCCCTATCCGGAGAAATCCACGGTGCTGGGCGCGGTGCAGGTGATTGGGCGGGAGTTGCCCGGCGTGACTTGCGCCCTGCTGGATGTGGAGCCACCCGCGAAGAAAGCGCGCGGTGGGTTGGTGGGCAAACTGCTCGAAGACATTCTGGCCGCCCCCCGGGGGCAGATCGCGGCCTGGCGGGGGGAGAAACGGTTTGAGCGCGGCTATCGCAAGGTGGCGATGGACGGCGCGGAGATGCCGGTTTTCAAAGACGGCGGCACCTATCTGATCACCGGTGGCTTTGGCGGCATTGGCCTGACGCTGGCGGAGCGCATGATCCAAAGCGCCGGCGCCAACGTGGTGCTTTTGGCCCGCGAAGGCTTGCCGGCGCGCGAGAAGTGGGGCGATTACCTGCGAGGGCACGCGCCGCATGATCGCGTGGCCCAACGCATCCGCGCGGTGGAGCGGCTGGAAAGCCTGGGCGGCAAGGTGCTGCCGCTGGCGGCAGACGTGTGCAACGTGGATGAAATGGCGGAGGCTATAGATGCCGCGCGCGAGGCCTTTGGCGACATCAACGGCGTGATCCACGCCGCCGGTGTGATCGACGACGGGCCACTGCTGGCCAAAACCTCGGCGGGCATCGACGATGTGTTGGCGCCCAAGCTGCACGGTACGCAGGTGCTCGAGCAACTATTCCCGGATGGCAGTCTGGATTGGCTGTTGCTGTTTGCGTCGTCTTCCACGGCCACCGCACCGGCAGGGCAGATCGATTATGTCGCCGCCAACGCCTATCTGAACGCCTACGCGCAATCGCGTCAAACCGACAAAACCCGCGTGCGGGCGATCAACTGGGGTCTTTGGGCCGAGGTTGGCATGGCCGCCGAGGCGGTTGCGGCACGGCAGGGCCATGTTGTCGATGTGCCGACTGAGGCGATCGACAATCCGCTGCTGCAAGGCGCGGGATTTGACGCACAGGGCAACCGGATTTTCACCGCAAGCCTGTCTGCCAAAGATTGGATTTTGGACGAGCACCGCACGCTGGATGGCGACGCGGTTATGCCCGGCACCGGATACATTTCCTTGGCCTATGAGGCGCTGAAGGCGCAGGGCGAGAGCGCACCCTTCGCGATACATGACCTGCTGTTCCTGCGCCCGATGCGCGTGAGCGACAGCGGCACGGAGATGCGCCTGCGCCTGATCCGCTCGGATGAAGGCTATCGGTTTGAGGTGCAAACAGCGGTGAGCTTTGACGGCCGTCCCGGCTGGCAAACCCACGCCGAGGCACGGCTGGCACCGGTGCGATCCGGTGCGCCGGCGGCGTTGGATCTGGACGCGCTCAAGGCGGACTGCCCGGTGCAGCAGAACGGCTTTGGCGCGGCATTGAGCGCCCCACAAGAAGCGCACATGCGCTTTGGGCCGCGTTGGAAAGTGCTGCGCGAAACCGCGCTTGGGGCGCAACAGGGCCTCGCGCGGCTGAGTTTGGACGCGCAGTTTGACGGCGACGGCTTGCAGCTGCACCCTGGCCTGCTGGACATCGCCACTGGCTGGGCCATGGACCTGATCCCCGGCTATGCGCAGGAGCATTTGTGGGTGCCCGTGGGCTATGACCGGCTGGTTCGCCATGGCGCATTGCCCGCCGAGGTGATGAGCCATGTGACCTTGGTCGAGGGCAGCAGCGATGCTGGCTCCGCCCGGTTTGACGTGGTGCTGTCCGATGCCAATGGCGCAGTGAGCATTGAGGTCAAAGGCCTGTCGTTGCGGCAGGTGGAAACCGCCGCGGGCTTTGCCAAGGCGCAACCGTTGAGCAAGGCAGAAGTCACCTTTGACGAAGACGCGCAGGCGCAAGCGCCGCTGTCCACCGCCGAAGAGCGACTGGCGCACAATCTGTCTCAAGGCATTCCGCCGGACATGGGGGCCGATCTGTTTGAAGCCGCGCTGCGCGGGGACCGGTCGCAGGTGGTGATCTCCTCGCTGGATCTGGCAGCCTTGATTGCACAGGCCGAGGCGGGCGCGGATGAGGACAATGGGCCAAGCCAGAGCTTTGAGCGGCCAGAGTTGGAAACCGATTATGTCGCGCCGGAAACCGATATTCAGCGCACGTTGGCGGGCTTCTGGCAGGATTTGCTGGGCGTGGAGCTGGTTGGCATCCGCGACAGTTTCTTTGATCTCGGCGGGCACAGCCTGATCGCAGTGCGCCTGTTTGCCATGGTCAAAAAGGCCTGGGCGATTGAGTTCCCGATTTCGGTGCTGTTTGAGGCACCCACCATTGAAACCTGCGCCGCGATGATTGCGGAGCGGGTAGGTGACACGGCGCTGGGGGAGGTTGCGACTGGGGATAGTCCTGCGGAGTCAGAGGCGCGTCCGCAAAGCCGATTCACCCATCTGGTGCCGATGCATCAGGGTGAAGGCGGGCACCGCACGCCGTTCTTCCTGGTGGCGGGCATGTTTGGCAACGTGTTGAACCTGCGCCATCTGGCGCATCTGATCGGTGCGGATCGGCCATTCTATGGCCTGCAAGCGCGCGGCCTGTTTGGCGATGCCGCGCCGCATGATGACCTTGTCGAGGCGGCCACGGATTACATTGCGGAGATGAAACAGGTGCAGCCTGAAGGGCCTTACCTGTTGGGTGGTTTCTCCGGGGGCGGCATCACCGCGTATGAGATTGCTCGACAGCTAGAGGCGCACGGCGACGAGGTTGCGCTGGTGGCGATGCTTGATACGCCCTTACCTGTGCGTCGCCCGCTGTCGCGCCAGGACCGGATGCGCATCCAGATGCAAGAGCTCAAATCCAAAGGCGCGGCCTATCCGTTGATCTGGGCCAAAAACCGCATTGCCTGGGAGATCGAGAAGCGTCGCCCGACAGAGGAAACCGAAGCCGAGGCGCAGGGGCAGCAGTTCCATGATGCCGATATCGAGGCGGCTTTCCTGCGGGCTGTGGCGCAATACCCGATGCACGCTTGGCAGGGCAATTTGGTGCTGTTCCGTCCGCCGCTGGTGGGCAAATGGGACATGGGCGACGGGCGTTTGGTGGACGCCGACCGCGCCTATGTGTTCCAAGACAATGACTGGAGCCAATGGGTGCCCGATGTGCAGGTGTTTGAGGTGCCGGGCGATCATGACAGCATGGTGCTGGAACCCAACGTGCGGGTACTGGCAACCCGCATGAAAAAGGTGATTGCGGCGGCGGAGAAAGACCTGCCCAAACGCGCGGCGCGGAGGGCGGCAGAATGAGTGACTCATCCCTTTTGACCGTGATCCTGAACTGGCGCACGCCGGAGATGACGCTGAAAGCGGCCGAGGCGGCGGCGCGCGAGATGGCGGGCATCGACGGGCAGATTGTGATTGTCGACAATGACAGCGGCGATGGCTCGTTTGAGGCTATGACGGCGGGCATTGCTGAGGCCGATTGGGCTGCGGGCCGCGTGGAAGTGGTGCAGTCGGGTCGCAATGGTGGCTTTGGCGCGGGCAACAACTTTGGCATCCGCCATGGCTTGGTGCAGCGCGATTTTGACTTTGTCTACATCCTAAACTCCGACGCCTTTCCCGACGCGGGCAGCATCACCGCGTTGCTGGATCATATGGCGCAGATGCCCACCTGCGGCTTCGCGGGCAGCTATATTCACGGCGAAGATAACGAACCGCACCTGACCGCCTTTCGCTTCCATACCATTGGAAGTGAACTGGAAGGCGCGGCGCGGGTCGGGCTGATCAGCCGTGCTTTGCACACACACATCGTGCCCTTGCCGATCCCGGCGGAAACCACACGGGTGGATTGGCTGGCGGGGGCGTCCATGTTGATGCGGCGTGAGGTGTTGGAACAGATTGGCCTCTTTGACGAGACCTTCTTTCTCTATTTTGAGGAAACCGACCTCTGCCTGCGTGCCCAGCGCGCGGGGTGGCATACGGATTATGTGCGCCCCAGCTCTGTGACCCATATCGGGTCCGTGTCTACCGGCATGAAAACCTGGCAGCGCATGCCGCAGTACTGGTTTGACAGCCGCCTGCATTACTTCCGCAAAAACCACGGTGGGGCGTACGCCTTTGCCGCCACTTTGGCGCATGTCACAGGTGCCTGCCTGTGGAAACTGCGCCGTGTGATTGGCGGCAAACCCAAGCGGGACCCGGATCATTTTCTGCGGGATCTGATCAGCCACTACCTGAAATCTCTCTTCACTCGGACGCAGCGCGAACCGTCCAAAATCCCCACTTTGTCTGTTCGCAAGGAGGCCTCCTCATGAGCCTTGATAGTTTCACCAACGCCGCGCCGATGTCTGCCGTAATGATTGGCAACGAGAGTCTGCTGATCCAATGTGCCACGTTGTGGCTCGACACTGGCAACACGCTGGCCGCTGTGGTCACGCGCGCGCCAGAGATCCGCGACTGGGCAACCGAGGCCGGGCTGCGGGTGATATCATCGGACAGCGATATTGCGGGTGAACTGCTGGGGGAGCGGTTTGACTGGCTGTTGAGTGTCGCCAACTTGGACATGCTGTCAGACACCGTGCTGAAGCTGCCCGCCAAAGGTGCGGTGAACTTCCACGATGGGCCACTACCCCGTTATGCGGGCTTGAATGCACCGGTCTGGGCGCGCCTGGCTCAGGAGCCGCGCCACGGCATCACATGGCACAAGATGGAAGTGGGCGCGGACACCGGCGAGATTGTTGCCCAGCGCATGTTTGACATTGGGCAGGCGGACACCGCGCTGACACTGAATACCAAATGTTACGCCGCCGCCATTGAAAGCTTCCCGGACGTGATGCGCGCCTTGGGCGAAGACCTCGCCAACACGCGGGCGCAGGACATGAGCCAACGCAGCTATTTTGGCCGTGCCAAACGGCCAGAGGCTGCAGGTCGGATTGATTTCCGCCGCGATGCACAGGATGTGGTGGCACTCGTGCGCGCGCTGGATCATGGCGATTACTTCAACCCGCTGTTTGCGCCCAAGATGGTCGCCGCCGGACGCGTGCTGCTGGTGACATCTGCCGAAGTCGCCGAAAGCGCGGGCCGGGGAGAGCCGGGCGCGGTTCTAGCCGTTGGAGAAGACAATGTGACCGTGGCCTGTGGACGGGGAGCCGTGGTGTTGAGCGGTTTGAGCGATGGGGCAGGTCAAGAAGAGACCGCCAGCCATGTGATCCGTGCCGGTGAACGCCTGCCGCTTTTGGACAAAGCCGCGAGTGAGGCGCTGTCCGCCACCATGACCCCCATTGCCAAAGCCGAGCCGTTCTGGCGCGCGCGTTTGGGTGAATTTGTGCCAGCCACCCTGCCGCTGATCCGTGGCGCAGGTGATCTGGCCGATATGCGGCAGTTGCCGCTTGAGATTTCCGAGACTCCCTCCAAGAGTATCCTGACCGCGGTCGCCATTTGGGCGCTGCGGTCAGGCCTTCCGGAGGTCTGTGATGTGGCCTATCGCGGCGCGGAGCATCCGCAAGCCGCCGGGCTGATTTCGCCATGGGTACCGCTGCGTGTGGGAGCCGAGCTGCTGCATGACACAGTGGCCGAGGCCAATACCGCGATGGCCGAGCGTGTGGCGCAGGCAGATGCCAAAGGCAGCTTTGCCAGCGACCTGATCGCCCGCGATCCGGCGCTGTCTGCACCGACCATGCCGGACTTGGCGGTGACGACTGGCGGCTTGGCTGGTCCAATCGACGGCGCGGCGATGACCGTGGCCATTGGCGCAGCGGGTGCTGTGCTGCATTTTGATGCGGCGCGGGTATCCCCAGAACACGCCGCGCGTTTGGTTGCGCGGTTGGAGCTGATCTGCACACAGATTGGCACCGCGGCCAATGTGGCGGATCTAAATGTGCTGCCAGAGGCAGAGCGCGCCGAGGTGTTGACGGGCTGGAACGCCACCGATGCGCCGTTTGACCCGGATTTCACCATGGCGGCGCAGTTTGAGGCGCAGGTTGCCAAGACACCGGACGCCCCCGCGTTGGTGTTTGAGCATGAAGTGCTCAGCTACGCCGATCTGAACGCGCGGGCCAACCGCGCCGCGCATGTGTTGCGTGACATGGGCGTGACCCGCGGCGCGCTGGTTGGTCTTTGTTTGCGCCGGTCGCCCGATCTGGTGGTGGCCGCGCTGGCGATCTTGAAAGCCGGAGGGGCCTATGTGCCGATGGACCCGGCCTACCCCGCTGACCGTTTGGCCCATTACATCAGCGACAGTGGCGCAGCCGTAATTGTGACGCAAGCGGCGCTGACACGCGACTTGCCAGACCACAGCGCACAAGTGCTGGAGATGGACAGCGACGCGCGGCTCTCGACGGCCTCGGCGGACAATCCAGAGGCCATCGTCTCCGGCGGCGACCTCGCCTATTTGATCTACACATCTGGCTCCACTGGCACGCCCAAAGGCGTGATGGTCGAGCATGGAAACGTGGCCAACTTCTTTGCCGGGATGGACGCGCGGGTGCCCCATCAGGCCGGTGATACTTGGATGGCGGTCACGTCGCTGTCGTTTGACATTTCGGTTCTGGAACTGTTCTGGACCCTGTCGCGCGGCTTTAAGCTGGTGCTGTCAGGCGATGAAACCACCACGCAGATTTCTGGTGGCCGTTTGCCAGCCACGGCTGGCGGAATGGATTTCTCGATCTATTATTGGGGCAACGACGATGGTCAGGGCTCAAAGAAATACGAATTGCTGCTGGAAGGCGCGAAGTTTGCCGATGCCCATGGGTTCTGCGCGGTCTGGACGCCGGAGCGGCATTTCCACGCCTTTGGCGGCCCCTACCCCAACCCGTCGGTGACCGGCGCGGCGGTGGCGGCTGTGACCAAACAGATCGGCGTGCGCGCTGGATCCTGCGTGTCGCCGCTGCACCACACCGCGCGCATCGCAGAAGAATGGGCGGTGATCGACAACCTCACCAATGGCCGCGCAGGCCTGGCGATTGCCAGCGGCTGGCAGCCGGATGATTTTGTGTTGCGGCCCGAAAACACCCCGCCGCGCAACCGCGATGTGATGTTTGAGCAGATGGACGACCTGCGCAAACTTTGGCGCGGCGAAGAGGTGGAATTCCCGAAAAAAGACGGCTCGATGCATCCGGTGATGACGCAGCCGCGCCCGGTGTCCAAAGAGTTGCCATTGTGGGTGACCACGGCCGGCAACCCGGAGACCTGGAAAGATGCGGGGCGGAATGGCTGTAACGTGCTGACGCACCTGTTGGGGCAAAGCGTGGAAGAAGTGGGCGCAAAGATCGCGCTGTATCATGATGCGCTGCGCGAGGCGGGGCACAACCCGGATGACTTTAGCGTTACGTTGATGCTGCACAGCTTCCTGGCCGAAGACCGGGAAAAAGCGCGCGAGATCGCGCGTGAGCCGATGAAAGACTACCTGCGCGCGGCGGCGGGCTTGATCAAAAGCTATGCCTGGGCGTTTCCCGCGTTCAAGAAACCCGAAGGGGTGAACAACGCCTTTGAGCTGGACCTCGGCATTCTGAGCGAAGACGAACTCGAAGAAATCCTCGACTTTGCCTTCCTGCGGTATTTTGAGGACAGCGGGTTGTTTGGCACGGTTGAGGATGCCTTGGATCGGGTGGAACAGGTCAAGCGCATTGGTGTGACCGAGATTGCCTGTCTGATCGATTACGGCATCGATAGCGCGACCGTTTTGGAAGGGCTGAAGCCATTGGCCGAGGTGCTGAAACGCGCCAATGAGGGCGGCGAGCTGGACCCCGAGGATATCTCAATTGCGGCGCAGATGATCCGCCATGAGGTCAGCCACCTGCAGTGCACCCCGTCGATGGCGCGGCTTTTGACCGACAACGAAGAGGCGCGGTTTGCGCTCTCGGGTGTGCAGCAGATGATGGTGGGCGGCGAGGCGCTGTCTGGCAGTCTGGTGGCCGATCTGAATGCGGCCAGCGGTGCCCGCGTGCAGAACATGTATGGGCCGACTGAGACCACAATCTGGTCGACCACATCGATAGCGGGTGCCAGCGAGGGCGTGGCCAACATCGGTGATCCCATTGCCAACACGCAGGTCTATGTGGTGGACGACGCGGGCGCTCCGGTGCCGGTGGGCGTGGCGGGTGAGTTGCTGATTGGTGGCGCGGGGGTGACCCGTGGGTACTGGCGGCGGGAGGAGCTGACGGCGGAGCGGTTCATTGCCAATCCGTTTGGGGATGGGCGACTGTATCGAACCGGTGACCTTGTGCGATGGCGTGCGGATGGCAAGCTCGACTTCCTTGGCCGTGTCGATCATCAGGTGAAGCTGCGCGGC
The DNA here is from genome assembly GCF_022448905.1 of Shimia sp. GTDB lineage: Bacteria > Pseudomonadota > Alphaproteobacteria > Rhodobacterales > Rhodobacteraceae > Shimia. The sequence goes on along the minus strand of NZ_JAKVCW010000006.1, from coordinate 67,606 downwards.
TATCGCATTGAACTGGGTGAGATTGAAACCCGGCTGGAAGAGGTGCCCGGCGTGGCGCAGGCGGTGGTCATGGCGCGTGAAGATACCGAGGGCGACGTGCGGCTGGTGGCCTATCTGCGAGGTGATGTGCCTGTGGAGGCCGACATTCGGGCGCAGTTGCGCGAGAACCTGCCAAGTTTCATGCGGCCGCAGCACTATGTCACGCTAAAAGAGTTCCCACTGACACCGAACAAAAAAGTTGATCGCAAGGCGCTGCCTCGGCCCGAAGAGACCCGCAAGATCACCACGCCCAAAGTGGAGACGGCGGCACCAGCAGCGCCCGTTGCCGCCGGTGGTGACATTGCCAAACTGGTGGCCGATGTCTGGGCCGAGGTGCTTGGCGTGCGCGAAGTGGTGGCAACCGACAACTTCTTTGACCTTGGCGGGCACAGCCTCCTGGCGGTACAGGCCCACCGCGAAATACGGGCACGGTCCGGCGCGGCGAAATTGTCGATCACCGATGTGTTCCGCTTCCCCACGCTGAATGCGCTGGCAGGCCGGGTGCAGGAGTTGACCGGCACGCCCAAACCAGCGGATGCGCCGGAAGCCAAGGCCGCCGAAGAGGTCAGCGACCAAGCGCAGAGCCGCGCGGAAACCATGAGCAAGCGCCGCGCCATGCGCGCACGTCGGAGGGCGCGGACATGAGCCTGTCACCCAACCAGCACCTTGTGGCCCTAAAATCTCTGGCGGAGCGTATTGCCCCGCCACAAGTTGCCGTGGCCGTGACCGACCCTGCGCGTGGCGTGGCCGTTGTCTGGCCGCAAGAAGCCCCGGCCATTGCCCGCGCGGTGCCCAAACGGCGGCGCGAGTTTGCCGCCGGACGGCAAGCCGCGCGGCTGGCGATGCGGTCTTTGGGACGACCGGAGCAAGCGGTGCCGACACGCCCCGACCGTGCGCCGCAGTGGCCCAAGGGTCTGACCGGTTCGATCACCCATGATGCCACCAGCTGTGTCGCCATTGTGGGCTCAGGAGGGCACTTCCGCGCGCTCGGCGTGGATGTGGAACCGGATGCGCCGCTACATGATGACCTGACCGCAGAAATCTGCCTGCCGCAGGAACGCGCCTGGTTGATGGAGGTGCCGACACCGCGTCGCGCGTTGATGGCGCGGCGGCTGTTTTGCGCCAAAGAGGCGGTGTATAAGGCGCAATATCCCCTGACCCAGACCCTGTTTGGCTTTGACACCATTCAAGTCACGCTCAACGTGCGCAGCACCGGGTTTACCGCGCGCTTTATGCAGTCTGTAGGCGAGGTGCCCGAGGGCACGGTGCTGTCCGGGCAATGCGGCACCGGCGGGGAACATGTGTTGGCCATGGTCACTTTGGGCGCGCAGGCGGGTATGGAGAACGCAAATTTTCCGGTTTGCGCCACGGGATAACCACATTCGCTTGTCATAAATTGTCTTCAAGAGCGCGAATCCGAGTCGCGCCAAGACGATATTGAGGACGGGCATGGACAAGTTCCAATCATTTGGCGAGGTGCTGAGCATGCTGCGCAGGAGGTTCTTCCTGTGGGCAAGCATCATTGTCATCGGCGGGTTGATCTCGCTGGCCTACGTGCTGGGTCTGCCACGCGATTATGAGACCTATGCCACCATCCAGATCGAGCAGCCCTCGATCAAAACCGGCGCCACCTCCCCCGGTGCGTTGAACGCGGACATACTGCAAAAGCTGCAAATTGTGGAGCAGCGGGTAATGGCGCGGGACAACCTGCTGACCATCATCGACAAGTTTGGCCTCTACAATGACGCCCCTTTGAGCGAGCTGCAAAAGGTGGAGCTGCTGCGCAAAGCGGCCGGCGTGATCCACATCACCAACCCCGACTTCCGCTGGCGTCAGGACATCAGCCCCTCCGCGCTGTTGGTCTCTGTGCGCATGACCGATCCGGTTCTGGCGGCCAATGTGGCCAACGAGTTGGTGAACAATGTGCTGGAGCAGGAAGAGAAGCGCCGCACCGAACAGGTGAGCGAGACCCTGTCCTTCTTTGATGGCGAAGAGCGCCGCATTGGCGCGGCGATCACCAACCTGGAACAGCAGATCGCCGATTATAAACAGGAAAACGCGGTGCTATTGCCCGGCGGCGTGGAAGCCCTGCGCACCCGTCTGGTGGATTTGCAGCAGATCGAATTGGAAGTGCAGCGCCAACTTCTGGAGAACGTGGGTATTTCCAGCGGTGGCAATTCCGTGCGTGCCCAGCGCCTGCGCCGGCTGCAGGAAGAGAGCGAACTCTATCAAATCGAGATTGCCGAGATTGAGGCCGCGCTCAAAGACACGCCGCGTATTGAACAACAATACAACCGTCTGGAACGGCAGCTGACCAAGCTGGAAGAACAGTATCAGGCGATCACCGCAGGCAAGGCCGAGGCGGAGATGCAGCAGATGCTGGAGGCCAGCCAGCAAACCGACAGTTTCACCGTTTTGGAAAAAGCGCTGCCGCCGGATTGGCCGATTGCGCCCTCGCGCAAACGCATTTTGGCGATGGGTGGCGTGCTGTCTGTCATGGTCGCCTTAAGCCTGGTGTTTGTGCTGGAGATGCGCAGCCCTGTGATCTGGACCCGTGGCCAGTTGGAGCGCCAATTGCGCCTGCGCGCCGTGGCGGCCATTCCGGTTCTGGAAACTCCGCGCCAGCGGCGACGGCGCAAGCTGACACGTCTGACGAAAGTGTTTGGCCTGCTGGCGGTGTCAGGAGGATTGGCGGCAATGATCCTGAAATTGGGCAAATAGCGGCCACAATTGCGCCACATTTCACCCCGCTTACGCCAGTTTTCGGCGAATCGCTGCCAAGTTTTGTTTGGGTGACGCCAAGTCAATTTTTCACCCTAAGAAACAATCAAAAAGTGGCCTACATCACCGTTTCCAAACACGAACCACAAAATGGCAGGGTTGCCACAAATTTTAACCAAGTTTGCAAAAAACGCCAAAAACGGAATTCATCAAATCGTTTATTATCAATTACTTAGACAAAACTATCCGAAAGATAAGGTGGATTTCTGTAAATTTGCGACTAATGTAAGTCCTGGGTGGGCGCTTCTTATGAAGGAGCATCAAAAAGAGCGACGTCGCAAGGACCTATGTGATCAGCCCCTGCTGCCGGGGTGCTTAAGCAAACAAGGTACGTGAGACACACGTTCGGGCCATGTCTGGTCCGGCGAACCGATGTTGCGTTTCAATTTGATGCCCTTCTGGTTGGGTTACGGGGATGACACCGAATGGCGATTTTTTCGCGTGAAGATTTTGAACAGGCCTTTGAGGTCACGCCGGTGCGCTACAGCGTTTACCGCAGCGTGTTCAAACGGGCGTTCGACATCCTGTTTGTCCTGATCATTGCGGTGCCCGTCACGCTGGTTGTACTGCTGCTCGCCCTGTTCATCTCTCTGGATGGCGCGTCTCCGTTCTACCGTCAGGAACGTGTTGGCAAAAACGGCAAGCGCTTCTCCATGCTGAAGCTGCGCTCCATGGTGCCCAATGCAGACCGTAAGCTGGAGGCCTATCTGCGCGCCAATCCAGCCGCCCGTCTGGAGTGGAACGAAAAGCAAAAGCTGACGCATGATCCGCGCATCACACCGATTGGCCGCATCATCCGCAAAACCTCGCTGGACGAGCTGCCACAGTTCCTGAACGTGCTGATGGGCGACATGTCCGTGGTTGGCCCGCGCCCGATGATGCCGCAACAGACCGCACTGTACCCGGGCACGGCTTATTACCGCATGCGCCCAGGCATCACCGGTTTCTGGCAGATTTCCGAGCGCAACGAGTGTTCCTTTGCCGAGCGTGCCATTCACGACAGCCACTATGACCGCGCGCTGAGCCTGCGCACCGATGTCTCGGTTGTCTGGCGCACCGTGGCCGTGGTGATGGCCGGCACCGGCGTGTGAACGCCACACCCTGACAGTTTGAGACACGCGCGCTATAGTCATGGCGCGCGTTTTGCGTTTGTGTGGCCCTGACCACGCCGCTGACAAAGGAAGACCTGCCCCCTATGCCCAACATGCTCGCCACGTTGATGCTGATGCTTTGGCCGGTGGTCATTTGGCGGCTGTTTGTCAGCCTGTCGCCGGGCCGGGCGCTGATTTGGTCCTTGTTGGGAGCCTACCTGCTGCTGCCCCCACCGCCAGCGGAGTTTGACTTCCCGCTGATGCCGGCATTGGATAAAGGCAGCCTGCCCAATCTGGCGATCCTGATTGTGGTGTTCTTTGTGCTGCCGCAACGCCCCAAGCTGTTGCCGGACAATATTCTGGCACGCTGGCTGTTGGGCATCATGATTTTCAGCCCGGTGCTCACCGTGTTCACCAATGGCGAGCCACTGGTCTTCACCGAGAATTATGTGCGTGGCCTGTATTTTCAGGACGCCATTGCCCAGCCAATCAACCAGTTCATTGGCATCATTGGCTTCTTGATGGCCCGCGCCCTTCTGCGCACCCGCGAGGATCAGCGCGACCTACTGTTGGCGCTGATGATTGCCGGGCTGGCTTATTCCCTGCCGATCCTGATCGAAGTGCGGCTCAGCCCGCAGCTTAACAATTGGGTCTATGGCTATTATCAACACCTGTTCAGCCAGACCATTCGTGGCAATGGCTATCGCCCGATGGTGTTCCTCTACCATGGCATCTGGCTGGCCTATTTTGTACTCACGGCGCTGTTGGCCGCGCTGACCCTGTGGAAGGCCGACACCAGCCGCACCCGCGCCAAATACCTGATTGCCGCCTTCTATTTCGCAGCGGTGCTGGTGCTCTGCAAAACACTGGCGACATTGGTTTATGCCGGGGCGGCGGGCCTGTTGATTGTCTTCCTCAACACCCGCGCGCAGGTGAAAGTAGCGGCCATACTGGCGCTGATGATGCTGGCCTATCCGGTGCTCAAAACTTCCGGGTTGGTGCCAAGCGACGCCATCATTGCCCAAGCCGAAAAGGTCAGTGCCGAGCGTGCCCATTCCCTGAGCTTCCGGATCGAGAACGAGGACGTGCTGCTGGATCGGGCATTGGAGAAACCGCTGTTTGGCTGGGGCATCTGGGGGCGCAACCACATCCACAACCCCACCACAGGGCTAATCACCTCGGTCACTGACGGATACTGGATCATCGTGATGGGGGTCTGGGGCTGGGCCGGATACATCGCCCAGTTTGGCCTGATGGCTCTGCCGATCTTCCTGGTGCACCGGGAACTAAGCCGGATCAGGATAGCAGAGCGGGACAGTTTCAAACGCGATGCGTCTTTTGCGCTGCTGGACGAGCAGCATCTCCAGGAGCGCGACGATCGTGGGCTATCACCCTACCTTGGGCCGTTGGCCTTGATGCTGGGGTTCAACATGATCGATATGCTGCCCAACGCCACGCTCACGCCCACCACCTGGCTGATTGCGGGCACGTTGTTTGGCCACGCGGAGCGGCTGGCGCAAATTCGACGCGGGGCGGAATCGGCGTTTCGCCGCAGCCCGATGAGCCGCCGGGAAGAGGGCGAAGAAGAACCGCAGTCCGTGGCCACCAAGCAGCCCGCGCCATCAAAGCGCCGTACCATTCTGTGACTTAGTCGCCGTATCCCGGCTTCAATTTCAAGACCTTCGCAGGTATTCCGCCAACCACAGCCCCGGCGGGCACATCGCCTGTGACCACCGCATTGGCGCCGACTTCAGCATCCGCGCCAATTGTTAGAGGACCAATCACCTTCGCGCCCGCGCCGATGTCCACATGGCCTTCCAGCACCACCGCGCCAGACAGGGTCACCTGATGCATCAGTTGGCAGTTTGGTCCAATGGTGGCGTTTGGGTGCACAATGATGCCGGTGGGATGCGGCAGCCGCAGCCCGCCTGCGATCTGCATGTTCAGATGCAGCTCCGACTGAGTAATCACTGACCAAAAACGGTGGGACAGCACCCAGCGTTTGGACGCCAGCTTGCCAAGCAGACCACCCCGCGCCTTGGCCGCTTGATAACGGCGCAGCGCGCGCAGCAGCTTGGGTCCGGGATCCCAGAAGCCTCGTGGCACTTCTCGCGACCAATCCGGCTCTGTGGCGGACACATTTTGGTCAGTCTGCACAGCATTTGCCTCCGCGCCAAATCCCGCAAAAGCGGGCCGTTTCAAAGCGTTGTCGCAAAACCTCTGTGTTAAAGCAACTTAACTCTGCTGTGCGGTGGCGCTTGCGGCGCAGGGAGGAGTTATGTTTTTTGGAGAAAAGCAAAAAAGCAACCCAAGGATGCGCAAGCGCATGAGCACCCAAGAGTCGCCTGAGGTAGAAACCTCCGCGCCCAAACTTGCCGCTGATTTGAAAGCCGCGAAAGGCCACCGAGCGGAGATCGACGGGCTGCGCGCCATCGCGGTGCTGGCGGTGGTGTTTTATCATTTTGGCGTGCCGGGATTTGGCGGTGGTTTCATTGGGGTTGACGTCTTCTTTGTGATTTCCGGCTTTCTGATCGGCGGCATCCTATGGCGCGAACAGCAGGAGACCGGGCGGCTGGCCTTGGGTCAATTCTACATCCGCCGCATCAAACGCCTTGCACCAGCCTATTTTGTCATGGCCTTTGTGGTGTTGATCATTGGCGCGCGGATCCTGTTGCCCAATGACTTCCGCGAAACCGCCAAAGGCGTGATTGCGGCCACAGTTTATCTGTCAAACGTTCTGTTTTTCCGCCAATCCGGCTATTTTGACGGGGCGGCTGAAGACAAGATCATGCTGCACACCTGGTCTCTGTCGGTGGAGGAACAGTTCTACATTTTCCTGCCGCTACTGTTTTTGCTGTTTGCCCGCAACAAAACTGTGATGCTCTGGGCTTTGGGCGCGGTGTTTGGCCTGTCGTTTGTCAGCAATCTGGCGACCACGCCCGTGTCCCATCCGGCGGCCTTCTTCCTGTTCCCCTTCCGCGCTTGGGAGCTTTTGGTCGGTGTTGGCTTGGCCGTGCTAAACATCGAACGGCCCGATCTGTGGCGCCGTCACCAAGCGCTGAGCTGGGCCGGGCTAGCGTTGGTGCTGGCCTCGGTTGTGTTGGTGGTGCCGGGCGAGGGCTTCCCCGGCTGGCAGGTGATCTTCCCGGTGCTCGGCACCGTGCTGTTGATCGGCAATGGGCAGGATGACAACTGGGTCAACCGTGGCCTGTCGATGCGCATCCCCGTGCTGATCGGGCTGATCTCCTATTCGCTCTACCTCTGGCATTGGCCGGTCTTTACCTTCACCAAATACCTGCAAGGTCAGTATCGCGGTCCCGGCGAAACGTCACTTTGGATCGCGATTTCCTTTGTGCTGGCCGTGCTCTCCTGGCGCCTGGTGGAACAGCCGGTGCGTCAGGCCAAGAACCTGCCGACCTGGGGTCTCTTGTTCACCGCCGCGCTGGCCTCGGTCAGTGTGGTGGGCCTGTCGTTTATGGTGTTCAAGGCAGACGGCATGCCGCAGCGCTTTGGCCCACAAGCGCAGGTGCATATCGCGGCTACCGGTGACTTTCTGCAGGATTTCTCTGATTGTTACGTGCCCGACGAAGGACCGTTTGAGGGCATCGAGATTTGCCCGATTGGCCCCAAGGAAAGCTCACCGAGCCTGATCATCTGGGGCGATAGCCATGTGCGGGCCTACTACGAGGGTCTGAAGCAAGCCGCGCGTGAGGCCGATCGCAGCGCCTTGGTGATCTGGCGCGCGGGCTGTGCCCCGGCCTTTGATCTTGAAAAACGCGAAAGCGCGGCCACCCCGGCACAGGATGCCGCCTGTGCGGACGCCAATGCGCAAATCCGCAAGGCGCTGCGCGACATGCGCCACCTGCAAGACGTCATCCTGATCGGGCGCTGGTCTTACTATGCCTCCGGCAAAGGCAGCGGCAGTGACGCGCACAACACCATCCGCCTGCGCAGCGACGTTTATGGCAATATGACCCAGGACGCGCTTTTGGGTACCGCTTTGGCCGCCACGGTTGCCGATATTGGCGATCTGGACCGACAGGTCTACATCCTGCGCCAACCGCCGGAAATTCAGAATTACCACGCCCCGAAAGTCGCTCGCGCGCTGGTGCATGGCCGCCTGTCGGAGCAACTGGCCCGCAGGATTGGGCAGATCACCGTGACCGACGCTCAAACCCGCGAACGCGGCGCGGCGGCGGCCCTGGCCAAAAGCGGCGCAACCATCTTGGACAGCTGGGGCTGGTTTTGTGACCAATTCCTGTGTGACGCGGTGCAAGGCGGCGTGGGCCAGTATTTTGACAACAACCACGTGACCAATTCGGCGGCGCGGCGGATGCGCTCGGTGTTTTACCCGGTCATGGCCCGGGCCACGCAATGACCACGCTTGCCGAGGCCAGCGGCACCTCTTGGGACGTGATCGTCATTGGCACCGGCATGGGCGGCGGCACCATTGGCCGCTATTTGGCGGAACAGGGCCTGTCGGTGCTGTTTGTCGAGCGTGGGCCAACCGGTGTTCGCGCTGAAGAACAGGAGCTCAACCCCAACATTTGGGACCGCGAGGCGAGACTGGTGCGCGGTTATTGGCCCGAACCTCTGGAAGCGACAGTGAACGGGATGACCACCACCTTCCACGCACCGTTGGGGGCCGGTGTGGGCGGCAGTTCGGTGTTTTACGCCGCCACGTTAGAGCGCCCCGCGCCGCATGATCTGGACCACAGCGACGCCCGCCCGCACCCAACCGGCGGCTGGCCGGTGTCATACGAGGAGATGGCACCCTATTTTGACCGCGCCGAAGCGCTGTATCACGTGCGCGGCACGCCAGATCCCTTGCAGCCAGACGGCAACCTCTTCCCGCCAACGGTGATGAGCGCGACAGATCAAGGCTTGATGTCGGCCATGAAAGATATTGGGCTAACCCCGTATCGGGGCCATATGGCCGTCCGCGAAGAGGACGGGTTTGAGCAGTATTTGGGCCGCAAGTGTCCCAACGATTGCAAGATGGATGGGCGCTCCGCGGGCGTGGAGCCTGCTTTGGAAACCGGCAACGCGGCCCTGTTGGACTTTTGCGAAGTGCAGGAAATTCTATCCAAGGACGGCACTGTGATTGGCCTCAATGTGGCGTGCAAAAACAAAGAAGCCACGCTTACCGCGCGCAGCTATGTGCTGGCTGCCGGAGCGCTGCATTCTCCGCGCCTGTTGATGGCATCGGGAAATTTGGGCAATGGAAATGACCTTGTTGGCCGCAACCTGATGTTTCACCTCAACGAGATGTTTGCGCTCTGGCCGCCCAAAGGCAAACACAGCGCGGGGGCGTCCAAATCCCTCGCCTTTCGCGATCTGTACCATCAGGACGGACAGCGCTTTGGTATGGTGCAGGCTTTGGGGGTTGAGGCGCGCTATGGTGAGATTGTGCATTATCTCAACATGGCCTTTGACCGCTCGCCATTGCGCAAGCTGGGCTGGCTGCGTCAGTTCACCCGCCTGCCCGCCGCGATTGCCGTGAAACTGTTTGGCAGCGCCAAGATCTTTGTCGGCATCTTGGAAGACCTGCCCTATGCGGAAAACCGCGTGTTTCACGATCCCGCTGATCCGCATCGTTTGGCGATCACCTATGACATGGCACCGGAACTGCTGTCGCGGCGCAAGGCTTTCCGCAAAGCTCTGAAGCAGCGCCTCAAAGGCATCCGCATGGCGTTCACCGGCGCGGGGCCGGAACTGAATTTTGGCCACCCCTGCGGTACCTTGCGGTTTGGTGATGATCCCAAAACCTCGGTGCTGGATCGCAATTGCAAAGTGCACGGCACGAAAAACCTATGGGTGGCGGATGCGAGCTTTATGCCCACATCCATGGGGGTGAACCCGTCGCTGACCATCGCCGCCAATGCGCTGCGGGTTGGGGAGGTTGTGGCGGCAGAACTGATGGAGACCCAAAATGGCTAAGCTACTGGCGGTCATCACTGGCGCGAGCTCTGGATTGGGGCGGGCCTTGGCGATAGAGCTTTGCGGGCGGGGCCTGCTGGTCGCGGGTTTGGGACGCCGTGAAGACGCGCTGCGCGAGACAGCGGCCTTGGCGGGTGACAGCTTCACCCCTGTGGTGGCAGATGTCTCCAACCCCGCGCAGGTACGCGCCGCTTTTGACAGCATCCGCGCCATCGCGCCGGTCTCGATCCTGATCAACAACGCCGGGGTTTATCCGCACCGCGACATGCTGGACGAAACGCCGGAAAGCTTTATGCAGACTGTCGCCATCAACCTTGGTGGCACGGTGGCTTGCACGTCTGAGGCGCTCAAGGACATGACCGAGGCAGGGCGCGGCCGCATCCTCAACGTGTCGAGCTTTGCGGATATGCACCCCCTGCCCTGCAGCGCAGCTTACTCCGTGTCCAAAGGCGCGGTGACAACTTTCTCCCGCGCGTTGGTGGCCGATTTTGGGGATCGTTTGCCCAAGATTGTGATCAGCACATGGATGCCCGGCATGCTCAACACGGAGATGGGTTTGGCCGAAGGGCTTGATCCAGCCGTGGCGGCCAAATGGGGCGCCGGTCTGGCGCTTTGGCAAGATCCGTCGCTGAATGGTGCGGTGTTTGAAATGGATCGGGAAATCCTGCCGCCGCGCGGTTTGAAAGGGCGCCTGAAAGATGCGGTGCGATTGAAACGCCGCAAGCCGCGCGTCATTCCGACCTAGCCCGAAAAGTGGCGTGCCCTGCACGCCGCCGGGCAGCGCCCGACCGCCCCCATGGGCGGGCGCTTCTGCACCCTCGCAAAACCCAAAAACCCACTCACACAGAGGGAACCCTAGCGCGCGCAAATAGATCAAAGCACGCCCACCCGCGGTCGGGCTCTGCCCGACTTAGTCCCGCTGCGCGCATGCCTCTTTCATCAGGCGCGGCAATATCCCGATACAGCGCAGATAGCGCCCGGCCAGTCGCGCCGGATTGCTCAGCGCACGCCAGAGCCATTCCAGCGCCAGCTTCCGGACCCAAGCCGGGGCACGGTTTTGCGTGCCTGCGAGGAAATCCAATCCCGCCCCAATGCTGGCAAAGCCCATCTGCGGCACAACCTGTCGTCCCCGCGCGGCCAACCGTTCCTGCTTCGGCGCGCCAAGCGCCAGAAACGCCATCCGCGCGCCCGCCTCGGCAGCTTGTTTCAGCACAGCCTCTGCCGCAGCGCTTTCGGGATCAAACCCCATGGGTGGCGCAATACATGCCGCGACCTCCAATCCCGGTGCTTGTGTTTTTAAAGCCTCCGCCGCCGCGGCCAAAGCCTCCTCCGTGCTGCCAATCAAGGCTACCGGCGTGCCTTCCTCAGCTGCCCACCGCGCCAATGGAACCACCAAATCTGCACCCGGCAGCAGGTCCACCGGTTTCCCGGCCTTGCGCGACAACCACACAATGGGATTGCCATCCGCCACCACAAAATCCTGCGCCAGATAGGCAGCGGCAAAGACTTCATCTTTGGCCAGCTTCACCAAATGATCGAGATTGATGGTCGCCAGCGCAAAGCCTTCATGGGCGGCAAACCGGTCCCGCACCACGCGCTCCAAGGTGGCGCGATCAGCAACATTGACCGTGACCGGCCCTTTGATGGTGGAAAACTGCACGTTGGCCGCCCCTCGATCCTGAAATTTGGCACAGTTTAACAACTCCCGCTGGCAGCGTCAGAAACTGTGCGGCAATTTCCCTCAAGTGGTTCAAAACCGCCACAATTCCCCTGCCCAAGCGCCCTGCCTTGGTGGTATTTCGCGCCAAAATACCTATAGTCATGCCGTATTGGTTCAAAAGGATTCCCACCATGTCAGCCGCCCAAACCCGCAGTGTGTCGATCATCGGTTGCGGCTTTGTCGCCGACCTCTACATGCGGTCGTTTGCAGCCCACCCCGACATCGCGGTGACGCAGGTGTATGACCATGATCCAGAGCGCCTGAAAGCCTTTTCCGACCACTGGAACCTGCACACCGCGGACAGTTTGGAGCGGTTTCTGGGCAACCTGCCGCAAGGCTCTCTGGTGTTGAACCTGACCAACCCCGGCGCGCATTACGAGGTCTCGCGAGCCTGCTTGGAAGCAGGACATCACGTCTATTCCGAAAAGCCTTTGGCCACCGATATGGCTGACGCCATCGCGCTACATGAGCTGGCCGCACAAAAAGGCCTGCTGTTGTCTTCTGCGCCCTGCTCGGTGCTGGGCGAGGCGGCGCAGACCCTGGGCAAAGCCATTCGCAACGATGTGGCTGGCTCCGTGCGCCTGATCTACGCTGAGTTGGATGACGGTTTCATCCCACAAGCGCCCTATGTCGATTGGACGAGCGAAAGCGGCGCGCCCTGGCCTGCCGAGGACGAGTTTGCCGTCGGCTGCACACTGGAACATGCGGGTTATTACCTGACCTGGCTGATTGGCATGTTTGGCAGCGTGCGCCGCGTGGTGGCCGCCTCTGCCGAATGTCTGCCGGGCAAAGAAATCACCGGCACGCCAGACTTTTCCACCGCCACGCTGTTCTTTGAAAATGGCATCACCGCGCGGCTGACCTGCTCGATTGTGGCGAGTCATGACCACAAGATCCGCGTGTTTGGCGACAAAGGCGTGCTGCAGGTGAAACAGGCCTGGGACAATGACGCACCAGTCAAATTCCACCGCCGCTTCACCCTGCGCCGTCGGCTGGTCGAACATCCAATTGGCACGCGGCAAAAGATCAAAGGTGACACCCACCCCAAGGTGGAACGCTGGGGCGCGGCGGCGATGAACTTTGCCCTTGGCCCTGCCGAAATGCTCGATGCCTTGGCCGAGGGACGTCCATGCCGCCTGTCGCCGGATTTTGCCCTGCACCTCAACGAGGTCACGCTGGCCATTCAGAATTCCGGTGCTGATGGCTGCGCACAAGATATGACAACGCGCTGTGAGCCGATGGCGCCCATGCCTTGGGCCACATGAGCAGGGCCACCCTTGCCATAACAGGCGCCACGGGCTTTATCGGGCGCCACTGCGTGGAGCAGGCCCGCGCCGAGGGCACTGCGTTGCGTTTATTTGTGCGCGATATGGCGAAAGTGCCCGCTGACTGGCAAGCAGACGAAACCGTTGAAATCGTTGCGATGGACCTGACTTCTGCGGGCGACGGTCTGGCGCAGGCTTTGACCGGCATCCAAACCCTGATCCATTGCGCCGCCACGCTGTCCGGAGATCAGGAACGTGACACGGTGGCGGCCTCGGTGGTGGTGATCGACGCGGTGATCGCGGCGCAGGTGCCTCATGTGGTACTGGCCGGCTCGCTGTCGGTCTATGATGTGAGTGGCGTGCCCAAAGGCGGCACGGTGGACGAGGCCACAGCGGTGAACGCCGACGGGCGGGATGCCTACGCGCAGGCCAAACTCACCCAGGAAACGCTCTTCCATGACGGCGCATCGCTCTACGGCTATGCGCTCTCGATCCTGCGTCTTGGGGCCGTCTGGGGGCCGGATCACCTGTTCAATGCCCATATCGGGCCGGCGGTTGGCAGTACGTTGCTAAAAATCGACGGCGGCGGCGAAGTACCTCTGTGCCGCGTCGATTTGGCTGCCGAAGCGCTGCTTAAAGCAGCCCATGAAAACACCGGCGTCGGCACACTCAACGTGCTGGACGATGATCGGCCCAGCCGCGCGGCCTTCCTGACCGCGTTTCGCGCCTGTGGCTGGCCCAAACGGGTTTTTCCCACACCGCTGGCCCTCTGGCGTCTGGCGGCCTTTGTCACACCGGACAGCGCCGCCATGCCCGGTCTTCTGCGCCGCGCCGTGCTGGAAGCCCGCCACCGCCCCGTTCATTATTCAAACACCATGATGCACAATCGCCTTGGCCCTGTCACAATGCTGCCCTTTGCGGCTGCGATGCAGGCTGCGATTGAGCAGCAAGAGCAGCAGGCCCCGCCGTCGTGAGCGACACAGACAAGACCCCCATCGCCTATTTGACTGGCGAATACCCCCGCGCCACCGATACGTTTATCCAGCGCGAGGTGGCCGCGTTGCGCGCCCAAGGCCAGCCGGTGGAAACCTGCTCCGTGCGCCGCACCGGTGTGGAGCATCTGGTGGGCGACGAGCAAAAAGCCGAGGCCAAAGCCACCTTTTATATTCTTGCTGCCGCCAAATCTCCGGTCATTCTATTGGGCGCGGTTTTTGGGGCACTGATACGCAACCCTATCCGGTTCTTTCGGGCTGCGATCTTAGCGTTTCGCACCTCGCCTCCGGGGCTGCGCAACCGCATTTTTCAGCTGTTCTACTTTCTGGAAGCGGCCGTGCTTGCGGCCCATTTGCGCAAGAAAGGCGTGCGGCATCTGCACAACCACATCGCCAAATCCTCCTGCACCGTGGCCATGCTGATGAGCGAGCTGTCGGGCATTCCCTACAGCTTCACGCTGCATGGGCCGGACATCTTCTTTGCGCCGGATCATTGGCGGCTGGACGAAAAGATCAAACGCGCCAAATTTGTCGCCTGTATCAGCCATTTCTGCCGCTCGCAGGCGATGGCGTTTTCCAATCCCAAACATTGGTCCAAGCTGCATATCATCCACTGTGGCGTGGAGCCCGCGCGCTATGACGCGGGCGAGGATCCGGTGGAGACCAATCTTTTGTTCGTGGGGCGCCTTGCGCCGGTCAAAGGCCTGCCAATTCTGCTGCGCGCCTTGGAGCCGTTGAAGGCAGAATTCCCCAAGATCCATCTGACCGTGATTGGGGATGGGCCGGGGCGAAAGGCACTGGAAAAGCAGACGAAGAAAGCAGGGCTTGCGGAAAACGTGTCGTTTGTGGGCTACAAGTCGCAATCCGAAGTGGCCGAGGCGCTGGCTGCCTCTGACCTCTTTGTCCTGCCCAGCTTCGCCGAAGGCGTGCCGGTTGTGTTGATGGAGGCCATGGCCGCGCGCCGCCCCGTTGTGACCACGCATATTGCGGGCATTCCAGAATTGGTGACCGATGGCGCCTCTGGCCTGTTGGTGCCACCGGGCAACCCACATGCATTGGCCGAGGCCATTGGCAAAATCCTCGCCAATCCGGCGCGCGCCACCGCCATGGGTATTGCCGGCCGCGCCATGGTGGAAAAGGCCTTTGACATCAACAAAGAAGCCGCGCGATTGGGCGATCTGCTGGGCGGGGGCCAAACATGAGCACCACCGCCATCATCATTGGCCGCAACGAAGGCAAACGTCTGATCGCCTGCCTCGCCTCGCTAAAGGCACAGGGTGTAGAGATGGTCTATGTCGACAGCGGCAGCTGGGACAATTCCGTCGCCGAGGCCCGCAAGGTTGGCGCGCTGGTGGTGGAGCTGGACAACAGCCTGCCCTTCACCGCCGCCCGTGCCCGGCAGGCGGGGTTTGACGCGCTGGCACAAACCGGTGACCTGCCGGATTTTGTGCAATTCGTGGACGGTGATTGCATCGTGGTTGATGACTGGATCGCAGCCGGGGAAAAAGCCTTGAGCGAGGATGGCAGCCTGGGCCTGATCACCGGCTGGCGGGCGGAGCTTTATCCCGAACGCAGTGTCTACAACGCGCTGTGTGATTTTGAATGGCACAGGCCAGCAGGTGAAATTGTCGCCTGTGGCGGCGATATGATGGTACGCTCCAAGGCCTTTGTGGAAGCCGGTGGGTTTGACGCCACGGTGATTGCGGCTGAGGACGACGAATTCTGTGTGCGCCTCGCCAAAGCCGGTTGGAAACTACGCCGCCTGCCACAGGAAATGACCCGCCATGACGCTGCCATGCTGCGCTTTGGGCAATGGTGGCAGCGCGCCGTACGCACCGGCCATGGCTTTGCCCAAGTGGGCTGGATGCACCCGCCGTATTTCCGCAAGGAACAACTGCGCGGCGTGATCTATGGCTTGCTCCTACCGCTGCTGGCGCTCTGGGGCCTGATGGGCAGCGCCTTGCTATTCCTGTTGGTGCTCGCGCTCTATGTCGCCAACTACATCCGCACCAAAAACGGCCTTGTCCGCGAGGGGCTGCCCTATTGGGAAGCCTGGCGTCACGCCCGCCTTCTGACCCTGTCCAAACTGCCCAACGTGATGGGCATGATCCTGTTCCACTGGCGCCGCATCCGTGGCCGCGCCATGCGCATCATCGAGTATAAATGAGCATGAACACATTGTCCGACGACCGCCCGATCCGCGCCGCCCTTCTGGGGGCTGGTTACATCGCTGACTGGCACGCCGCCGCCATTCTGGCCACACCAGGCGTGGAGCTGGTCGCCGTCTGTGACCAATCCCGCGCCGCTGCCGATGCGCTGGCGCAGACCTATGGCATTGCCGCCTATACCGATCTGGACAAGCTGCTCGCCGCCAAAGTCGCCGACGCCATCCACATCGTCACGCCCCCCGGCACGCACCGGGCGCTGGCCGAAACCTGCCTGGCCACAGGGCATCACGTGTTGGTGGAAAAACCGGTGGCGATCTCCGGTGTGGAGACCGCCGAAATCCAGCAGATCGCTTCTGACGCAGGCCGCGTCTTTGCCGCCGGGCACAACTTCATGGGCACGCCAGGCTATCAGCGCCTGAAAACCCGGCTTGAGGCCGGTGAGATTGGCCGCGTCGCCAGCGCGGAGATCAACTGGAACTTCCCAATGATGCCGCTACGCTCCGGGCCATATGGCTTGTGGCTGCTGCGAGAGCCAAAAAACATGCTGCTGGAGCTGGGTCCGCATTTATTTGCCTTTGCCGTGGACCTGTTTGGCCCACTGAACGTAGAGCATCTGAGCCTGTCCAAACCGGTCGAAATCCCCGGCGACACAACGCGTCCGCAGGGTTGGCGCATTCTGGCGTCGGCTGGGGATGTGTCGGTCACGCTGAACCTGTCGTTGGTGGAAACCATGGACGACCGATCGGTGATCCTGCATGGCTCCACCGCCACCGCGCGCTATGACTACGCCCACGACGTGCTGACCGTGGACGCCGAAAACGCCGCCGACATTGTCGCCAACCCCTTCCTGCGCCAGATAGGCTTGGCCGGCCAGCATCTGCGCGAAGGCGTGGTGAATGGCGCGCGGCAGTTGGTGTCTCTCAATCGCAAATCGCCTTACGGATTGTCCTTTGCCGGGCTGACCGGAGCTTTTTACAGCGCCATCCGCTCGGGCCGCGACTTGGACGCACGGTTCCATGGCGACAACGCCACACTGGTGATGCAGGCAATTGACGATGCCATCGCGCTCATGCCGAAACCTGCCAAAAAACCGAAACCGGCGAGCCGCGCCAAGCTAAGACCGTCTGTTCTGGTGATTGGCGGCACCGGCTTCATTGGTCGTGACCTGACCCGCGCCTGGGTTGCCAAAGGCCGCGATGTGCGTGTGCTGTCGCGCGGCACCTCCGGGCCGTTTGATGACATTGCCGACCATGTGGAGCTGTTTGGCGCCAACCTGCGCGATCCGGATCAACTGGCCGAGGCCATGGACGGCATCGAGATTGTCTACCACCTTGGCAAATCCATGGATGCTACCTGGGAGGCTGCGTTAAAAAACGACGTAGCGGTGACGGAAACCATCGCCCAAGCGGCACAGGCGGCGGGTGTGAAACGGTTTATCTACACCGGCACCATCGCCAGCTATGACATGTCCGATCCCAGCGTGACCATTCGCGAGAGCTTGGGTTTTGGCGATGACATGAACGACCGGAACATCTATGCGCGCTCTAAGGCCGAATGTGAGGCGCGGCTGCTTGAAATGCATCGCAAACACGGCCTGCCGCTGGTGATTGCCCGCCCCGGCATAGTGCTGGGCAAAGGCGGTCCGTTACAGCATTGGGGCATTGGCCGATGGCATGGCGCGGGCGCGGTGCGCATTTGGGGCAAGGGCAAGCACATCCTGCCGTTTGTGCTCAACGAGGACATCGCCGAAGGGCTGATCCTGATGGCGGAAAACGATGACGCTTTGGGGCAGAGCTTCAATCTGGTGGGGGAACCGATGTTCTCCGCCACCGATTATTTTGACGCGATCCACGCCCGTCTAGGCGCGCGGATCAAAGTAAAACCGGGCAACCTGACCGCGTTTTACGCCTCTGCCTCGGTGAAATATGTCCTGAAGAAACAGGTGCTGCGTCGTGGCGGGCTATCCAACCCGTCCTTGGCCGATTGGAAGAGCCGCGCGCATTTCTCGCCGTTTGACAACAGCCTGCCCAAAAAGGTGCTGGGCTGGGAGCCGGAACGCCGCCGCGATGTGTTCCTGACCAAGGTGATTGATGAGGCCAACCTGCTTGGCTTCTGACATGTCGCTTATCGTTGTCACCGACATCCATGGTGCGCCCGATGAAGCGCTGTGCCTGAGCGCGGGTTTGCCGGGCGTCGACCGCCTATCCCTTGCCGACCTTTGCGATCAACCGCCCCTCAGCGGCGAAGCCCTACACCATCACCTGTTCCAAGAAGACGGCATGGCGCGGGCAGTGCGCAGACTTTGCGACATGATGGCTGACCAGCCCGCTCTCATTGGCCTCGGCTACAGCGCGGGCGGCACGGCCCTGTGGAGAGCCGCACAAGCCGGCGTTCCCCTAACTGGCCTGATCTGCGTCTCCTCTACGCGGTTGCGGGACGAGCGCGCTCTGGCGATCCCAACCCAGGTCTATTTTGGTGACAACGACCCCGGACGCCCTTCCGAGGCTTGGCTGACCA
Organism: Shimia sp.; assembly: GCF_022448905.1. GTDB lineage: Bacteria > Pseudomonadota > Alphaproteobacteria > Rhodobacterales > Rhodobacteraceae > Shimia. The sequence continues at coordinate 49,093 of NZ_JAKVCW010000006.1, read as the reverse complement.
CCGTGCCCGCCACCGCCACTCTGTTGCCCAACGCGGCCCATGCCTTCTACGCTGAGGTAGACCACCCTGCGCGCGCGCAAGTGGCCGCAGACATCGCCGCCACCATCACCCGCTGGACCGCCGCTTAACCCCACACGTCCCCCTATCTCCGCAATGGTGCCTTTCTTTTGTCCGCATTGCCCTGATAGTTTTGCCCCAAACAGAGCGGATTCACGCGCCATGAGCACAGATCAGACCCACGAGACCGACCTCCCAGAAGAGGAGGCCACCGAGGCATCAAGTGACGCATCTTATGAGGAGGCGCGGCTGCCTGTGGTGCATGACCCGGATGTGTTCTGGGAAGGCTTGACCGTGGCCGCGCTCAAGGATGCGGATCTGGAGAAGAACTTCATCGTCAGCGCCACCCGCAGCCATCCGGCCCATGCCGCCTTTGACATGCTGCGCACCCGTCTGTTGCAGGCGCTCAACGAGCATGGCTGGAGCCGCGTTGCTGTGACCGCGCCCACCCGTGGCTGCGGCAGCAGCTTTGTCACTACCAACTTGGCCATGGCGTTTTCACGCCTAGAGTCTGTGCGTACCGTCTTGCTGGATATGGACTTGCGCGCGCCAAGCCTGGCCGAAACCTTGGGCATCTCCGCAAAAGACAGCATGGCGGATTACCTCAGCGGCGTGATCGCGCCGGAGAACTTCCTGCAACGGGTGCAGCCCAACCTCGCCGTGGCCTTAAACGACAGCGCCAGCGAGAACTCCGCGGAACTGTTCCAAAACGACATCGCAGCCGAAGTGCTCGAAGAATTGGAAGAGGCGCTCTGCCCCGATCTGATGCTGTTTGACATGCCACCCGCGCTGGAATTTGACGACGTGCTGGGCTTTCTGCCCAACGTCGACGCGGTTCTGGTGGTGGCGGGCGGCGGTATTTCCACCGCCGAGGACATCACCAAGGTTGAGCAAATCCTTTCGGAGGTGAAACCTATTCTTGGCGTGATGCTCAACAAGGCGGACGGGCCGGTCTCTTACTGACCCACCCAAACGCGTTTTCTCTGGTTACAGACCCAGCTGCATCCGGCGCCAGCGCCGGTCCAGAATGCGTTTTTCGGATCCCGTGCGCGGCGTCAACATGAACAGCTTCTCGCGTCGGTCTTTCGGCGCCACCTGTTCCAGAATCTCCCGATCCAGCTCCGCCAATGCCTCGTGCGACACCGGAATATCTGTCAAGGCGAGGGAGAACTGCGAGACTTTTGCCAGCACTTCCGGCTCATTCATATAGCGCAGCAGATCATGGCTGTGCTCCGGATGGCCTGTGTCGCCAGGATACACCAGCACATCGGCCCACAGCACGGTGCCCTCTTGGGGCACAAAATACCGCACCTCATTACGTCCCAGCAAAGACTGCGGCGCCAGCGCGTCGCTGCTCCAGGTCAAGGCCACGCAGGCCTCATTTTGCAAAACCTGTTCCTGCTGACTGCCGTCAATGGTGTGCACGTAAGGCATGATGCCTGCAAGCAACTCAAAGGCTGCGTCCAGATCTTCTTCGGCCATCGAGTTTGGATTGCGGCCCAGATAGTTGAGCGCAATTGCCACCACCTCTTGCACCGCATCCACTATGGTGATGCCACAATCCGCAAGCTCGGCGGCATACTTCGGATCAAACACCAGATCCCAGCTGTTGAGCGCCGTTTCCGGCACGCGTTCTAACACATCGTCGATGTCCACCATCACGCCGGTGGTGCCCCACAGAAACGGCACCGCATACTCGCTGGCCATGGGCACGGCTTCTTCGAGCTTTTCCATCAGCTGCGGATGGCTGCCATTCAATTGCGCCCGAATCTTGGCATCAAAGGGACGCAGCGCATCAATGCTCACCAAACGCGGCATAACCTCCACTGGCACAACGGCGAGATCATACTCGGTGCCACCAGCGGCGAGACGGGCCTCGGCCTCATCTGCCACCATAAAGGTGTCGACCACCACATTCATGCCATGGCGCTCGCCAAACTCCTGCACCACCTCCTGCGGGATCGTGTTGTTCCAGGCGTAAAACCACACCGCACCTTCGCCCGCCTGTACTGGCACGCTCAAGGCACCGGTCATCGCCGCGGCCAGTGCAAAACTCTTCAGGCGCATGCGCCATCCTCCTGTGTCTCGGACTCAGACGGCCAGTGCCGCAACAGCTCCGCCTTCAGCGCATTGCGCGTGACGGGTTTTTCCACATAGCCGGACATGCCGGCGGCTACGGCCTCGTCCCGATGTTCCGCTTGCGCATTTGCGGACAGGCCCACAATTGGCACCGTGGCGGCCTTGTGCCGCGTGTCAGCCCGAATGGCGCGGGTGGCCTGCAAGCCGTCCATCATCGGCATACGCACATCCATCAAAATCAGGTCCGGTTCGCAAATCGCGGCCTTGTCCACCGCCTCCAGCCCGTTGGACGCAGACAGCACCTCGCAACCCAGATTCTCCAAAATCTTGCGCGCCACCACCTGATTGACGCGGTTGTCATCCGCCACTAGCACCCGTTTGCCAAACTGCATCGCCTCAGACGGCGCAGGCTCCGCAATCACTGCGGTGGCGTTGCCCACCGGCAGTTCCAGAATGAACTCCGAGCCTTCGCCCAGCACGCTTTCCGCCGTGATCTCACCACCAAGGGCCTCACTCATGCGCTGCACAATCGACAGGCCCAGCCCAGTGCCACCAAACTGCGTGGTGGTGCTGGAATCGGCTTGCTCAAACTGATCAAAAATCCGTTCCAGAGCGCTCGGCGCGATGCCAATCCCGTCGTCTTTCACCACAATCCGCAAGCGGCGCTCTTCACCCTTGTGTGGCGCGACATCTTCCAGATGCAGCTCAATATTGCCCTGCTCAGTGAACTTCACCGCGTTGCCCACAAGATTGGCCAACACCTGCCGCAACGCCTGGGGTGCGCTGTGCACAAACCACCCGGTCTCGGTTGGAGCCGCATGCACCGTCAGCGCCACGCCATTCTTGGCAGCCTGACCCGAAAACAGCTCGGCGGTTTCCTGACACAGGGCCTGCACGTCAAAGGCTTCAAATTTCAGCTCAACCTTACCGGCCTCGATTTTGGCCAGATCAAGTACGTCATTGATCAGTTGCAACAGCGCCCGCCCGCTGCTCTGGATCATCGACAGCATGCGCTTTTGCTCCGGCTCAAGCCGCGTGTCCTTGAGCACATCCGCCAATCCCAAAACGCCGTTCAGCGGGGTACGGATTTCATGGCTCATTGTGGCCAGGAACATCGATTTGGCATCAGAAGCCGCCTCGGCCCTACGCCGGTTGCGCTCGATCTCGGACTGCGCCCGGATCACGTAACGCTCCATCGGGATGTGCACAAATCGTGCCGCTAACCCCGCCCCAAAGAGCGTGATCACCAGCGCAAAAATACCGTAGGTGACTTGTTTGTCCGCCGCTTCCTGCGCGGCGGCCAGTTCCGCCTGTTTGATCCGGTTGAAGATCGGCAAGAGACGCATCGCCAGATCGCCAGCCATACCTGCCGCGCGGGCGACGTCGGTCATGTTCTGACGTGGGTCCACCGCCACATCAGCCAGGAAAAGCACGTCCTCAAGCTCCAGGAGCGGGTTCATCGCGTCCCGCCGCAGGATGCTCTGCCCTTCAGATGAGAAGGTCTTGAGGGTTTTCTCCTGCGAAATCCGCTCTGCCGCCTCTTCGGCAGCATGAGACGCGCGCCGTACATGTGCGCGCGAGTTCACGCCGCGTTGCGACGCCGGTGCGATCCGCAGTTCCTGAAATGCCATCGACATTTCCGACAGCGACAACAAAAGCGTGTCCATGGAAGCTGTGTTCTGGTTGCGTGTTGCCACCGTATCGCGCCCCATAAGCGCCACCCCCATGGCTGCGATTGCGGCCGCGAGCACAATGCTCAGCGCGATGCCGCTTCGCCAGCGGAGATACCGTCGTGTGATACGCAAATTCGACATGCTGCGGTCTATCTACAACTCAAAAAATCTACCGGAAAATGAGTGCCAGCAGGTGGTTAAAGTAGTCTTAAGACACAGGCTCTCCGACGCTATTCAGTCGAGATTATCTGATTTTGTTGTAATTTGATTGGAAAACCGCCCAAACCGCTTTGGGGTTGGGTACCCCCACCGGCAGATCAGGTCTCCCGATCACCTAATACCCGGGTCAATTTAGCTACCAGCAAATAGAACACAACCGACATGACGCCGAGGGTCAGCAAGGCCGCAAACATTAAATCCGTTTTGGCCCGACCGTTGGACATTATCATTAACGCACCAAGGCCTTTTGAGGCCCCAACCCATTCGCCAATCACGGCCCCAATCGTGGCATAGACCGCAGCCAATCGTACACCTGCACCAAGGCTCGGGAGCGCGGCTGGCACACGGATTTGCCACAGGATCCGCATCGGCTTGGCCTGCATGGTTTTTGCCAAATCCAAATAGCCCGGTGGCGTCCGAATCAAGCCGTCAAAAAAAGCCGAAGTCACCGGGAAGTAGATAATCAGCACGGCCATAGCGACTTTTGACCAGAGGCCAAAACCCAGCCACAAAGTCAGAATTGGGGCCAGAGCGAACACCGGCAAAGACTGGGTGAACACCAAGATCGGTTGCACCAAGGTACGCATCGTTTTGGAAGTTGCCAGTTGCAGCGCGGTCACAATGCCCAGCGCCGTTCCAATGATCATGCCTAGCACGATTTCCTGGAGTGTGATCACCGCGTTTTCAGCAATCAGCACTCGGTGTTGCCACCAGGCCTCCGCCACCACCGATGGGCCAGGCAAAAGAAAGGGTTGCACACCTGTAGATGTGACAATCAATTGCCAGACCAACAGCGCAAAAATGGTGGAGGCAATAGGAGGCCACATCTTCATGCCGCTTGCCCCATCAGTCGTTTTAAGAGCTCGGACTGGCACATCAAAGTATCCAGCGCCTCCACGGCGCGTGGAACCTCTGCCGTCGGCGGGGTGACCGCTGTCAGGCCTGCGGGGGTCATCACATGGATCGCATGGCCCAACCGGGCCGCTTCACCGGGATCATGGGTCACCACCATCACTGTGCGGCCTGACAGCAGCTCAACCGCCAAATCCTGCATCGCCGCGCGCGTTTGAGCGTCCAACGCCGAAAACGGTTCGTCTAGCAGGATGATGGGTTTGTCTTCCATCAACGTGCGCGCCAGCGCCACCCGCTGGCGTTGCCCACCGGAAAGCTCGCCCGGCTTCTTGTGGCGATGCGCCAGCAATCCACAGCGCTGCAACAGCTGCTCCAACCGCGTTTCATCCCAGTCCTGCCCCCGCAGTCGCGCGCCCAGCGTGATGTTTTTCGCCACGCTGGCCCACGGCATCAGCAAGTCATCCTGCGCCATATAGGCGATGCGGTCGGCAACAAGCTCACCGTCTGTGGCCGTGATCTCTCCGTCAAAATCCGCGCCTGTGGACAAATCAGCCATCAGTCGCAAAACCGTGGTTTTCCCCACGCCAGACCCGCCCAAAAGGCAGGTCCAACGCCCGGCATCCAAGGACAACGTGAGCGGCGCAAACAGCTGCCGCCCCTCAATTGAGGCCTGTCCTTGTAAGGTGATGCCGGGTGCCAAAGTCATGGGGTCAGGCCCATCTGCCAGAAGTTCACTTCCAGCTCAGTGGCCATGCGGAACTTGTCACACAGCGCGGCAAAGCGCGGGCTGTTTTCAAAGTCCTTGCCCAAACGTCGCTCCAGCGCGCCATCAAGCAGTTGACCCACGGCAACACAGTCGCCCTGATAACCTTCGCCCGCATAGGTGTTGATCCAGTCGGCGTAGGTGTCGGAGGTTTTCTCAACGCCCAACCGCGCGCCAATCTCGCCATAGCCCATCACGCAAGGCGCCAAAGCGGCCAGCAGATCCAACAGATCGCCGGAATAGCCTGCCTCCAGCACATAGCGTGTGTAAGCGAGGTTTTCTGCGCGCTCAGGCGTGGCAAACAGCTCTTCCTGCGGTATGCCTGCGGCCTCGCAGATGCCCACGTGCAGCTGCATTTCTTCGGCCACCAGCGCATTCACAGTTGCGACCGCGCCCAGCATTTCCTCATGGGTTTCCGATTTCACCACCGCCAGCGCCCAGGCGCGGGAGAAGTGGATCAGGAACACATAATCCTGCCGCAGGTAATGCAGAAACGCCGCATTCGGCAGCGAACCATCGCGCAGCCCTTCAACAAAGGCATGGCGGGTATACTCCCCCCATGCCTCGCCTGCCGCCTCACGCATCAGCGCAAAGGCACGGCCATAGTTTTGAGCGCTCATTATTGGCCCATCGCCGGGGCGGTCACGTCAATGGTGATCGCCTCAACTGGGTTGATCGACGGGATCATGCCGCTGTCCTTGAGGAACTGCTCAAAGCGCACGTAACGACCGGCGTCATAGCCCGCTGGGCGCAAGGCAAAGCGTGGCAACGTGTCAGCCCATGCGCGCTCGTTCAGCTCGTCCTGAAGTTCGGTGGACGTGGCAGAGAAAATTTCCCAGCTTTTGACCGGATTGTTCACGATGTACTGCGTCGCTTTTTCGGTTGCCGCCATGAAACGCGCCACTTTGTCCGCATCCATGGTATCTGGGTTGGCCACATAGATCAGCTCGTCATAAGATGGCACGCCCTCTTCTTCGATGTAGAAGCAGGTGCCCGGACGGCCTTCGATGTCCATCTGGTTCAGCTCAAAATTCCGATACGCACCGATCACCGCGTCCACCTGACCAGACATCAGCGATGGGGACAGGGAGAAGTTCACGTTCACCAGCTCGATGTCATCGGTGGACACGCCATACTTGCCCAAAACCGCGCCCAGCACGGCTTCTTCCACGCCAGCCACGGAGAAGCCAACTTTCTTGCCTTTCAAATCCGCCGGAGTTTTGATCGGACCGTCTTCCAGAACCAACAGGCAGTTCAGCGGAGTTGCCACCAGCGTGCCAACACGCTTCAACGGCAGACCTTCGTGGATCTGCAGGTGCAGTTGCGGCTGGTAGGACACCGCCAAATCAGCTTGGCCCGCGGCCACAAGGCGCGGAGGCATAGACGGATCGGCCGGTGGCACAATCTCAACCTCAAGGCCAACTTCTTCGAAGTAGCCGTTTTCTGCGGCGACGATGATCGGGCCGTGGTCGGGGTTGATGAACCAATCCAGCAGAAGGGTCATTTTGTCTGCCGCCATGGCGGGGGTTGCGGCCATCAGGGCCACAGCTGCGAGTAGGTGCTTCATCACGTTTCCTCTCGTTCTAAGAAGCAGATGCCGCGACAAGAACAATCTCGCCGGGCCAAATCTCTTGGGTGAATTCCGCCGCACGCCAGGACCGCAGCCCCGTTGCACAGCACAAAGCCAGCCGCCCCTCGGCGATTGGCAGGTTCTCTTTCAACTGATCCGGCAAAAGGCGGATCGCGTCCGGATGTGCCGGCTCTGGCGCTTCCTCAGGCCCGCGCAGCTCGACAATTGTGTCAGCCTCGCTGAGCATCTCCGGCACCACAAACTCAAAGGCCACCTCCGGCTCCGGCGCGATATCAAACCGAAACGGCGCGCTGCGCATGGAACGCGCGTCAAACTGCACCATTTGCCCCAACGGGCTCGGTTGATGCCCCATCAAGACGGCCAGCGCCATCTGCGTCTGCATCGCGCCAATCAAGGCCACCACCGGCCCCATCACGCCTGCGGTTGCACAGCTTGCCCCGCTTTCCGGGGCCTCCGGGAACAACGCGCGCAATGACGGCGCGCCGCCGCAAACACCCGCCGCATAGCCCGACAGAGCCAACGCCGAGCCTGTGATCAGCGGGATGTTCTCTGCCAAACACAGATCGCTCAACGTGTAGCTCACCGCGTAGCTGTCGGCGCAATCCATCACCAAAGTGACACCGTTGAGCAGCGTTGGCGCATTGGCCGGGGTCATCTTGGCCACCTCAGCCTCAACAGTGATCTCGCCATTGATCGCCTGACAGCGTGCAGCGGCCACTTCCGCCTTAGGCTTCCCCTGATCGCCTTCGGTAAACATCGTCTGACGATGCAGGTTGGACAGTTCCACCGTGTCGCCATCAACAATCGTGATGCGCCCCACGCCAGCCCCTGCCAGCAAAGGCAGCGCACTTGCCGCCAGACCGCCCGCGCCAATGACCAACACATGGGCCGTGGTCAGCGCCACCTGCCCATCTGCACCCACCTCGGGCAATATCATTTGGCGCGCATAGCGGCTCACTTGCAGACCTCCAGCCACTGGCGCACGCGGCCTTCTGGATCGTGGTTCAGTGTGATGTCGGTGACCGCAGAGACTATATCCGCCCCGGCCTCAAACACACCCGGCGCGCGTTCCACTGACATGCCACCAATGCCCACCAACGGCACCGCGCCCACACGCGCTTTCCACTCGGTCACACGCGGCAGGCCCTGCTGATGCCATTTCATCTTTTTCAGGATGGTTGGGTAAACCGGCCCCAGCGCGACATAATCCGGCGCGAAGGCCAGCACGCGTTCCAACTCGTCATCATCGTGGGTCGACACGCCCATCTTGAGGCCCGCTGCGCGGATCGCTTTCAGATCGGCTTCGTCCAAATCTTCCTGACCGAGGTGAATCCAGTCGCAGCCCAGATCAATCGCCGCCTGCCAGTAATCATTGATCACCAGCACGCAGCCGTGTTCGCGACACAGCGCCTGACCTTCGACAATCTGCGCCCGCACATGGTCGTCACTGGCATCCTTGATGCGCAGTTGCACCAGTTTGATGCCAAGCGGCAGCATGCGCTTGAGCCAACTGACATCGTCAAAAATCGGATAAAACTTATGCAGGCTCATGACAGGAACGCCTTTCCAATAACAGGGGTGGAGGCTTCCGCCATATCGCGTGCCTCAATTGGATCGGCCTCAAAGCCCATCCGGCCTGCTTCCACGGCGGCCATCATCGCCTTGGCCATCGCCACCGGATCACCGGCGCGCGCCACAGCGGTGTTCAAAAGCACAGCGTCAAAACCAAGCTCCATCGCCGCCGCCGCATGGCTCGGCAAGCCAATGCCTGCGTCCACCACCAAAGGCACGTCGGGGAACTCCGCCCGCATCGCCCGCAGCGCATAGGTGTTGTTTAACCCACGACCGGATCCGATCGGCGCGCCCCAAGGCATCAACACCTCACAGCCTGCTTCTAGCAGGCGCTCGCCCACGATCAGGTCTTCGGTGGTGTAGGGAAACACCTCAAACCCGTCCTCGGACAGAATTCGTGCGGCTTCCACAAGTTGGAACACATCCGGCTGCAGGCTGTCGGTGTGGCCGATCAGCTCCAGCTTGATCCACTTGGTGTCAAACACCTCTCGCGCCATATGCGCCGTGGTCACCGCCTCTTTCACCGTGTGACAGCCCGCCGTGTTGGGCAGCACCAGCACGTCCAGATCCGCAATCATTTGCCAGAAGGTTTGCCCCGCGCCGCCAGCGCCTTCACGCCGTAACGACACCGTTGCAACGCCAGCTCCAGAGGCCCGAAACGCCTCTTCCAAAATCGCAGGGCTGGGATATTGCGCCGTGCCCAGCATCAGCGGGTTTGGCAGTTCTACACCGTAAAACGTCTTGCCCATCGCTCAGCCCCCCTGCATCGGTGCGACCACTTCGACGCGGTCGCCATCCGCCAATGTCTGCGCCGCGCGTAATCCGGCGGGCACAAACTCTTCGTTGAGTGATGTCGCCACGCGGCCGGAAAAGCCACACTCAGCCAAAAGCCCAGCCAAATCCGTGGCCGCCACGTCGCGGGCCTCTCCGTTAAGCACGATCTTCATCGACCATCTCCGAATGAATGTTGTGAAGCGCCAGATCGGCGACCCCTTTGGCCAGTGCAGGGGCCAGCAAGTAACCATGGCGGTACAAGCCGTTGGCGTAAATTGTCCGACCCAGCCGCCGGATGCGCGGCAGGTTGTCCGGGAACGCCGGGCGCAGATCGACGCCGATTTCCAGCACTTCTGCCTCGCCAAAAGCCGGGTTGAGCGCATAGGCCGCACTGAGCAGTTCCAGCATCGAGCGCGCGGTGATGCGGCTGCTGTCTTCGCTCTCAATTGAGGTCGCGCCCAGCATGTAGACGCCATCCCCACGCGGCACGATGTAGAGCGGGATGCGCGGATGCAGCAAACGCACAGGGCGGGTGATCTCCACATCCGGTGCACGGATGATCAACATCTCGCCCTTCACGCCGCGCAGGTCATAAAGGTATTCGCGCGCCGACAGGCCCCGACAGTCAATCGCGTTTTCAAGGTTGGTTGGCGCGATCTTCGCGTGCACCGTCGCGCCCTTGTCCGCCAAGCCGCGATACAGGTCTTGCAAGGCCCTACGCGGATCAAGGTGGGCTTCGTCTTCAAAGAACAGCCCCTGCCCAAAACCGTGCAAATCCGGCTCCAGCTCAGCAACTTTTCCACGCCCCACCTCAGTGAACCCTTCGGTGCGCCGAGCAAACCGGCGCATGTCTGGCAGGTCACGTTTGTTGGCGACCACCAGTGTGCCCGCCTTGGTTACTTTGGTATGCGCCGACCACCAGCCGATGGCCTCTTGCCCATGCCGCAGCACAGGCTCCTCGGCATTTTCATATTCACACCACGGCGCCAACATGCCACCCGCCCACCAGCTACAGCCGTGTGGGCCAGGTGGGCCAGCAGGGTCAAACACCTGCACCTCGGCGCCACGCTCCGCAAGCTCCGTGGCCACGGCCAGCCCGGCAACGCCAGCGCCTATGACGGAATAAAGCGTCACGCGCCCCAAACCCGGTGGAAATGGTGCAAGGGCCCGTGGCCATGCCCGACCTTCAAATCATCAGCCGCCGCAATCGCGCCTTGCAGGTACTCATGCGCCTCTTTCACCGCGATGGGCAGCGCCAGACCTTTGGCCAAACCCGCCGCAATCGATGAGGACAACGTACAACCGGTGCCATGGGTGTTTTTGGTCTGCTTGCGCGGCGCGGTCAGCTCCAGCTGCGTGCCCTCATAGGTCATCAGGTAATCGTGGCAGATGTCCCCATCCGCATGACCACCCTTCATCAGCACCGCCTGTGCGCCCACCGCACACAAGGCCTGCCCCTGCGCCACAACCTGCTCTTCGCTAGTGGCGAACTCTTCTTTCAGCAACGCCGCCGCCTCGGGCAGGTTGGGTGTAATCACCGTGGCCCGTGGCACCAGCACATCGCGCAAGGTCATCACTGCCTCCTCAGCCAACAGGCTGTCGCCGGATTTCGCCACCATCACCGTGTCGAGCACCACCGGACCGGTGAAGTCCTCAATTGCATCGGCCACCGTGTGGATGATCTCCGGCGTGGCCAGCATCCCAATCTTGATCGCGCCAACGTCCATGTCAGACAGCACCGCGTCGATCTGTGCGCGCACCACGTCCAGCGGGATCGGGTGCACCGCGGTCACGGCCTGTGTGTTCTGTGCGGTCACAGCGGTGATCACGCTGGTGCCAAAGGTGCCCAGTGCGCTAAACGCCTTCAAATCCGCCTGAATACCCGCGCCGCCCCCGCTGTCGGAGCCTGCAATTGTCAAAGCGATATGGGCCATACGTGACGCCTCCCAGTTCGAAACGGGATTCCGCGCAGGCAAAACGTCATCGTCTTTGACACCGTTCCCTCCGCCGGTATTGCCCGGATCAGGTTCGATGGGTTTACGCATTTGCGATTCTCAGCCCTGCCATGCAGAACACCCCAACGGTTATCTGCCTCTTAGACAAAGCCGCACCCGGCGTCAATCATTGCTCGGATCACAAAAAGCCCCCACCGATTGCGCGGTGAGGGCCAACGGCCAAGGGAGTGGTGGCTTACTGCTTATTGCAGGCTGGCCGGATCTTTGTCTGCGATTGTGGTCCAGTTGGTGTCGGCTTTTTCGATGAAACCCGGAATGTCCTCGGCCCAACGCGCCTGAACATCTTTGGACAGGTTCAGGAACAGTTCGCCGTCCACAATCTTCCAGTGCTCCGGGTCGCCATCAAACTTGAAGCCCATCGCTGCGCCAAAGGCGCAGTAACCGCCATACTGCGGCAGGTAGGCCTCTGGGTCCGCGTCAAACGCCGCTTTGTGCTCTTCGCTGGAGAACCAGTAGTTGGCATCGTTGTAGCTCGACGTGATGCGGTAGTCGCCTTTGGTCGGCGCGCCATCGGTGAAATACGCCACCGGGTCATAGCCCTGCATCGCAAGACCCGTGGAAGACGCGTTGAGTTCAACGCCAGCGGCAAAAGCGGAGGTGGCCACAGCCACGGACAGCGCGGCACCAGTGATCAGAGATTTAAAAACGTTCATTGGGGGAGGTCCCTTTGTTGAATGATCTGAGTTTGGAACCAATCAGTTCCTATTGACTATTTACAATTCGGAACCAAATGGTACAAATCAACTGACCGTGAGCATTGCGTGAGGTAGGAATCTAGTGGCCCGCCCCAGAGAATTTGACATCGACAAAGCGATAGACGGCGCCATGCAGATCTTCTGGCGCCAAGGCTATAAGGCCACCAACCTGCCCGATCTGCTCACCGCCATGGGGCTCACGCGGGGGAGTTTTTATAAGGCTTTTGCCGACAAGGAAGCGGTCTATTTCAAGACACTGGAGCGCTATGACAATCTGGTCGTCACCACCAATGTGGCCGCGCTAAAGGCCTGCGATGCCGCTGACGCCACCACCTGTTTGATGCCGATGTTTGCCCCCACGGACAAAGCCGGCATCGGCTGTTTTATCTGCAACGCCATGGTCGAGGTCGCGCCGGACAACCCCAAGGTTGCGCAAAAAACCCAGGAAATGGCGGACCGCCTGAAACAGGGGATTCTCGGCGTACTGGACGTGCGGGGCGTCGGCCTGTCCCCCACCCACCGCGCCGATCTGGCCGAGATGATCCTGCACCTCTACTTCGGCTTTCAAGCCATGGGCAAATCCGGCCGGGCGCAGGACGACTGGGAAGGCCGGATTAGGCGGTTGTTGGGGGAAAACTGAAGCGGCTTCAGTAAGAACTTCTCACCTTGGGAAATGACGTGATCTCTATGCTTTTAATCATGTTGATGCCGCATTCTTTCCAAGCAACATTGTGCAAGATGATCCCACCTGCCTCTTTGACTGAAAGAAAAGTGAGCCAAAAATGCACCGCAGAACTTTCACTCGTTTGTCCATTGCATCACTTTTATGCGCACCGCACTTGGCGCAGGCTCGAAAACCCCAAAGCGTCACCATTGTCGGCGCAGGCAGTGCCGGGCTAACCGCGGGATACCACTTGGCCAAAGCCGGAATTGAAGTTCAGATCCTGGAAGCGTCCAAAAATTGGGGAGGACGCGTCAAGCGGTTTAAGGGATTAGGAGATATGCCCCTCGATTTGGGCGCCGAGTGGATCCACGACGACCCAAATATCTTTGGTCGCATGATAGGACAGGGACCAACAGACTTGGGCATTCGGACAATCAACTACCGTCCTCAAACCTACAAATTCTGGCACAACAATCGGCTGAATAAGTTCAACGCGCTTCGCAATTTCTATCAAGAGGTCAAGTTTTTAGACACCACTTGGTACGGATTTTTCGAAAGGTTCATGTTGCCAACTGTTGCGCAAAATATCTCTTTCGGGGCGCAAGTGACGCATGTTGCCGAGCAGGGAAACCGCCTGTCTTTGAGGCTCAAGGACGGTCGCTCACTTGATACAGACAAGATCTTGGTCACTGTGCCTATCTCTGTCCTAAAACGCGGTCAAATCTCCTTCTCAAAGAACCTAACACCGCCGAATCTAACAGCTCTAAAGGACGTTGATTTTGGATCTGGCTTTAAGGCCTTCCTGCAGTTCTCTGAGCGTTTCTATCCAGACATGCTGTTTGAAGGTGCGCGCAGCAGCATCCTGGCCGACACATGGGCGGAAAAAATCTACTATGACGCAGTCTTTGGCAAACCAACGCGCCAAAACATCCTTGGACTGTTCTCGGTCTCGGAGAAACCGACACGCCGTTCGGCTCTTAACAACGCCGATTTGGTGAACGACATTCTCTCAGAGCTCAACGAAATGTTCGGAGGCGTTGCCAAAGCCAGTTTTTCCGGCGCCGCAGTCCAGAACTGGAATGCGGAACAGCACATTCAGGGCAGTTACTCCATGGAAAATAGAAGTCCCTACGACCTGAGCGAAATCCTCGCACCAGTTTCCGGAAAGGTCTTCTTTGCCGGGGAAGCATTGGGAGGCGATGCACAATCCACCGTGCACGGCGCGGCCTTTTCCGCAATTTCAGCGGTCGAAAAACTATTGAATGAATAAGCGCAACGGCTGCCTTCCTAAACAAAAAAACGTGGAAGGCACTCTCTTCCGAATGCCTTCAGCCGTCGCCCGAACCCTTCTCTCGCTGGCTGAGCTGAACAACGTTGCCTTCCGGGTCGATCACATCCTGCAAAACCGCCCCACGAAAACACCATCGCCCAGCCTCAGGCAACAAACCACCACCGTGCTCCTCAACGCTGGAACCGCACCGTCGAGTGATCCTACTTGAACAACGGGCTTGATGGCTGTCGCAGAGCGCGCAACCGGCGGTGTCTCGATGACGGTGGTGGAAGCGATATGATCCGGCGCCTGAACAAGCGCAAGAGTCGTATCTCCTTTGCCAATGACGACATATTCGCCCGGACTCTGCTCCACGACTTCGCCGCCCAACCCCGTGTAAAACCGGGTCAAGCCGTCCAGATTTATTGCATATAATACTGCACCTTGGAGCACATTTACGTCCTCTGGTTACGCGGCATCAATCCCATCTGGAATAGGTCACAATGACATGTGACATCATATCAGCACTCACAACGAAATAGCCGGAGTCTGTCTCAACATAGGCAACTCTCGAAGTGTCATTGCCCGCAACAATCTGTGTCTCACCAAAACTACGAAAGTTCGATTGCGCTCCAACCGCCGTGTTGTCAAAGGCATGTTTCACCACAGCCTCCACATGGGGCTGAGACCAATCGAAATCATCATTGAGCGGAAAGCCAGCATCATCTTCATGCAAGGTAATCGTGTGTGTATCAAATGCCATTTCAATCTCCCCTGGCATGTTCAAATTCTCATCCTTCAATAATCAGAAGGGTAATCCGCGATTTCAAACTTCGCCAATAGTTGTTTTGTCTATCCAACAAAAAACGCGGAAGGTTCCCCCCCCCGCGCCTCACAACTTAGTCAGTGACAGCCTTCAAAGCCCCTCAGGCTTGCCCACCACCACAAATTGCAGCTTCTCCGGCGTCAGAAGCTCTCCGGCCACGCGTTTCACATCTTCCACCGTGACCGCATCCACTTTGTCGTTGCGGGTGGTGATGTAGTCGATGGGCATGTTGTCCATCTGCATGGAGACCATGATCGTCGCAATCGCGCCGTTGCCGTCAAAGCGCAGCGGGTAAGCTCCGGTCAACAGCGCCTTGGCTTTCGCAACCTCATCTTCTGTCGGGCCTTCGGCGGCCATGAGCGCCCACTCATCCTGAATGACCTCAATCGCCTGCGCCACGCGGTCATTGGCGGAGGACACGCTGCCCATGTAGACGTTCGCCAGATCGCGCAGCACGATGTAGCTGTAGACGCCATAGGACAGCCCGCGCTTGACCCGGACTTCCTCCATCAGACGGCTTTCAAAGCCGCCGCCGCCCAAGATAGTGTTGAGCACATAGGCGGCAAAGAAATCCTCATCATCGCGGTCAATGCCGTTCTGGGCAAACATCGCCACCGACTGCGGCGTATCAAAATCCACCACATCGACGCCGCCCATGATGTCCACTTTCGCCGGGCCCGGCATCGGTGCGCCGGTCTCTGGCAGGTCGCCCAACAGTGCATCCAGCACCGGCCCCAGCTCTTCGGCGGTGATGTCGCCCACCACGCCAACAAACAGCCGGTCTTTTGCCATCGCACCTTTGTGCGCGGCAATCATGTCCTCGCGCGTCAGGTGGGTCACGCTTTCAATCGTGCCTTCGCCCGCGCTGCCATAGGGGTGATCGCCATAGATGATCTCCGCCATGCGTGCGCCGGCGATCTTGTCCGGGTCTTTCAAATCAGAGCGTAGGCCAGACAGCACCTGTTCACGCACCCGGTCCAGCGCATCCTGCGGGAAGCTCGGCGCCACCAAGGATTTGCGCAGCAAAGCCAGCGCATCATCGCGGTTCTCGGTCAGCACACGGGCGGAAATCGACACCGCATCGGCATGGCTGTCATAGCCAAACTGCGCCGCCAGCTCTTCGCTCGCCTTGGCAAAGGCCTGCGCGTCCATGTCGCCGGTGCCCTCTTCCAACAGGCCGACCATCAGGTTGGTTGCGCCGCGCGCACCCTCTGCGTCGAGCGAGGTGCCGCCTTTGAAACGAATTTCCAGCGCTACAAAGGGGATCGACGGTTCCTCGACCAGCCAGGCATTGATGCCGCCGGGGGAGGTGACTTCCTTGATGTTGATCTCTGCCCAGGCAGGCACGGCCACAAACAGCGTCACGCATGTGATGAAAGCACGGATCATTGCGCCGCCTCCTCTTCTGTCAACAGCCAGCCGGTCACCGACTTTTTCCGGTCAAAGATCATCTCTGCCGCCGCCATGATTTCTTCGGGCGTGATCGACTGCAAAATCTCCGGCCATGCCTGAATGTCTGCAATCGTCAGCCCCGAGGTCAGTCCGCGGCCATAGCGGTTGGCCACGCTGTCCACATTGTCGCGCTCATAAATCTGGCTGGCGCGCAGCTGCATCTTGATCCGCTCCAAATGCGCCTCATCCACACCGGTCTCCATGAACTCCGCCACAACCGCATCCATCGCATCTTCGGCCTCCTGCATCCCGATGCCCGGCGCGGGTACGGTCAACAGGTTAAACGTCGTCGCATCCAGAGAGGTGCCGCGATACCAAGCGGTGGCGTAGATCGAGTTCTTGTCCTCAAACTGCAGCTTCTGGCTCAGCACAGAGGTCTGCCCCCCACCCAAAAGCTCCGCCAGCAAGGTCAACGCCGCCGCGCCGCGCTGATCGCCGGGGTTGCGCTCTGGTGCGAGGTAAGAGCGCGTCACATACGGCTGCGCCACACGGGCATCGTAAAACTCCATCCGCCGCGCACTGGTTTGCGGTGGCTCACTCGGCCGGGCACGCTCTGGCAGGTCCGGGTTGGCCGGGATCACGCCGTAGTATTGCTCCGCCAGCGCCTTGACCTCTTCGGGTTCGACATCGCCAGCCACAATCAGGATCGCATTGTTGGGCGCGTAATATGTCCCGTAATAGTCCAGCGCGTCCTCAAGCCCCAGCGCCTCCATCTCATGCCGCCAGCCAATGATCGGGATGCCATAGCGGTGGTTCAGATACTGCGCCGCATTGAGTTGTTCGCGGAACAGCGCACCTGGGTTGTTCTCCACCCGCTGGTTGCGCTCCTCGATGATGACATCGCGCTCGGTCAGGATCTCTTCTTCGCCAAGCCGGATATTCACCATCCGGTCGCTCTCCATCGACATCATCAGCTCCAGCCGATCCGCCGCCACCCGTTGGTGATAGGCGGTCACGTCGTAGCTGGTAAACGCGTTGTCCCGCCCGCCGTTGGCCGCCACGGTTGCGGAGAACTCACCGGATTCGAGCTTGTCGGTGGCCTTAAACAGCAGATGCTCCAGAAAATGCGCTACGCCGGACACGCCGGGCTTCTCATCGGCTGATCCCGCCTTGTACCAGACCATATGCATCACCACCGGCGCACGGTGATCCTCGACCACCACCACCTGCATGCCGTTCTCCAGCATAAAATCGGTAACCTGATCTTCCGCTTGCGCGGGCAGCGCCATCGCCGCCCCCGTCGCCAGCGCACAGACAAAGCGTCGCAACATCCAATAACCTCCTCAAAACAGGCTTGTACAAATAGTTACGCCCCCGAGGGGGCGCTGCAAGGGATCAAACGAATTTGTGAGCCATATTAGGCACATTCGTGCCAGCGATCTTACTGCACCGGTGCCGCAGGGGTCCGCGCACCTGCACGTTTCCACTTCCACCACTCATCACGGTAGTCCAGCGCTTGGCGTTTGTAGACGTCCTCATAGAGGCCCTTCTTGCTGATCCGCAGCCAGGTGCCACGGCCCCGTTTGCGCCGGAACTCTTCATCTTCGGCCAATACGGTCGCGCGAATGTTCGCGTCACGCCCCAAACGGGACGAGTAGTTCACAAGGTTGCCGTCGCTGGCCGGAATGCCGGTGTTGTAAGGGCTGCGCGCCGCCGCAGAGCCGCCCAGCGCCGCCACCGCATCGCCCAGTGGGTCCTGATCGGTGCGGTTCACACCACCCGGCGTGGGCGTAGGCAAGGCCGCATAATCTTTCGGCTGGGTCAGTTCTTTGGCAGGCATGATGGTGAATTCATCCGGCCCATCGCCACTTGGTGCATTCGAGTGCAGCGTGTTCTTACCCGAACAGGCCGCCAAACCCACAGCAGCCACTCCCAAAATCAAAAGACGCAAAAGCTTCATTTGCCCCACTCCACGAAACTTGGGCACAGCTTTAGCGCATCCTGACAGGAAGGTCACGCCTCAGTTTTCTTGCCCCCAAACACCACCAGCCCGATGGCGCCTGCGAAGATCCAAACGTCGGCGAGGTTAAACGCATAAGGATTGTTGATGCCACAGCACGACATGTTGAGAAAATCAACCACAGCGCCAAAAAGCAGCCGGTCAATCACATTTCCGAGCGCGCCGCCAATCAGGAACCCCGCACTGATCATGCCCCATTTGCCCGGCGGATCTTTGCGCACCCAATGCAGCAAAAAGCCGCAAATCACAAAGGCCAGCGCAATCAGCACCCATTTGGCGGCCGCTGGGCTGTCAGAAAACAGGCCAAAATTGATGCCGCGATTCCATGCCATATGAAACTGCAAAAACGGCGGCAGCACCTCGATATGCATCACCTCGCGCAGGTTCAGCCAGTTGAGCACAAGAAACTTGCTCGCCTGATCGGTGATGAAGGCCCAAAAGCCTGCCCAAAACACAAGACGCATCACGTCGCGTCTCCTTCTCTGCCTGTCTGCCTCGTGCGCCGTTCCGTGTTGTCTCCAGAATCTTGCGCCTTGATTGTTAGCGCCCATGCTACGCCACTTTTGGGCGGCGCAACAAGGGTGAGACCCGCAATCAGAGCATTTCCAACCGCGAGCCGTTTGCATTTCACGTCACTTTTAGTGACGGAAGTGACGCATTCCGGTGAAGACCATCGCCAGACCGGCCTCATCCGCCGCCTTGATGACTTCCTCATCGCGCATGGAGCCACCCGGCTGAATCACACAGGTGCCACCCGCCGCAGCCGCTTCCAACAGACCGTCGGCAAACGGGAAGAACGCATCAGAGGCCACCGCAGAGCCTTTGGCTGGGCTCTCGTCCATACCCAGTTCATCCGCCATGCGCTGCGCTTTGGACGCGGCCACGTTGGCGCTGTCCAAACGGCTCATCTGACCTGCGCCAACACCCACGGTAGCGCCGCCTTTGACGTAAACAATCGCGTTGGACTTCACGTGCTTCGCCACCTTCCAAGCAAAGAACAGATCGTCGAGCTGTTCGTCGGTTGGCGCGACTTTGGTCACCACCTTCAGATCGTCTTTGCTGACGTAGCCCACGTCTTTGTCCTGCACCAGAACACCACCGGCAACTTGCTTATAGGCGGTGATCGGCGCGCGCGGATCCGGCAGACCATCGGTCAGCAGCAGACGCAGGTTTTTCTTCGCCGCGAAGATTTCTTTGGCTTCCTCAGACGCGCCCGGTGCAATCACCACCTCGGTGAAAATTTCAACGATCTTGCTTGCGGTCTCTGCATCCAGCGGCTGGTTCAGCGCCACAATGCCGCCAAACGCGGATGTGCGGTCACAGTCAAAGGCCTTCTGGTAAGCCTCAACCAAAGTTGCGCCCACGGCCACACCACAGGGGTTGGCGTGTTTGATGATCGCCACAGCAGGGCTCACCGCCGGATCAAACTCGGAGACCAGCTCAAACGCCGCGTCGGTGTCATTGATGTTGTTGTAAGACAGCTCTTTGCCCTGCAACTGGGTCGCAGTCGCCACGCCGGGACGACCGGAGCCATCGGTGTAAAACGCCGCTTTCTGGTGGCTGTTTTCGCCATAGCGCAGGGTCTGTTTCACTTCGCCAGCAAAGGCACGGCGGCGCGGCGCTTCCAGCGCCAGCTGCTCGGCCATCCAGGTGGACACAGCCGCGTCATAGGCTGCGGTGCGCGCATATGCGATCTGCGCCTGCTTCTGGCGGAACGCATACGACGTCTGACCATCGTTGGCGTCCAGTTCGGCCAGAAGCGGCGCGTAGTCTTCCACGTCCACAATCACATTTACAAAGCCGTGGTTCTTGGACGCGGCACGGATCATCGCCGGGCCACCAATGTCGATGTTCTCAATGCAAGTGTCATAGTCCGCACCCGCTGCCACAGTGGCCTCAAACGGGTAGAGGTTCACCACCAACAGGTCGATACCGCCAATGCCGTGTTCGTCCATCGCCGCAACGTGATCGTCATTGTCACGCAGCGCCAGCAGGCCGCCGTGCACCTTCGGATGCAGCGTCTTCACGCGGCCGTCCATCATCTCCGGGAAGCCGGTGACCTCGGATACGTCTTTCACATCCAGCCCCGCATCGCGCATCGCTTTGGCGGACCCGCCGGTGGAGAGCAGCTCCACGCCGCGGTCTGAAAGGGCTTTGGCGAGGTCGATCAAGCCGGTCTTGTCAGACACGGAAATCAGGGCGCGGCGAATAGGCTGGAGGTCGCTCATCGGGATAGGGTCCTTGGGCTCAGGTGTTCAAATCCATTTCGTCCCGGTTCAGGTCCCTGATTGCCACATTGGTCTCATGCGCTTTGCTCAGCGACCACCGGATGCGGGTCGCATACTCCATTGCCACGCCAGATAGAACGATTTGTTTGGTCGCACGCGGCTTTAATCGCCCTTTTTCGAGGAAAACACTGGCATCGAGCCGCATTTTCGCGATCGCATCATGCCGGAACACCCAAAGTTCGCCGCTTTTGAGCGCAATCGACACCGCCGCACCGCCCATATCAAGCGAGGCATCCACCTCCGGATGCAAGTGAAACGCGATTTCGAAGGGGATTCCTTGCAATGCGCCTTCGTCCATCGCCATGTCAAACCGCCGCTTGGCCGAATCTTCCATCGCGATGATCAGGTCTTCGCCCGCCATGCCGCGCCCATCAAAGGTCAGCTCCAACGTCCGCGCATGGGTCAAACCATGAGATGCAATATAGCCGTCATGCCCGCCCTCAAACCGCAACCCATCCGGCGCCTGGCTCATCTGAATCGGCACATCTTTGGGCGCATCCACCAGTTGCTCTTCACGCCAGCCGCGGCCCTCTTGGCCCAACCGCGCGCTCGACAGCTCATCAATGGTCACAGTGGAATGGGACGGTGTGGCCCGTCCAAACCGACGCCAGTCTTCACCAAAACTCGCGCCGGAACCGCAATTCACCACCAAAGGCCGCCGCCCGCTGGTCAGTTCAAACGCCAGCGTAGAGGCATGGGCATTAAGCGAACTTGGTCCAGTTGGGGGCGGGCTGGCGTCAATCACCACGCTGGTGCGCCCCGCTGACAGCCGCGCGTAGCCCATCGCCAGACCATCCGCCTGCCGCGTCTTGTTGCCACTTTCCGCCAGCGCCGAGTCCAGCCGCCCTTCCATGCCGCGCCCGCCGCCGTGGAACCGCGCCAAGCCCCCGTCGGAATGGCGCAGCGTGCGCAGGGTCGGCGCAATGCGCTCAATCGCCTGCATATGCATCGCCGACGGCTTGCGCCCCGCTTCCTTGAGCGCCGTCGCGGCCCAGGTCAGCAATGTGAACACCTCGAGCAGCTCTTCGGGATTGCGGGTTGGAATGCCGCCTTCCTCATCCACCTGCCGCTCGCATTCCTTGTCCAAGGCCTTCAGCGCCGGCTCCACATGTTGCGCCATACCTTCCAGCGCCAACCCGGCATAGATCAGCCCGGTGAGCGCCTCAAACCGCGGCAAGCCCGGCACGGTTTTATGCCAGCGCTTGGATAGGAAAATCGTCTGCTGCGCCAGCGAGCGATAGAAATCCTCAGACTGCGCCGAATCCCGCGCCCTGAGCAGAAAAATCGCATGGCTGATCCAGCGGATCAGCCGCCGTCCCGCCAAATCCGGTATCCACCCTGGCCCCGAACCACGCCCATAGCGGTCAATCCAGCGCCAAACCCATTCCTGCGCCCGTTCCCGCGCGGGGGCGTCACCCACCGCCGCCAAATCATCCAGCCAGGCAAAGCCATGCTGTTCTTCGGCAAAGACATCATCGGGCACGTTGATGTCCCACATCGACGTTTTCGGCGCGCTGATCAAATGGCCCGCAAACAGGAAATTTCCGGCAACCAACTGCTTACCCCGGGCAAACAACCCAATAGTGCGTGGTTCCGGCATGCTGGTGAACCCCGTCGCGGGCCGCGCACGGGTGCTGATCCGGGCCGCCACACGGTGGTTAAACCGTGTCCAGCGCGCCGATATGCTTTCTGGTTTGGACATCCACTCTGCCTCTACGCTCTCTGGCGTTTGGCGCGAGTGTAGCGAGGTGTTAGCGCTGAGTCACCGATTGAATCGGCTTAAGCCAATTCACCGGCAAAAGCTCACTGACCTTTGCGCAGCAAAGCCACGTAAAACCCGTCCATGCCACCTTTGTCCGCCCAATAATCCGGCCGCAACCGCAAGCCGCCTTCTTCCGTGACCCAAGCCGGATCGACCCCGTCAACCAGCACAGCCTCACGATCCACGGTCACATCCACCCAGCGCTCCACCGCTTCTTCCACCTGCACTTCGCCTTCATCCGGCAACAGCGAGCAGGTGCAGAACACCAACCGCCCACCCGGTTTCAGCAGGCCAAGCGCATGATCCAGAAACACTTCCTGCATGCCAATCAGATCACCAAACTCGCTGCCATCTTTGGCAAAGGGCAAATCCGGGTGGCGGCGAATGGTGCCGGTGGCTGAGCACGGCGCGTCCAGCAGGATCGCGTCATACTGGCCCTCTTGGGCCATCACATCGCCCACCACCACATTGGCCTTGAGCTGCACCCGCTTCATGTTTTCCTGCAGCCGCTCCATCCGCGCCGGATTGTCATCCACCGCCGTCACTTTGGCCCCGGCCGCCGCCACCTGCATGGTCTTGCCGCCAGGCGCTGCGCAGAGGTCCAACACCTTCTCGCCCGGCTGCACATTCAAAACCCGCGCCGGAATCGCCGCCGCCGCGTCCTGTACCCACCACGCGCCTTGTTTGAATCCTTCCAGCGCCGTG
Organism: Shimia sp.; assembly: GCF_022448905.1. GTDB lineage: Bacteria > Pseudomonadota > Alphaproteobacteria > Rhodobacterales > Rhodobacteraceae > Shimia. Next base: position 25,876 of record NZ_JAKVCW010000006.1, on the reverse strand, counting down.
ACCTGCCCAGCGTCCTGCAAACGCACCGATCCAGTGGGCAGCAGCTCACCGCCCACAGCCTCGGCCACTGCCGCCGCATCGCCCTTGGCTGTCAAATCCAGTGGCGCCCCGGCAAAATGCGCCGCCTCAATGCTGAGCATCGCCTCATTGCCATAAGCCTGCGCCAACGGTTTGCGCAGCCACTTGGGCAAGCGCGGCACCCGCAACTTCTCCCACTCGTCCACACCTTTGTCTGCCACCTTGCGCAGCACCGCGTTGGTCAGTCCCTTCATGCCCGCGGTGCGCTTGCCTTTGGCAACAATCTCCACCGCGTCATTGATCACGCCATGCGCAGCCCCACCCTGACACAGTTCCACCGTCGCCATACGCAGCACATTCCGCACCGTGATCGCCGGTGTCTTTTTCAGATGTTTCTGCAAAATCCGGTCGGCCCGCTCCAGATTGCGCAGGGTCTCTGTCGCCAGCCGCTGCGCCCGCGCGCGGTCTTCCGGCGCCAGCTTCTGCAATGCCCCGCCACCGATCACCTCCGACAACAGCCGCCCCTTGTCCATGACCTGATCAAGCAGATGCACGGCACTGCGACGGGCTTGGTAACCGGATTTGGACATACAGATATTCCTTGCGGGGTTGAGAACAGCGGACGGGCGCGTATATCAAGGCATAAGCCTGAAAGGAACCCTCTCATGACGGACACACTCGAGATCCGCGACGACCTGCCCGAAGCCGCCAAACGTGCCTTGGCCGAGGCCGAGGAGCGCCGCAAGAAGGCCAAAGCGCTGGAGTTGCCCACCGAGCTTGGTGGCCGCGACGGTCCAGAGCCAGTGCGCTACGGTGACTGGGAGAAAAAAGGCCTCGCCATCGATTTCTAATCCGGGTTTAGTCGGCGAACTTCATGCCAGCCGCCCGGAGATGGGCCTTTTGTTTCTCCCAATCTAAGGGATCCATGAAGAACATGTTCGCCACCACGTCGGTGCGCAAGCTGGGCCATTCGTCTTCAATACGCTTGACCATCTCTTCCGCCTGTTCCTGTTGCCCCACGGCCTGATAGGCGCTTGCCAAATACAGCAGGCTGGCAAAGTTATGCTCCAGCCCTGCCTGCAAGGTGCCTTCCACCACCTCAATCGTGGTTTCGTAGGCGCCCAAGTGATAGTTCGCAAAACCATACACCCGTTCCCGCACCAACCTGATCGGGTCTGACGCGGCAACATTCTCGGGCGCGTTGACCACCACCACATCCTCAAACCGCCCCGAGAAATGCGCAATCAACGCATAAGTATGGGCAACATAGCCATCGTCCTGCCCAGCTTCAAAAGCCGCTTTTGCTCGTTCGTCCGCCAATTCAAAGTCATCGGACGCCATGGCAACCTGCGCCGAAGTCGCCATCACCCAACTGTCCTCGGGCGCCAGAACACTGGCCTGCTCAAGCAGCAAAGTGGCTTCTTGCAAATAGCGACGCGACAGACCACCCCCACGGGTCAAATCCGCCATCATCGCCATCGACATCGCCGCCGTGGCATAGCCACGGGCAAATTCAGGATCGCGCTCAATCGCGGTTTTGGACAGCACGATGGCCAGCTTGTGCCGCTCAAAATCCAGACTTGGATACATATAGCTGCGCGCGGCTTCGACCAGTTCCGCAGCCGACATGCCTTCCACATCCACCGGCAAGGCAACGTCCGCTGTCACAAGATCAGATATGTCTTTTGGCCAATCTTCCTGCGGTCCTTCCACCACGCCCGTCGGGGTCAATTCCATCACCACCCAACCAATGGCTGAGGCAATCAACGCCCCGATCAGGACCAACATGCGCATGGGGGTCTTGGGGCCGGTTGTGTCGCGGGGTTTCGGCTTTGCTTCCCACATCTCAAACCGCAAACCACAACTGCGCGGATCGACAAAGATCCGGATCGGATCATCCGCACCGTCACCATCATAGTACTCGGCTAGCTTCTCAGACAGACGCGCCATTGCCCACGTCAGCTTCTGGGCGGCTTCCTCTTCGGACCGATCCGCATAGAACTTTGCAATCACCGCTGCGCGGCTGCCCTGCTTGGCCCGCCCGGCTAAATCCTCATCCACCAGGAACCGAAGCAGCATTTCCTGCTGTTTGGCCAGTTGAAATATCTGGCTGCCGCAAACACGCCCGGTGGCAACCCGGATCACATCCGGGGCTATTCTGTAGGTCATACCACTGGACTCGTTAGGACTTGGCATTGATGCACAATCCCCCCGAAATCTTAAAAATCCACTCAACCGCCCGTTCTGGACAGTGATCCACCAAGATCAAGTGTGTCCTGCCCGGCACAGCATTGCAAATCCGGCAACTGTTGCGCCCATTGCCCTGAGGACGCACGCCACGTTTAAATCCACTCAATCGCAACAGCGCACGCCTTGTTTACAACGGCCTTTGCGCAAAATCGCACCGACGCGATACCGACGCAAAACAGCCGCGATACCGAAGGGTAAAAAGTGAAACGAGTCGGAATGTTACCCCCGATTCGCCCCTGTTTACAGCCCAAGCGCCTGACGCCGTTCCTCGGCAAAGCCCTGCACCAGGCGATCCGCCACCAGCGCCAAGATCGCCATCGCGGCCCCGGCCGTGATGCCAAGGCCGACATCCGCCTGCCCCAACGCCAGATAGATTGACTGTCCCAGCCCCGTGGTGCCGATCAGCGCCGCAATCACCAACATGGCAAAGGCATAGAGAACGGTTTGGTTCAAACCGAGCAGGATGGTCGGTGCCGCAAAGGGCGCGCGCACCTCAAACATGGTCTGCCATTTGCCTGCCCCGCTGGCCGTGGCCGCCTCCAGGATCTCGTCTGGTGTGCTGGTCAAACCGTGCCGCGTGTAGCGGATCATCGGCACCACGGCGTACATGCAAATGGCGAGAAACGCTGAGAATTCCCCGATTTGGAAGAACATCAGCACCGGGATCAGGAAGACAAACAACGGGATGGTTTGCAGCAGGTCACAGATCGGTCGGATGATGGCCCAGGCTGTGCTGCTCATGGCGCTCCACAGCCCCAAGGCGCCTCCGACGATAGCGCAGGCAAACACGGCTGCCCCAGACAGGTACAGGGACAACAGCGCCCGCTCCCATAGGCCGGAAATCAGCACCAGGCCCAGAAGGATCACCGCCAGCCGCGCCAACTTCCACCCGCCAGCAACCCAGCCAATTGCGCCTGCGCCAAAGATCACCACCGGCCACGCCAGATGCGCAATGCCGATCTCGGCCACGTAAGCCAGGATCATCACCACCAGCCCCGCGGTCACACGACCTTTCAGCATCAAAATCAATGAGATAACCGCCGCTACGCCGTAAAGCATAGCCGTGTGTTTCGCAGTCCACATAAAGCCCCAAGTGAAGGGCAACACCGCCTCCGCAAGACCAATCCGCAGCGGTAAAAGCCCGTAGAACATCGAGGTGTTCTTGACCGTATCCAACGTCGCCCCGTGGTTTCCTGTGAAGGTGCCGACACCTGTATCCACCCAAGCCGCAACGCCATCCAACGCCGCAAATCCGCTTGGGGACCAGCCCGCAAACACGGACCACAGCGTCACCAAAAGCCCGGCGCCAAGAATGCCAAAAGCCACTTTGCGGTCCTGCTGCGGACGCGGCTCCGCCAAGGCGGCGGACATACGGTCAATGATGATGGCAAAGACAACAATCACAGAGCCCGCCAAAAAGGCCTGCCCAAACAACGCCTTGCGCATGGTCAACAGCACTTCCCAACCGATGTCCTGAAAGCCACCGATCACCGCCGCGATGATCACCATCGACAGCGCCGCCATCAGACATTGGTTCACGCCAATCATGATCTGCTGCGTCGCTGCCGGCAGTTCCACAAGGAACAACTGCTGCCGCCGTGTGCCACCAGACATCACAGCCGCTTCGCGGATTTCCGTATCCACCCGTTCCAGCCCCAACAACACATTGCGCGCCATCGGCGGCGCCGCATAGATCGCCGAAGCGATCAGCCCCACCACAGGCCCAAAGCCAAAAAGCACAAGCAGGGGCGTGAGATAGGCAAAAGTCGGAACCGTCTGCATCACGTCCAAGAGCGCGTTCACCGCGCCCTTCACACGCGGAAACTCAAACGCCGCAATGCCAATTGCCGTGCCAAGCAAAAGTGCCAAAGGCACCGAGACCGCCACCAGCGCGAGCGTGTTCATACCCTCGGTCCAGTAGCCTGAGAACACCACAAACATCAGTCCAAAGAAGCCCAGCGCCGCCATGCGCAATCCGCCAATGGTCCAGCCGAGCGCGGTCACCAGCGCCACGGTCATGGGCCAGGGCAAGGCGTTCAGAAGCCAACCAACCCCTTCCATGGGATAGCTCACCAAAAAGGTGAAAGTCCGGGCTATTGGCTTGAAAACATCCAGAAAACCGCCCACCAGCCAGGTCATCCAGTCGGTCATCGGCACGGTCAAGGCTGCCGGCCATTTCATCAGCCATTCAAACTGCGCCCCAAGGAGGCGGCAGACCAAAGCAATCGCCAGCACAAACAACGCCGCCTGACTGCCGCGTGCCAGCGCCAGCTTGCGTCCTGCGTTTGCTGGCACGGCCTCCGCCGCGCTCATGTCTCTTCCGCCTGCAAGGCATTGGCCAACTCATGCGGATGCACGGCACCAATCACTTTGCCAGCCGCATCTCGCACCGGCACTGGCTCATAGAGCTCCATGCATTTGGTCAGGGCCGTATCCAGCGTCATGCCCACTTTGATGCCAGGATCGTCCGGCATGTTGTCTGGAATACCGTCCATCAGAATGGATTCAACGCAGGCATGCCGCCCCTTTGGCACATCCTTGGAAAACTCGGCGACATAGTCATCCACTGGATGCAGCACGATCTCTTCCGGCGTGCCGATCTGCACAATTTCACCATCGCGCATGATGGCAATCCGATCAGCCAGTTTTAGAGCCTCTTGGATGTCGTGCGTGATGAAAACAATGGATTTTTTCAGGGTCGCTTGAATGTTGAGGAACTCGTCCTGCAATTGGCGACGGATCAGCGGATCCAACGCAGAGAATGGCTCGTCGAGGAACCAGATGTCTGGGTTCACTGCCAGTGAGCGGGCAATGCCGACCCGCTGCCGCTGACCACCTGACAGGTTACGCGGGTAGGTGTCCTCGCGGCCTTTCAGGCCCACAAGTTCCAATACCTCCAAAGCCCGCGCCCGGCGCTCTGCCTTGCCCGCGCCCTGCATTTTTAGCGGGAAGGCCACGTTGTCGGCCACCGTCATATGCGGGAACAATCCGAAATGCTGGAACACCATGCCCAGCTTGTGACGGCGCAGATCAATCAGGCGCTTGTCACTGGCCTGGAGAATGTCCTCACCATCAATGCGCACCGACCCGGCTGTCGGCTCAATCAGCCGCGAGATGCAGCGGATCAGAGTCGATTTGCCAGAACCCGAAAGCCCCATAATCACAAAGAGTTCGCCGGATTTAACCTCAAAATTCGCCGCACGCACGGCGGGAATGAGGGTCTTGTCCTTGAGCTCTTTGGCAATGGCTTTGTCATCACCAGCCCCGCGCGCATCGCGCAGAGCCGGGGCGGCGTTTTCGCCGAAGACCTGCCAGAGGTCTTCGACGGCAATCGCCGGAGCGGTGCTGTTCTTGTCAGTCATGAAGTCTTACTTGGTTGCGGCGTCGACAACCGACTTCCACTTGGCTTCGTTTTCACCCATCCACGCGGACACAACCTCTTCAACTTTCTGACCGTCCACATCCACGGCGCCCATCATTGGCTGCTGATCTTCCACAGCCAGCTGATAGTTCACGAGAATTTCGTGGGCGGCAGGCCATTTGTCTTTCAGACCAGGCCAACCGGCTTTGAAGATACGGCTTGCGGCGAAGTCACAATCGTTGATCGCATTTGGGTTTGGGCCCCAGGCTGGATCGGTGAAGCAAGCATCCTCACCCGCAGGCAGATCGACAAACTTCACGTCGTAGGCCGACATCGCCCAGTGCGGCTGCCAGAAGGTGATCAGCAAAGGCGATTTCTTCTCTGTGGATGCGCGCAGTTCGGCAATCAGAGCGCCTTCGGAACCCGCAGGCACAGCTTTGAATGGCAGTTCCAAACCAGTCATGCGGTCCGCGCCAGGTGTACCCCAATCCGCCGGATAATCCACCAGACGCCCCATTGGCAGGGTTTCTGCGGTGGCGAAGTTCATCGCACAGTCTTTCAGCGCTTCCCACGCTGGCAGGCCTGGGCAGAGCTCTTCGACGTGCGCCGGATAGGCGATGCCTTCACGCGCAGCCAGGCCCAGATCGGACAGCTCTTCCAGCTTTCCTTCGCCTTTCAGCACGGCGTATTGATCGGACACGTTGGAAGACCAGATTTCCAAAGTCGCGTGAATGTCGCCATCGGCAATTGCCTGAAACTGGTTCATCATGCCAGCAGTCACATATTCAACTTCATAGCCGGCCGCCTTCAGCATTTCGCCCGCCACATGTGTGGTCACGTGCTGGCCGGTCCATTCGTTCAGCGCCAGTTTGATGGGCTCATCGGTCGCGCCAAGATCTGCCGCTTGTGCCGACATGGCCACCGCGGATACCGCAAGCGCCGACAGTCCGGCTTTCAAAAACGTCGTCATGGTCTTCTCCCTGTTGGTCATTTTTTAAATGGTCATTTAAGTTTTTGTTTGTCGGCATAAGAACACAACGTCTCTGACCTGCCAACAAAAAATGCATCTGGGTGGGATGCATCTTGTCTCCAGACGCTCTCAACGTCGGACATCAACCGCTGGGCGGTTGATTTTATTGGGCATTTTTCTGCACCCAAATTGATCACAGCAACGCGAGAATGCCAATCACGTGAGTTGCGCAAAACGTCACAGGACGTTTCGCGCTGTATCAGTAAGGGATTCTTACAACCCCAATACGTCAAACATATCATATTCTCCGGGCTTTTGATCCTGCCCCCAGATCGCAGCCTTCACCGCGCCACGGGCAAAAATCGCCCGATCTGTCGCCTGGTGACGCAGCACAATGCGCTCCCCAGCGGCTGCAAACAGCACATCATGTTCGCCAACAATGTCGCCACCACGAATGACAGAGAAGCCGATGTCGCCTTTTTTGCGCGCGCCGGTGATGCCGTCCCGCGCCCGATCAGACACATCCGCCAAATCCACACCGCGCCCTGCAGCAGCCGCCTCGCCAAGCATCAAAGCGGTGCCGCTTGGAGCATCCACTTTGTGGTGGTGATGCGCTTCGATGACTTCAATATCAAAATCCTCATCCAAGGCTGCCGCCACTTTCTCGGTCAGTTTGGTCAACAGGTTCATCCCCAGGCTCATGTTGCCAGCGCGCACGATAACCGCGTGCCGGGCACAAGGCTCCAGTTGTGCAATATCTTCTTCGGTCATACCCGTGGTGCCAATCACATGCACCGCGCGCGCCTGCGCTGCCAGTTTGGCAAAGGCAATCGTCGCCGCAGGTGCGGTAAAATCGATCACCGCCTGCGCTTTGGCAAAGGCCTCCAGCGGCTGGTCCGTCACTGTCACGCCCAGCGCCGCGCCGCCCATGGCTTCGCCAACATCACGGCCAACCCAGTCATGGCCTTCGCGTTCAACCGCGCCCACCAAACGCACCTTGTCACTGTCGGACACCGTCTTGATCAGCATCTGCCCCATCCGGCCTGATGCGCCTGTGATCACGATTCCTGGCAATTCCTGCATGGTGTCCTCTCCACTTTGACAAACCACCCAAATGGCGGTGCGCCCTGCTTACCCAATGCAATCCAGCTTGGCAAAGGCAGACAGAAGCCCTAAGTGAGGGACATGGCAAAGAACTCTTTCTCTGAGGGCCGCGGCCCGTCCCAACGCCAGCTGCGCGTGGGTGAATTGATCCGACGCACCCTGTCGGAGGTTTTGGTACGCGACGAGCTGCATGATCCGGACATCACCCGCATGTCGATCACTGTGGGCGAGGTGCGTATCACACCCGATCTGTCGATCGCCACCTGTTTTGTGCTGCCTCTGGGCGGCAAAAACAAAGAGGACGCGGTGGCCCTGCTAGCCCGCCACAAAGGCGAGCTACGCCGTATCATCGGCCGCAAAGCCAAACTCAAGCACGCCCCGGATCTGCGCTTCCGTGTGGACAACACCTTTGATCAAATGGACGCCACTCGCGCGATGCTGTCTGACGAACGGGTGCAGGCCGATGTGGCCAGAACTGACACAGAGGATGGCGAACCTACGTGATCCGAACTACGCTCTGTTTGATCTTACTGTCCCTGCCCCAATGGGCGCAGGCGGTGACCTGTTCAGATCAAACACATGAAGGGCGCAGCCTGACGGTGTGCACGGTGGACGCGGCTAAGGACAATCTTCGCCTGTTCCTCCGTGATGACAGCGGCGCCATTCTGGGCCAGTTCCGCGACATCGAGCGCGCACTGGAAGACGGCAAAACCCTCAGCTTTGGCATGAACGCGGGCATGTATCATGCCGACCGCAGCCCCGTGGGGCATTACGTTGAAGACGGCACCGAAGAGATGCGGCTCTTGACCGGTGGCAGCAAAGGCAATTTTGGCCTGCTGCCCAATGGCGTGTTGTGCCTGAACGATGGTGCCGTGCAGGTCTATGAGACTTTGGATTTCCAGAAAAATGCCCCAACCTGCCGCGACGCCACCCAATCCGGCCCAATGCTGGTAATTGACGGTGCTCTGCACCCGCGCTTCCTACCCGACAGCACATCACGGTTCCTGCGCAATGGTGTGGGCACCACGGATGACGGCCAAACTGCCTATTTCGTTATCTCCAACGAGGCGGTGACTTTCCACGAGTTTGGCCGTTTCTTCCGCGATGTTTTGCAAACACCAAACGCGCTCTATTTTGACGGCAAGATTAGCCGCCTGCATGCGCCGCAACTGGACCGTTCCGATGGTGGCTTCTGGATGGGGCCGATCATTGGTGTTGTGGAACCCAGCGGCGCAGTTACTGAATAACCGCGCTGCTCCATTCCTTGATGAATGTGCGACGTTTGAGCGGATCGAGATAGGTCATCAAGGCTGGCTCCAGAGAAATCACCGCCTGTCCGGTGCTGTCCGTCGTCGCGCTCAACGGTGGCAATGGAAACGCCTCTAGGCTTTGCTGCCCGGTTTGCATTTCCACTAAGTGGCGCACAAAGGCGGCGGCCTCTTCGGCCACTTCGGTACGACTGCTGACAAAGGCGGTGCGCATCATGATGGTGGGAAAATCCAATGGCAGCACAATTTCCAGCATGTCGGCCACATCCTCACGCGCGGCGACATAGCTGCCCAAAACATTGTAGGCGACCATCAACTCCCCAGCGACCAGATCGTCAATCATCGCGCCGGAACAGCAATAGAGCTGCGCATCCAGCCCGCCCATCACCTCCATCAGCCGCCAAAACGTCTCTGACGCGCGCGCATCCTGGGTGGCAAACAAATAGCCCAGGCCGGAATCCCGTACGTCGTAGGTGCCGACCTTGCCGCGAAACACTTCGGGCCGCGCACGCATGGCCGCAATCAACTCTTGTCGGGTTTGCGGCACAGACTCTGGCGCAAAAGCTGCCCGGTTGATCACTATGGTTGCTGGCTCCGTGGTGAAAGCAAACAAGCTGTTGCGCCACTGTGCCCAATCCGGCTGATCCAGATTGGCGATCTGGACTGAAAACCCGTCGTTCACCAGCTTCAATTGCAAATCCATCGCACTGGAGATCACCACATCAAAATCCTCCGGCGCCGCCCGGAAGACTTCGTCGATTTGCGCCGTGCCCGTAACGAAATACTCCACTGCCACGCCGGACCGGCTTTGCAAGAAATCTTCGATCACCGGCGCAAACAGGGAAGTGTCGGTACTGGACAACACCCGCAGCGTGCTGCTTGCCGAGGCGGGTCCAAAGGCGTTTTGGTCCTCCCAGTCCTGTGCCTGCGCCAGTGCAGGACACAACCACATCATCAAAGCAAAAATGTAACGCATGCGCCCCCCTCCGGCATGTTGCCCAACGTCAGCTCTCCGCCATGGGCCGTGGCCACATCCTGCGCAATGGTCAGCCCCAAGCCGGACCCAATGGTATCTTTGGCATTGTCACCGCGCGAAAACCGCACCGCCAACCCCTGCATCTGGTCAGGCGGGAACCCCGGCCCCTCATCGCGCACCTCAACCCGAGGCCGTGGCGATGCGCCAACCTCCAGGGTGATCTCGCTCTCCTCCGGCGCATATTTCAACGCATTCTCCACCAGATTGCGCAGCGCGTTTTGCAGCAGGATCGAATCCGCCTCAACACTGACCGCGCCCTCGCTGATCACCGTGAGCGCGATGTCTTTCATCTCCGCCACCGGCGCCAAACGGGTCACCAGATCTTCCACCAGCTCGACCAAATCCAGAGTCCGCGTCTCCAGATGGTCTGCACGAAAGGTGATCATTGCATGATCCAGAAGCTGTCCCGCCGCGCGGGAACTCTCATCAATCGCCCGCACCATAGAGCGCAGCGCCTGGCGGTTGTCTTCGCGCTCCACCCTCTGCAAGGTCGCCTCCGCATGGCTGCGCACGGTGGCCAAAGGCGTGCGCACGCGATGCGCTGCCTCGGCAATGAAGTCCTCTGATTGCTTCAGAGATGTGTCCAGCCGCGCCATGAAACTGTTGAGCGAGGTTACCAAAGGCGCCATCTCCAGCGGCACCGGGCGCGCAACGGGGCTAAGGTCTTTGGGCCCCCGCCGCGTGATCGAATGGGTCAGCCGCTCCAAAGGACGGATGGTGCTGTTTGTTGCCCAGCTCGCCACCAGCACGGATAGCGTAAAGAATCCGGCCCCAATCAAGCCCACGTTGCGTGAAATCTTGTTCAGGGTCCCGGCCAAAGCATCCTGCGTTTGCGCCACCGACACGGTTACACGTGTCCTGGTGTTGGCCCCCACCAATATCCGTGCCGCCGTGGCCACGCGCACCGGCGCACCGTCAAAAATCGCCGACACATGCACAATCTCGCCCCCGTCCGGCGCATCGGCAACCGGCAGAAGCTCATAGCCGGACAGCAGCGTTTCCTCCTGCCAAATTGCGTAAAACACCCGATCATCCGCATCGGTGCTCAACATCGAGAAGGCCACATAAGGGAAGTCCACCTCCACATCTCCATCCCGCAACGTGGCCGCATCCAGAATAGACGCCACCGAGGCTTCCAGAATGCTATCCTGTCCACTCTGCGCAATTTGTGCCGCATAGGTGCGCACCACAAAAAACAAGAGAATGGCAATCGCCGCCGCACTGCCGATCAGCGTCAGCGCCAGCCGTGCTCTGAGTGAGCCCGCCACATTAACCGCGTCATCCATGATCGAGCCGATAGCCCAGGCCGCGCAGGGTGGTGATCCGCAACTCCGAAGGCTCCAGATGTTTCCTCAAGCGGCCGATATAGACCTCAATCGCATTCTCAGAGACATCTTCGTCGTACGAAAACAGCCGGTCTGCCAGCTTTGCCTTGGAGAAAATCTGCCCCGGCGCGTTGATCAACAGCTCCAGCAGCCGCAATTCCCGATTGCGCAAAGTCACCGCCCGCGCCCCGATCGTCAGCCGCCCGGCCACCGGATCAAGTGTCACACCGCCCAGCTCCGTCACCGATTGCGCATGGCCCGCATTGCGTCGCAGCACCGCCCGACAGCGCGCCTGAAGCTCTTCGTGATCAAACGGTTTGGTCATGTAATCGTCCGCCCCAAGATCAAGCAGGCTGATTCTGTCACTGACCTGAGACCGCGCGGTCAGAACAATCACGGGCGTGTCGTTTTTCCCGCTCCGGTGGTGTTTCAGGAAGGTCCGACCATCCCCATCCGGCAACATAATATCCAATAATATGAGATCATATTCGCCGGTCTGCATGAATGCCATGGCATCATCAATTTTATCAGCATGATCAACAACATGACCATCCAATTGTAGCCGCGCACTGACCGCATTGGCGAGCTCGATATTGTCTTCGACCAGGAGGAATTTCATGCGATTTGAGTGCCTTTCTGACAGCATGACAGGTTTGTGACAGGTTGCGATGTTTGACTGCCCTCAACTGAGCCGTCTTTCGGACAGTTGTCAATTTGGAGGAGAAAAATGATGAAATTGACCATGGGCCGTCGCGCCCTGATGGCCACCGCAGTGGCAGCATTCGCATTCACAGGCCAAGCTATGGCGGAAAAAGCCGTAGACAGCATCCACTTCCTGATCCCCGGCGGCGCCGGTGGTGGCTGGGACGGCACGGCACGTGGCACCGGCGAAGCGCTGACCAAAGCGGGCATCGTGGGCACTGCATCTTATGAAAACATGTCCGGTGGCGGCGGCGGTAAAGCCATCGGCTACCTGATCGAAAACGCCGACAGCAACCACGGCACATTGATGGTGAACTCCACCCCAATCGTGATCCGCTCCCTGACCGGCGTATTCCCACACAACTTCCGTGACCTGACCCTCGTGGCCGGCACCATCGGCGACTACGCCGCATTGGTTGTGCACAAAGACAGTCCGCTGAACAACATGTCTGACCTGATGGCCGCATATGACGCGGACCCATCCAAAACCGCCATCGGCGGTGGCTCGGTTCCAGGCGGCATGGACCACCTGGTTGCAGCCATGGTGATGGAAGCGGCTGGCAAAGACGCTCTGGGCGTGAAGTACATCCCTTACGACGCAGGCGGGAAAGCCATGGCAGCGCTGCTGTCCGGCGAAATCGCGGCTCTGTCCACCGGCTTCTCCGAAGCGGTTGACCTGGCCAACGCAGGCGAAGTGAAAATCATCGGTGTGACCGCGGACGAGCGTGTTTCCGCCGCACCAGACGCCATGACTATGAAGGAGCAGGGCATCGACACCTCCTTCGTGAACTGGCGTGGCTTCTTCGCGGCCCCAGGCCTGCCAGAAGACAAGCTGGCAATGTACCAGGACGCGATCTCCAAAATGTATGACACCCCAGAGTGGGAAGTCGTGCGCGAGCGCAACGGCTGGGTCAACATCCATAACAACGGCGACGACTTCAAAGCTTTCCTCGAAGGCCAAGAAAAAGTCATCGGCGACTTGATGAAGAAACTGGGCTTTCTCTAAGCTGAGTTAACATCCAACTGGGCAGAGCGGGCTCCCGCTCTGCCTTTCTTTAAAGGGAGGGGAGCTTCATGGCTCTGGATCGCTGGATCGCTCTGATACTGCTGGGCATCTGTATGGCATATGGTTATGCCGCCTGGTTTACGATGGATGGCAGTCTTGCTCCGTTCATGAAACGCAACCCTATTTGGCCAAGCACCTTCCCGAAGGTACTGTCCATCCTTGGTATGATTGCCTCGCTGATCATCCTGCTGGGCCTCGAAAAAAGCGAAGCCAAAGAGGCGGAAATCGATTACCGCCGTTTGACCGAATACAAGCTGGGCCAAGCGATCCTGCTGTTGAGCCTGATGGTCGCTTACGCGCTGCTATTGCGTCCGGCGGGTTTTATCTTCTCGACTTCCGGTTTCCTGATCCTCGGCTCCTTTATCCTCGGTGAGCGCAAGTTCCACTTCATGGTGCCAATCGCGCTCCTGGCCACTTTCCTAGTTTGGTATCTCGTTCAACAAGTTCTCGGCATCTACCTGCGGCCGCTGCCCGGCTTCATGGGAGGCTGAGATGTTTGGTGAACCTTCCGTTGTATCCCTACAGTTTGTCTTGATGCTGATTGGTGGATGCCTGGTGCTGTTCTCCGCCGCGGCCTTTGTCATCATTGGCTCGTTTTTGATGGGCGCTGGCAAATGGCACATCACGGCATTGGTCACGATGATGGCCGTCATCATTCTATGGACACTTGTTCAGCACACGCTGGGCATCAACTTACGCCCCACCACGGGCAACTTTGGAGGCTGACATGCTCGAAGGACTACTGATCGGCCTGCAAACGGCCTTCTCTCTACAAAACCTCTTGATGGTCATTGGTGGCTGTCTGATCGGGACATTTATCGGCATGTTGCCGGGTCTTGGCCCAATGTCGATCATCGCCATCATGATCCCAGTCGCCATCTCCATGGGGGATCCCTCCGCCGCGCTGATCCTGCTTGCCGGTGTGTATTACGGCGCCATCTTTGGCGGCTCTACCTCCTCCATCCTGCTGAACGCGCCGGGGGTCGCGGGCACCGTGGCCTCAAGCTTTGACGGCTACCCGATGGCCAAAAAAGGCAAAGCCGGTAAGGCGCTGACCGTGGCAGCGATTGCCTCTTTTGCCGGCGGCACCATTGGCGCCATCCTGTTGATGGTCTTCGCGCCTGCGCTATCCTCCGTTGCGCTGCTGTTCCACTCCGCTGAATACTTTGCCCTGATGGTTGTGGGCCTCTCCGCGATCGCCGCCTTTGCAGGCACCGGCCAAGTAGCCAAGGCGCTGATGATGACCCTGCTGGGCCTGATGATGGCCACCGTGGGCGAAGGCGCATTGTTCAACATGCCCCGTTTCACCATGGGCATCATGGACCTACAGTCCGGCTTTGGCTTCATCACTCTGGCGATGGCCATGTTCGCCCTGCCGGAAGCGCTCTTTCTGGTGCTGAAACCACGCACCATGGGCGAGAGCAACAGCGGTGAAATCAAAGACCTGCGCATCACCGGGTCCGAGGCGAAATCCATCGCGCCGGTGATTGGCCGTCAGTCGGTTCAAGGCTTCTTCATCGGGGTTCTCCCCGGTGCTGGCGCCACCATCGCGTCCTTCCTGGGCTATGCGGTGGAGCGCAACATCGCCCCGAAGGAAGAACAAGAACAATTTGGCAAAGGCTCTATCAAGGGCCTGGCGGCCCCGGAAACAGCCAACAACGCAGCGTGCACAGGCTCCTTTGTGCCCCTGCTCACGTTGGGCATCCCTGGTTCCGGGACCACCGCCATTTTGCTTGGTGCGCTGATCGCTCTGAACGTCACGCCAGGCCCGCGCCTGATGATCGACGAGCCTCAGGTGTTCTGGGCGGTGATCATGTCCATGTTCATCGGCAACCTTGTGCTGCTGATCCTGAACCTGCCACTGATCCCGTATATCGCCAAAGTGCTGGCCGTGCCGCGCAACTACCTGATCCCGTTCATCCTGTTCTTCACCCTGATGGGGGCCTACATCGGTCAGAACAACGCCACCGAGCTGCTTTTGCTAGTTGGTTTCGGGGTCTGCGCCACAGCCTTGCGCTTTGCCGACTATCCATTGGCGCCACTGCTGATCGGCTTCATTCTGGGCGGCATGTTGGAAGACAACTTTGCCCGCTCCATGCAGCTCTATGACGGCATCGCCTTCATCTGGGAGCGTCCGATGACCCTCGGCCTGCTGGTGATCGCGGTGATCCTTGTGGCACTGCCAAGCTATCGTGCCCGCCGCGCCCGTTTGCGCGCAGCAGGTGTCGCCGACGGCGACTAAACCGAGCACGGGTTCGCGGGGTGCTCCTCCACCCCCGCGATCAGGAAAGGCCATCGGGTTGCGTGGACCCGATGGCCTTTTCTTTTGGAGAGGCTTTTTGCGTAAGCTAAATTGACAGCGTGAAGGCAATCCGCTAGGTCGCCGCCCTCACCCTGATATGAGAGGTCAAAGGCATGGGACGCAAACGCAAGGGACGCGATATTTCTGGCTGGCTTGTGGTCGATAAACCTGCAGGTATGACCTCCACCTCTGTGGTAAACAAAGTCCGCTGGGCCTTTAATGCCAAAAAGGCCGGCCATGCTGGTACGCTGGATCCAGATGCCACTGGCGTTCTGGCCGTAGCATTGGGCGAAGCCACCAAAACCGTGCCTTACATCACTGACACGTTGAAGGCTTATACCTTCACTGTACGTTTGGGACAGGCCACCAATACCGACGACGCCGAAGGCGAAGTCATCGCCCAGTCCGACAAACGCCCCACCGATGATGAGATCAAAGCTGCGTTAGGTCAGTTTGTCGGCGACATTAAGCAGGTGCCACCCAAATTCTCCGCCGTGAAGATCGACGGCGAACGGGCTTACAAACTGGCGCGCGACGGCGAAGACATCGAACTCGCCGCCCGCCCCCTCTGGGTCGAAGAGCTGGTGATGACGGACCGCGAAGACGAAGATCACGTCACGCTGGAAATGACCTGCGGCAAAGGTGGCTATGTTCGCTCCATCGCCCGTGATTTGGGCGAAGCCTTGGGCTGTCACGGACACGTGCGCGAGCTGCGCCGTATCTGGTCCGGGCCGTTTGACGCCGCTGACGGGCTGAGCATCGAGCAAATTGACGAGATGGCGAAACAGCCGGAGCTCGACAGCTACCTGCGCCCCTTGGAACAAGGTCTTGAAGATCTGCCAGAGGTGAAAGCCACCGCCGAAGGCACCGTGCGTCTGCGCAACGGCAACCCTGGAATGGTGTTGGCCTCTGACGTGGAATATGGCGAAGAATGCTGGGCCAGCTTCGACGGCGAAGCTGTGGCCGTTGGCGTCTTCAAAGCCGGACAATTACACCCCAGCCGCGTGTTTGTGAAACCCGAGGGCTGATCAGGCGACCATGCCGCCATTGCCATTGGCGTCATACATATCCTGCGGGGTCATGCCGCTGAACAGAATATCTGCCGCCTGGCCCTGTTCGGCAGTGATCGGGTCGCCATTGGCATCGAGCCAGACTTCCGGCAGGTCATAGTTGTCCGCCGCATCCTGATTGCTGAACGCCACGGTTGCGCCGGTCTGATCGCCGTTGAGCACCAGCAATGGGTGCCCGCCCAGCGTCAGCGTGGTCTCATCTGCGTCCGCGTCGTAACTGCTGTCAAACCCATCCGCCGCTTCGGCTACGGTGAAATACTCATTATCCGCGTTCTGGAAGCCCGCACCAAACGGACCATCCAACCCAAAGCTGATGACCAACTTGTCCTCGCCCGGCGCAAAATCGGTGATCTCGGTCACATTGTCATAGACGCCTGCAAAGGCCTCAAATGTGTCCGCATCCGCGCCACCAGTGGCCACATTGCCAGACCCAAGCCACAGCACATCCTCGCCCGCGCCGCCAGACAGGGTATCCCCCGCGCCAAGGCGGTTCAGGTGGCCCGGCTCATGGTTCCACTCGGCGCCATAAAACACACTGCCGCTGCCACTAAAGATGTGGTCATCCCCCTCGCCACCTTGCAGATCATCCGCACCGGCTTCACCAAAAATCCGATTGTCGCTGTCATCGCCAATCAGCGTGTCCTCTCCGGCACCACCACGCAGCGCATCCGCCACATAAGGCTTGTCCTGAATGGTATAGTCACGCGCCCACTCGGCCTGTACCTCGCTGTCATGCGCATCACCATCTGTGTGCTGGAACACCACCGACAGGCTTTCGCCATCCGCCAAAGAGGCCCCCGGCAGATCAATGCGCACATCTCCGGTGTCGGCATCGCGTAATGCCAGTCCACCGTCTTCCTGCGTCAGAACAAAGTTGCCCGAAGACCCATCCACCGGGCTTTCGTAATTGCGCAGCACAATCATGTCCTCGGACGCATCAAAATCCTCTATGCGGCCCACAACTTCATTGTCCGCCTCGAGATAGAAAGTGTCGGCACCAGCTCCGCCGTTGGCCATGTTGCCGGCTGAGACAAACAGATCGTCATCGCCTTCGCCGCCTTCGAGGTAATCGTCTTCCCCGCCGTTACCGACAATCGTGTCCTCGCCAGCGCCGCCAATCAGGTGGTCGTCCACATCCAACTCGCCAAACAGGAACTGGGCTGCAAAATCATCTTCCGGTTCCGCGTCTTCCTCAGGGCCGACTTCAGGCACCTCGTCCGTCGACGGCTGCTCACCTTGCGCATCGGCGGAGTCATCACGCTCGTCATCCGACGGCGTGCTGTCGTCTTCTGCCTCGGTGTCATCGGTCACACCCACCATCGTGCCAACGGCCGCGCCTGCCGCAAGCAGGCCCAAAAAGAAAAGAAACGGCATCTCACCACCTCACCAATCAGCCGTACAAAACCCCAGACGGCTGTTATCCCAAGTATCAGGGATAAGAAGGAGAGGCTTCAAAATCAAACGTTTGACTCCGCGTTGGTTAATCATAAGTAGACAGAATGATCGAACGCCACTTCCAAAAAGACGACGCCACCAGCTCCGCACTCTACTCGGAATGCGAGACCTACCGCTATGCGCTGACTAGGGTGTGGGACAACAGCGCCGCCAAAGTGCTGTTCATCATGCTCAATCCGTCGAAAGCCACCGAGCGTCAAAACGACCCCACCATCGAGCGCTGCGAACGTCGCGCCCGCGCTCTGGGATATGGCGGTTTTCGCGCGGTGAATATCTTTGCCCTGCGCGAAACCGACCCCAAGAAGATGCGCCAGCACAAGGCCCCTGCGGGACCGGACAATGACAGCGTTGTGGCTGACAGCTGCCTCTGGGCTGATGACATCATCGCCGCTTGGGGTGCACATGGCGATCATCTGGACCGCGGTTTTGAAATGAAAGGCGTTCTGAAAGCCACCGGCCAGACCATCAAATGCCTCGGCGTGACCAAAGCCGGCCACCCGCGCCATCCACTGTACATCGCCTACGCCACACAGCCGGAAATCTGGCGGCTCTGATCCTCAGAAAGCGACGGAAACGCCTTCCCCCTTTCCTTTTGATCCATTTGCGACTAAATACGCCCATCTTCCAAGGGAATCCCTTTGGGGGACATCTCTATGGACCTTGCTGGACGACATCCCGGCTTGCGCCCGAAACCCTTTGCAATAGGAGACCCCGATGTCGATCACTGTTGAAGAAAAAGCACGCCTGATGAAAGAATTCGCGACCAAAGAAGGCGACACCGGTTCCCCGGAAGTCCAGGTTGCGATCCTGACATCCCGCATCAACACCCTGACCGAGCACTTCAAAACCCACAAGAAGGACAACCACGGTCGTCGTGGCCTTCTGAAAATGGTTGCTCAGCGCCGTAAGCTGCTGGACTACACCAAGGGCAAAGACGAAGCACGCTATCAGGACCTGATCAAGCGTCTGGGCATCCGTCGCTAAGACGCCGCTCAAGTCGAGATTACGGAAAACGCCTGCTCCCCGGAGCGGGCGTTTTTTGTTACAGGCCTTGCATTCCGTCACTTGCAGTTTTTGTCGCCGTCTGTTTGTTATGTTATAACATTATTTGGAGCCAGCTATGCCAGACACCCAACACCAAGACACCCGCCTCCCTGTGACCGTTTTATCCGGCTTCCTTGGAGCCGGTAAAACCACCCTCCTAAACGGCGTACTGAACAACCGCGAAGGGTTGAGCGTGGCAGTGATCGTGAACGACATGTCCGAAGTGAACATTGACGCGGACCTTGTGCGTGAAGGGGGAGCGGAACTGAGCCAAACCGAGGAAACCCTCGTGGAGATGTCTAACGGCTGCATCTGCTGCACCCTGCGCGACGACCTGCTGAGTGAAGTGCGCCGCCTCGCTGCCGAAGGCCGCTTTGATTACCTTCTAATCGAGTCCACGGGCATTTCAGAGCCACTCCCAGTGGCGGCGACCTTTGAGTTCCGCGATGAGCAAGGCGAGAGCCTTACAGATGTGGCGCGGCTCGACACCATGGTGACAGTGGTCGACGCAGTGAACCTCCCAAACGACTTTGACAGCCATGACCTTTTAGCAGACAGAGGCGAAACTCTTGGGGACGAGGACGAGCGCACTTTGGTCCACTTGCTGACCAACCAGTTAGAATTTGCCGATGTGGTGATCCTCAATAAGGTCACAGACGCCGGTCCATTGAAAACAGATGCTGCGCGCAAGATCATCCGCAGCCTGAATGCCGACGCCCGCATCATCGAAACTGACCACAGTAAGGTGCCTGCGCTGGATGTTCTCAACACCGGCCTGTTTGATTTCGACAAAGCACATGAACACCCGATGTGGGCCAAAGAACTCTACGGCTTTGCCGATCACACACCGGAAACCGAAGAGTATGGCATCACGTCCTATGTGTATCGGGAACGGTTGCCGTTTGATCCGCAAAAAATCCACGATGTGCTCAAGGACGACCTTCCCGGCGTAATCCGTGCCAAAGGTCACTTCTGGATCGCCACGCGCCCGGATTGGGTGGCGGAGTTCTCGCTGGCTGGCTCCCTGTCCTCCGTTGCCCCTTTGGGCACTTGGTGGGCCAGCGTGCCGGAAGAACGTCGCCCGACCCATCCGCAGGCACAAGAGTATATGGCCGCCCACTGGGCTGAACCTTTTGGCGACCGCCGTCAGGAGCTCGTTTTCATTGGCAGCGGGATTGACTGGCCTGCGCTTAAGGCGAAGTTGGACAACTGTCTTCTTCACGCAGAGTCTGTCGCCGCATTGGCCGCTGTAGAGGAGATGCCCGATCCATTCCCCGGATGGCGTCGCGCTTAAACGCGCATACCGCCTCGCGCTGCAATGTCGGTGCGAGGCCCCTCGCCTTGACGCAAAGTCAAATTTGACTCGCCCTACAATGCGGGCGCAGACTTCCCCGCGATAGGGGAGGTCACCATGAAAGAAACACTATCCGTTCTGATCCGCATGGGCAGTTTGCACCGATTGTTTCCGTTTTGGCTGGTCGGTGTGGTCCTGATTTTCCTGAACCTGACCTGGTGGATTCCTGTCGCGCTGATCTATGGCTACATCGCGCAGCTCTTTGTTGAATACGGCATGCACCGCTTCCTGATGCACCGTGAACCTCCCACCGATCAGGGCACCTTCAACGAGCTTTACCGCACCCACATTGGCCATCATGAATACCCCACCGATCCGGAGTTTTTTACTGGTGATGACCACTGGTATCCCGTGCGCTTTGGCCTCCTGTCTGTGGCCATCCACACCGCGATCCTTTGGCCTTTCTTTGGCCTGATCCCGGCGCTGACCATCGCCTATATCGCGCTGTTTGTGGGCTCGGTGTCCGCCTTCGCCTTCTATGAATACTGCCACACGATTGCGCATCTGAACGTGCCCAAAGGCCGCCTGGGTCAATACATCACCCGCAAGCATCTAGCGCATCACTTTCAAGACCACCACGCCACCTATCAGGTCAGCTTTGGCTTTGACGGGATCGACCGCCTGTTTGGCACCGCGCATGAAAAAACCGTCGCCAAAGAGCGCTTTGACCGCAAGACAATGTTGTCCATGGGCATGGACCCTGAAGACCTGCGCCTCGTGACAGCGCGCAAAGCTTTTGGCATCACCCAAAAGCCCGGCGCCAAACGCGCACGGACCTCTTAAGCCACCACAGACAGTTTCGGACGACCTACAACCCGTGCGTGCCGCCCCATGCCTGCGGGGAAACGGTTGGCGAATGTAAGTCCACTGCGGATCAAAGCCGGGTCCATACGCCCTCGCGTCACAAAGGCCACGGCCGAGCGCGCAGCGGCAGAGTTATCGCGCCGCATGTGGTGGATCATCGACAAGAATTGCACTTCGTCATCGGTGATGTCTCGCTTTGCCTTTGGGCACAGCGGATCATTCACATCGGGACCACCGTCACGACAGGCAAACAATGCAAGGACAGCTTTGTTGAGCCCGTGTGCTGCGGGCAGGCCAATGGACTCACCAAACCTCTCCACCGCAATGTCAAAGGCACGCCCCCAGTTTTTGGGATCGGCGCTTTCGGCACTGACGCACAAATGGCGCAGCACTGGCAACAGCCCAATTTCGAAATCGTCGCAGCCGACGGTTTCCAGGACTTCCACACACCGGTATTTTGCCACACTACTCATGCTTCTTTCCTCCGACTGCGAGCGCCATCCGCGTCGTCAAGGCGCACGACATTTTCTGGAAGCTCCCCCAGCAAATCTTCAACGCCCGACACTGGCGAGGCCGCTTTCACCGGAAAACGCAAACTGGTCTCCATGGCTTGCCGCAACTCCGGCTTCAACCCGCAACCTGCTTTTTGAGCCATTCCGTCGATTACCAGTAAGTCCGCAAAGATTTTCTCCATGTCAGGGTGTCCTTCTCTCGACAGCCGCAAAAAAGGGCACCAGCTCGCTTTGGGGGTCACAGCCGGTGCCTAGTTTCATGCATTGAAAACCCGGGCTGATCTGGAGGATCCTTGGCTGGGCGGCCTTTATCTGACAAATTCTGTCGGAATATGCAACCGCCCTTTTTGCCACAGCAAAAACGCCACGCCCCCACCGCAACGCGATGGGACTAACATATTGACTTGTTTAAAATCTTAGCGCGCGGCGTCATGCGCTGCGATCACCGCAGCCACCCGCTTGCCGATTTCGCGGCTGCCTTTGATCGACGGGTGAATCATATCAAAGGTATGAAAGCTCCGGTCGCCATTGGGCACCAGATCGGCCAGCGACACATAGTGCACGCCCGGATCAATCGCCGCCAGTTTGCTGATGCGCTGCTCCAAGTCATTGCCGGTGTCGCGGCAGCCTTCCACAGGCGACCACGCCCCCGGGCTGCGCAAGTATCCCACCCATGCCACCTGCGCTCCTGCGTGACGGTACTTCTGCACCATCATCGGAATGACTCCGCGCTTGCCGTCCTTAGAGATCATCTTGTTCATCTTGCCTGCGCATTTGCCGCAGCCACAGCCCAACCACAGGTCGTTCCCCCCGCCGTTCAACACCACCCAGTCCCAGTCGCCTTTGCGATACTGGTTCTCGATCCGCATGCCCATCGCCCCGGAAATCGGCAGTTTAAAGGTGATCTTCGCACCACTGATCGCGGTGTTATACACCGGCTCGCCCAGCACCGCCTCGATGGTGTGCGGGATCGACTGACCTGTAAACGTGTGCCAGGCCATCAAACTGTCGCCCATCGCCAGAATACGTGTGCCCTGCGGCTCGGCTTCTGCAACGGCATTCTTGGTCACCACCTCCTCAGGCTCAGCCTGTGCCGCTCCTACAGGGTTGGCACCGCTGGTGGTTTCTGCACAGCCAGCAACAAAAAACGTCGCCACCATACAAAGGGTCAACAAGAGGGTAAACGGGGCTCTCATGGCACTTATTCTCACACTGGGCGCATAACTCGCGCGTTACGTTTCCACCGCAGCAAGCCCCCTAGCCGCGATTCTGTCAGCCATAGTATCGCCCAAATTTGCCTAAAATGCCATGTTTTGGCCGTAAACAATGTGTTGCCCACGCAACGACACTGCGTTCACAGGTCTTGCTGGCACGGCAGCCCACCGCTGATTGACGGAGAATTTGGTTTCCAAACGCCTTGTTTTCCGATATGGGCCGACCATCTGAGACGTTGCGTCCTGACCTCGGCGCATCAAAGAAAGATAGAAGAGGTCGGCGGCAATGGGGCCGCTATTTTCAAACGGGAGACCCGGGATACGCCTGGGAGAGCTCCCAGCTAGGATACGATGATGTTCGAAGAAACCAAAAAGTCCATGCAGTGGGGCGAGGAAACGCTCACTCTGGAAACGGGTAAGATTGCCCGTCAGGCCGACGGCTGTGTGATCGCCACTCTGGGCGAAACCTCCGTGATGGCCGCAGTGACCTTTGCGAAGGCACCAAAGCCCGGTCAGGATTTTTTCCCTCTGACTGTGCACTACCAAGAGAAATACTACGCCGCCGGTAAAGTACCGGGTGGCTTCTTCAAGCGCGAAGCGCGCCCAACCGAAAAAGAAACCCTGACCGCGCGCCTGATCGACCGTCCGATCCGCCCGCTGTTTGTCGACGGCTTCAAAAACGAAGTTCTGGTGATGTGCACCGTGCTGTCCCACGATCTGGTCAATGACCCGGACATCGTGGCGATGATCGCAGCCTCCGCCGCCCTGACCATCTCCGGCGCGCCATTCATGGGCCCTATCGCGGGCGCACGTGTAGGCTTTGAGGACGGCGAATATGTCCTGAACCCAACCGTTGATGACATGCAGGATCTGCGTCAGAATCCTGAGCAGCGTCTGGACCTGGTTGTGGCCGGCACCAAAGACGCCGTGATGATGGTTGAATCTGAAGCCTACGAACTGTCCGAAGCAGAGATGCTGGGTGCGGTGAAATTTGCCCACGATTCCATCCAGCCAGTGATCGACCTGATCATCGACCTGGCCGAAGAAGCGGCAAAAGAGCCCTTTGACTTCCAGGCACCGGACTACGCAGAGCTCTACGACGCTGTGAAAGCAGCTGGCGAGGAGCAGATGCGCGCCGCCTTTGCCATCACCGACAAGCAAGAGCGCACCTCTGCTGTTGCCGCGGCACGCGAAGCCATCAAAGAAGCGCTGACAGAAGAACAGCTGGAAGACGCAAACCTCGGCTCCGCTCTGAAAAAACTCGAAGCGGGCATCCTGCGCGGCGACGTTGTGAAAACCGGCACCCGTATCGACGGTCGTAAAACCGACGAAATCCGTGACATCGTATGCCAGACAGGCCTGCTGCCACGGACCCACGGCTCAGCCCTCTTCACCCGCGGTGAAACACAGGGTCTGGTTGTGACCACTCTGGGCACCGGCGACGACGAACAGTTCATCGACGCGCTGCACGGCAACTTCAAATCCAACTTCCTGCTGCACTACAACTTCCCTCCATACTCTGTGGGTGAAGCTGGTCGCGTGGGCCCTCCCGGCCGCCGCGAAATTGGTCACGGCAAGTTGGCATGGCGCGCGCTGCAGGCGGTTCTGCCAGCGGCAACCGACTTCCCTTACACCGTGCGTGTGGTGTCTGAGATCACCGAGTCCAATGGCTCGTCCTCCATGGCGTCCGTCTGTGGTGGCTCCCTGTCCATGATGGACGCAGGTGTGCCTCTGAAATCCGCCGTTGCAGGTGTGGCCATGGGCCTAATCCTGGAAGACGACGGCTCCTACGCGATCCTGTCTGACATCCTGGGTGACGAAGACCACCTCGGCGACATGGACTTCAAAGTGGCAGGTACCGAAAACGGCATCACCTCGCTGCAGATGGACATCAAGGTTGCAGGCATCACGCCGGAAATCATGGAAAAAGCGCTGGCACAGGCCAAAGACGGCCGCATGCACATCCTGGGTGAGATGAACAAATCGATCACCGGTGCTGCGGAATTCTCCGTACACGCCCCACGCATCGAGACCATGAACATCCCAACCGACAAGATTCGTGAAGTGATCGGCTCCGGTGGTAAGGTCATCCGTGAAATCGTTGAAGTGTCTGGCGCCAAAGTCGACATCAACGACGAAGGCGTGATCAAGATTGCCTCGCCAAACGGTGACTCCATCCAGAAGGCTTATGACATGATCCACGCGATCGTGGCAGAGCCAGAAGAAGGCGCCATCTACACCGGTAAAGTTGTGAAGATCGTCGACTTCGGCGCCTTCGTGAACTTCTTCGGCAAGCGCGATGGTCTGGTGCACGTGTCTCAAATCGAGAACCGCCGCCTGAACCACCCATCCGACGTTCTGAAAGAAGGTCAGGAAGTGAAAGTCAAACTGCTGGGCTTTGACGACCGCGGCAAGGTACGCCTGTCCATGAAAGTGGTGGATCAGGAAACCGGCGAAGAAGTTGTGCCTGAGAAGAAAGAGAAGAAAGAAGACTAAGGTCTGCTCTCTCTCACAAACGAAAGCCCCGGTGGACACACCGGGGCTTTTTTCATTTCGAATCCCCAAAATAGGCGACATGCACAGTCGCCACCAATGTGGCCCGACACAAGAAGTCCGGTCTGACGAAAAAGATATACCACCCTTATGTCTGTCTTTTCGGGCAGCGTTTTTCAGTGCGCACAGCGCCGTCAGGCAAACCTGAGTCAATGTGAGAGCTTGAGAAAAACTGAACGCCGAAAAAGGCGGCAAGGAGGTCTTTGCGGCTGTTCGCACCAAAGTCTGCTGCGCGGACGAAGCTGCTATTGGACTCGATTTGCGTGATGATCGTTTTTGTCCCAAAGCGGACAAGAGGTTCTGGCTCTTCGGGCGGGAAGCGGACGTTCGCGGCACAAACAACGCCCCAGAATGCCGCCAAGTATGCAGACTTTTGCGTCCGCTCTAAACACAGATTATTTGGGGAGCGCGAATGTCTGACGTCAGCGCTTATGGGGCCAAATAGGGCGATTTGATAAGAGAGTGTTT